>NZ_JBQCKK010000001.1:17890-675509 GCF_051967035.1 Brevibacillus sp. SAFN-007a | reverse complement strand
ACAATGTGGTATTTGCAGTTCCATTTGGTATGTGCTAGACTGCTTTTGTCCATCCTTTGTCCTCCTGTGATTCGTGTGAGCGGTTGGCAGACCGGCTCTCATCTTATCACTGGGGGCAAGGGATGGCTACTCATAGCTATAAGCTTTCCTGAACCCCCAGTCAAACTGGGGGTTTTCGTTATATAACCAGGCAAGCTGACTGTCCCTTGTGGAAGTCAGCTTGTTTTTTTGCCTGGATGGGGGGCATTTTTTGGGGTTGTCGAAAGACAGGTTCTGCTTCATAATGAACAAGGATCACGAAATGGAAATTTCATCCTTTGCTTGGGAGGAGCTATGGAAAAGAAGATAAGCATCGTCATCGGTTTTTTGGTCGGGCTTGTTTTCGTCAACTACGAGATCAACTATGATTTCCTGTTCGATCTGGGGATCAAGCCCGAGCCTGTGTGGCTTGCCGCGAAGCTGATCGACCCTCACCTGCGGCCTGACGCTGATTTTCGACGCCTGGCGAGCGATGCGCTCAAGCTGATAAGCGGAGGAAACACCCATGAATGACTATATTTCGACCATGCGCAATCTCATCGGCCACGAGACGTTGTTGACAGTAGGCTGCGGCGCTATTTTGGAAGACGACCAGGGACGCATTTTGTTGCAGCAAAAATACAACCGGATATGGGGCATTCCCGGCGGCCTGCTGGAAATCGGCGAGACGTTTGCGGAGGCGGTCCGGCGCGAAGTGCTTGAGGAAACGAACCTCACCATCAAAGCCATGCAACTGTTTGGCATCTACTCCGGAAAAAACGGCTTTGCCCAGTATGCCAATGGGGATAAGGTGTTCAGTGTACAGATCATTTTTCGTGTCACGGATTATGAAGGCACCCTCCTGCGCGATGAAGAAAGTACCCGCTTGCAGTTTATTGACAAAAACGAATTACCGGACAACCTCAATCCTCATCAAGCGCCGTTCATCCTCGACTGGGCAAACGGCGCAACAACGCCAATTGTCAAATAAAGTCCAGGTCCCGGCTCGCCTGCCGCCGAAGCTGAACAGCCGGGAGCGCGATTCCGATCACTTCCGCCAGATCGGAAATGACGGCGTCCGCCTCGGCAGCCGCAGCAAACTGATCGCTGCGCTTCCAGACCGCTTTCATCCCGACGGCTCGGCTGGCACGCACATCGTTTTCCGGATGATCGCCCACGTATATCGCTTGCTCCGGCGGTACGCGCAGCTTGGATAGCGCCCGTTGAAAAATCGCCGGGTCGGGCTTGCGCAATCCTTCCCATTCCGAAATCAGTACCGCCTCGAAAAAATGCGCGATGCCGAGCGCCTGCAAATTGGCGTACTGGAACTGTCCAAACCCGTTTGAGATCAGCCCGAGCTTGATGCCCTGCTGTTGCAGTTGTCCAAGCGTCTCGTGCAGATGAGGAAAAGCAATGCAATGTTGCGGAAACTGGCTGATATAGTCTTGCAGCAAAAACGAAGCGTCCAGATCGGGAATGGCGAACTCCGCGACAAGCTGCTCGTACACTTTGTCTTTCCATACATACCCGTGCTGGTCCAGCTCGATAAAACGCTCGCAAAAGACATCCTTTTGGACAAGCTGCAGCGCGCCAATTCGCTCGTACTGATCGTGTACGAATCGCAGAAGAGACGTGTCGCGGTCCAGCAAAGTGCCGTCCAAATCAAAAAGCACAGCCTGAATCGTCATGCCCAAGAACTCCTGTCTTCTTTTTGGTTTGCGGGCGCTACCCGTTACACCCGCTTCTGTTTCTCTGCCATTTTCCCGCTTCCCTGCTTTTGGTAAAATAAGAATGGTCAAATCCATCAGAAAAGGTGAAAACTCGTGTCACCAAATTATGAAGCAAGCATTCTCGAATGGCAAGCAGCCATGGAAGAAGGAAAAACGACCTCCAGGGAGCTGACGCTTTCCTTTTTGGAGCGAATCGCGGCCTATGACAAAGACGGTCCTTATATCAACGCGATCAGTGAAATCAATCCGGACGCCCTGTTCATTGCCGAAGCACTCGACCGGGAGCGCGCCGTCTCGGGCAGTCGCGGCCCGCTGCACGGCATCCCTGTTCTCATCAAGGACAACATTGCGACCAAAGACCGTATGCACACGACAGCCGGCTCGCTGGCACTGGCCGATTCCTACGCGGCGGTCGACTCGTTTGTCGCGGCGCGCCTGCGGAAAGCCGGAGCCGTCCTTTTGGGCAAAACCAACCTGACCGAGTGGGCGAACTTCATGTCCGACCATATGCCAAACGGCTACAGCTCGCGCGGCGGACAAGTCCGCAATCCGTACGGCCCCGGCACGTTTGATGTGGGCGGCTCCAGTTCAGGCTCGGGCGCAGCCATTGCGGCAGGCTTTGCCGTGGCGGCGGTCGGAACGGAAACATCCGGCTCCATCCTGGACCCTGCGGAAAAAAATTCGCTGGTCGGGATCAAACCAACAGTCGGCCTCATTAGCCGCCGCGGCATAATTCCGATTTCCCACAGTCAGGACACGGCTGGGCCGATGGCCAGAAGCGTCACCGACGCAGCGATTTTGCTGGGCGCTCTCGCAGGAGTCGATCCCGAGGACCCGGCAACGGGAAAAAGCGTTGGCATCGCACACCGCGATTACCTCCCCTTCCTCGATGCGAACGGTCTGCAAGGCGCGCGAATTGGCGTCGTTCGCTCCCGGTTTCTGGCAAAATGCTCCGCGGAAGAAGTCGCCCTTTACGAAGCGGCTCTTTCGCAGCTGCAAGCGGCTGGCGCGACGCTGATTGATCCTGTCCGCATCCCGACAGAAAACGCGGAGTGGCGCTCCCACGTATTGATGCACGAGTTTAAAGCAGGCATCGAGGCGTATTTGAACGACTTTGCGCCAACCTATCCGCTTCGCACCTTGAAGGACATGATCGCCTTTCATCGCGAGCACGAAGCAAGAGCGCTTCGCTACGGACAAGACATTCTGGAGCAGTCGGAAGCGACGAGCGGCACGTTGACCGAGCCAGCCTATTTGCGCCAGCGGCTGTACGATCTCGAAATGTCGCAGCGCAAAGGGATTGATGCCGTCGTCCGCGAGCATGCGCTGGACGCCCTGCTCTTCCCCGGCAGCACAGGCTACGCCATTCCTGCCAAAGCGGGCTATCCGTCCATTACGGTACCTGCGGGCTACACGCCGGAAGGAAAGCCATTCGGGATCACACTGACCGGACTGGCCTTCACCGAGCCGGTGCTGCTTCGTCTGGCTTACGCTTACGAGCAAGCAACGCTGCTGCGCGTGCCCCCCTTGCTGTCGGACAAGGCCTGAGCCGCCTGCCGCACCTGATTCATCCCAACCATTGGCAAGGCCAACCGCTGCTGTTCCGGTTGGCCTTTTTCTGTAGCTTGCCAGCATATCCAGATCGTCACATCATAAAAAAACGCATCGAACCGCTACAGGTTCATGCGTTTTTTTACATCGTCGTCGTTTCTTGTTCCGCTTTGCCCAGTCTGTCCTGGAACAGCTTGCCCAGCTGGCCGATGTCCACTTCCCATTTTTCGTCCTTGTAGTAGACAGTGGCCTTCGTCTCTCCTTTTTTGCCCACGATGCGGACGCTGGCCGTCTTGACCTCATAGCTGCCGTCCGGCTGAAACGTAATGTCCGCATCCTTCAGTTCGCTATCCAGCACAGGGGCGATCGTCTTGTCCACCACTTCCTGGGTTGCCACTACCGCTTGCCGCCCCATCTGGATGACTTCCTCCGGGCTGAACTGGAAAAACAGCACAAGCACCACCCCGATGATAGCCGCGAGCGAAATAATCCGGATCAAACTGCGCACGACCCATTGCGCCGCCAAAACCACCAGGATGATACAAACCGCAACGGGCCAGTAATCTTTTACAAGCTGAAGAACCTGCTCCATCCACACCACTCCTTCACCATCCCATTCTCGCCAAAAATGGGCTGTCGCTAATCAAAACAGGCAGGAAAATGGCGATTGTTTTTTGTTCCGGTCCGCTTTATCGATTCGGCTCGCCTGCTCCGGCTTCTGGCGTCTGACTCCTGCGCAACTCATCCAGGTAGCTGTACAGAGTCACTTTGGAAATGTTCAATTCGGCCGCCACCTTTTCCAGGGCGCCTTTAATCAAAAACACGCCTTTTTGGTCCATGAACTGGACGATTTGCATTTTTTCGTTCTTGTCGATTTGCGCTACCTCTTTCCCGGAGATCGTCTGGGCAATCATCGCTTCCACAAACTCCCACACATTTTGCATGCCTTCCCCTTCCTGCCGCTCCAGCGGCTCCTCGTCGATGCGGATAAAATCATGGATAAACTCCCGCGTACCGACCAGCGGCTGTATGTCGATGTGGATGCAAAAAGCGCCGATGGCTTCCCCTTTTGCATTGCGGATCAAGGCCGTTGTCGACTTGATTGTCCGCCCGTCCTCCGTCTCGGTCCGGTAATTGGCCACGACATCGTTTTGCCGCTTTTGGGACAGCAGCACCTGTGTGATAAGATGATGGAACGATTGCCCGATCGCCTTGCCCGTTCCATGATCGTTGGCCGCGTAGATCACCGAAGATTCCGGCGAGCTTAAATCGTGGAGCACGACCTCGCAATGTCTCCCGAAAGTCTGAGCCATGGCATTGGCAATCGGAATGTACCGCTTTACTTCCTCCCCATATTTCCCCATGCTTCACGCTCTTTTCGTCCGTGATGGTGTTGCGGCTTGTTAACCTCATTATACTCGTCCCTATTTTTTCCTCAAGATAGAAGTAGATTTTTTTCTATTCATTTTCCGCGAAGAATACGTTTTTACGGGATGCGGGATGCATCGGGGAAATAATGGTGGTTAGCCGCATATTTGCCGTTGAGAGATGCTTGTTTGCATATGTGTATAGAAAAACTTATACGAACATAGAGGTATTTTTCTGTTTATATATTTTTTTATACAAGACAACAACACTGCCGCAAACAGAAACGCCCCCGATCCGTTCAGACCGACGGCGCTCTATTCGGCAATCAAGCGTTTGGCTGGTCGTAGAGCAAGCCTTTGGCCTCATACTCCGCGTGGATGTGCGCCGGCACCAGGCTGCCTCCCGTCGCCCAGACGATATGAGTGGCATTTGCCAGCTTGTCGGCAAGGCCCTGCTGTTCGATATAGCGCTGTCCCGCCTCGTGCGAGAGCAGGCGGGCAGGCCCAGGCATGCCCGCCAGAGCGGACGGCTCCAGGCGCAAGGATTCCCTGTCGCGCAAAGCCCGCAGCAAGCGGTACAACTCCTCGTCCGCCACGGTGTACACGCCGCTGAGCAGCGACTCGATCACCTTGCCGACGAACCGGGAAGGCCGCCCCACGGCCAGTCCATCCGCTTCCGTCTTGTTGTCGATGCCAAAGTCTTGCACGGCTACCTGGTCATGCAGGCCGGTCATCAAGCCGAGCAGCATGCAAGGCGAATGCGTCGGTTCCGCAAAAAAGCAATGGACGTGATCGCCGTAGACGAGCTTCAAACCGTAAGCGACGCCGCCTGGTCCGCCCCCTACGCCGCATGGCAGATACACGAACAGCGGATGCTCGCTGTCTACGACGACCTGTTGTTCCTCCAGCTGCTTTTGCAACCGCCCGGCAGCTACTGCGTAGCCAAGAAACAGCCGTTTCGAGTTTTCGTCGTCGATAAAATAGCACAGCGGATCGGCTTCCGCCTGTTTTCTGCCCTCTTCCACCGCTTTTCCGTAGTCGGACTGGTACTCGACCACCTGCACGCCCTTGGCGCGGAGCAGCTCTTTTTTCCAGGCTTTCGCTTCTGCGGACATATGCACGGTCACCCGAAAGCCGAGCTTCGCGCTGATGATCCCGATGCTCAGGCCGAGATTGCCTGTCGACCCTACGGCGATCGAGTAGCGAGAAAACAGCTCACGGTACGAATCAGAGGCAAACACGGCGTAGTCTTTGCGAGCAGGCAGCCTGCCGTGCTGGCGGGCCAATTCCTCCGCGTGGGCGAGCACCTCGTAAATGCCGCCCCGCGCCTTGATGGAGCCTGCGATGGGCAGATGGCTGTCGCACTTCAACAGAAGCCGCCCGAAAATCTCCTGCCCATAGCGGGCCGCAAGCTCGCTTTGCATCTTGCCGATGGAAACGAGCGGCGATTCGATCAGACCTCCTGCCTCTGCCGTTTCCGGAAACGCGCGCTGAATGAAAGGCGCAAATCGGCGCAAGCGTTCCTCTGCCTCCCGCACCTCATCGGCCGTCACCGGTAGAGCCGCACGAGCGATGGGAACATACCCCGGATTCGTCCAAAACACTTCTTTTGTCGCCATGATTTCGGACAGGAGCGGATACTCCCGCTTCCACTGCCCGATTGATTTTCCCGCGACGCTCACGCTGTTATCCATCGCATCTGGCTCCTTCCTGCTTGGTATGTGAAACGATTCGTTTCGTTGTTGTTCATCCGGCAACAGCTTGCGTCTGTCGCTGCCTCTCTTGTTCTTTTGTATGATAGGCCAACAGCGGCAACGGAAGCAACCGCTTTGGCGATAAAATCCTTTTCCCGAAGCTGCCCGGCTCGCCACCAGCGTTCCTCTGTGCCCGATCGCATTGGCATAATTTACAAACAAGGATGGCGATTGCTATAATAGCACCGTACCAGGCTTGCCAAAAGCAAGGAATGGCCGGGAACTGGCAGGTCTGTTCGCATCGGCAGATCGCGTTCCGCCCAAAAGGAGAGAACGAAATGGAAATCAGAAAGCTGGCTCCCCACGAGGAAGCCCCCATGCCCTTGCTCTTGCTGGCAGATCCTTCGCCAAAATTGGTGGAAGACTACCTGCAAAGGGGGCAGTGCTATGTCGCCGTCCAGGACGCGGCGATTGTCGGTGTCTACGTTTTGCTCCCTACCCGCCCGGACACGATCGAGTTGGTCAACGTCGCGGTGGATGAAGCGCATCAAGGCAAAGGCATCGGCAAACGGCTCGTGCTGCACGCCATCGAGGTGGCAAAAGCGTCCGGCTACAAAACGATCGAGGTCGGTACAGGCAATTCCAGTCTCGATCAGCTCGCCCTGTACCAGAAATGCGGGTTTCGCATGACCTGGATTGACCGCGACTTTTTTCTCAGACATTACGAACAAGCGATCTACGAAAACGGCATTCCGTTGACGGATATGGTACGACTCTCCCGAGATATGTGAGGGCTGTCCCTATCGCCCTAGCAGAAAGAGAAAGGATTCCCATGTATACATACACAATCTGTTTTCTTATGCATCAAAACGAGTTTCTGCTGTTGAATCGGCGCAAACCGCCATTGATGGGCCGCTGGAACGGCGTCGGCGGCAAGCTTGCGCCCAACGAGTCGCCCCTTGCCTGCGTTCTCCGCGAGGTATACGAAGAAACAGGCATTTTGTTGACCTCCGCCCGCTACAAAGGAACCGTCTCGTGGAAGCTCGACGGGAAGGGAAGCGGCGGGATGTACGCCTTCGTGGCGGAGCTGCCGCACGCTTGGGAACGTTTTGTCACGCCCCGGCGGGTAGAGGAAGGCATTCTGGACTGGGTGACGCTGGACTGGATCTTGCACCCGGACAATGAAGGAATGGCGGAAAATGTCCCGCGTTTTTTACCGTATATGTTGGAACACGACCAGCCTGTCGAGCATGCGTTTACGTATGAAGGCGACCGGGTGGTTGACTATGAACGCATTCCGCTTGACATCGGCAAAAGCCCCTGCTAACATAAATACAAGTAAACACATCGGAATATAATGGTTTGTACCGACCAGACAAACTGGAGGTCCACATCCTGGCATTTCTTGCTTGGGAGTGGGCCTCCTTTTTTTCGATGGGAAGTTTCTGGATTTGCAATCATTTGTGAAAGGAGAAAGCGAGGTTGTTTGAAAACAAAAAGATCCTCCCTGTCAAGGCAGTATCTGCCGTTACGTTGGTTACGATCCTTCTGTTATGGACGGTTAGTACAAATTCCAACTGGATCGATCCTCTTTTCTTGCCGACTCCCCAATCGGTATGGTTCGCATTGTTGGATCTTTGGCAAGAAGGATATAAAGGGTCCTCCCTACTGGAACACATTGCCAACAGCCTGAATCGGTTATTTTTGGCACTGCTTCTTGCTTTGGTTACGGCTGTGCCGTTAGGGATCCTGTGCGGATCCTCCAAATACGTTCGTGCCATTTTTGATCCCATCGTTGAATTTTATCGGCCTCTTCCGCCATTGGCGTATTATGCCCTGCTTGTCTTATGGTTGGGGATCGATGACAAATCGAAAGTCGCACTACTATTTCTAACCGGTTTTGCCCCCTTGTTCATTACAACCGCATCGAGTGTACAGAAAGTTCCGCGCGACCGAATCCATGCCGCTCTCACATTGGGAGCATCGAAGTGGAAGGTATTTGTTTACATCATCTTTCCATCTTGTCTGCCTGACATCATTACCGGACTGCGAACAGCAATCGGCGTCACTTATGCGACATTGGTTGCCGCAGAAATGGTAGCAGCGACTTCAGGCATAGGCTGGATGGTGTTGGACGCGAGCAAATATTTGCGAAGCGATATTATTTTCGTTGGAATCATACTGATGGGGACCATCGCCATGTTCATGGACTGGATCATCAGATGGTTTCAACGCCGTCATTTTTTATGGGTTGGAACCGAAGAGTAATCTTACGTTTGGAGGAACCTTACATGTCTGTTAACCCAAACATCAAATGGTTGTTGATTTCGCTATTTGCGGCAATGTTGACTCTTGCTACCGCCTGCTCGAATCAAGCGACCTCCCCAGAATCACATGCTTCGCCAGAGAGATCATCTGCAACAGCAGACACACCAAAAGAAATCCGGATCGGTTATCAAGTTTCACCCAATGGAGAACTGCTGGCGAAAGCATTGGGGCTGTTAGAAAAGAACTACCCGCACACAAAAATAAACTGGTTGAAGTTTGATTCAGGACGAGATGTAAATACGGCGATGGCCAGCGGCAGCATAGATTTTGGCCTTGTGGGAACTCCTCCCGGTACCATAGGAATCGCCAAAGGGTTGCCGTACCAGGTGTATTATTTGCATGATGTCATCGGGGAAAGCGAAGCGTTGATCGTGAAAAAAAGTTCCGGGATTCAATCGCTACACGATTTGAAAGGAAAAAAGATCGCAACAACCTTTAGTTCGACCTCTCATTTCAGTTTACTTGGAGCCTTGAAGACGGCAGGGCTGGACCCGGAACAAGACCAGATCACCATTCTTGATATGCAGCCGCAGGATATCTATGCTGCTTGGAAGCGAAATGACATTGACGGAGCGTATATCTGGCAACCTACCCAAGCCAAACTTGTGAGCGATGGCGGAACGGTCATTGTCACCTCGAAAGAATTGGCCGATAAAGGAGTGGTTACCGCCGAATTCGGGATTGTTCATAAGGACTTCGCTCGAAAATATCCACATATTGTAAAAAACTATATTACTCTCTTAGATCAAGCGGTTCATTATTATCGCGAAAACCCTGAACAATCCGCTCAATTGCTTTCAAAAGAATTGGAACTGTCTCCCGAGGAAAGCCTGCAAACCATGCAGCAAATCATTTGGCTGGATGCTTCTGAACAGAATCCATACTTTGGCCAGTCCGGCCAACCAGGACAATTAGCCAAGGTGTTAAAGGATACGGGGGACTATCTGGTTACGCAGAAAGCACTTCCAGCTGCTCCGGATGTAACTACCTTTCAACAGGCTTTGTTACGGGATCTTTACAAATAAGGAGGTGGCGCTTGTGTTCCCCTTACCTTCCCCATCAGTCAGACAACCGCTGACCCGTGTTCCATTGATCGAAGTAAAGGATTTGTGCCTCCATTACCAAAGCAGGAGTCATTCGTTACATGTTCTCGATCATATCAATCTTCACATTGACAACCATGATTTCGTTTGTGTGCTGGGACCATCCGGATGCGGGAAATCATCTCTGTTGAATGTGCTGGCCGGGTTTCAGACGCCTACCTCGGGCGAAGTATTCATTCAAGGCAAGAAACATCTACGACCAAATGCTGATGTAGGCGTCGTCTTTCAACATCACAACTTGTTTCCCTGGTTATCCATTGAAAAAAACGTAGCGTTTGGTTTACGAATGAAATCTGTTCCCAAGACGGAACGGCAGAAAATTGTTTCCTCCTATTTGAACATGGTCGGATTAGAATCCTCAGCCAAATCGTGGCCCTTTCAGCTTTCGGGCGGTATGAAACAACGGGCCTCCATTGCGCGAACACTCGCTGCCGATCCAAAAGTGATCTTAATGGACGAACCTTTTGGCGCACTGGATGCCTTGACGCGTGAAAGCATGCAGAACCACCTTCTTCAGATTTGGAAGAAAACAAGAAAATGCATCTTTTTTATCACGCACGATGTAGAAGAGGCCCTGTTGCTAGGAACGCGCATTATCGTCATGCACCCCAATCCCGGAAGAATTGGAAAAGACATCGTAAATCCACTATCCCATCACAAGCGGCCCCTTCACGAACTGAAACAGACAAGGGAATTTCACGATCTGCGTGATTCTATCATTTCCACGATAAAAGGTACTTGAAAGGAGCATGCCGTATGTCTCACCTGCGTATTGACCAAACTCGCCCACTCCACTTCGAAAATCGCGAAATCCACGAAGGCCCCCGCATTTTGAGACGCCTACCTGAAGGCGTAGACGAAGTTCCCTACTCGCTATTCGAAGTGAAGCCACTCACCCCGCTCATTGGTGCTGAAATTGTCGGAGTAGACTTGCGAAAGACGATTACGCCTGACCTCCTAGCTGAGTTACATCGAGCCCTGTTAGAGTGGAAGGTTATCTTCTTCCGCAATCAAGCAATCACCAGTGAGCAGCAGTTGGCATTCGCCAGGCTTTGGGGTGAATTGGAAGTTCACCCCTTTTATCAAATCGAGAAGGGACAATCAAAAGAAATTGTACGATTCGCCAGGGACAAAAAGAAAGCCGGCTCTGAAAACGTTTGGCATGCCGATGTGACGTTTCGAACGAACCCGGCGAAAGCTGCGGTACTGCGAATGATTGAAGCGCCCCCTGTAGGCGGCGACACACTCTGGGCGGATATGGCGGCAGCATACGACAATCTGCCCGAGGACGTAAAGGAGCGAATCCAGGGTCTTACCGCGTTGCACGACTTCACGCCTGCGTTCAGTCATCTCATGACAGTGGAAGAGCTGGCTGTCAGACAGGCGGAATTCCCGGCTGTTGCGCATCCCGTGGTTCGCACCCACCCGGAAACCGGGCGGAAGACGCTCTTCGTGAATCCATCCTTTACAACCCAAATCGTCGGGCTTGACCCAGCTGAAAGCGAAAAACTGCTTCAGTATCTATTCCGTCAAGCGCATGTCCCCGAGTACCAGGTGCGCTTTCGCTGGGAGCCAAACTCCATTGCCTTCTGGGATAACCGGGCGACGCAACATTACGCTGTTTCCGACTATTATCCGTACCCGCGCAAAGTGGAACGTGTTGCCATCGTCGGTGATCGTCCCTATTAGACTCCATCCATCGTGAAGAGGAATGGAACCGTAACAGGTTCCATGGGTATTTGGCCATGTAAAAATTTCAGGAGGAAATCGAATGAGTTGGGTACTCCTTTTGTTAGGAATTCTTGCGGAGGTAATCGGGACGACGTCCATGAAACTATCGGAAGGCTTTACGAAGCTACTCCCCTCTGTTAGCATCTTTGTTTTTTATGGACTAAGTCTTACGCTCGTCACCTTGTCACTGAAGCAAATTGATGTAAGTATGGCGTATGCGATATGGTCGGGAGTAGGAACCGCGATTATCGCCACCATCGGCATTCTATACTTCAAGGAATCGGTTTCCATCATGAAAATTTTGTCTATCGCTGCGATCATTGCGGGTGTGATTGGATTACATATATCGGAAGGAATCCATGAAAAAAAGGCGCCTGTCTCCCATGTACAATGAAAGAAGGAGATAATCAGCATGGGACTGTTCGCGGTCTGGCCAAATGCTTTCCTCCTCCCGCCATAAAATCACCAGCATCCGGTCGTGGATGTCTGCTACCATCGCGTTGGGGCGGGTGGTCAGATCGCGCAGGTGTGAAATTTCTGACCGTTGGGAGCGTTTGAAAAGGCACACTGTAGCAACCTCTGCCCCTCTCTGTCCGGGTTGGCAAACCGGCGCCGCTCCTCTCCATTCATCGCGCTGTGGGAAGGAGCGGCGAGGGGCGGAAAAATTACCCATTCTTTTTTATACTTTCTTCATAGAATTTTTTATATGCGATGTCTATCATTTTATCTTTTGCTTCAGCTAGCACTCAACAGCTTTGTTCACTTACATCAAAATCGTTGTGCACTAACCTTTGCGAAGAGGCATCGTGCTGTTTTTAGTGTGACAGAACAACGAAGGCTGCTCGTTCTCTTCTCCTTTGCTGTCCTTGCACTTCTAAATGGCATCACTCCATTGCCTGTCTCACGCGTCGCAAGAACACCCTCTCAGTAGCAAAAAAACAGATGTGTACACGATCCGTTCCCGCGTTGTTGATTTACATAATTTATGTTATGTAAACAGATTTTTATTCCTTTCCCGCTTCATCCCCCCACTCACTCCCCCTGCACACACGCCAAACAGCCGATGCTTTATCAGCTCGGCTGTTGCTACGTTTGCGTCTTTCCTATCGACTTGCCACTTTGCGCTTCAGCAAAGGCTCCCGTCCTTCGCGCCCCTGCGTTTTCGCCAAGTAGAGCGCGTACTCCAGCGGCCGCCGGATGGCGTGTTTGTACTGCTCGGTCGCACCCATCTCGCGAAAAATTTCCCGCGCGGGCTTGGGGTTCACTTCGATCAGCCAGGCGCGTCCATCCACGTCAATCCCGATATCCAGCCCAAACTCGACCATGCGGCCAAAATGTTCCTCCAGCGTCAGCGCTGTCTGATAGGCCAGCTCCTCGCAGTCGCGGACAATCCGGGCAGCGTGGTCCTCGCCGAAGCGCGGGCGCAAGAAATCAGACACCGGAACCGCCTTGCCTCCCCCGTGCAGGTTCGAGGTCGCGCTGCGCTCCCCGCCCACACGGATGCCATGCCCGGTGATGCTCCACTCGCCTTGCCCGTTTTTCTGGATCAACAGCCGCATGTCCACGGCGCGCGATGGCACCAGTTGCAGATGCAGCCCTTGCTGGACAATAAACTTTTCCTGTCGCGTCCAGCGATCGGCCCAGCGCTGGACAGCGGAAATGTTCGTGAAAAAGCTCTGGACCTTCGCCCGCTGCTTGTCGCGCCCCAGCAGCCGATAGCCGCCTCCGCGCTTCTCGATGGAAAAAAGGTTGCGCCCGCCCGTCCCGTTCAGCGGCTTGACGTACAAAAACGAATGCTTGCCCAGCATCTGGACGAGATTTTTTCTGTTATATAACAATGTTTCCGGCAGCCAGCGATGCATGCGCGGATCGCGATGCAACACTTCGTGGACGCGCCACTTGTTCGCCAGCCGATTGTTTGCGTATAAAAAATCGCTGGTGCGGCGAAAAGCGACGTAGTCCTTGAACGCCTGCGTCGGCGTATAGCGGTAGCGGTCGAACACCGCGTCCGGGCGAGGGAACAGACGTCCTTGCCATTTGCCCCGCGCATCCAGGACGTATCCTCGCACCTGCTTGCCCGAAGCCAGCACGTCTTTGGGCGAAAACAAAAAAACCGTGCAGCCCAGTTCTTGTCCTGCCTTGAGCAAACGACGGAAATAGGCTGGCTCTGCGAAGCGTTTGCCCTCCCGCCAAGTCAAGATACCGATTGTGGGTCGTTTCATCCTTCCACCCTCTCTCGTTTCTTCCTTGGCAGTGTATTCATCAGCAGGGCAAAAGGCGCTTAGCGCAGCTTCTTTTCCAGGGCAAGCAGATCGAGCGGAAGCGGCGCGCATGCTTCCACCAGTTCTCCTCCAAACGGATGCCTCAGCGTAAGAACCGCGGCGTGCAGCGCCTGTCTTTTGACCAGCTCGCGCTTGCCGCCGTACAGCTCGTCGCCCAAGAGCGGATGGCCGATATGGCTCAGGTGGACGCGAATCTGGTGGGTTCGTCCCGTCTCCAGCCTGCACGCCACCTTGGTTGCGGTCTGATAGCGCTCCTTGACCTCGTAATGCGTGATCGCGGGCTCTCCATTCGGAGTGACTCGTCTGCGCGTCGCGTGATACCTGTCCCTTCCGATCGGCTCGGCGATCGTTCCGCTGCCCTTGGCCATGGACCCGGAGACGAAGGCGAGATAGGTCCGCTTGATTTGGCGCTCGCGCAGCATTTCGTCCAGCAAGGCAGATGCCCAGGCGTGCTTGGCGTACAGCACCACCCCGGAAGTATCCTGATCGAGTCTGTGCACGTGGCGCACCTTCGCTTGCAGCCCTGTGCGGAAAAAGTGCCCGGACACCAGATGGTCCAGCGTCAGGTGATGGTTCGGCGCGGTCGGATGCAGCAGCATGCCCGCAGGCTTGTTTACGATCAGCAGATGGTCGTCTTCGTACAACACGTGCAGCGGGTCACTGGCTGGCGCAAGCCCGAGCGGCTCCGGCGGGCACAGCCGCAGCCGAATCTCCTGCCCCTCTCTTACGGGTACATGCTGGGCGACGGGCGCGCCGTCTACGAGCACTTCCTTGTGCTGAAACAAAAGATGGACCTGCTTGCGCGGCAGCTTCCACCCCTCGCGCAGCAGGTTCCCAACCGGAATGGCGTCGTCTTCCGCCTGCAAGCGGGCCACGAGCCATTCCCCTTCTTTTTTCATTGAACGCATGGTCCGTCTCCCTGCCTTATGCTCATGCTGTTTACGCCTCTGCGAGTCCGTTGTTCACCTGAACGGCACGGTCGAGAAAATGCTCGATCTCCTCGCGGCTTTTTCCCAGCTTGCTGACAAAACGAATCAGCTCTTTGCCCTGACGAAACGCAATGAAGCTGGGGATTCCGAACACATCGTACTTCTGCGACAGGTCCGGCAGCGTATCGCGATTGACAGCAACCATGTCCAGCTGGTCCTTGTACTTTTCTTCGACCTCCGGCATGAACGGATCAATCCGGTGGCAATCCGGGCACCAATCGGTAAAAAATTTCACCACGACGGGCTTGCTGGAGGCAATCGCTTGTTCAAATTCAGCTTCTGTCTTGATTTCTCTCATCTCGGGATCTTCCTTCCTAGAATGCTTTGGCAATAGTGTAGCACAAAAAAGACGCGTTTGTCGCACCCACTCCAGGCGGCTACAGTCCGCCGCCCTGCTCCACCAAACATCGCACGAATGCTTCGGCCGGCCGGGACAGCGGCTTGTCCTTGCGATAGGCGACGACGAGCGTCCGGTACGGCCTGGTCGCAAGCCGCACGTAGACAGGCGGTTCCAGCGTGCCGGGCGCGCGCGTAATCATCTCCGGCGCAAAGGACAGTCCCATCCCCGCCGCCACGAGCGACTGGACCGTCTGGATGTTGGTGCTCTCAAACACGATGCGCGGCCGAAACCCGGCCAGCTCGCACAGCCGCAGCGAGATCGTGCGAAAGCCTTGCCCTTCCTTGAGCAAAATAAACGGCTGGTCCGCGAGCTGAGCCAGGTCGATCTCCTTTTTGCCCGCGAGCGGATGCTTGGGTGGAACCGCCAGGAAAATTTCCTCATTGATGGCAGGGATGATCGTCAGCGAAGGATCGCTGATCGGCATCGTCAGCAGACTGACATCGATTTTTCCCCGCACGAGCAATTGCTCCAGATGACTGGACGTCTCCTCCATCAGTTGCAGCTCGACTCCCGGAAACTGCTTGGTAAACGTGGGCAAAACGCGCGGCAGCACATACGCGCCTGTAATCGGCAGGCTGCCTACCAACAGCCGGCCGCTCTCCCCTACGGCATACGCGCGCATTTCCCGCTCCAGCCCTTCGGACAGGTCGACGAGTGTCTGGGCGACCTGCACGAACCGTTGACCGGCATCCGTCAGCTCCACATGCTGGGGCAAGCGATGAAACAAGCTGACGCCGAGCATCTTTTCCAGTTTGGCAATCTGCTGGCTAAGCGATGGCTGAGCCAGGTGCAAGCGGCTTGCCGCCCGCGAAAAGCTGCGTTCCTCCGCAACCGCAAGCACATAGCGAATCTGTCGTAACTCCATGGCACCCTCCCGATAGGCAAAAGCTATCCTTCTCATAATTATTATATCTTTGAACGATTTCCTTTCCCATGATACAACCTTGATAAGAGTTTTGCACGAAGGAGGAAACCGATGATGAAACCCCGCACGATGTTCGAAAAGATTTGGGACAATCACGTAATCCACGAGGAACCGGGAAAACCGAGCCTTCTGTACATCGACCTGCACCTGGTACACGAGGTCACTTCGCCCCAGGCATTCGAAGGACTCCGCCTGGCTGGCCGCAAAGTCCGCCGTCCCGAGCTGACCTTTGCCACCATGGACCACAACGTGCCGACCGCAGACCGCTTTCATGTAAAGGACCCGATCTCCCGCCAGCAAATGGAGACGTTGACGGCAAACTGCCGCGAGTTCGGCATTACGCTCGCTGACCTGAACAGCCCGGACCAAGGAATCGTCCACGTCATCGGCCCGGAGCTTGGCCTGACCCACCCCGGCAAAACCATCGTGTGCGGCGACAGCCACACCTCCACGCACGGCGCATTCGGCGCTCTCGCCTTCGGAATCGGCACCAGCGAGGTCGAACATGTCCTCGCGACACAATGCTTGCCGCAGCTAAAGTCGAAAACGATGGAAGTCCGCGTGAACGGCGAGCTGCCATTCGGCGTCAGCGCAAAAGACTTAATTTTGGCGATTATCGCAAAATACGGAACGGACTTTGCGACCGGCTATGTCGTGGAATATACGGGCGAAGCCATCCGCAAGCTGACGATGGAAGAGCGCATGACCGTCTGCAACATGACCATCGAAGGCGGCGCGCGCGCCGGGCTGATCGCCCCGGACCAAACGACGTTCGACTACCTGAAGGGCAGACGCTACGCTCCGCAGGGCGAAGATTTCCTCGCCGCCGTAGAAGCCTGGAAACAGCTCTGCACAGACGAAGGCGCAACCTTCGACGCCTTGGTCGAGATCGACGCGGCCACGATTGCGCCGCAAGTAACCTGGGGAACCAGCCCGGGCATGGGCACCAGCATTTCCAGCACCGTCCCCGACCCCGCGTCTTTTGAAACGGCGGCACAGCGCAAAGCGGCTCAGGACGCGCTCGCCTACATGGATCTTGCACCCGGCACGCCGATGAGCGAAATCAAGATCGACCGCGTGTTCATCGGCTCCTGTACAAACGGTCGGATCGAAGACTTGCGCAAGGCAGCGGAAGTGGCCAAAGGACGCAAGGTCTCCCCTTCCGTACACGCCATGGTCGTCCCTGGCTCCCAGGCCGTCAAGCAACAGGCAGAAAAAGAGGGGCTGCACCTTATTTTCCAGGAAGCCGGCTTTGACTGGCGCGAATCCGGCTGCTCCATGTGCCTCGCCATGAACCCGGACGTCCTGTCGGAAGGAGAGCGCTGCGCTTCTACCTCCAACCGCAACTTCGAAGGCCGACAAGGCCGCGGCGGACGCACGCACCTGGTCAGCCCGGAAATGGCGGCGGCCGCGGCGATTGCGGGCCACTTCGTAGACGTGCGCGAATGGAAAACAGAAAGCGTCAGCAAGGAGGTATTCCAATGAATCCATTTGTCGTCCATACCGGACTGGTCGCGCCATTGGACCGTGTCAACGTTGATACAGACGCCATCATCCCGAAGCAATTCCTGAAGCGCATTGAACGCACCGGCTTTGGCCAGTTTTTGTTCTACGAATGGCGATTTGCGGCCGATGGCACGCCGATCGACTCGTTTCTTTTGAACAAGCCGGCGTACAAAGACGCGACCGTGCTGCTCGCTCGCAACAACTTCGGCTGCGGCTCGTCCCGCGAACACGCTCCCTGGGCCTTGCTGGACTACGGCTTCCGCTGTGTGATCGCTCCGTCCTTTGCGGACATTTTTTACAACAACTGCTTCAAAAACGGCATCCTGCCGATCACGCTCAGCGAAGAACAGGTGGATGAACTGTTCCAGCGCGCGCAAAGCCGCGAAAACTACGCGCTGACCATTGATCTTGAGGGGCAGGTGGTGCGCGACAGCGAAGGGCTCTCCTACCCGTTCGCGGTCGATCCGTATCGCCGTTACTGCCTGCTGAACGGCCTGGACGATATCGGCATCACTTTGCAGTACGAAGACAAAATCGCCGCTTACGAGGCAAGACAACAAGCCCGTTACCAGGTCCGGTAAAGCGGGCCACGAAAACAAGTCCGGCTCATCGCGAAGCGAAGGCATGCAAGCTGTTCATGCCTTCGCTTTTTTGCACGGCTCGCTGCTGTTGCACGGCAGTTTTTGCGTCAGTCGCGCAAAAGCATGTACATGTGCAACTCGTCAAGGTAACGCTCCCCTGCTTTCAGCGCCCGTTTTTCCAGGCCGTAGGGCACAAAGCCCATTTTTTCGTAAAAACGCACCGCGCCGGGATTCGTGGTGACGACGGCAAGCTGTACCTGGTCGATGTCTCCCCGCTGTCTCAAAAAGGCCAGTTCCTCCTGCATCAGCTCGGCCGCAACTCCTGTTTTGCGATACGCTTCGCGGACGTACATGGATACGACGGAAACCTTGTGTCTCGCTTTCAGTCCGCGGTGCCGGAAATAACCGATGAGGCCCGCCAGCTCGCCCCCGACAAAAGCGCCGAAGTAGCCGCTGTCGCCCTCCGGCCCCTGAGAAAGCCGTGCCTGCCATTCGGCCATCGGGCGCTTGATTTCCTCTTCGTAGGCGGCGCCGAACGCGTCCGGATCGGTTTGCAGCCCTTCCAGCCTTACTTTGACAAACGCATCTGTATCCGCTGGTCCCAATCGGCGAATGTCCATGCTTTGCTTCCCTCTTTCCCCTCATCATACGGAAAATATTGCCAGGGTGTAAAGCCTGCGACAACGAAAACGCCAGGAAATGTCCTGGCGCTTCTTTTTGTCCCTTTTGTCGCCTACGCGAGCTCGGTCTGGGCGGAATCGGCGAGACCCAACGTCGCCAGCGCCTGTTCGCGCAGCTTGTATTTTTGAATCTTGCCGGACGCCGTCATCGGGTATTCATCCACAATCTGAACGTAGCGCGGCGTTTTGAAGCGGGCGATTTTTCCTTCGCAGTATGCCAGCACTTCTTCTTCCGTCAATGTCTCTCCCGGCTTGACCCGGATGCAGGCCAGCACTTGCTCGCCGTATTTGGCATCCGGCACACCCACGATCTGGACGTCCAGTATTTTCGGATGGGTGTACAAAAACTCCTCGACTTCGCGCGGGTAGATGTTTTCCCCGCCGCGAATAATCATATCTTTCAACCTGCCTGTAATCCGGTAATAGCCTTCCTCGTCTACAGTAGCCAGGTCCCCCGTATGCAGCCAGCCCTCTTCGTCGATCGCCTTCGCTGTCTCATCCGGCATATTGTAGTAGCCTTTCATCACCAAATACCCGCGTGTGCACAGCTCGCCCTGCACTCCTGGCGGGACAATCTCTCCGGTGGCAGGATGGATGATCTTCGCCTCGACTCCTTCGTGCAGGCGGCCGACGGTAGACACCTTGCGCTCGATGGAATCCTCCGGCCGCGTCTGGGTAATGACAGGCGAAGACTCGGTCTGGCCATAGGCAATCGTAATATCGCGGATGCCCATTTTGTCTACGACCTTTTTCATCACCTCGATCGGACACAAGGAACCAGCCATGATGCCTGTGCGCAGCGAGCTGAGGTCCCGCTGTTCAAAGGTCGGATGATTCAGTTCGGCGATAAACATGGTAGGCACGCCGTACAGTGCCGTGCAGCGCTCGGCTTCGACAATCGAAAGCACCAGCCCCGGGTCAAAGGCGATGACCGGAACCATCGTTGCGCCTGTCGCAACGCATGCCAACGTGCCCATGACGCAGCCAAAGCAGTGGAAAAACGGCACGGGGATGCACACGCGGTCCCCTACCCGGAGTCCCTGGCATTCCGCGACCTTGATCGCGTTGTTGACGATATTGACATGGGATAGCATGACGCCTTTGGGAAAGCCTGTCGTTCCGGACGTGTACTGCATGTTGATGACGTCATCGGGAGCCAGTGACTCCTGGCGCAAGCGCCGCTCTTCCTCGCTGACCAGCTCGGCCCTGTCCAGCAAGTCCTGCCATACAAACATGCCAGGCTGCCGCTCTTCGCCCAGGTAGACGACATTGCGCAATTTCGGCAATCGTTTGGACACCAGCGCGCCCGGCTCGCACGTGGCAAGCTCCGGGCAAATCTCCCGGATCATCTCCAGGTAGTTGGCATCGCGATACCCGTCGACCAAAAGCAATGTCGTAGACTCCGACTGGCGCAGCAAATATTCCAGCTCGTGGACGCGATAGCTCGTGTTGACGGTCACCAGCACACCGCCCATCTTGGCCGTGGCGAATTGCGAAATCACCCATTCGGGTACATTGGGCGCCCAGATGGCGATATGTTCGCCTTTTTGAATGCCGAGTGACATAAACCCTCGTGCCGCCTGGTTGCACAGCTCCTGAAACTGGGCAAACGAATAGCGGAGCGATCGTTCCTGATAGACCAGCGCTTCCTTCTCCCGATACAGGCTGGCCGCCTCATCCAGCAAGTTGCCAATCGTAATCATCCGCAGCATACAAGCACCCCCAGAACATTCAGACTATTCTATCTTTACTAACAAGGATTCGTTCTTCTCTATCATATTCCTTCCCGCGTGAAAAAAGAAAAGCGTCCCCCAGCGGAACGCTGTTTCTTTACTTCACGACGATTTTTTGCGTAGCCTCCACCTTGTACGGCAGATGGTTGCTGTAATTCAGCTCCACACGAATCTCATGCTCGCCCTTCGGCAGCTTTTTCAGCATGAACTCCGGATGGTAGATCATTCCTTTGGACTCGCCGTCCAGGTACAGATGAGCGTGGCCTTTGCCGAAAACCGGGGTTTGTGCCAGCTCGCCGTTTTCTTGCACGAACTCGAAGTTTTGCGTCAAAAGCGATACTTCCGCTGTCGTCCCTTCCACCTGAATGTCCATGTTCAGCGACGGCTTGGCTGCCCCTTCCGGCTGGCTCAGCGGAGCATTGGTGGAAGCCGGAACACTCGTGTCGCCCGGACGATAGGAGTCAGAGACGTGCAACGGATCTTTGACCAATAGCACGATTCCCGCCACCAAAACAACCAGGAAGACGATTCCGCCCAAAATGAGATTGCGCATACTGATAATAAAGACCTTCATGTCTCTACTCTCCCTTTCGCAAGTGCTTGCCACTTATTTGTACATGCATATGCGAGAGGAAAGAGAGGTAGAAGCAAAACTTGACTGGCCGTCAGCGATAATTGATAAATTGCACGTCGAGCGGCAAGTCTGCCTTGCGAATCGCAAGGATGACCTGCTGCAGCTCATCCTTGCTTTTTCCGGTCACGCGAATCTGATCGTCCTGTATGTGCGTCTTCACCTTCAGACCCGCATCCTTGATGATGTTGTTGATCTTTTTCGCGTTGTCCTTGTCGATGCCCTGCACCAGCTTTACCCGCTGACGCACGGTGCCGCCCGCAGCCGGCTCGATTTTTCCGTAATCCAGATTTTTGATCGGCACATTTCGCTTGACCAGCTTGCCCAGCAAAATATCCTTGACCTGACCGAGCTTGAAGTCGTCATCCGAGACGAGGACAAGCTCTTCTTTTTCCAGCGCGATGCTGCTCTTGCTCCCCTTGAAATCAAACCGGTTCTCGATTTCCTTCAACGCGGTCTGAATGGCGTTGTTCACTTCGGACAAGTCTACTTTGGACACGATATCAAACGAGCTTTCCTTGCTCATGCGCATTGCCTCCTTCGCTTTTGCCTGTTCGCTCTTTTCAGGCGTTGCCCTAGATCGCCCGAACCAGTCCCCCGTCCACGAGGAAGGACTGGCCCGTGACATAGCTGTTGGCTGGCGATGCCAAAAACGTCACCATGCGCGCAAACTCGTCGGGATGACCGTATCTGCCCACCGGGATTTGCTTTTCCCAATTTTGCCGGACTTCCGCCGCACTGACTCCCTGCGCATTGGCACTCAGTCCGTCCAGTTGCTGCACACGGTCTGTCTCGATCCGTCCCGGGCCGATCGTGTTGATGAGGATGCCATCCGGCCCCAGCTCAGCGGAAAGCGTTTTGGCCAGTCCGAGAATGCCCGTGCGAAACGTATTGGACAAAATCAGATTTTCCAGCGGCTGCTTGAACGAGGAGGAAGCGAAGTTGACAATTCGTCCGAACTGCTTGGCGCGCATATGCGGCAAAACAGCGCGGATGGCCCGGACGTAGCTCAACAGGTTCAGCTCAAAAGCGGAAATCCACTGTTCGTCTGTCAGTTGCTCGAACTTGCCGGTCGCAGGTCCGCCCGAGTTGTTGACCAGGATGTCGACGCCGCCGAAGTGGCGAACGGTTTCCTGCACGACTCGCTCGATGTCTCCCGGCTTGGTCACATCCACCTGGACAGCCAAGGGCGGCTGGCCCGCAGCCTGCTCAATCTCGCCCCGAACGGCTTCCAGCGCCTGCTCGTCCCTGCCGCAAATGGTGACATTGGCTCCCTCCTGCGCCAGGGAGAGCGCGGTCGCTTTGCCCAGCCCTTTTGACGATGCAAGCACGAGAGCGGTCCTGCCTTGCAAGTGAAGATCCATGTTCAAGACTCCTTTCGCAATTCGGTTTTAGTATGTACTTCCTTGCCTTCTATTCTACAGAACTTTCTGACGAACGAAAAGAAAGAGAAGGGGCAAACGCACACTCCCCTTCTCTTTTTCGCCGCTGCCTCTCGTTGTGCGGCGGTTGCCGTTTTTCGGTTGTATCGCCATGCGCGTCGCTAGCCGTACTGCTTGTTTGCGGCAACGCCGTTTATTTTTCTGCGAGAAGCTGTTCCATTTCATCCAGCAAGCCTTTGAACACGCTCAACGCTTCCGCGATAGGAGTCGGAGCTGTCATGTCCACGCCTGCCTTTTTCAACAGATTGAGCGGATAGTCGGAGCTGCCGCTCTTGAGGAATTGCAGGTAGCGTTCCACAGCCGGCTGGCCTTCCTCCAAAATCTGCTTGGACAAGGACGTAGCGGCCGAGAAGCCTGTGGCGTACTTGTAGACGTAGAAGTTGCGATAGAAGTGCGGGATCCGCGCCCACTCCAGATCCACCTCGTGGTCCACGACCATCTCCGGCCCGTGATAAGCGACATTCAGCTCGCGATAAATCGCGCTGAGCGAGTCTGCGGTCAGCGGCTCTCCCTGCTCCTCCTTCGCATGCACAATCTTTTCGAACTCGGCAAACATCGTTTGACGGAAAACCGTGCCGCGGAATTGCTCCAGGTAGTAGTTGATGACATACATCCGCTGTTTCTTGTCGGTTGTGGTCTGCAGCAGGTGATGCATCAGCAGCGCTTCGTTGAGCGTCGAAGCCACTTCGGCCACAAAAATTTTGTAGTCCGCGTACGTGTACGGCTGCGCCTGGTTAGAGTGGTAGCTGTGCAGGGCATGGCCCATCTCGTGCGCCAGCGTAAACATGTTGTTCAAGTTGTCCTGGTAGTTCATGAGCACGTACGGATGGGTCGTGTACGCCCCCCATGAATACGCCCCGCTCGTCTTTCCTTCGTTTTCGTGTACGTCGATCCAGCCATTGGAGAATCCTTCCGCAAGCACGCGTCCGTACTCCTCGCCGAGCGGCCGCAACGCTTCCTTGATCGTGGCCACCGCCTGGTCGTACGGGATTTTCATGTCGACCTCGGGCACGATCGGCACGTACAGATCGTACATGTGCAACTCCTCTACGCCAAGCAGCTTTTTGCGCAGGGCAATGTACCGATGCATGAGCGGCAGATGCTCGCGAATCGTCGCAATCAGATTGTCGTACACGGACAAGTCCACATTATCCGCGAAGAGCGCCGCATGCAGCGCGGACGGATATTTGCGCGTCCGGGCGTAAAAGACGTCTCCTTTGATCGCGGAGGTCAGCGCTGCCGCAATCGTATTGCGGAACTTGCCGTACGTGGCGTACAACGCCTGGAAGGCTTCCTTGCGCACGCGTCTGTCCTTGCTCTCCATGAACTGCGTGTAGCGCCCTTTGGTCAACTCTACCTCTTCGCCGTTTTCGTCCGTAATCATCGGAAACTTCATGTCGGCGTTGTTCAGCATGCCAAAAATTTTGGTCGGAGCAGAAGCCAGCTCGCTCATGTTCGCCAGGAGCGCCTCTTCCTCCGCAGAGAGCGTATGCGGCTTGAAGCGCGTAATCTCATCCAGCAAAATCCGGTAATGCGCGAGTCCTTCGGTTTCGTTGATCCACGTCTGTAGCTCTTCTGTCGGGATCGCCAAAATCTCCGGCTGTATGTAGGAGATTGCGCCGTATACTTGCGTGCTGAGGCTGGTGGCACGGTCGGTCAGCGCCTGGTAGGTGCTGTTTGCATTGTCCTCGTCGCGGCGCATACGCGCGTAGACGTACACGGTATCGAGTGTCTTCAGCAGCTCGTCCTGCAAGGTCAGCGCTGCAAGCAGTTGCTCCCCGGACTGCCCCAGTGTCCCTTTCAAGGCGGCAATCTGCTCGGTCAGCAGCTTCGCCTTCTGCACATCTTTTTCCCAGTCCGCGTCGGTTGCGTAAATATCCTCCAACCGCCACTTGTATTCTGCAGGGACGTCACTTCGCTTTGGCAATGTTTTGCTTTTGTTCACCGAATCACTCCCTCGTCTTATGCCCATCATGGTCAAATCATCCATATGTGATTATCCTACCGTATTATGCCATCTTGTTCAAATGATTCCCATGCGCTGACGGCCGCTTTTTCGCAGCAAAAAAAAAAAGCTGAGCTTCTCATGCAAAAAAGTCAGCTTTTTCCCACTCCCACATAGTGAAACCCGGCTTGCTTGACGATCTGGGCCGGCCACGCATTGCGTCCGTCCAGCAAGACGGGCTGGGCCATGCTTTCGTAGAGCTGTTCCCACGGAAGCTCTACGCACTGTTTCCATTCGGTAATCAAGAGCGCGGCATGGGCGCCTTGCACCGCCTCTTCGGCTGTCTTCGTGTACGAAACGTTCGGAAACTTCTGCCGCACCGCGTCCGCTGCGATCGGATCGTAGGCGTACACAGCGGCTCCTTTTTCCTCCAGTGCCTGGAGGATGGCCAGAGACGGCGCCTCGCGAATGTCGTCCGTATCCGGTTTGAACGCCAATCCCAGTACCGCGATCCGCTTGCCGCGACAGTCCGGGACGAATGGTTGCAGCTGCTCCAAAAACCAGACAGGCTGTGTGGCGTTGACCGTGCGCACTTGCTCCAAAATGCCGAGCGAGATGCCGTTTTGGGCAGCGAGCTGCAAGAGCGCAATCGTGTCTTTGGGAAAGCAGGAACCGCCGTAGCCGACGCCTGCCCGCAAAAACTCCGGCCCGATCCGGCTGTCCAGCCCCATGCCGTTTGCAATCGTGACGATATCTGTGCCCAGTGCCGCACTCAGCCGCGACAGCTCATTCATGAAAGAAATGCGCGTCGCCAAAAAGGCGTTGGAGGCGTATTTAATCAGTTCGGCGTTCGCCCGGGTCGTGACCACGCGCGGAGCGTCCACCGCTTTGTACAGTTCCTCCACGACCTCGCTCGTTCCCGGGTCGCCTGCTCCAATGACAATCCGCGACGGCGCAAGCGCATCTGCCAGCGCACTCCCCTCCCGCAAAAACTCCGGATTGGACGCGACCGTCAGCTCCGGGCAGCCGCTGAGCAGCTCGGCTACCTGGTCCCCCGTCCCGACTGGCACCGTGCTTTTGATGACGACGATACGCCTTTTGGGAGCAGCCTGCTGCATTCCTTCGATCGCCGCTACGGCACTGTACACATAGCGCAAATCGGCCGTTCCGTCAGCCGCCTCCGGAGTACCGACGCAAACAAAGAAAACGTCCGCGTCCTGCGCTTCCGCAAGCTTCGTGGTAAACGACAAGGCGCCGCTGTTCAGCACCTGGTTCAGCGCCCCCTCCACTCCAGGCTCGTAGATGGGCGAAATGCCTTGCCTCAGCTTGACAATTTTTGCTTCGTCCAGATCGACGCCGATCACCTGATGGCCGTTCATGGCCAGCGAGACAGCAGTAGTCAACCCGACGTAGCCGGTACCGATCACGGCAACTTTCATCCTTTCACCTCATCCTTTTTTCATCACACGCAAATAAAGCTCTTCCAGCTTGAGACGCTGCTTATGAATGTCGTGCTGATTCTCCACCTTCATCCGGGCGCGCGCCGTCATTTCCGGCCATTCATGAACAGAAGCCAGCGCGTGGTTAATCATCCTGCCGAGCTTCGTCGGGGAACGCTCCGGGACGAGATAGCCGGACTCTCCGTGCTCCACCAGTTCGGGAATGCCTGCATGATACGTCGAAACCACGGGCCTGCCGGACGCCATCGCTTCCATCAGCACGTTCGGGATTCCTTCCTGGTCGCCGTTTTTCGCCGTTTTGCACGCAATGACAAACAGATGGCATCGCGCCAGTTCGCGCTGCACCGCCTGATGCGGCAAAGCGCCCTTGAAGACGATCTGCCTGCCCAGCTTGTATTGGGCCACCAGCTTTCGCAGCTTTTTCTTTTCCTCGCCGTCGCCCACGATAATCAGCTTGGCCTTCGGATGCTTTTGGTGCACCTGCGCGAACGCCTTGATTAACGTATCCATGCCTTTCTTCTCCGTCAAACGGCCAACGCTGAGCAAACGGTACTCGCCATCCTGGACCGGCTGCGGCGGCAGCATCGGAAATTTGCGCAAATCAATGCCGGAGCGAATCAGCGTGATTTTGTCACCTGGGCAGCCCAGACGGATCAGCCGCTTTTTCATGTGATGGCTGACGACGGTAAACGCCTTGCCATAGCGAAACAGTCGCTTCAACGAGCGGCGATAGCCCGGATTTTCCCGCACGCGCTTGGTCGCGTCAAAGCCGTGAAACGAAGTAATCAAAGGCAAGCCCGCTTTTTTGGCGTAGGGAAGCAGCTCCAGACCTGCCGGACCAAATCGCGCATGCAAACAGGCGATCCTGTTTCGTTTCAGCCATCCGGAAAGGCCCGCCATGCTTTTGCGCACATGAACCGGCGCGTACGGAAACTGTTTGCGGTTGAACGGTCGCTGTCTGGTCAGGACGACCGGTCGGACTCTCTGATGCCCAAGCAATTGCTCGTAAATGAAGGTTTCGCTTCTGGGCAGGAATTTTCTCCGATAGACGAGGACCCGATGCATGCAACTGGCCTCCTATTTTCGAGTTTTAGCTTCGCGACTGCAAACGCATATCCGCCAACTGCCGGCGAAGCCCCTCTTCCAGGGAAACTTGCGGACGATAGCCCAGGCGTCGTTCCGCCAGCCGAATGTCCGCACACGTGCGCAGCGAGTCGCCTGCCGGGCCGGGCTGAAAACTGATGTTCGGCGAGAGATTCAAGAGCGTGCCCATGATGTTCAGCACGTCAATCAATTTGACTTCACGATTTCCACCTATATTGAATATCTCCCCCGGTGCAGCGTGGCGCCCCGCCAATAGGTTGGCCTCTACGGCGTCCGTTACGTAGGTAAAGTCTCGCGATTGCTGCCCATCTCCGTAAACGACGACGGGATCTCCCTTCATCATTTGCCGGAAAAAGCGGTGAAAAGCCATGTCTGGTCGTTGTCTCGGGCCGTACACGGTAAAATAGCGCAGCATCGTAATCGGCAGCCCGTACGCTTTGACGTAGACGGAGCATACCTGCTCCATCGCTTCCTTCGTGACGCCATACGGTGATACGGGACGCAGCGGAGCGGATTCGTCCGTCAGCGTCCCTTGCATCGTGCCGTACACAGAAGAGGAAGAAGAGACGACGATGACAGGCGGCTTTGGCCTTTGCATGCACGCCTCCAGAAGCAGCTGGGTCGCCAAAATATTGTGACTGACATACTCGGCGAATGCCTTGCCCCAGCTGTTCCGCACCCCGGGCAGCGCAGCCAGGTGATAGACCACATCCACTCCGTCCAGCCAGTCTTTCCACCGCTCTGCCTGCAGCATGGTGGAATGAAAAGTAAAAGCGGTATGGCTTCCGATCTCTGCGAGATTGCGGAGCTTGGCAGCAACATCGTAGTTATCGACAAACCCGTCGATGCCGATCACTGTCACCCCGTCATTTAGCAAGCGCTGGGTCAAATGAGACCCGATAAAACCAGCACAACCGGTGACAAGTGCTTTTGTCATCGCTTCCGCCGCCTCACTTTCTTCAACCGTCTAATGACGAGATAGCCATCCTTGTAGCCGTAGACCGCTTTGTATTTGTTTCCCCAGCGCTTGAGGTAGTATTTGAACGTTTTTTTCCGCAAATGATTGCGTCTTCGCTTCATCTTGTCGTCGGTCAACTGCCCTTTGTGCTTCGTCCGGTTGTACAGCTTGCGATTGATGAACCGGACGCGGTATTTTTCAATGAGCCGCAAAATGATGCGGCGATCCTCCATGATTCTGCCTTCGTATTTGTCGGAGGTGTCCCATCCTCCCACCTCGCGTAGCGCCTCAACCCGATAGCAGCGCGGCGCCACCATCCAGCGGTTGTACTTCAAAAATTCATATTTGTTGCGAAAATGTTTGTGCTTGACGAGAAACGGATTGTAGTATTTCCCGCGCCGCACTCGCCAGATTTTCACGTTGCCGTAGTAGAGCGCGGTATTTTTTTTGCTTTTGCGAATGTACTTTTTCAAGACAGCCAGTGTCCGTTTGGGCAGCCAATCGTCCGAATCCAGCTGCAAAAGGTACGGCGTGTCGACCATCGACAGGGCCTGGTTCATCACTTTTCCGATGCCGGAGTTTTGCTCCATCCGGTAGTACATGATGTTCGGATGATACAGATACTTTTCGACCTTCTTCCTCGTGTTGTCGGTCGAGGCATCGTCGATGATTAACAGCTTCCAGTCTTTCGTCGTCTGCTGCAAGACACTGTTGATCGCTTTGCGAATGAATTTGGCGCGATTGTACGTCGGGATGACCACGGTAAAGGTTGGATTCATCTGTCCTCCCTCTTCACAGCTGGGATGCGAATCGATGACTTGTCGCTTAAAATGAAGACGCCGCTCGCATTGGCTGACTGCCCTGTCAATTGAGACGACCTTCCGAATACACTGTCCGTGACACTCCAGGCGACGTCCATGAGCGAGCTGTTTTCCAGCAAAATGCTGTTTTCAATATGCGTACAATTTTTTAGATGCACGCCATTTTGAATCGAAACATACGGCCCCAGCCGACAGTTTTCAATGTGACAGTCTTCCCCAATCACCACAGGCCCGACAATCTCGCAGTTGGTGACAACGGACCTTCTCCCGATCTGATGCGTCTGGCCCAACTCTTTTGTCAGCATCCAGCGGTTGGCCTCCAGCCAGCGATCAATGGTTCCCACATCGGAATACTTGCCGCTCGTAATGGCATGCGCAATATGAAAGCCGCGATCAATCATCGACTGGATCGCATCCGTGATTTCATATTCACCGCGGGCGGATGGCTGCAGTGTAGCAATCGACTCAAAAATGGGTGGGGTAAACAGGTATGCGCCAATGACAGCCAGATTGCTCTTTGGCTGACGAGGTTTTTCTTGCACGGAGACCAGACGCCCTTCCTGTACTTCGGCGATCCCATAATCCTGTGGTCTCTCCACTTCACTTAGCATCACAGCACCGTCGGATTTTTCACAGGTAAACGCACGCATTAGCCCGTGCAGCGAATCCATCAACAAGTTGTCACCAAGCAACAGGATAAACGGTTCGTCTTGCAAGAACGGTTGCGCTAAATGGACAGCATGTGCGATTCCAAGCGGCACCTCCTGCTCGATAAACGTAATGGTAGCCCCAAATTGACTACCATTGCCTACTAAGCGAGGAATCTGCACTTGGGATGGGTGGATGACGATGCCGATGTCATGAACACCCACATCACGCAATTTGCTGATGCAGTAGTGTAATACCGGATGATTGGCCACAGGGAGGAGGGTTTTTGGTTGCGAATAGGAAAAGGGGTGCAGTCGCGTACCACGTCCAGCACACAAGATTAACCCTTTCACAAGTATCACTCCCCAGTTGTGCTCTGCGATACTTATAAGGTATGCGCCTCGTGATATCTGGACAGGGCAGGCGTCCACTTGCCACAAAGAAAGGGCAATCACCCAGCGGCTGCACAAGCGCTCAGCCTGTTTTCAGGAGCGACTGCTTTTCTTTCGGACGTTTTCCCACCGCACTCGCCAACACGTGCAAATAGCCTTGGGCCGTCGCGTACCAGGAGAATTGCTTGGCTCGAAGCAAGGCCTGTTTGCCCATTTCCGTGCGGATGTGCGGCGTGCTCCAGAGCAGCTCCCAAATCGCCGGCAGTTCCTGTTCCCAGTCTTTGGGCGGCAGCAAGAACCCGCTGCCCTGATGCGTGACAACCTCCTTGACCCCGCCCCGCGTTGTGGAAATGACAGGCTTGCCGGATGCCATGGCCTCCAGGTTGACGCGGCAAAACGCTTCCTTCCATATAGAAGGGGTCGCCACGATATCGCCAATCTGGTAATAGAGCGGCATCTGCGCACTGGGCACAAAATTGACGAAGCGTACCTTGTCGCCAAGCGGCTTCGCCAGTCTTTTCAGCTCCCGCACGTACGGATTCAGGCGATTGCTCCCGTAACCGGTTCCGCCGACGATGACCAGCCGCGCCCGCGGATCTTGCTTGCTGATCTTGTGAAACGCTTTGATGAGAAGATGAACGCCTTTTCCCCGCATGAGCCTTCCCGCATAAAACAGGACACGGTCATCCGGGGCAAGGCCGATCTGTTTGCGCAGCTTTTTGATCGTATAGTGCAGCTTCGCCACCTGATACGGCGATACATCCACCCCGAGATGAACGGCATGAATCTTGTGCGGGGGGATTTTGCACGACTTGATAAAATGCTGGCGCAAAAACTCGCTGTTCGTGATAAATCCGGAAGACAGCCGGACGACACGCTTCATTTTTGCTTTGCTAATCATGGCAGGAGAACCATAGACGTGCGAATGCATGTTGACGAAAACCGGAATGTGCGGAAAATGCTTTTTCAGCTGCAAGACGTATATCGGCCGATTTTCCACGAGAATGACATCCGGTTTATGCTTGCGAATATGCTTGATGATCTTGCGCAAATAAGGCGTCGGACCATCGTACGAGAAGCGAATGAACTCCCGGTTGTCCTCCACGGACGACTTGGGGTAGGTCGCACAGCGCCGGGTGTAGATCGTCACTTTGTGCTCGGGATCGATCATCTTCGTCACTTCGTCGATGTCGTGCTCCACCGAGCTGCCTTTGACGGGTGGCACAGAGAATGGCCCCGGGCTAATTATGGCGATGTTCATTACGCTCGCTCTCCCACTCCTTTTTCAAGGAAAGAACCACCTGATACAGATATTGCCTTTCTTTGGCCTGCTCTTCTTCGGCTTTTTTCCACCGTTTTTCCCAGGCGGCAAGCGACTCCTTCAAAGCGGCAACCTCTTCTTCCAGCTTCTCCAGCTGCGCGGTGGTGACCACGTCGGTTTCTCTCATGATAATCTCGAATTTCGGTTCCAGCACCAGCTCCTGCCCCTCTGCGGGCTGCGCGCAAGCGGTCTTTTCCGTCGCTGTCGCTTTTTCCACCTCCTGTCCTTTTTCACCAGGCTTCACAATCGAGATGCGCTCCACCGCTTCATCGACCACAAAATGGCCAGAAAAGACTCCTGGCGTGACCCAATGCGGCAGATCCCATTTTTTGCGTTTTTCCATCAGTCTTCCCTCCTGCAACGTACTTCTACGTAATATGCTATGACAAACGCGGAAAATGGGTACGCGTACAAAGGTGACAGACAATAGAAAAAACCGCTTTGATAGCTGGCATCAAAGCGGTTGTCGAAAGTCCTTGGATTGGGTTTGTCTGCGGAAGTTCAGGCTGTACAGCCGGGCCTGCTCGACCGTGGTAATTTGCTGTTTTTGCCACTCCAGAAGAATGCGGTCGATATAGCGAATGTGCAGCTTGCCGACGGTTGCGGCTTCGCGCAAGGCTGTCAAAATCAGCTCTTCCTCATAACCGTCCTGCTCTGTCCACATGTGGATGCTCTCCAGTTCAAACGGAGACAGGGGCCGGCCAAAAGCTTGTTCAAACCGGGAATAAAGCCCCACCGGCTCGGAGTCCACGGTGACTGCTGTCTCCTGGAACGTCTCCAACATCCGGGGATCGGGCTGCTGCTCGCGCCAGGTCTGGTACAGTTTTTTGTACAACGGGGTCAGATTGTACTGCTCATGGCGCAGCCCCGTATGCGGGTCGATAAACTCGTCGATGCGGATCCAGTCTTCCTTCAAGAGCTTTTGCAGCGATTGGATCAATCGCATGCTGGACATGGACATGCGTTCCTCCAGCTCGGTCAAGGTCGGAAAACGATTCCCTTCCTGCTGAAAAGAAAGCAGATGAATGAGCAGCATCATTTCGTCGTCTGCCAAGGACATTCGTTTGTACATCTTCAGAAGAAGGTTGGAGACGGATGTTGCACCTTCTTGCAACAACTGCAATATGTGGGAATCCATAACGCATGTTCACCTCTGGGTTGGAGTAACTTGGAGTCACAAAGAAAGGGCGTCCATACGCGCCGCCCTTCACGCCCTACAATAGGAACACCCTGCTGCCCTCTCGCAACAGGGTGTATGGGAATGCCGAAAAAGTACCTTACGGATAGAGGCGATAGAGCATGCGCGGGAATGGAATCGTTTCGCGCACGTGATCCAGCCCGCAAATCCAGGCAATCGTCCGCTCAAGGCCCAGTCCGAAACCGGAGTGAGGAACGGAACCGTATTTGCGCAGATCCATGTACCAGCGATACGCTTCCTCGGACAGCTCATGCTCGGCAAAGCGCTTCGCCAACAGCTCCGGATCGTCGATGCGCTGGCTGCCGCCGATGATCTCCCCGTAGCCTTCCGGCGCGATCATGTCCGCACACAGCACCACTTCCGGACGCTCCGGATCGGGCTTCATGTAGAATGCCTTGATCTCGGTCGGATAGTGTGTGATGAACACCGGCTTGTCGAAGTGGTCGGCGATCAGCGTCTCGTCTGGCGCACCGAAGTCGTCGCCCCACTTGATCTCGCTGCCTTTTTCCTGCAACAGCTTGATCGCATCATCATAGGTGATGCGCGGGAAGGAGCCCGTTACGTTTTGCAGCTTGGTCGTATCGCGCTCCAGCGTTTTCAGCTCCTGCTGGCAGTTTTTCAGGACGGATTGCACGATGTGGGACACAAACGCTTCTTGAATGCGCAAGTTTTCCTCATGGTCGACAAACGCCATCTCCGGCTCGATCATCCAAAATTCGATCAGGTGACGACGGGTTTTCGATTTTTCCGCACGGAAGGTCGGACCAAACGAGAATACGCGGCCCAATGCCATTGCGGCAGCTTCCATGTACAACTGGCCGGATTGGGACAGATAGGCGTCTTCATCAAAATATTTGGTATGGAACAGGTTCGTTGTTCCTTCTGCCGAAGTCGGCGTCAGGATAGGCGGGTCTACTTTCACGAAGCCATTTTCGTGGAAAAATTCATAGACAGCGCGAATCACTTCAGAGCGAACCGCCATGACAGCACGCTGACGCGGAGTGCGCAACCACAGATGGCGGTGATCCATCAGGAAGTCGACGCCGTGCTCCTTCAGCGAGATCGGGTATTCCTGGGCAATCTGAATGATCTCCACGCCTGTTACCGTCAGCTCGAAGCCGCTTGGAGCGCGGTCATCTGCGCGAACGACACCGGTTATGTATAAAGAGCTTTCCTGGGTCAGTCGGGACGCTTTTTCCCATACGTCTTCCGCTACTTCTGCTTTTACTACCACGCCCTGGATGAAGCCGGACCCGTCGCGAAGCTGCAGAAACTGAATCTTGCCGCTGCTGCGCTTGTTGTACAGCCAACATCCAATGCGCACTTCTTGTCCAACATGCTGCCCTACCCGGGCAATCGTCGTCAACATCGAATTGTTCCCTCCATTTACCATGCCACACAACAGACTATGTACACCCCATCATTATACTATTGGGGGAAGGCAAATTCAATGAAAGACTCCCTTTCAGATGATGACCATAATATAATTATGTAAACAAAAGGCAGCGGAGATCGGCTGGTGCGTTCGCCAGCGACTCCCCTGCTTTTGCCCTTGCGCTAGGTGTTCCCGTCGTCTGTGTCGCCAGCCGCTTCGGCGCCGAATTCGTCGTCTTCCGCTCCTTGCTCTTCATCCGCCTCGTAGTCGCCCTCTTCCCAGTCTTCCTCCAGAACGTCCTCCTCGTACAGATGCATCGGCAGCCCATGAAGCTCGTCGTGGACAGGCTCGCCTTTTTCTCCGATCGCGATCCACTGTAGCACGCCGCTGTCTTCCTGTCCGGTCTCGTGACGAAAAACCGTCAGCACGGCCGAGGTGCGTTTCGTGTACTTCAAGGCAGCAGACACCCCTGCCTGATTGGTCATTGCCACCAGACAATAGTGCGTATCGGCATAAGGCAGCGGCAGACGTACCGTGACATCTGCGATCTGGCTTTTTGCCGGGATGCGGAATGGGACAAAGCCGAATTGCTGCAACGTCATCCCCCGGTGTCGATGGGTCTCTACGGCCCGAAAAGCCAGCTTCTCCTGCGTAACCGACTGATCGGAAAGATGGTTCGTCCCAATCGCTCTCGATGCGATTTTCGCTCCCGTGACCGCATGATCGGCCAGCTTTTCTGCGGTTACCGCGCCCTTGTGCAGATGCTGAGTCCGAATTGCATCGTCTTGCAGATGGTGACGGCCCACGACACGATCGCTCAGGTGCTGTCCTTCAATCGAACGCTGCGCCAGTTTTTCCGCGCAAACAGCCCCGGCCGCCAGGTGCCTCGTGCGGACGCTTTCTTCGATCAGGTGCTGCTCCCCCACGCTTCTGTTCGCCAATTGATCGTGCGTGACAGCTTGATCCGCGATTTTTCCTGTCGTGACCTGCTGCTCCCCGATTTTTCGCGCAGTGACCACCCCCTCCTGCAAGTGGCTCGTCTGGATGCTGCCAGCCTGGATGTGCATACTACCGATAGAAGCTCTGGCTACTTTGTCCGACGTGACGCTTGCATGCTCCAAATGCTCGGTCAAGACGGCATACGGACCGATTTTATCGCGGGTGATCGACTCCGGCTGCAAATGCTGGCTGTAGATGGTGTGAAAGGCGATATGCCGCCCGGTCACGCAACCAGGCGCAATCTGTCTGCCGTCCACGCTGCTTTCCGCTAGATGATGAGGCAAAATGGCTCCTTCGCGAATATGCTGGGACCCGACTGCCTCCTGCTTTAGCTTGCTTGCCGTCACGCTCTTGTCCGCGAGCTTGCTGCTGTCCACCGCATCATCCTGCAACAAGGCTGTCTCAATCGAACCCGGCTTGATCTTGGAGGAATCAACGGCATGATCGGCGATTTTCTCCGTGGTGACGGACTGATCTGCCAAGTCATCGGTGTCGACTGGCACGTGCACCCGGTCGCTCTTGCGCTCTTTGATGATTTTGGAAAACGTCGTCTGATTGGAGGACACGCCCTGCTTGGGCATTTTTTGCAGCGGCAGTTGCACGGGATTTCTGGGTGCATGAGCGCCAGGCTTTCCGCTGCTGATGGGTTCGCTCTCCAACAGCTCCAACTCCAGCTCCAGGTCGTCGATCCAGTCGCGCTGCACCGTAGAAGACGTCTGCATCAGCGGAATTTCATGCAACGTCTGCCGGAATGTTTTGCCCAGGCCTTTGCCCGGTTTTTTTCGGTTCCCATTCGCCATAGAGTCTCCTTGCCTCCTGATGTCATTCCTGTCTTATTTTGTAACATATTCACCCTCTAGGCATTTGGCACCGCACCGCGAAATTTGTTTCCCCGATAAAAAAACCTGCCAGCCCAACAAAATGATGGGCCGACAGGTTCGGGCAACGAATCGCCAGGCGATTACGATACAGCGGCTTCCTGTCTCGTCTGGGACAGAAGCGCGCGGAATGCGTCTCCTTGCAAAACTTCCGCTTCCAAAAGCGTGTCAAGACCTGACTGGAATACAGTATCATACTGTCGGAGCAGTCTGCGCGTATCCTCCAACAGCCGGGAAAGCAGACGCTCCACTTCGTCATGAATCCGGTTTTTGTCGACGTACTGCAAATGAACGATACCAAGCTCCGACATCCCGCTCGTCACGATTTCCTGCGCCATTCCCAGCGCCTGCTCAAAATCGTTTTTGGAGCCGGTGCTGCGTCCGCCGTAGTAGATTTCTTCCGCGACCGCTCCGGCCAGACTGACCATAATCTGTTTTTCCAACGCCTCTTTGGTGTACAGATAACGATCTTCCATCGGATTTTGCCGGACGTAGCCGAGCGCTTGCCCGCGCGGAGTCAGTGTGACCTGCGAGACAGAGCCTGGCCGCACGACTTCGCTTACGATCGCGTGACCCAGCTCATGCAGGGCAACCCGTTTCTTCTCTTCCTCGGAAGCCTGACGATCGACTTTTTCTCCGAGCATGACCTTGTCTACGGCATAGGCAAAATGCTTCGCCATGATTTTGTCGCTTTTGTCGCGCATGGCGTAAATGGCCGCCTCGTTCGCGACGCTTTCCAGTTGGGCACCGGAGAAGCCAAACGTCTCTTGCGCCACTTTTTCCAGGACGACATCTGCGCCGAGCGGCTTGTTCGCCGTATGAATGGTCAAAATCTGCTCGCGCGCTGGCTTGTCAGGCAAATCCACGGTAATGTGACGGTCAAAACGGCCCGGGCGAAGCAATGCCGGGTCGAGCATGTCTTTGCGGTTCGTCGCGGCCATCACCAAAATGCGCGGCTTGTCGCTCGTCGCAACTCCGTCCATCTCGGTCAAAAGCTGGTTCAAGGTTTGGTCGTACTCCCGCTGCTGCTGACCATCCCTTTTTCCGCCGACGACATCAATCTCGTCGATGAAAATAATCGCGCTGTCCTGGCCATTTTTCTCCGCCATCGTCCTCGCTTCTTTAAACAGTTCGCGCACGCGCTGCGCCCCGACCCCTACGTACATCTCTACGAACTGGGAGCCGGACGCCGCCACAAACGCGGAGTTCGTGTAGTTCGCTGCGGCTTTGGCCATCAGCGTTTTCCCTGTTCCCGGAGGCCCGGTCAGCAGCACGCCTTTGATCGGGCGAATGCCGTACTGCTCGATCTTGTCTTTGTACACGAGAAAATCAAGCGATTCCTTCAACTCTTTTTTGGCGCGCTCCTGTCCGCCGATATCGGCAAACTGCACGTCCGACTTCGGGATTTCGTGCTTGCTCTGCTTTCTTTTTCCGCCGAGCGCGACATTGCCCCCCTGTCCGTTTTGCTGACGAATGACAAGGAAGTAAATCGCCCCCAGCACAGCGGCGAACAGCAAAAATGGCGTGATGTTCACCCCGAGAAACACGAGAAATATCATCACGGCAAAACCGACGCCGATCAGCAGCTCTTTACCCACGTGCCGTCACCTCTTTTGCCTCGGAACGGGGAAGGATGGCGAAGAAATCCTCCGTTCCTTTTTTCAAGTAAACGTAGACGTTGGCATCATCCATCAAGGCGGTCGCTTCATCCAGCTGGTTCGTGTTTTTCCACTCCTCGACCAGCGAAGGGATGCGGCTGTATTGACGCAGCTCCATCGCTTCCGTGAAAACAAACTGGCCGCGTTCCCAAATATCCGTCATCGTTTCCGACTGATTCGCCACCGCAATCGTCACCTGCTTGTTGCCGGCGATCTTTTCCGCCTGGGAAACAAGGCTGCGGTACTCGGCTGGAAACTCCTCCGGATGGGTCACTTTCAAATCTATTTGAATGCTGTCTTTGCTCACATGGAAATCGTGTAACGTGGCTGATTGCATCTGACCAATTTCTGCGCGGATTGGCTCCTCGATCTCCATCTTCTGATACAAGAACCATCCTCCGAACAGGAGAGCTAGTGTCGCCAGCAAGGACAATCCGATCGCACTCTTTTTCAACTGCACGGCTACTCCCCCCCATTGCGTTCTCTCTTGTCAACAATGCCAGTATATCACATGGGTATATCAATTTTTTATACAGATGTTGGGTGGCATGCCAAACAGGCCTTTTCCCTGTGGAAAAGACCTGTCCTCCGTCCTCTGTTCTGTTTTGTTCGGAAGCGATTATGTGGGCGACAGTACGTAAGAAGCGAGCAAAGCTCCGCTGAACAAGTCATAGTGCAAGTAGCGGTAGCGGCCATTGGCGTCTTTTAGGGTGACTTCCCAAAATTTCTTGTCCTTTTCCAGCCCAGGGACGATATGGGTAATCACGGATTGCGGAAACGCCTTGCTTACTGCTTCCTCGACATTTTTGCGCGGTACGGCGAGATCCATTCGATCAAATGTGACTTTTTCCGCCGTCATCCAGGCGACAACCGGCGTACCGGCTTGGTTTTTGCCGATGACGACGGCGTAGCTCTCCGTCCCGCGATATTCGTCGATGGACTCGATTTCTGCAATCGTGGTCCGCGTCTGCACCCATTCGCGGACCGTCGTCTCGAATTGCTTGCGCTCCCCCGCTACGGAAGCCGTCAGATGATACGTCATTCCCGTGCCTGTCACCAAAAGCACGATGATCGCTCCCACAATGATTCTCACTAGCACGTTCCCGTTAACTCCTTTATACGGTTGACATTACAAACGGAAGCGAAGCTGGTCCTGTTGGACGCCAGCTGCCGTCCTGATTTGCATTTCCAGCTCCAGTTGGCGAAGCGTGCCTGTATCCGGCTCATACCACAGCTGATACTCGATGCGCATCCCTTTCGCTAGCTCCGGCGTGATGTCCGCGATCGGAAAAGACGGCCCCAGCCATTTCGCCACAAGCGACGTCACTTTTTCCGGCGGCACGATAAGCCGATAACCGCTCCAATTGCTGCCCGACGTATCGGCGATAGTCTCAGGCGAGACGGACGGCAGCACACTCTTCAGCAGCACGGCATGTTCATACGGTGTAAACAAAGCGTAGGGCAGGGCGGCATGGTCCTGCACCTGTCCGTCTATGCGTACGGAAACCGGCTGTTCGCGACTACGGCTGATGGCCAGCCTGCGCCCCCCGATTTCCCCATCCAGTTGAAACTCCTCGCGCACGTAGCGCCCGCTCAATGCCTGATCGTGCATGGAAACGAGAAAGGCACGCTCCCCATCCTGTGTCAGTTGCTCCAGCAGCTGCGATACCGAATCCGGCTCCAGCCTGGCTGCGGACGCCCTGTCGTTTCCAGTCCCAGCCGAATAGCCCCCTTTTCCTGCCAAACCGAGCGCCATCCCGAGGCAGAACAGTCCGAGAAAGATCGGGAATAGCCACCACAGCTGTTTGGGCCGGATGTACATCTGGCGTTCCCCCTGTCCCATTTTTGTCTCTAGCCTATGCTATACGGGAAGGTTTTAGAACGACACGGAAAAGTTGCTAATCATAGCTGGCGGCGGCTCGGTCATACTACTGTTACACCCGCAAGGAGGTGAGCGCGTGAAGTCACCGCAACAAAACGCATCTCCTGACATACTTGGGTTTTTGCTACAGGAATACCGCGTCTCCTGGGCTGGATTGTCATCTCCATTGCGTCAACTGTCGCACACACCCACACTGCATTTTCGCCATCATCCCCTGACAGAGCTGTGGCGAAAATGAGCACGGCACGATGTAGTACCCATATTCCCCTACCTACACCTACACTCCCTTACTCCTGTCCCACACCAGACAGGAGCCTTTTACCGTTTCAACTGCTGGAACACGCGGTTTGCTTCGTAAATCGCACGCTCTTCGTCGATTGTGAGCAGCTTGTGGTTGCGCATCAAAAATTTTCCTGCCACAATCGTATCTTTGACGTCACGGCCATTGGCGGCGTAGACGACATGGGAAATCGGCTCATGGGCCGGGTGGAAATGAGCTTGATGGCTGTCGAGAACGATCAGGTCAGCCTGTTTGCCTACCTCGATGCTGCCGAGCGTATCGGCCTGGAATACGCCGTCTGCGCCGTAGCGTGTCGCCATGCGCAGCGCTTGCTCGGCCGGCACCGCAACCGGATCGTTGTTTACGCCTTTGTGCAAAATCGCCGCGAGCTTCAGTTCTTCAAACAGGTTGAGGTTGTTGTTGCTCGCCGAGCTGTCCGTGCCAAGCGAGACGCTCACGCCTTTTGCCAGCATTTTCGGCACAGGCGCAACACCGCTCGCCAGCTTCAGGTTGCTCACGACGTTATGGGAAACTTTCACTTGATAGTTTGCCAAAATGTCAATCTCTTCATCCGTCAAATGTACGGCGTGCGCAACCAGCGTCGGACGCTTGAACATGCCGAGCTTCTCCAGGTGAGCGACCGGACGCAGCCCGTAGTCTTTCTCGTTTTGCCCGACTTCCCAGGCCGTCTCGGACATATGGATGTGCAGCGGCAAAGACAGCTCGTCCGCTTTTTCGATGATTTGCGTGATGAATTCCGGCGAGCACGTATACGGAGCATGCGGCGCCATCATGACGGTGATGCGGCCATCCGCCTGATTGTGCCATTCTTTGGCAAACGCAGTCGCGTCGCGGAGCTTGGCTTGTCGCTCTTCTTCGGAGCACAGGCCGATCATGCCCCGGCAGAGGCGAGCGCGCATGCCGGACGCTTCTACCGCTTTGGCTACCTCATCCATGTGATCGTACATATCCACGAACGTCGTGGTCCCCGTGCGGATCATCTCGATCAACGACAGCTGGGTTCCCCATTTGACGGAGTCGGCCGTAAATTGCGCTTCCAGCGGCCACATTTTTTCTTCCAGCCACTGCTGTAGCGGCAAATCGTCCGCATAGCCGCGCAGAAGCGACATGCCCGCGTGTCCGTGCGTATTGATCAGACCCGGCAGAATGAAGTCGCCTTTTTGGTCGATGACTTCATCGTAGCCGGCGTCGGAAAGATCTTCCGGCGTCGGTCCTACATACGTGATCTTGTCGCCCTCGAAGGCGACCGCTCCATCGTGGATCACTTCATTCTGGTCGTTGACGGTAATCACTGTTGCATGGATGAGGATGGTCTTTTTCATGGTTACACTCCATTCTTACGTTAAGTAATAGGCCAGGCTCTGCAAATTGGATGTCACATCCGCATAGTGAATGCGCACATCTTTGTTTGCGCGAATTGTCGTAGGAGCAAAATTCAAAATTCCCTTGATACCCGCTTGAGTCAACTGATCACATACGGATTGCGCAGCCGACGCTGGGACGGTAATAATCGCCAGCTTGATTTCTTTCTCGGCGATCGTATCCGCCAGCTCGTGCAACGGCTGGATCGGGATGCCCGCCACGACTTTTCCCAGCTTGCCGGGATCATTGTCAAAAATGGCCGCAATCCGCATGTTATCTTTCAAATAAGCGTTGTAATTGCTGATCGCATGCCCCAAATGGCCGGCTCCTACCAGCGCGACGCGAACTTCCTCTGTCAGCTTCAAAATTTGACGTATTTTTTCTACCAGGTAATTGACGTCGTAGCCAATCCCCTTTTTCCCGAAATCGCCAAAGGTAGCCAGATCTTTTCGGATTTGGGCTGGATTCACATCCAGATTTTTGCCCATTTGCTGGGAGGAAACAGTGGTCACCCCGTTTTGCTGCAAATAGCTGAGGTAACGCAGATAAATCGGCAAACGGCGGACGACCGCTTCCGAAATTTTTTCGTGTTTTGCCACGTTCGGTCTTCCCCCTATTTCTTTTGCTTGTCACTTCCTGCAAATGGTCGTCCACGCGACGAGCAGCAGCCAGGCCCGCTTTTTTCCATAACCATTATTTTATCACCGAAATCCTCGCTAGACTATGGCTTCCTGTCAGGAATCTGACAAAGATTGCCTGCTAAGAAATGGGGCAATCCGCTCGCGCAGTGTCGGCCAGGAGCCGGTTTCCACCTGGAACGGCGGGAGGGACTGCAAAAACGAACGGCCGTAACGCGATTCGACGACACGCGTATCGAATACGACCACGACGCCGCGATCCAGATGATGACGGATCAAGCGCCCGACCCCTTGCTTGAACAAAAGGACAGCCTGCGGAAGCGATAGCGACATGAACGCGTTTTTTCCCTCTGCCTTGAGCGATTCGGCCCGTCCCTGGTAGACAGGGTGATTCGGCGGCGCAAACGGCAGCCGCACGATGACCAGACTGCTCAGCCACTCGCCCTGAATGTCCACGCCTTCCCAAAAGCTGCTTGTTCCGAGCAGCACGCTCCTCTCCAACGTCTGGAACAAGCGTACCAGCTTGCTGCGATTGTTGCTGTCAATGCCGTGTCCAAACAGCGTATACGGCTCCGCTTCCTCGGCCAGCCGCTCCTTCATGGCCTGGTACACCAGCCGCAGCATGGAGTGCGAGGTGAACAGGATCAAGGTTCTGCCCTTCGACGCGACGACGACATCGACACACCCCTGGACAATCGCATCGAGGTACGCCTGGTCGCTGTCTTTGCCCGGCGACGGAAAATCGGACGGAATCAGCAAAAGCCCCTGTTCCTCGTACCGGAACGGAGATGGCAGCGCCAGCGTGCGCACCCGTTCGGCGGGAAGCTTGTCCAGTCCAAAGCGGTTCATGACGTAAGAGAAGCTGTTTTTCACGGTCAAGGTCGCGGAAGTCATGATTAGGCTTCGCTTTTGCGAAAAAAGCGGCTCGGCGAGCGAATCCGCCACGTTCAGCAAGGCCGCCGATAAATGCACCTGTTTGCGGTTCGAACGCGACTCGACTTCCATCCAGTAGACGTATTCGTCGTCTTGATCGAGCAAAAAGAAATGCATCAGCTCCATCACCTGCTGCCACTCCTTCACCAGCCCGAACAAATCGGTCTGCAGGCTGCGGAGGGAAAAAGGCGGCTTCTCCTCCTGAGGGACGATCCTCAGTATTTGCTCCAGCACCACAGCGAACGCCGTCATCTGCTCCAGCAGCTTTTTCGTCACCTTGCGGATTTTCTCATGCTTTCCGGTGAAGGAGGCTTCGCGGTAGCGCACCGTTTCCCGGCCGGCATCCGTCGTCTCTTCTGCGCGATCCGCTGCCCATGCAAACAGAAGCTGCGTCCATTGCTGCGCTTTTTCTCGCATGGAAAGAGACAGCTTTTTGCATTCACCGAGGGGAGCAGACAGCTCCTGGGTAACGCCGGGCTGCCAGCTTTCCAGTTCCGCTGCGAAGCGTGCAATCGGACCGTCTTCCTCCGCAGAAGCGCGATCGAGCAAAAACAGCACGTGGGTGGTCGTCAGCTGCTTGCCCAAATGCTGGGTAGCGGCATCCTCCAGATGATGCGCCTCGTCGATGATCGCGACCTCGTAGGGCGGCAAAATCCGGTTCTCCGCTTGCAGGTCGCTAAGGAACAGGGCGTGGTTGACAATCAGGACATCCGCTTCCTTTGCCCGCTCTTTCGCCTGGAAGTAGTAGCAGCGGCTAAACCACGGACAGGCGCGGTTCAGGCACGAGCTGGTGTCGCTTTTTACTTGTTGCCACAAAAGCTGTCCGCTCGGCGGCATGCTCAGCTCCTCCACATCGCCTGTCTCGGTCTGGGTCAACCAGATGAGCAGTTGTCCCTTCGCCAGCCTCATCTCCTGGCTGCTGCCCTCCACCGGCTCTTCCAGCGCCTGTTCGAGCTTGCGCAGGCACAAGTAGTTGCCCCTGCCCTTGAGCGTGGCAGCCGTAAAGGAAAACGGCAGCGACTCCTGCAAAATCGCAATCTCCTTGTGAAGCAGCTGCTCCTGTAGCTGGATCGTGTTCGTACTGACCACCAGCTGTTCCCGATTCTGATGCGCCCAAATGATGCCTGGCAGCAAGTATGCCAGCGACTTGCCCGTGCCCGTGCCTGCCTCCACCAGAAGATGCACGCCATCTTGCATCGCATCAAAAACAGCATGCATCATCGCTTCCTGGGCTTCCCGCCGCTGGAAGCCGCTCATGCTCGCCTGCATCTGTCCCTTGTCGTCCATGAGCTTCTCCAGTTGCTCGCCGAATGCCTTTGCCCAAAGGAGCTCGTTTTGGGGACGCTGGAAGCTCACTTTGCCCTTTTCCTTGCGCGCTTTTAAGGCCAACTGGCGATAGACGTCCCACAGTTGCGTCTTTCCCTCTGCGGGCTTGGCCCCAAGCACGGGCAGCTCCGCGAGCTTTTCCATCTCCACGTGCCGCAAAAGAACGCTGATGTCCGAGCGAAACGACGAAACCAACATGTGCAGCCGTTGAATGGTCACAAGCGGCAATTGCTGCAAAATCTCGAGCAAATGCAAAAACACCTTGGCCGTTGCCAGCGCGTCACTGTCCGCCTGATGGGGATGGTCGTGCTCGATCCCAAGCTCGGACGCCAACTCGCTGAGCCGGTAGCTGTTCTGCATGGGCAAAAGCAAGCGGGACAGCTCCACCGTGTCGAGTACGTAGCCGTCAAACGCATAATAGCCCTGGCTCAGCAGGGCTTCTTGTAAAAATTGGAGATCAAAGCTGGCATGATGGGCAACAAACACCCGTCCATCCATTATTCGCAAGAAAGCAGGAAATATCTCTTCCAACGTCGGGGCATCGGCCACCATCTCGTTGGTAATTCCCGTTAGCTGGGTAATAAAAGGGGGGATGTCCTGTCCGGGATGAACCAGCGTCGAGAAGCATTCGGTAATCTGACCGTCGTCGATGGCCACAGCGCCGATCTGAATAATGCTGTCTCCCTGCTGCGGATGGCTCCCCGTCGTTTCAAAATCTACTACAACGAATCGATTCAAGCGTTGTCACCTCGTAACCTGGGCGGAACCTGTCATCCGCACTCCTTCCCATTCGGCAACGAAGGGGAATATTCCTGCTTTCGACCTCGATTACGGCTGCACAAGCTCGCCCTGGGCCGCTTGCCCGCCGAGTTTGCTTGCGCATACCTGCAAATACAGAGGAATTTCGCGAAACTGGTCGGCGTGCGGCAACGTCCGCTGAAAATACTGCTCTGCCATCCGCCAGTTTTCCTCGATCATCGCCAGTCTGCCCAAATGAAAATACCCCAGGGAACGGAGGTACGGGTCTGCATCGTCCAGAAACCGCTTGGCCAGCCGCTTTGCTTCTCGCGTCTCGCCCACTTTTTCGAAAACAGCAATCATCCCCGACTGGCCGAGACGATTTTCGCTGTCTTTTTCCAGCATGTGGCGAAACGCTGCGATCGCCGCCGGAATGTTGCCGTCAAACAATTGAATCCAACCGTAGCTGAATACGAAGTCGTCCTGCCCGGGAGCCAGGCTGATCGCTTTTTTCAGCAAGGTCAACGCCCGTTTGCTGCCGGCGATCAACCAGGTGTTCCACGCCAGTCCGTGCCACACCCAGCCTTCCTTTGGCAGCCGCTCGGCCAAAAAGTGATAGCAGACCTGTGCCCTGTGATAGTGGCCCGCCGCTTCATATAAATGCGCCATTTCCTGCAACGTCGCGCTGTCAAGCTCGCGATGCGGCAAGGACAGGCTGGAAGGCGGGGCGAGCTCCGCCGTCTCGTCCATCCGAAACAACAAATGGGCGGCGCGAAGCCAGAGCAGCTGCGCTTCCCAATCATGCTCGTGTTTATCCAGATAGCCTTCGATTTCATCCAGCGCTTCCTGGGCATCGCCATCCATCAAGTAGCAAAGCGCGAGATTGTACCTGGCTTCTTCCTGGTCCGGCTTGGTCTCCAACGAGGTTTTGAAGGCTTGCGCCGCTTCCAGCCATTGCGTTTCCTCAGCGAGTATGCAGCCGATCGCGTTGTAGCTGATCGCAACGACGGTCGGAGAGCTTGCCGATTTGGCCAGCAGGCGGAACTCGCGAAACGCCATTTCCCTGTCGTCGCAAAACAGCAAGCTGTAGGCGTAATACAGCCGACCGTTCTCCCAGTCCGGGGACCCCTCCACCAGCTGGGCGAAGCATTGTTTGGCGTCCTGAAACATGCGCAGATGGTAAAACCCTTCTCCGCGGCGAAAGACCGGCTCATACGCATGCATCTCTTCTGGAAGCTTGCCTTGCTTGGCCTCGCTGTCCGCTCCTGTAGCAGCCTGCTTGCCGGCATCTTTCTGGACGAGCGCTTCCCCTGCTTTGTTCACGGTCGATTCGGCCTTTTCCTCTTGCGATACGGCCGGTAGCTGCCCCTCGATTTGCTTGATGTGGCGGATGGCATTGGACAGCTTTTCCTCAAACTGCAGCCACAGATCTACGACCGTATCGCTGACCTGACGCAAGTAAAACAATTGGTCGGCCAGCTGAAGCCGTTCCTCGTCCGAGGCTTCCTTCCACCGCTCTTCAATGCTCTGTGCTTTCGTACGCAGCGTCTGGAACCAGTCTTCGATTTTCACGTGAAAAGCCACCCCCTGGTGAGGCATGAGTAGTTTCATTGTCTCACAAGGCAGGTGGCTCTATGCGTTTTTGCGGGCTTCGCTTTTTCGCTTACAGGATGGTCGCGTGTACTTCCTCGCCGAGCATCTCCTTGATGCGGTTGTTCTCGTCCATAATCGCCACGCGCGGCTTGTGGGTACGCGCCTCTTCATCTGTCATCAAGGCGTAGGCGATAATGATGACGATATCGCCTTCCTGCACGAGACGAGCCGCTGCGCCGTTCAGGCAAATCACGCCGCTACCTGGCGCTCCTTCAATCACATACGTTTCCAGACGGGCACCGTTATTGTTGTTGACGATTTGCACTTTTTCATTTGGTAAAATATCCAGTGCATCCAAAATATTCTTATCAATAGTAATGCTGCCTACATAGTTGAGGTTGGCTTCGGTCACCGTGGCGCGATGGATTTTTGCCTTCATCATCGTGCGAAACACAGGCATTTCCTCCCTTGTCGTTCTCGAAAATATATCCGCTGGTCGACGAGCGATCAGCGAATCGTGGCAATCAGGTTGTCAATCAAGCGCGTCTTGCCAAAGCGAACGGCAAGTGCCACGATAATCGCTTGCCCGGACGTTTCGTTTTCTACAGGCTGCAAATCGGGATAGCGCAAAATCTCCACATAGTCGATCTCGGCGAGCGGCTTGTCCGCAATCATCCGCTTGATGCGCTCTTTGATCTCTTCGAGGGGCAGCCCCTCCTCCAGCCATGCGGATGCCTGCCGCAAGCTTTGCGAGAGAACGAGAGCCTGCGCGCGCTCTTCCGCCGACAAGTAGACATTGCGCGAGCTCATCGCCAGCCCATCCGCTTCCCGGACGATCGGGCACGGGATGACTTCGACCGGAATGGACAAATCCTTGACCATTTGCGTGACGACCGCCACCTGCTGGGCGTCTTTTTGCCCGAAAAAGGCGTAGTCAGGCTGAACGATCGAAAACAGCTTCAGCACGACCGTCGATACCCCGTCAAAATGGCCCGGACGGGAAGCGCCGCACAGCGGTGCCGTGACATGTGCGACCGATACCTTCGTCAGGATCGGGGTGGGGTACATCTCCTCGACGGACGGGGTGAACAAGAGATCGACTCCCGCTCCCGCCGCCATCTGGCTGTCGCGCTCGATGTCGCGCGGATAGCGCTCAAAATCTTCGTTGGGGCCAAATTGCAACGGGTTGACAAAAATACTCATCACCACCAGGTCGCATGTTTCCCGAGCCGCTTTGACCAGACTGAGATGACCTTCATGCAAAAAGCCCATGGTCGGCACAAACCCGATCGTTTTTCCCTGGCGGCGTGCCGCTTTGATTTCCGCGCGCAATTCCTTTATGGTAGATACTTGCTGCATCGTCTGAATCATACCCGGGTCACTCCTTCCCCGTACAGCTCCTTGATCGTTTCTTCGGACGCATGGAAGACGTGCTCCGGACCAGGAAAGCGGCGAAGCTCGACTTCCTGGATATACGTCGCTACCGCTTCGCGGATGGACGTGCCGATGTCAGCGTAGCGCTTGACAAATTTCGGAGTCAATTGGGACGCATAGCCAACCAGATCGTGGAACACCAGCACCTGACCGTCGCAGCCAGGGCCAGCGCCGATGCCGATGACTGCAATCTCCAGCTTTTCGGCGATCATTTTCGCTACTTCTTCCGGCACGCACTCCAACACGATGGCAAAGGCGCCTGCCTGTTGGATCGCCAAGGCGTCGGCCAGCATTTTTTTGGCCGCTTCCACATCTCGCCCTTGCACCTTGTAGCCGCCAAGCTGATGCACGGACTGCGGCGTGAGGCCGATATGCCCGACGACGGGGATACCTGCCTGCACCAGACGGGTCATGAGTGGCGCAAGCTCGCTTCCGCCCTCCAGCTTCACCGCTCTGGCCAGTCCCTCCTGCATTAGTTTGCCCGCGTTTTTGATCGCTTCCTCAACCGTTCCGTGGTAGCTGAGAAACGGCATGTCCGCGACTACCAAAGCGCGTTTGGCCGCCCGCGTGACCGCCTTCGTATGATGGAGCATGTCGTCCATCGTCACAGGCAGGGTGGAGTCGTAGCCCAAAACAACCATTCCCAGCGAGTCGCCAACCAGAATCATGTCTGCGCCAGCCTCTTCCACCAGCTTCGCAGACGGGAAATCGTAGGCCGTCACCATCGAGATCGGGATGCCCGCTTGTTTCTTTTTGCGGATGTCGGAAGTCGTGACTTGTTTGGTCATTTGCGTCTTCTCCTTTTTCGCGCCAAGCTTCGTGGATGGAGAGGAACAAAAAAACCTTCTCGCTCGAATCGAGGAGAAGGTTGTCCATGCCAAAGAGACATACTTGTCATAAACGGATTCCTTCTGTCTCGGTCCACAAAGGCTCTGAGCAGATTTTTGTCCTTGCAATTGCCTTCATACAAGCATGATGCCAAAACTACGCCGGGAGTACCGTTCTCTCCGAGATACAGCCTCCCGTTTTGAGTATAACAAATCCTCTATCCCTTTGCACGATAATTGACGTCTGCCGAATACACTTTGTGAATCTGTCCCGCGCGATCCTGAACCATGAGGACGCCTTCTTCATCGAGACCGATTGCCTCGCCCTCCAGCTTTTGCGAGATCGTCTGTACCGTCACCCAGCGGCCGATCGAATAGGAGTTAGCTTCCCATTCTTGTTTCACCCGCTGGAAGCCCTCCCGCAAGTAGTGGTCGTACTCTGCCTCGAAAATTTGGCAAAACCGCTGGATAAACGCGACGCGCTTGACCGGTTTGCCCGACTCGATGCGCAAGGAAGTGGCAATCGCAAGCAGCTCTTCCGGAAAATCAGCCTGCACGCTGTTGGCATTGAGGCCGATGCCGATGACCAGATAATTGACCCGATCTGCTTCGGCGCTCAACTCGGTCAAGATCCCGCACACTTTTTTATCGCCAATAAAAATATCGTTCGGCCATTTGATTTTGACAGGCAATCCGGTTTCTTCCCGTATCGTCCGGGCGACGCTCACGGCTGTCAGCAAGGTCATTTGCGGCGTTTTCGGCAAGGGAATCGCAGGCCGGACAATCAGGCTCATCCAGATGCCTGTCCCTTTGGGAGAGTGCCAGGGACGTCCCAGTCTCCCCTTGCCGCCCGTCTGCTGCTCCGCCAACACAAGCGTGCCTTCCTCCGCCCCTTTTGCCGCCGCTTCGTGCGCGAGCGGCTGTGTCGAGACGACCTCGTCGTGGGCGATGACGTGCTGCCCAATCCTTGTGGTAGCAAGCCCCGCCATAATTTCGGCGGCGGACAGCCGATCCGGCGCGGCAAGCAGGCGATACCCCGACTTGCGTACCGCCTCGACCTCATAACCGTCCCGCCGCAGCTCCTCGATATGCTTCCAGACAGCCGTTCGCGAGCAGCCGCACATCTGGCTCAATTCTTCGCCAGAGATGAAGCGTCCCGGCTGGTCGCGAAATGCTTGAAGAATGACTTGTTTAATGTTCATCTTGCGCAACCTCTTTCTGTGCAGCTTCGATCAGGGCCTCCGGCGTATTCGGCAAGCCGTGGAGGGCTGTTTGCACCAGCAGCGCCCGAAGCACCCGGACAATCCACTCGCCCGCTTTTTTTTGCAGCGCGACTTGCAGGTCAAGCCCTGTTACAGCCAGCTCCTTCAACGTTTTCACAGGCATGGCCCGGTACTTTTCTGCCAGTGCCTGCATCAGGCTGTGCGCCTGCTCTTGCCGATTCCACCAGCAGCCCTGCAATATTACGGCAAGCTTTTCGCAGGTGTCCCAGCCTGCGTCAAGCAGCAGCTGTCCCCACTCGACCGTCTCGGGAGCGTCCCATTTCGGCTGCACGCGGCGCAAAAGCTCCACCAAGCCGACGATCGCCTCCGTCTCCCGCTTGGACATCTTCAACAGCTGGCAAACCGCTTTGGACTCCTCCACGGTAAAACGGGCCGCATACAGCAGGAGCGACCATTTTTGCGGCAGCGTGTTGACATGGACAATCCGCCAGGACTCCGCAGCCGCCTCCCGAAACAGCCGCTGCAAGACAGGGGCGTACGCGAACAGCCCGATTTCGTGAATCAGCGCACAGCCGATTTGCGGCGAATCGCTGCCGAGCATTTTGTTCAGCTCTTCCCGGACGCGCTCCACCGCGATATGAGACAGGAGCGGAGCCGTCTTCCGCATGGCCGCAAGCGTTTGCTCCTCCAACGAAAAGCCAAGCTGGGCGGCAAACCGAACGCCTCTTAGAAGCCGCAGCGCATCTTCCTGAAAACGCACAAGCGGCTCGCCCACGGCCCGAACCAGCTTGCTTTCGATATCCGCCCGCCCGCCAAACGGGTCCTGTAGCTCTTTGGCGCGGTTCATCGCCATCGCATTCATCGTAAAATCCCGGCGCGCAAGGTCCAGTCTCAGCTCGGAAACAAACCGGACATCAGCAGGACGGCGATAGTCCTCGTACTTCCCTTCCGTTCGGTACGTCGTCACTTCAAAAAACTGCCCTGCGATTCTCACGGATACCGTTCCATGCTTGAGTCCGGTCGGGACGTGATCGGGAAACAGGCGAATGACGTCGCCAGGATGGGCATTCGTACATATATCTATATCGTGCACAGGCCGAGACAGCAGCCAATCGCGGACACATCCGCCGACATAATACGCTTCAAAGCCGTGATTCTCCAACGTTTCCAGAATCCGGCTTGCCAGATCAAGCGTCATGTCACCCCCCCTTTCTCGCATGGTCCACCTGATTCCATATGGAGGCGATACACATGAGATTTTTGTATGGGCTCTTTATTTTGGTATCCAAGCTGCACCAGCTGGCGAAAAGCAATCTGTCCCGTCCGTAACCGTTTCGTCTGCGTCTTCCCAGGCTCTACCCGAGCAATTGCGCATACAGCGCCTCGTAGCGGGAGGCAATCGTCTCGTGGCAGAACGTTTTGCAGGAACGCTCGATGCTGTTCGCGGAACATTCACGATACAGCTCGTCGTTTTGCAACAGGCGAATCGCTGCCTGCGCCATGCCCTCGACATCCCCGATCGGGCGCAAAAAGCCAGTGACGCCGTCGACCACTACTTCGGGGATCCCGCCAGCAACAGTCGCCACAACCGGCACGCCGCAAGCCATTGCTTCCAGCGCGACGAGTCCGAAGCTTTCCTTCTCCGACGGCAACAGCATCAGGTCCGCCATGGACAAAACCTCTGCGACGTCTTCCTGCTTGCCGAGAAAATAAACGTCGTCGGTCAGATTTTGCTCGGCAATCTGCTTGCGGACTACGCCCATTTCCGGCCCTTCGCCAATCAGGATCAAACGGGCAGGCATCGCCTCCTTCACCCGCGCGAAGATGTCAATGACATCAGGAACCCGCTTGACCGGGCGGAAGTTGGAGATGTGCATGAGGATTTTTTCTCCGTTCGGCGCGAACACCTTTTTCAGTTGCTCGACTTCTTTAGGATAGTAGCGGCGCTTGTCGACGAAATTGTACACAGGAACGATTTCCTTTTCGACGTTCAGCAGCTCTTTTGTCTGTGTAATCAAATCGTTGGAGACAGCCGTCACCAGGTCGCTGCGCTCGATTCCGAAGCGAATCATGTCGCTTAAATTCGAGTCGTAGCCCAGAACGGTAATGTCTGTCCCATGCAGGGTAGTCACGATCTTCAAATGATCTCCGACCATCTGCTTGGCCAAAAAAGCGCACAGCGCATGCGGCACGGCATAATGCACATGTAATAAGTCCAGTTTTTCCGTTTTGGCCACCTGCGCCATCCGGTTGGCCAGCGTCAAGTCGTAGGGAGGATATTTGAACACATCGTAATGATTCACTTCGACTTCATGGTAAAAAATATTCGGGTGGAAAGCGCCCAGGCGAAAAGGCATCCCGCCCGTAATAAAATGCACCTGATGCCCCCGCTCCGCCAGCAGCTTGCCCAATTCCGTCGCCACCACCCCGGAACCTCCCAGCGATGGATAGCATGTTATCCCGATCTTCATTTCGTAGGGGTCACTCCTTCTCACAAGCTGGTCAATACATACGGCGCGGCGCCGACAAATCCTTCGGCATAACGGACGCCTGCCTGCTGCCCAAACATCCGCTCGCGATACTCGACGGATTCAAGGTATCCATTGGTGAGCGGTGTTGGCACGCTGCCCTCTTCCAGCTCGAACTGGCTGCGGTAGCAACGGAGAACTTCCATTTTTTGCGAAAAAACCGCCGTGATATCCACCACGACCTGCGGTGTTGCCGTTGTATTAATAAAATAGTACAGAAATTGAGCAGGGCGATACGCCGCCAACTCCGGATCGGGCATGTACCTGCGGATGCCCGCGTTGAAGATGGCCTCGCGCGCGATGCGGCTTACGCTCTCGTGATCGGGATGCCGATCAGAAAAATACGGGGCGAGTACCGTGCGCGGACGCGTCTTCCGAATCAGCTCCGCTACGCGCGCGATGGCTTCCTCTCTCACAGCCTCCAGCCCGCGGTCAGGCAGTCCGAAATTGTAGCGTGCCGCGACCCCGAGCAGTTTGTCGGCCGCAGCCGCTTCCTCTTGTCTGCGTTCCACCGTGCCGTTGGACGACAGCTCGGCGTAGGTCAGATCGAGAATGCCCACCCGTTTACCGGAAGCTGCCGCCAAAAGCAGGCTACCTGCCGCCCCAATCTCCACGTCATCGGGATGGGCGCCAATCGCCAAAATGTCGAGTGTACTCATGCTTCGCTCTCCTCGTGCAGCACGTCGCGCCAAGCCAGCTCTCCCCGCTCCAGCGCCTTGAGCATGATCTCCGCTGAGCCGAGATTGGTGGCAAACGGTATTTTGTGCACATCACACAGGCGCAGAAGCGCGATAATATCCGGTTCGTGCGGCTGCGGGGTAAGCGGATCGCGCAGGAAAATAATCAAGTCCATCTCGTTGCGCGCAATCATCGCCCCGATCTGCTGATCGCCGCCCAAGGGACCGGACAAAAATCTGGTGAGTTTCAGCGAAGTGGCATCCATGATTCTTCCGCCCGTCGTTCCTGTCGCGTACAGCTCATGCTGCGCCAGAATGGATTCGTAGGCCATGGCCAACTGGACAATCTCTTCCTTCATTCGATCATGGGCAATCAATGCTATTTTCACGAGAAACTCTCCCTTATGTCTCGATAGAAATCGCTTTTTTAATCAAACGTTTAATCAATTAAATGTTCCAAACCGTAGATCAATCGATCCAAACTCATGACCGCCTTAATCGCCAAGTTGACTCCTGGCATAAACGATTCGCGGCTGATCGAGTCGTGGCGAATGGACAAGGTTTGCCCGGTCGAACCGAACAACACTTCCTGATGGGCGACCATACCCGGCAATCGCACACTGTGGATGCGGAAGCCCTCGTACTCTGCTCCCCGTGCGCCGGGAATCGTCTCCGCTTCTTCCGGGTGCCCCTGCTTCATCTCCCGACGCACCGCGGCGATCATTTCTGCCGTCTTCAAGGCTGTACCGCTCGGCGCATCCAGCTTGCGATCATGGTGCAGCTCGATGATTTCCACATGCGGCATGTACTTGGCTGCCATCGCCGAAAATTTCATGCACAAAATCGCGCCAATCGCAAAGTTCGGCGCGATGATGGCGCCAAGCCCCGCCTCTTTGTAGCGCTCGGTCATTTCTTCCAATTGTTCCGGCGTCAACCCTGTAGTCCCCACTACTGGCCGCACCCCATGAGCCAGACACAGCTCCATGTTTTGGTAGACGCTGTGCGGTGTCGTAAAATCGACGAGCACATCCGGCTTCATCTCTTCCATCTGTCTGGTGATTTCTGCGGTGGCGAGACGGGTATCCAAATGCCCGGTGTAGATCAACTGCGCATCCTGCGCCAGCATTTTCACCACTTCCTGGCCCATGCGGCCATTTGCGCCTGCAACCGCTACGCGAATCTGTTTATCCATTCTGCTTGTTCTCCTCAATTCTTGTCCAGCGATCTTTATCGCGTGTGTTGAATTTGTGCATAATACGATCAAATGCTTCTTGCAAGTCGATGCCCAGCGAGTTCGCGAAGCAGATCACGATGAAGAGCACGTCTCCCAGTTCTTCTTCGACGGTTTTCTCGGCTTCGTCCTTCTTCTTGGGCTTTTCGCCGTAATAATGATTGATTTCCCGTGCCAGCTCCCCGACTTCTTCCGTCATGCGAGCCAGCATGGACAGCGGCGAAAAATATCCTTCTTTAAATTGCGATATGTATCGGTCCACTTCCTGCTGCATGTCCTGCATCGTTTTTTGCCGTTCCATTCGCCCACTCCTTTTGGTTTCATCCTGTTCTCTTTTTCCTATCGTACACAAAAAGGCTGCGTTTGCCAAATCTCAATACGCGATCTTCCAACATATGGACAATCAAATCATCGTTCCTTTATAATGGCTTTCGTATGGCCCCCGATCATGACGATTTCGCCGTGCTGCTGCACACCATGTCGGACGTAAACACGTCGTTTTCGCTCCGGCAAAACAGGAGGACACTATGAACATACGTTGGAAAAGCATCATCGCTATCATTATCGGTTCTGCCATTATGGGATTCGGCATCAATGCCTTCAATATCCCCAACCATCTTGCCGAGGGCGGCATCACCGGAATCAGCATCTTAATCAAGCTGTTGTTTCCCGCCGTGGACCAAGGGATCGTATTCTTTGCCTTGAACGTGCCGCTGTTCATTTTAGGCTGGAAAATTCTCGGCCGGACTGCCTTTTTTTATACGATTCTCGGGACCGTCTCGCTCTCTGTCTTCCTTTCGTTGTTTGACGGCGTATTGCCGCTCGTGATGCAGGATCGTCTGCTCGCATCCTTGTACGCTGGCGTAGCGGTCGGAGTCGGCCTGGGAGTAATCTTCCGCTATGGCGGAACGACTGGCGGCGTGGACATCATCGCCCGATTGCTGCAAAAGTACATGGGCGTAAGCATGGGACGAACCTTGTTTTTTGGCGACATCCTCGTCATCGGCGCCTCGCTCGTCTATCTGAATCTGGAAAGCGCCATGTATACGCTCGTCGTCGTCTTCATTGCGGCGCGCGTCATTGACTTTCTCCAGGACGGCGCCTATGCCGGCAAAGCGTTGACGATCATTTCCAACCACGCGGAAGAAATCTCCCGGCAAATTCTCGATCTGGGCCGCGGGGTTACCCTCCTTGCCGGTAGAGGAGCGTACTCTGGCGAAGAAAAGAAAGTCATCTACGTCGTCGTCGGCCGCAACGAAGTGATGCGCTTCAAAACGATCGTGCAGGAGATTGACCCGCATGCGTTCGTCATCGTCAACGATGTTCATGAGGTGCTCGGCGAAGGCTTCACCCTCGATGAAAACAAAAAGCCTTTGCATGAGTAAGAGTAAAGGGGACGACAGCCATCAGGCTGGCGCCATCCGAAAGCTATACGAAAAAACCTTGCCGAATACGGGCAAGGTTTTTTCGTTGGTACTTCGGGCTTTCAGGCAGAGCGAATCTCTCCCTGGTATTTTTTCCAAGCCACGTACGCCAAGGCAACGACCAGGGCGATGGAAATGGAAAGCAGAATCGTCAGAGGCGAATCAGGCCGCATCATCAAGTAGCCAAAGGTATTTTTCTCTTCGCCGACAAACGCCGTCTGGATCGAGCCGTTCAAATCGCGCAATGCTTCTCTGACAAGCTGCCAATCCATTTGCGCGTTTCGCAGCTCTTTGGCAATGACGTCGTACGCCGCAGAAATAGAAGCAAGCTGCTCCTCCGGCAGTTGAATGCTCATTCCCGGCTTGATCGCCAAAAACAGGCGGTAGTTCTCGTCAAACTGTTCGCGAAACTGGCTGTAATTGCGCTCCACAGCCGATTGCTGCAAATTTTGCACCTGGGTCACAAGGGAGGGATAATAACTGCGCCACATCGGCTGATGCTCGTGCGTCAGCGCGTCAATTGCCACCCGAACCTGCGTAGCGTGCCACAACAGTTGTTGCTCGCTGACGTTCGTGGCGGCAAAGCTTTTTTTGGCCGCCAGAATCGATTGGGTAACGGCGTTCAGACTTTCAATCCGAATCGGATAGGTCAAATGCTGGTTGGGAAACTTCTCGGCCAACTGGAGAATTCGCTGCTGCGCTCCTTCGAGGTCGCCTTTTTTGGCGTAGGTCAAAAATTCATTCGCGATCTGATCCAGCGCCACTAGCTGCTGCTCCTCGATCGGCTGGTTCAGCTTCGAGTACAGGCTGTGGATCGGCCACGACAAAAACAGCCCGATCGCGAGAAAAAACAATAAAAAGCGGATGTTTTTCTTCAACGAAAAAAACCTCCTTCCCCTAGTACAGCCTATGGAAAGGAGGACAAGATTAGACCTTGTTTATCGTGTGCTTTGCGTTTACCAGCCAGATGACGGATATGGAAATCAGGCTGAGAAGTACGGTAAACAATCCTACAAAGCCTTCGTATGGATCAAGCACACTCGGCAACCACGGATGAATGTCCATGACGTAATCCAAAAAATCGTTGTTCAGTGTCCACAAGGCAGCGATCCCTACCGGCAGGATGCTTAATTTGTAAAAGCGTGCATACAAAACCGATTCAACCGCCATGCCTGCATGGGAAAAGATCAACATCACATCTGTCCAACGCACTTCATTCCCCATCATCCAACCCGCCAAGATGATGCAGACGGCCCATACACCGTACTTGAAATTCGTGATGCCTGCCAAGGCTTCTAGTACCGGGATATGGCGACCCAACAAGTAGGTAAGGAGTACCAGCGTAAATAGTCCACTACCTGTCGGGCTGTCTGGAACAAAAGGAGTCAAGTACGCTGGCGTCTCTGCCAGTTGGTTTTTATACCAGATGAATCCGTATATAGTTCCCAGCAGGTTTACGATAAACAGCGTCCATAGAAACCATCTTTTCCCCAAAGAATGTGTAAACCACTCCCATATCCAGATCATGTTTATCGTCTCCCGCTGTGTACGCCGCTAAAGAAAAAGCTGACCGCATCGTCAGCCAGCTTTTTCCCTATTAGCTTATTTCAAGGTTGCCATGTATTCAGCCAGCTTGGCGATTTCCGCATCATCCTTGATTAAGCCGCCTGGCATTGCAGGTGGTTTCCCGTTTTTGATGATGTCGGCAATCTGCGTTGCATCGTATTTTTCACCGATCTTTTGGAGATTGGGTCCCATGCCGCCCTCCATGTTTTTGCCGTGGCACCCCATGCAGCTTGTTTGCGCTTTCCAAACCGCATCTGCCGTAAAGCTGGAATCAGCAGGTGCAGGAGCCGCTGCGCTGGAGCCGGAACCAGCACCGCCAGCATCTTTGCCGGACGGATGTTTGAGGGAGTGCTCGTGATCCGCAGCCCACGTCAGGTAGAAAATCCCTACAAGAGCGGTCATCATCAAACCGGTCGCTACCGGGCGTTTGGAAGGACGACGCTCTTTGCTTGTATCCAGCCAAGGAGCAAGCATCAAAGCACCAAATGCGACACCTGGTACAACGATGGTACCAAAGACTACCCAGTCGCCTGCAGCCCACGGGTATTTCAGCATTTGGTACAGAAACAGGAAGTACCAGTCTGGCAAGGGAACGAATGACGTATCATTCGGGTTTGCCTTGTCAGTCAGCGGCGACGGGTGGGAAACCGTCAGCACGAGGAAGCCAACCAAGCAAACAGCTGCCACCATCCACTCTTTCAGCAGAAAGTTCGGCCAGAACGGCTCTGTTTTTCCCGGAAAATCGGAGTAGGATGGAGAAATGTTAGGGATACGCTTCGCCGATACTCGGGAATCTCCGACGAAGGTAGCATCTTTGTCTTGTTTTGCCATGCTATTTCCTCCTTTTTATCGAAGACCGATTATAGTGGACCCGAGATCCCTTGCGAACGAATCATCACAAAGTGCGCTCCCAAAAGGCCGAGCAATGCGCCAGGCAGGAAGAACACGTGGATCGCGAAGAAGCGGGAAAGCGTTTGCGCACCGACGATGTCTCCACCGGTGAGCAGCATTTTCGCGTAAGGACCGATGATGGGAACGGAGTTGGCAATCTCCAGACCTACCTTTGTCGCAAAGTATGCGGTGTTGTCCCATGGCAGAAGGTAGCCTGTGAAGCCCAGTCCCAACATGACGAAGAAAATCAGCATGCCCACTACCCAGTTCAGCTCGCGAGGTTTTTTGTACGCACCTGTAAAGAACACGCGCAACGTATGTAAGAACATCATCACGATGACCAGGCTCGCGCCCCAGTGATGCATACCGCGTACGATTACCCCGAACGCCACTTCGTTCTGCAGGTATTTGACAGACTCATATGCGTTGATAATGTCTGGCACGTAATACATCGTCAAAAACATCCCAGACAAAATTTGAATAACGGTAATAAAGAACGTTAGGCCCCCAAAGCAGTAAACGAAAGCAGAGAAGTGGTGTGCCGGGTTCACGTGCTCAGGTACTTCATGGTCGGCCAAGTCACGCCACATCGGAGTGATATTCAGGCGCTCATCGACCCAATCATACATTTTTTGCAACATATCAGCCGTTCACCCCCGGACGAGGATTTGCCTTTATCTTACCCAAATACAGCTTGCCGTCCTTCACTTCTGTTTCATACTCATCAAGAGATGCCGTTGGTGGTGTCCCCAGAATGTGCTCGCCGTTAATGGTATAACGGCCCAGGTGACATGGACAGAAGTACTGATCTGGATGCTCTGGACTGGTGTTCCAGTCAACCGTGCATCCCAAGTGCTTACAGATCGGGGACAGAGCAAGGATTTCACCCTTTTCGTTTCTGGTTACCCATGCAGACAATGTAGATTCGGATTCATACCAACCGTCCTTGGTATGGACCTTAAATTCAACGCGCTTTGGTACAGGACCGAACTCGTCCGGCGAACCAACAGCCACTTTATCTCCACCTGCATGTCCTTGCAGCAAGGGATCCACCGCAAAACGAATCATCGGGGTGATCATTCCCGCAGCGAGGAACCCGCCAGTTCCCATGAGTGCGTAGTTCAAAAATGTACGTCTGGAAATTTCGCGTTTGTCTCCCATCTCTTTTTTCCCTCCTTATCCTGTAAAATAGCGCTACGATGGCGTTTTCATACATATACACTAGGTCAATCCCAATCATAGCTAACGCCTATAAAGATGTCAAGAATGTCCAGTGGACATGACGAAACCCAACCACCGCCTGCGGATAGATTGTTGCCATTTTGTCAAAATTTGCTGCTTGTACCTCCCATTTTCCTGTAGTATGACCGGAAAACGCTTTCTCTATTGCGCACTCTTTTGCTGCCACAAACGAATAATTTCTTTGGTAAACACATCGATCGTCACCTCAAAACGCACAGACGAATCCAAATCTTCTTCCCCGACCGGAAGCAGGAGCGTACATGCCTCTCCCTGATCGTCAAACCGGATTTTGTCCCCCGCAAAGTGCAGACCGATCGAAAAGGCGAAGCCCGGTGGCGTCTTTTGTTCCTGCTCTGCTGCCGCAAACCGATAGCTGAGCGGAAACAGCAGAATCCTCCCCTTCAGGCGCTGTTCGATGCCCGCTGCCACATTCAGCAGGTAGTGCATGCGCAGCGCATGGTCTTTGACCTCGATCCCGTCCCTGTACAAATAAAGAGGGAGCAGCGCGGTGTCCACATAAGGCCGCAGCTCCTCCCAATTTTCCAACTCGTTCACATTCCATTGCATAGAGTCGTCTCCTCTTCTTCGTGCAGATTTACGGAAACAAGCGTACCATGAATCCGCGGAGACTCGCAATATCGCTTCCTAGTAGGGGTCAGGCCTTTTCGTAGGCCATGATTTCCTTCAGTTCGTCGGTCAAACGGATAAACAGCTCCTTGTTTTTCGTCGCCAGCGCCTCATCAATTTCCTGATAAAGCGTCCGCTTGCGGTATTGACGCATTTGCTCGTCGATTACCATCTCGGAAAGCAATCCGGATACCATTTGATTGTTCGTTCCGTACGCGTTGGAATAGAAATTCGGCCACTCCATACCCATCCCTCACTTCAATAAAATAGTCGTTTCCGTAAAGCCGTTGTATTTTCGAAGCCAAGTCTGGCTCGCATAGGTGGCCGTGTACAACCACTGTTCCTGCTCGTCTTGGCCGACTCGAAGCAATCCGAGATGCACCATCATCTTGCAGACGCGATTGACCAAAATATCTGCGGGTGCATCGTAGTAAAACTCCTTGATCCACGCAAGCAGCGTGTTCATCAGCGATTCTTGCCGAACCCAGCCGCCTGCGGCAAGCAGCGGAATCAGCTGGACGAGCATCGGCAAATTGGGGATCGCCCGCTTGTACAATCTCATCCAAAAACGGATCACATCGTGGTAGAGCTGATCGGTGTACGGCTGCTCCAGCCGCTCGCGGCCCGCTTCCGTAATCGCTACTCTTCCTTCCGCTTCCTCAATCCATTTGTGGTAGTAGCAGAAATCATAGAGCAACGAGAAGCGATCCGGGTACACATCGAAGTGAAGCCCGTAGCCAAAGCGCCATTTTTGCGGCAAAAGCGGTTCTTCCTTCACAGACAAAAATTGAAACAACTGCTGCTGATGCCGTTTGTACATGCCCCCTTCGGCCGTGAGCGGAACAGGCTCCTGCTGAAGGAATTGTAAAAATTGCATGATATCGTCGCAAAGGGCCGTTCCTTCATCCCTGTACGCTTCCGGTCCCGGAACAACCAGCGCGTTTTCTTCGCGCCATTGATCCAGCCAGGCTTGTATGTACGGCTCGCGGATGTCCAGCGGAATCTGATACTGCCCAACCGTCTTGCTTTTCGCCGGGAAAATCCATCCTCTTCTCATGGCGGCCGCCACGAACTTTCTTGCTTCTTCCTGTTTCTTTTCTTTCGCGCTGTCCAGAGCGACTCCGGCTTTGGCCAGCAAATCTTCCAGCGACAGGACGGTTCGTTTGTCCAGAAGCAACTGCAGTAAAAAATGCGTTTCTGCCGATGACAGTTGGGCTACTTCCTGGGAGATCGTCAACCGATGGCGCAGACTGGACAAGAGTGAGGTAATCAGCTCGTTTTTGGAATGAGGGTTGCATTCGCATCCGTAGTGGTTGGCAATCTGATGGAGCTGCCGGATATCGGTATACACCAAAATCTCAGCCAAGTTCATCTGTGCATCCCTTCTTTGCGATGGCTTTCTTGTATCCCTCATTCTTACCAATAAGCGGAAAAATAAACAGGAAGCCACATGAGTGACTTCCTGTTCGTCGATTTTTTTTGCAAACATGCGTTTTCGCCTTACTCTTCGTCTGTTTCGGGGTCCCACTGGTCGTGCAGCTGCTGGTATTCTTTGGCCTCGTCATATCGTCCTGCCTGCGTCAGGAGCGCGATCAGGCGGCGAATCTGGTCGAGGTCGAAGCCGGACAGCGACACATATTGCTTCAGCGCATCGATTGCCTGCTCCGTTTTGCCGAGCGACAGGGAAATGTCGGCGGCCAACGGGTACGCGGCGACGTATTCCTCGTCAATCGCCTGTAGCGTGTTCACCAGCTCCATCGCTTCATCCAGACGTCCCACATGGAATCCCATCAAAGCCGCTCCATACAATACTTCCGGCGAGCGGTCGAGTACCAGCGCCTGGCGGAACACCTGGTACGCCTGCTCAAACTGGCCGCTTTGCGCCAGCGAGCGCCCTTTGGTCAACAGCAGGTCCAGGCTCTCATGCCCTGCCTGTTCCAAAAGCTTCAGCGCTACGTCGTCTTCGCCGATGCGAAAGTACAGATTGCCGAGAGCTGCCAAAATGTCCTGATTGTCCGGCTCTTTCTGCCTTGCCTGCTCCAGGTATTTCACAGCCACCTCATCCAAATCCTGCAACGCGTACAAATCGGCGAGCAACAGGTCGAGCTGAATGCTCTCATAGCCTGATTCCTTGCACTCATAGAGCAAATGCTGCGCGGTTTCAAAGTCGCCGGAATCAAGGGCAATCTCCGCGAGCAAAAGCTGGCACTCTCTGCGCAAGGAAGGCGACATGCCCGGATTTTTCTCCAGCACCTCCGACAACAACTGGCTCGCTACTTCCAAATGCCCCAGCCTGTACCAGACTTCGGCCAGATACATCATGACTTCCGGGAGATCTCTCCCGTGCTCCTGGACTTTTTGCAAGGCCGTCAAGCCAAGCTCCACCTCGTCGTTTTCAATCCGCTTCACTGCCTCGTCTATGACATACAGCCATTTTTTTGGCATGGTGTTCACCTCATATGTATTTTGCTTCGGCCGTATTCTGGATGAATAGCCACAAAAGACCGTCCTAGGACGGTCTTTTCATTCCTTTTGATCTTATACCATTATGCACGAGTAAGCCAGCTCATTGTCAACACAGTAATCAAAATCCCAAAGACACTAAGCACGATCAAGTAGTTCGGCTTGGCTGCATCCGCTGTAGTCGGCTTTCCATCCAGCGGCACGATCGAAGCCGTCGCACTCGCAAGCGCGTTGGGCTGGGAAGAAAACGGCTGTGCCTCTACAACGTATGTACCATCGTCTGTTTGCATGGAAGAGGAGATGACCTGTGTCTTTGGCGTATTCATCGCCATCACTTCCCCGTCAATGACGAGGGCATTGGCCTCTGTCGAGCTTGTATTCACATAGAGGGTAAACGTGAACAACAGCAGCAAAAGTACGGCTACACTCGCTCCCATGCGTCGCATTCTGGCTGTTACGCTGAAAATTTTTCTGCCAATCGGGATCGCCCACTGCTCCTCAGACAAGATCCGCGCCATGACCGCATCTACAATGGAACGGGAAGGTGTCACCGAATGATACTCTTCCTTGTCCATCTTCATCCACTCTCCGCTGTCCGACCAAATCTCATAGTCGGAACGGCAGGCATAACAAGAAGCCATATGATGGTCAACGCGGCGCTGCGTCACCTCGGGCAACAGATTTTCGGCGTAGTCAGGCAGAATTTCCTGCACTTCTTCACATTTCATCATCGATTCATCCCTTCAGCTTCATCCAATTGAGGGTCCAGGATGTAGGTTTCCAGCTGGCCTTTTATACTTTGGCGTGCCCGAAACAGCAAGGATTTCACGGAGCTGACGGTCAAATCGAGGATCGTGGCGATCTCTGTGTAATCCATTTGTTCGTACTCGCGCAGAATCAAAGCAGAGCGCTGTTTTTCCGGCAGGTTGTTGATCGCCAGTCTGACCATGCTCTCCCGTTCGTTGCGCAACAACACCTGCTCGGGCAAGGTCTTGGGAGAAGCCGTCGGCACTTGCAGCGTATCGTCCAGATACACGTCGGAGTTGCGGCTTTTGCGCAATTCGCTGAGTACGGAGTTGCGGGCAATCGTATAGAGCCAGGTAGAGAAGGTTGCTTCTACATCTCGGAAAGAATGAATGCTCTTATACGCCTTGTAAAACGTCTCCTGACAGATGTCCTCAGCGATATGCTCCAAATGGGCTTGGCGCAAAAGATGAGTGACAAATGAGAGGATCTTTTTTTCATAACGACGAATCAGTTCAGCATAGCATTCCAGATTACCTTCTTTAATCTCCCGGATAAGCTGGGAATCGGTCATGATCAGGATTACCTCCTTGCGATTCCGATCCCTCAGCGGCCTTTGCTATATTAGACTGCTGGGGATGTAAAAAGTTGCGCGACCTTACGATTCTTTTCTCGTCTTCCTGCGGGAATCCTTCACGAAAAAACCCCCAATTCTGGGGTTAAATGACATAGACGTTGGGCTTTGTGTCGAAAATTCGCCTGCCCATCCCGATTGAAAGGTGAAACTGCGCATTTCGATACATCCATTTACCGTTCGACATAACAGATGTTGGAAGATGCGTTTCGCTAAAATTGAGAATAGTGGAAAGATCATACTTTGTCAACCAGTTTTCCTTTTTCAGGAAGACAATATCAGCGTCTGCTCCCGGTGTCAAGCTCCCTTTTTGGGGGTAAAGCCCGATCGCTTTGGCTATATTTGTCGAAGCGAGCCTGACGAGCAGACAGAGCAGCATTTCCGGCGGACACCATCTCCTGCGACAGTCGATGCGAACCTCCTGCAGGGGGGAAGCGACCGGACAGCTGTCATAGAACCTCTGATACATATATCGGACAGCCCGGTCGGTTGTTTCAGCGGGCAAACGGAAAATGTGCAAAAACGGATCGAATTCTCTGGATGCAAAGGCCGCTGACGAATCAGCAATGACGGTACGCACCTTCCAGTACTTCGTAGCGTCCAGCCAAAGCTGCCGAATGAGATCACGCTGTTCTTGTTTTACGGAAGCATCATTTTGAATGTGCAAATGTACAATCGTTTGTTTAGACGCAGAAAGCTGCCAAAGCGTTTCCCACTGGATTGAAGAAATTTCTTCAGGGCTTCGAATGGTGACGTGAAAAGAAGAGAAGCCGAGCTCCCTGTACCGCGCTACCGTTCTCCCCTCCAGCTGGGCTGCCTCCATCCCCAGGTGCCACGCGTAGTCGAGCGGACTGTTGAAGTGCCTGGTTTGCTGGTATTCCAGCTGCGGCCTGCTCATCCACGGTTCGAGCTGCAACACGTCAACAAAGCTCGTACAGCCGCTCCTGACCCATTCGCGCATGACTTCTATGTATGTCTGTCCCTCTTTTCTTTTATAGAGCGATGGCGTTGGCATTGCAATAAAACCAGGCAAAAGATACATGCCGGACGCGTCTACCTCTTCAAAAACAGTCGTCCCGGTCGCTTTGGGCAAGGTATCCTTGGCGATGCGAACAATTTTTCCGTCTGAGATCCAAATATCTGCCTCTTTGATTTCGTGCGCTGTGACTACGGCTCCCCCTCGAATGACCATTCCTTGCTCCGGCACGCTTGTCCCCTCCTGCCTCTTCGTCGAACAGCTATTTGTACGAGCTTATGCGCAGGATCGGTAAAAAAACACAAAAAAAGACCGCCGTTGATTGTAAGCGCATTCAAACGGCGGTAGCACACGCGTGCTTTTATCATATTGGATAGGAGTGGAGAGAAACCATACTGTAGTTTTATAATAAACGGAATGTAAGCGCTTGTCAAATCATTTTTGCTAAAAGCCGACACCCCCCTCCCGTGGTTCCGGCCGGTTGGCAAGCAGGCAAAAAGAGCCTGCCTCTTCGCGAGGGCAGGCTCCTTTCTCTCTTCTCTACTGCTGGCTGATGAGCGCAAGCAGTTCGTGAAATCCCGGGAACGAGACGTCAATCGCTTCCTCGTTTTCGATTCCCGTCTCCCCTGTTGCCGCCAATCCGGCAATCGCCATCGCCATCCCGATGCGGTGGTCGCCCATGCTGTCGATGACGGCCCCTGTCAGCGGAGTCTCGCCTTCGATTATCATCCCGTCCTCCGTCGGCGTGACGCGCGCGCCGAACTTGGACAGCTGGCTTACGACGGTAGCGATGCGGTCGGTTTCCTTTACCTTCAGCTCCTCCGCATCGCGAATCACTGTCTTGCCCTTTGCCTGCGTCGCCATGACAGCGATCACCGGAATCTCGTCAATCAGCCGCGGAATGATGTCGCCGGCAATCTCAATCCCGTGCAGCTGGGAATGGGTCACGAAGAGATCGGCAACCGGCTCTTCGTTCACAACGCGCTCATTGAGTAGCTCCAGGCTTCCGCCCATCGCTTTGACCACGTCGATGATTCCTGTGCGGCTCGGGTTGATTCCGACATTTTCGATCAACAGCGAGCTGCCGGGAACAACCATGACCGCTGCGATCAAAAACGCCGCCGAAGAAATGTCGCCTGGTACGGAGATAGCCCGTCCTGTCAGCTTTTGCCCGCCTTCCACAGACACGGTCAGACCGTCGCGGACGACAGAGACGCCAAATGCTTGCAGCATACGCTCCGTATGGTCGCGAGACAAATGCGGCTCCGTGACGCTGGTCACGCCGTTTGCCTGCAAGCCCGCCAGCAAAATCGCCGACTTGACCTGTGCGCTCGCTACCGGAGACTGGTAGGCGATTGCCTCCAACTTGCCGCCACGAATGGAAAGCGGCGTAAACTCCCCGTCTTTTCTGCCGTCGATCTTCGCGCCCATCTGGCGAAGCGGTCCGACTACACGCCGCATCGGGCGCTTGGCGATTGATTCATCGCCTTCCAGCACCACATGAAACGGCTGTGTCGCCATAATTCCGGCCATCAGCCGAATCGTCGTCCCGGAGTTGCCGACGTCGAGATGCTGGGAAGGCTCCTGCAGACCGTACCAGCCTTTCCCGTGAACAGTTACCTTGTCGCCTTGCTGCTCAATCTCGATGCCCAGTCGGCGGAAGCAACGGATGGTGCTCAGGCAGTCGGCCCCGGGCAAGAACCCTTCAATCGTCGTGACCCCTTCTGCCAGCGCACCGAACATGACAGCGCGGTGCGAAATGGATTTATCTCCGGGAACACGCACGGTCCCTGTTATTTTTTTGGCTTGACGAACTCGAAGCACAGTTCCACTCCCCTTTTTTCACTTCAGCAATTAGTCATGCTGTGAAGCGTCTTCGTTGTAAAGTGTGTTGGCACGAAAATCCCTAGGCACGCCTGTATACATGGTAATCGAAAAAGCGCAGCAGTTCCTCCCCTTTTTCCATTTCCTCCGGGGTATGGAAGGTGATTCGCAACGCTCCGTATATGTCTTCACGCGTCTCCCTGATTTGCAGGTTGGTGATGTTGATCTGCTTTGCCCCCAAAAGCGTCGTGATGCGGCCAATCTCCCCCGGATGGTCGGGAATGTCGATGTACAGATCGTTCAAAGGCGGCAAAGCCCCGGTTTTGCGCTCGGGCAAACCGTCGCGGAAATCACGAGCGGTTTGGAAGAACCGTTCAATCCCTTCCGGATCGCCCGCTTCGACAAGCTCGATGACATCCTCCAGTGCCTTTGTCCAGTCTTTGGCGATTTTTAAAATCGGCTCGCGGTTTTGCAAGAGCACATCCCGCCACATCCGGGGGTTGCTGGACGCAATCCGGGTGATGTCGCGAAATCCGCCTGCGGCCAGGCGTGCGTGCCAAGCGTTTTCCTCGTCGTATCCGGCGATCAGATTGACCAGCGCGGATGCCAGCACATGCGGGAAGTGACTGACAGCGCCCACTACCTGATCGTGGGTGTCGGCGTCCATTTGCACGATTTTTGCTCGTGTCAGCGTCAGCAATTCGCTCAAGCGCTCCACTTTTTCAGGAGGAGTGCCTGGTGCGGGAGTCAATACGTAGTAGGCGTTTTCCATGAGCCTGTCCGAGGCCGCCTCGACGCCTGACTTGTGCGAGCCTGCCATCGGATGTCCGCCGATAAACGTCACGTTCTCCGGAATGACCTCGACGGCTTGTCTCACGATGCCGGATTTCGTGCTGCCCACGTCTGTCACGATGACGTCCGGCTGCAAATCCATGTCTTTTAGCAGGTGCAAGGTGGCCACGATCTGCTCCACGGGCGAAGCGAGAAAAATGACATTCGCTTCCCGGACGGCTGTCTGCAAATCCGTTGTCCCGGCATGGATGACGCCGAGAGTCAATGCTTTATCCAAAGGTTCTTGACGTACGTCGTAACCGACGACCCGGATATTCGGGTCCCGTCGCATCGACAAAGCGATCGAACCGCCGATCAATCCGACTCCGATTACGGCGATGGTGATTTTTTTCATCTCCACTTCCTGTCCTTCCTCGTTTGCGTAAACAAAGATGCCGGTGCACGCCCGGCATCTTTTGTCCGTTATTTCAATGCGCCCGTCACCATTTCTTTCAACACAGACAAAACCTTTTCATTCTGTTCTTTTGTGCCTACGGTAATCCGCTGATAGCCAGGGAAGCCGAGTGCATTCCCCGAGCGCACGATGATGCCGTGCGTCAACAATTTTTTGAACACTTCATCCGAATCCCTTTTCAGGTCCACCAAAATAAAGTTGGTCTGCGAAGGGAAGTAAGAAAGTCCCCATTCGTCAAAAGCGTCCGTCAATTGCTTCAGCCCTTCGCGGTTGCGCTCGCGGCATGCGGCGACGAACTCCTGGTCGTGCAGGGCTGCGCGTGCCGCCACTTGACCGAGCGCTCCCGTGTTGAACGGCTCGCGCACGTGCTCCAGCGCAGACACCAGCTCTTCGGAGGCGATGCCGTAGCCGATTCTGAGCGTTGCCAGCCCGTAAATTTTGGAGAACGTCCGCAAAATAGCCAGATTCGGATACTGCTCAAGCAGAGGAACGGTTTGCGGGTATTCCGGATCAACCACATACTCGTAATAAGCTTCATCCAACACAACGAGAACGCTGCTCGGCACTTTTTTCAGGAACGCTTCCAGCTCTGCCGCCGTCACGATGGTACCGGACGGGTTGTTCGGGTTACACACCCAGACCACTTTCGTCTGTTCGTTGATGGCCGCTGCCATCGCTTCCAGATCGTGAACGCCATTTTTGAGCGGAACCTCGATCAGCTCTGCCCCTTCGATGATCGCATTGGAGCGATATTGGGAAAAGGTAGGGGTCGCCATGACCGTATTCGTGCCTTCACTCAAAAACGCCCGGGAGATCATCAGCAAAATTTCGTCAGAACCGTTTCCGAAAATCAGTTGACTAGGCTTCACGCCGAGGAAATCGGCCAAATCCCAGCGCAGGTTGAGGCTTGCGCCGTCCGGGTAAAGAGCGAGATGGTCCAGCTGCTCCGCAATGGCCGCCTTCGCCTTGGGCGAGCAGCCGTAAGGATTCTCGTTGGACGCCAGCTTGATTACTTCTGTCAAACCAAACTCCCGTTTGACGTCTTCAATGGGCTTCCCTGGCTGATATACCGGGGCATTGAGTATGCGTTGCTTCGGTTGCATCCACGTTCACTCCAGTCACATTTTTCCCATTATTGTAGCGCACTCGCCAACTGTTGTACAAACGTTTTTATTTTTTCAACAGCAACTGGCATGTGAGCCGGATCGCGCAGTTGCTCCTCGTGCTGCTCAATCTGCTGGACAATCGCGCTGCCCACGATCACGCCATCTGCATGCGGCGCGACTGCCCGCACCTGCTCGGGCGTGGAGATGCCGAATCCGACAGCGGTCGGCGCAGTCGTGCTTGCTTTTACCCGCTGCAAAAACGCCGCCAGGTCATCACGCAAGTCTGCTCGCGCGCCCGTTACGCCGAGCGAGGACACGCAGTAGAGAAAGCCGGTCGCCTGCTCGCCGATTGTCTGGATGCGCGCAGCGGAAGTTGGCGCCACGAGCGAAATGACGTGCAAATCGTTTTGCTTCGCGGCAGTCACGGCAGGACCGTTTTCTTCAATCGGCAAGTCCGGAATGACGACGCCATCCGCACCATGCGCGGCCAGGTCCGCGAAGAAGCGCTCGATTCCGTATTGCAGCACCGGATTGAAGTAAGAAAACAAGACGATGCCCGCTTCTACGCCCGACTCTCGCAGACGGGACACCAGCTGCAAGGCGTCTGCAATCGACACGCCGTGTTGCAGCGCACGCTGCGAAGCGCGCTGGATGGTAGGACCATCTGCCAGCGGATCGGAATACGGGACGCCCAGCTCGATCACGTCAGCCCCAGCCTCCACCATCGCGGTCACGAGGTGAAACGTCGCTTCCACCGTCGGATCGCCTACCGTTACAAACGGAATAAAACGCTTGCGGCTGCGATCCGCAAACAGACGGTCAATTCGGTTGGTTGCTGTTGTCATCATGCTTCTCCTCCTTCCGTGCGTTCCGCCAGCGCTTCCCGGATCGTCAGCACGTCTTTGTCTCCGCGGCCCGACAGGCAAATGACGATGATCTTGTCCGGCGACATTTGCGGAGCGCGCTTGATGACCTCCGCAATCGCGTGGGCGCTCTCCAATGCGGGAATAATCCCTTCCGTGCGGCACAAAAGCTCGACGGCCGCGAGCGCCTCCTCATCGGTTACGGACGTGTACGTCACTCTGCCCGTATCTTTTAAATACGCATGCTCAGGGCCGACGCCCGGGTAGTCCAGACCCGCCGAGATCGAGTGCGCCTCCTGCACCTGTCCGTGCTCATCCTGGAGCAAGTAGGTGAGCGAGCCGTGAATCACGCCTGGCCGCCCAAGGGTCAAGGTCGCGGCATGCTTGTCTGTCTCGATGCCTTTTCCTGCCGCTTCCACACCGCGAAGCGCGACCGTCTCATCCTGAATGAACGGGTAAAACATCCCGATCGCGTTGCTGCCGCCGCCTACGCAGGCGACTACCTCGTCCGGCAGCTTGCCGAGCTGCTGCAACATTTGCTTACGCGTCTCCTCCCCGATAATTTTCTGGAACTCGCGCACCATGTACGGATACGGATGCGGGCCGACGACCGAGCCGATCACGTAAAACGTCTCTTCCACGTGCGAAACCCAGTGGCGAATCGCCTCGTTGGTCGCGTCTTTCAGCGTCCGTGAGCCGGACACGGCCGGAATGACTTCCGCTCCCAACAGGTTCATGCGAAAAACGTTCAGCGACTGGCGGCGAATGTCTTCCTCGCCCATGAACACTTTGCAGGAAAGCCCGAGCTTCGCGGCGACCGTCGCGCTGGCAACGCCGTGCTGCCCCGCTCCCGTCTCCGCGATAATCGCTTTTTTGCCCATGCGCTTGGCCAAAAGCGCCTGCCCGAGCGCATTGTTCAGCTTGTGCGCCCCGGTATGGTTGAGGTCTTCGCGCTTGAGGTAGATTTGCGCCCCGCCGAGCGCTTCCGTCAGCCGTTCCGCATACGTCAGCGGCGTAGGACGACCCGCGTATTGGCTAAGCAGCTCGTTCAGCTCGGCCACGAACTGCGGGTCGCGGCGCGCTTCCTCAAAAGCAGTCTCCAGCTCGTACAACGCATTCATCAATGTCTCCGGCACGAATTTTCCGCCGAACGCTCCGAAGCGGCCGTTCTCGTCAGGCACGACCCGCGCGGTTGTTTGTGTATTGCTTGGCATGCGCCTTCACCCTCTCCACCAGTGTGATGATCTTTTCTCCGTCTTTCTCTCCATCCGTCTCCACTCCGCTGGACACGTCGATCAGCTCGACCTGGTACGTGCCAATCAGCTCGGCTACGTTTTCGGCATGAATCCCGCCGGCGATCATGCAGATCGCGTCCTTGCACTTCGCCTGTAGCAGCGGAATTTGCTCCCACGAAAACTTTTTCCCCGTTCCGCCTGCTTGCGCCGGGTCGTACGTATCGAACAAAAACGCGCTCACAATCCCTCGATACGCTTCCAGCGACGCGGAGGCATCGGCTTCGCCACCAACAGCCAGTGCTTTCCATACCGGCACCGAAAACCGCTCCCGAACCTGCCGGCAAAATTCCGGCGTCTCCTGGCCGTGCAACTGAATGACAGAGAGCGGCGCTTCTTCGAGCACTTCCGCCAGCTCCTCCATCGTCGGATTGACGAACACACCGACAGCCGGCGGGTGACCGGGAACGGCAGCGAGCAGTCTCCCTGCCGTTTTCGCATCTACCTTGCGCTTGCTTGGGGCAAACACCAGACCGACGTAGTCGACGTCCAGTTCTTTTAGCAGCGCAAGCGTCTCCGGGCGCTTGATCCCGCAAATTTTCAACCGGGTCATACGCTCACCCCTGCCTTGCCGCCTTCCGCTCTTCCCACCAGATCGAGAACCGCCTGTTTCACGTCCTGCTGGCGCATGAAGTGCTCGCCAACCAACACCGCTCTCGCTCCCGCTCGTCTGACGTTTTCCACATCGGTCGCAGTAGCGATGCCGCTTTCGCTGACCACCGTCAGAGAAGCAGGCAGCTCCGCGAGCAATTCGTGCGTCACAGCAAGATCGGTCTGAAACGTATGCAGATTGCGGTTGTTGATCCCGAGCAGCTTCGGTTCGATCACGCGGAAAACGAGCTCGCACTCCCGCCTGTCATGGACTTCGACGAGGACATCCATCCCCAGTTCTTCTGCCGTCTGGGACAAGTGCCGCAGCTGCTCGCGCGTCAGGATCGCGGCGATGAGCAAGATGCAATCCGCCCCGGCTGCCCGCGCTTCCACCACCTGAATGTCTTCGATGAGAAAATCTTTTCGCAGCAACGGGCGGTCTACGACTTGGCGGATCGCCTGCAAATAGGCGAGACTGCCCTGGAAAAACGACTCGTCGGTTAGGACGGACAGGCACTCTGCCTCCGCCGCCTGATACGCCTGGGCAATCGCAATCGGGTCAAAATCCGGGCGGATCAGCCCTTTGGACGGCGAAGCCTTCTTCACTTCCGCGATCACGCTGACTGGACGCACGCTCTGTTCCAGCGCCCGGCGAAAGCCGCGGGGAGGCTCTTCGGCTTTGGCTTGCCGCAGCAAGGCCGCGACACTCGTCTCTTTTTGCAGGCGAGCGATTTCCTCGCGTTTCTTTTCCACGATTTTACGAAGCATGAATCATTCCTCCTGCAATCTGCCGAATGTGCTCAAGTTTGCGCATGACGATGCCGTCGTCGATCAGCTCTGCTGCCCGAATCACGCCTGCTTCCATCGAACGGACGCGATCCGCCAGGTACAGAATCGCCCCTGCGTTCAGCAATACGATGTCGCGTGCCGCCCCGCGTTTGCCAGCGAACACCTCGCGAATGATGGTCGCGTTTTCGCTCGCGTCTCCGCCGCGCAGCGCCTCTTTATCATGGCGGCGCAATCCGAATTGTTCCGGATGGATCTCGTACGTGTGAATCTGTCCGTCGCGAAGCTCTGCGATCTGGCTTGGTCCCGTCACGGTCAGCTCATCCAGACCGTCAGAGCCAGCCACGACCAACGCTCGCTCCACGTGCAGCTCGCGCAGGACCGCTGCGACCGTCGAAAGCAGCTTCGCATCGTAGACGCCCATCAACTGGCGGCTGGCGTTGGCCGGATTGGTCAGCGGGCCAAGCAGGTTGAACACGGTGCGCACGGCCAGCTCCTTGCGCGGACCTGCCGCATGCTTCATCGCCTGATGATAGAGCGGCGCGAACAAAAAGCACAGGTTGGTAGCGCGCAAACAATCGGCAGCCGACTCCGGCGACAAATTGACCGGAACGCCCAGCGCTTCCAGCACATCGGCACTGCCGCTTTTGCTCGACACAGCCCGATTGCCGTGCTTGGCGATTCGCACTCCGTCGCTCGCCGCCACAATCGCGCTGGCGGTAGAGATATTGAACGTGTTGCTGCCGTCCCCGCCTGTGCCGCACGTATCGACCAGTCCCGGCAGCTCGATGGGGAAACGCATGGCCCGGGCACGCATCGCCTGCGCAAACCCAATGATTTCCTCAACCTGCTCTCCCTTGAGCCGCATACTCGCCAAAAAGGCTCCGATCTGGGCGGGCGTTGCCTTGCCGTCCATGATTTCGCCCATCGCTTCCTCTGCGGCTGTCCGCGTCAGGTCATTTCCTTGCAGAATTTGCTCCAATGCATGGGTCAGCATGGCAATCCCTCCTTGCGCACAAATAGCTGTTCTGCCTTTTCCAAGGCCGCAATCATCGCAGCTGCCTTGTTTACAGTCTCCTGGTATTCGTTGGCCGGAATCGAGTCGGCTACGATGCCTGCTCCTGCCTGCACGTGCGCGTACCCATCCTGGAAAAACAACGTCCGGATCGTGATGCAACTGTCGAGCGAACCGTCAAAGGAAAGGTAGCCGATCGCTCCCGCGTACAAGTGGCGGGCATCCGGTTCCAGCTCGGCGATAATCTCCATGGCCCGCAGCTTGGGCGAGCCGGAGACGGTCCCGGCGGGAAAAGCGCTGAGCAGGGCGTCAAAGGAGTGTAGCCCCTCGCGCAGCTTGCCCGTCACGTGCGACACCATGTGCATCACATGCGAGTAATTTTCGATCACCAGCGCCTCTTCCACGCGGACGCTGCCATAAGCCGATACCTTGCCGACATCGTTGCGGCCGAGGTCGAGGAGCATGTAATGCTCCGCCCGTTCCTTCTGGTCGGCCAAAAGGTCTGCCGCCAGCGCCGCGTCCTCCTGCGGCGTCGCACCTCTTTTCCGCGTTCCCGCGATGGGGCGCATCTCGACTTTTTCCTCCTCCACCCGAACGAGCAGTTCAGGGGACGTACCGACGACTGTCTCGCCCTCGTATTCGAGGTAGTACATGTACGGCGAAGGATTCAGCGTACGCAGCAGTCTGTACACGGCAAACGGATCGACGTCGGTCTTGACGGAAAAGCGCTGCGAGAGCACCACCTGAAAAATATCGCCCGCCGCGATGTACGCTTTTGCCTGCTCGACCATCCGCTCGTACTGCTCGCGGCTCATGTTCGACTCGACGTTGAGCGGCGCGGGCGAATGCGTCTCCACCTGGATGCGGCTGTCCACCAAAAGCGGCGCGGTTACTTTCGTTGCCAGCTGCTCCAGCCTTTCGCAGACTTGCTTGTATTTTTCGTCAATGTCAGCAGCGGAATCTCCTTCTTCTACATGCAGGTTCACGATCAGTTGAATTTCCTGCTTCAGGTGATCGAAAGCGATCATCTCGTCGACGAAGAGGAAGCGCATATCTGGCACTCGCACGGCTTCCTTGCGGTGCGCCGGCAAATTTTCAAAATACCGCAACGTGTTGTAGCCAAAAAAACCGACGGCTCCGCCGCTCAATCGGGGAAAGCCGGGCAGCTTCGGACTTTTGAAGCGATCAGTCTCCCGCCGCAAAAAGTGGACGGGATTGCCTGTCACCGTTGTTCGCTCTCCGCTTCGCGAGACGACAGAGATGTCTTCCCCTTTTGCTTCGACGATTTGAAAGGGGTTCATCCCGATGAACGAAAAGCGGGCCCAGCGCGCGCCGCCTTCCACGCTCTCCAGCAAAAAGGAATGGCTCGTTCGAATCTTTTGATACAAACGGATGGGTGTCTCCTGGTCAGCCAGCAGCTTCAGGCTCACAGGAATCAGGGAATAGGACGCCGAAAGGGTCTTGACCTCGGCAAGGGAAGGATAAAACATGGCTCTCATCTCCTTTGTAGGGGGAGCGAAAAGGGAAAACCGCCTTTTCACTGCCCGCTTCCTAGAGCGAGAGGTAGGGGGAGAAAACATATACAAAAAAACCCAGTCAAAGAACTGGATGGGGTAGATACCTATGTACCCAGCCTGCTCTTCTCTCCTCAACCTAACTCATCTCAACTCTGCTCTACTCATTCTCAACTCAGCCGGTATTGGCCCTTCATCTAAAAACGAGGCGCTCTCGTTTCACTTATGGTAAGAGAGAGCGCCCTGTTTTGTCAACTGCGATTTGTCAAATCCGGGCGAAGCTTTACCGCATCGCGCAAAAAAACATGGTGAATGTCTTTGGCCGACTTCTCTGTGTTGACGTGCATCATGACGCGAATACAGAGAGGCAGGCTGCCTGGCACAGGAATTTCGCGAGCGCACATCAAGGGAACATACTGCCAGGCTTCCCCTTCCAAAAGACGCGCCGCCTGGGCCGGAAACGTCGCACGCAAGTCCTCTGTCGTCGTGATGATGATGCTCGCGATCTCTTCCGGATGCACCTCATTGCGCGTCACCATTTCTTCCAGCAGCCACTTGGTGGAAAAGACAATCTCTTCCCGCGTATCGGCTTCAACCGTAACCGCGCCTCTGATTCCTCGCATTCCCATTACAAAGCCTCCGCTTCTTCACTCATTACTGTCAGGATGAGCTGTTCGTCTACGTTTTTCACAATCTCCGCCTGCCCGATTGCGCTCGGCAATACGAGTGCAAGCTTGCCGCCCACCGTCTTTTTATCCCGCTTCATCGCTTCGAGTACGTCTTGCGGCAATAGTCCCTTTGGCCAGGCTGTAGGCAAATGGAACAGACTGAGCACATGCTTCGTGCGAGCGTACACGCCGCTTTTCGCAATGCCGAGGCGCTCCGCTACTTTGGCGGCGAGGCACATCCCGATGGAAATGGCTTCGCCGTGATTCAGTGTCGAGTAGGCCGACAGCGCCTCAAACGCATGGCCGAATGTATGTCCCAGATTCAACAGCGCCCGCTGCCCCTGCTCCGTTTCGTCGGCAGAGACGATGGCAGCCTTGACCGCGCAGCCTCGTTCGATCGCTTTCCCTACCCAGGCCGAATCCAGCTCCCACAGACGTGCAGCGTTCTCCTCCAGCCACTCTACGAAGGAGGCATCCGAGATAAGCGCGTGCTTGATGACCTCGGCAAAGCCTGCGGCCACTTCACGCTTGGGCAAGGTGTGCAGCACGCTTGTGTCATAGATCACGATGCGCGGCTGATGAAAAGCCCCAATCAGATTTTTCCCCAACGGGTGATTGATGGCCACCTTCCCGCCGACCGAGCTGTCGTGGGCGAGCAACGTCGTCGGCAACTGGACAAAGTCGATGCCGCGCATAAACGTAGCCGCCACAAAGCCAGCCAGATCTCCCACAACGCCGCCGCCCAAGGCAAGAATCGCGGACTTTCGGTCCAATCCGGCCTGGATCGCGTCGGTCATCAGCCGTTCGTAGACAGCCAGACTTTTCGATGACTCGCCCGCTGCCACAACGCTCGCGGTCGCGTTGTATCCAGCAGCGCGAAGAGCTTCACGCAGCGGCTCCAGATAGCGAGCCGCCACATGCTCATCTGTCACAATCATGAGCTTGCTTGTGGAAACAACCCCAGCCTCCGCCAGCAAGTCCGGTACCTGCGGCAAGAGAGAATCACCGATCACGATCTGGTAGGAACGCTCTCCCAACTCCACTGTCAGTCTATGGGTACTCATTAGAACTTCTCCGTGTAGGCGCGATATTCACGCACGTTTTCCATCATGTCGTCCATCGAGTCGCTCGGGAATTTTTCGCACATCGCCTGCGCGATCTCCCATGCGACTACCGCTTCCGCTACGACGCTCGCAGCCGGAACCGCGCAGCTGTCGGAGCGCTCGATGCTGGCGGAAAACGGCTCTTTGGAGTCGATGTCCACGCTCATGAGCGGCTTGTAGAGTGTCGGAATCGGCTTCATCACACCGCGCACGACAACCGGCATCCCCGTGGTCATGCCGCCCTCCAAACCGCCTGCGCGATTCGTTTTGCGGCTGTAGCCGCCCTCCTCGCTCCAAATGATCTCGTCATGAACCTGGGAGCCTTTCAAGCCTGCCGCCTCAAACCCGATGCCGATTTCTACCCCTTTGAACGCCTGGATGCTCATGATTGCCTGCGCGAGCCGTCCATCGAGCTTGCGATCCCATTGCACATGGCTGCCCAGCCCGATCGGCACGCCTTCCACAATGACTTCAACCACGCCGCCAAGGGAGTCGCCGTCTTCCTTGGCCTTATCGATCGCGGCCATCATCAGCGGCTCCGCTTCTTTGTCCAGGCAACGAACAGGCGATTCTTCCGTGCGGGCGATCAGTTCTTCCAGGCTGACCTCCTGGCGCTTCGCCTTCACTTCATTGATTTGCAGAACATGTCCGCCGATTCGGATGCCAAAAGCCGCGAGCAATTGGCGAGCGACAGCGCCTACGGCCACGCGGATTGTCGTTTCGCGGGCGCTGGAACGTTCCAGAATATTTCGCATATCGCGCTGATGATATTTGATGGCGCCGTTCAGATCGGCGTGGCCCGGGCGCGGACGAGAAACGCGGCGTTTTTCCTCTGCGCCTTCTTCTACCGGCTCGGCACTCATGATCGTTTGCCAGTGGGTCCAGTCCTTATTTTCAACGACCAGCGTAATCGGTGCCCCCGTCGTATACCCGTGGCGCACACCGGACAAAATCTTCACCTGGTCTTTTTCGATTTGCATTCTGCGGCCGCGCCCATGCCCTTTTTGGCGACGTGCCAGCTGTTCATTGATTGCTTCAACGGAAATCGGCAGGTTGCTTGGAACCCCCTCGATGATCGCCGTAAGCTGCGGACCGTGAGATTCCCCTGCTGTCAAGTAACGCATCTCTTTCCTTCCTCCATCCTCCAGGCAGCTCGTATCCCCATTCCTTCCGGTTCGGGTCGCTGTCCTTTATCACTTTTAAGCGCTATAATATCATACCTGTCCGGCTGTGGAAATACAAAAGTAGAAACCTTGGCCGAAAACCTTTGGTTTGCCACAAAAAAACGCCCCTCCGTCGGGAGAAGCGCTTTCGCGTGCAGATGGTGGTGACTAAAACGGATCAACCATCAAATAAGGATTGGGACTAAGCGGCCTTCTGGAATGATCCACACGTATCAAATCATCCAGCTGCGTTTTTTCAGCCCCAAGTATTTGTCCGCATTCTTGCAACGTAATCAAACCGCGACGGTATGCTTCGATGACCTTGTGCTTATCCATCTGCTGCCCCCCTTGACAAAGTAAGTATTCCTAGTCTTGGGAAAAAAGAGCAGCGCTATACAAAGGGCCGTGGGGATTTATCCCATTTTCCGATAAAAGAACGTATCTTCTGCCTCCAGCTGGTATTGCTGCGGCTGGAAAATTTGCTCCGTGCTGCCGACAAACAGCACGCCGCCCGGCTTGAGCGCCCGGCTGAACTTGTGGTACAGCTCGTGCTTCGCCTCTTCCGTGAAATAGATCATCACATTGCGGCAGATGATGAGATCGAACTGCGTGTCAAACGTATCGGCCAGCAAGTTGTGTTTCTTGAACGTGACCCGCCTTTTCACTTCGTCGGTTATGCGGTAGCTGTGCGTATCCTTGGCGAAATACTTGTCTACCAGCTCCTTGGGGCAATCCTGCAGGGAGCGGTCCGTATAAACGCCTTGCTTGGCCTTGGACAATGCGCCCTCATCAATATCGGAAGCCAGCACGGTCGCGTCCAGACGCTTGCGCAATAAGATGAGCGAGAGCGTGTACGGCTCCTCGCCGGTGGAACAAGCGGCACTCCAGCATTTCAGGCGCGACGATTGCTTGGCAAGCCGCGGCAAAATTTTGTTTTCGAGAACCTCCCAGCGCCCGGGGTTGCGGAAAAACTCCGAAACATTGATCGTCATCCGATCGAGGAATTCGTAAAACAGCTCCCTGTCCTTTGCGATCGCATCGAAATAGTCGACGAACGTGGCATAGCCCCGCTTTTGCCGCAACGAAGTCAGGCGCCGCTTCATCTGTGCTTCCTTGTAGAGGGCAAGATCAATTCCGGTCATTTTTTTCACGCTAGCGATAAATTGGAGAAAGTCCTTATCTTCCATACAGAATTGTACCCCCTTGAAAACTCCTTCTGATTGTTTTCGCCCTGATTCGCCAAAATCCTATCTTTTCTCGGGGAGATTGTGACGAAAAAAAGAAAAACCCCACGCACGGGGTTTTTTCCTCTTCGTTATCACTTAGATCCAGCGTTGGATTGTTTTTTCGAAGGAGAGAACTTCATCAGCGGAGAACCAGAGGCTGATTTCGCGCTCAGCGCTTTCTGGAGAATCGGAGCCGTGGATGATGTTCATGCCAACGGAAGTTGCGAAATCGCCACGGATGGTGCCGGCAGCAGCTTCAAGCGGGTTGGTTTTGCCCATCATCGCACGAGCGGTGGAGATGACGTTGTTGCCTTGCCATACCATCGCGAACACAGGGCCGGAAGTGATGAAGTCAACCAGTTCGCCGAAGAACGGGCGCTCTTTGTGCTCAGCGTAGTGCTTTTCAGCCAGTTCGCGGCTTACGTTCATCAGTTTTGCTCCAACGAGTTGGTAGCCTTTTTTCTCGAAACGGGATACGATTTCTCCGATCAGGTTACGTTGTACACCGTCAGGTTTTACCATAAGGAACGTTTTTTCCATTGTAAGTATGCCTCCATCAACGCTATGTATTGGTGTATGCAACACCAACGAAAATTTTATCAAAACTGGGGTGGCCAAGCAACAGGCAGACCGTCAAATTCCCCTTAAAATTTGCGATCGATGATAAAATTGGCAATCCCTGTCAGAGATTGTTTCGCCTGCGTATCGGGCAAGTCGCTGAGAATCGCATGGGCGCGCGCGATGTAGCGTTCGGCCAGCCGCTGGGAAAACGCAATGCCTTCGTCCTGGCGTACCAGACGAATCGCTTCGTCCGCATGATCCCAAAACGTATTTTGCCGGATCCACTCCTGAAACTGGCCGCTCGCCTTGCCGTGGTAAGCGGTGTACAGCGCCGGCAGCGTGATGTTTCCATGGAGCAGATCGCTGCCCGCCGGTTTCCCCAGCTGCTTTTCCGTTCCCGTAAAGTCGAGAATATCATCGGTAATTTGGAAAGCCATTCCCACGTTGTAGCCGTACCAGTACATTTTCCGCACCAGCTCTTCCGGGGCGCCGCTTGCGACGGCCCCCAGCTGACAGCTGATCGCGATCAAAAGCGCCGTTTTCCGCTTGATTCTGCGCAGGTACGTGCGGAAGTTTTGGTCCCAGTTGTTCAAATCTTTGACCTGCTCGATTTCGCCCTTGCATACCTCGACAATCGCGTTGGAAAGAATCCGGTGCAGCTTCGGATTCGGCAGTTGGGAGGCGATGGCCAGCGCCCGGGCAAAAATGTAATCGCCTGCGTACATCGCCACCTTGTTGTCCCATTTCATGCGCACCGTGTCTTTGCCCCGCCGCTTGTCCGCATCGTCAATCACGTCGTCGTGAACCAGCGAAGCCATATGAATCAACTCAAGCGGGACGGCGACGTGCTTCAGAACTTTTACATCGTAGTGCCCCCATTTGCCTCCGAGCAGCACAAAGACCGGACGAATGCGCTTTCCTCCTGCTTTGAGCAAATGCGTCGAGGATTGATACAACTCGCGAACGTCTGTATCGATCGATTTTTCCAGTTCATCCTCAATGTACTGGACGTCCTTTTTCATCTTGAAATAAATGTCGACTAGGTTCATCCGTTATCCGTTCCACCTATCTCGCAAGCGTAATATTGGTCTTGTGGCCGTCCGCCTGCCACAACTCGACGGTCGCGGGGGCAGCCAGAAGCCCCAGCTCCGCCGCGCATCGGTAATAATACTCCAGTCCCACTCGCTGCACCTCGCCGAAATCGTGCTGCAGTCCCGCAAAGTAGGAAATCCATTCCGCTTTCGTTCCGCCGTAGTGCGCGCAAACGTAATCCACCAACGGACCGGGATCGGCTTTCGTCTTCTGTTTGCTCGCCAAAAACGAAGCGTGGACTTCTGCGATCAGTTCCCTGTGCTCTTCCAGCACCGCGCGTCTAAGCGCCCAAATGGCAAACGTCATCGAGTAGCCCGTAAACTTGTACCACAGCTCCCCGAGATCGTATACGTGCAGGTCTTTGGCTGTCCGCTCGGCGGCAATCGCGTCGTCGCCGATGAGCAGGGCCGCATCCGCACCTTGCAGCATCTGCGCCAGATTCGGCTCTTGTGTAACGTACGCGATCTCGTATTCGTAAAACTTGTGGAGAATGATTTTCAACAGATTCACAGTCGTCGCCGACGTATTGGTCAGGGCGATTTTCGCCCCGTTCAGCTGCTCGATCGGCTTTTTGCTGAATAAGAAAAGGGAGCCTACTCTCCCTTTGGCGCTGACAGACAGGTCTGCCAATGCCACATACCGGGAGGCATGCTCGGCATAGCTGAACGAGGAAATCGGGCCCATGTCAATCTCGCCCTTGGCCATCGCCAGGTTCAACTGGGCAGGCACCTGGCGAATGAATTCGATCCGATCCTCGAATTTGGCTTGTTCAAAATAGTAATAGACTGGCAACACGTTGGTATACAAAATTTGTCCGATCCGCAAAGACTTTTGCATGCGTCTATTCCCCCCAACGCCGAAACAGCGAGTGTGGTACATCCAGTGCATCCAAAGCTTTTCCCACGACAAAGTTAATCAAGTCATCCATCGTTTGCGGCTTTTGGTAATAGCCGGGCATGGCCGGCAAAATCCGCACGCCGAGCCTGCTCAGCGTGAGCATGTTTTCCAGGTGGATCGCATGGAGCGGCGTCTCCCTGGGGACGATCACGAGCCGTCTGCCTTCTTTTATCATCACATCCGCGACGCGCTCCAGCAAATTGCCGGAGGCGCCATGCGCGATACCGGACAAGGTGCCCATCGAGCACGGAACCACGATCATGCCGTCGCAGCGATACGACCCGCTTGCAGCAGGGCAAGTGAAGTCACGCAGTCCCCAATAATGCAGCTCACCGGGGAAATCCTGCTGCAGCTTCTCCCGCAATAGCCCTTCCCGGTCGTCTGCCTGCCAGTCCAGCTCATCGCGAAAAACTTGCCAGCCTGCCTCGGTAATCATCAGATGAACGAGGTGCCCGGCGCGCAAAAGCTCGATCACGACCCGGACGCCATAAATCGCGCCGCTTGCTCCTGTAATCCCGACTACCCACTTTTGCCTGTTCATGCAATCACCAGATCAATCATGGTAAACACGAACATGACGACGCTCAAAATTCCGTTCATGTTGAAAAAGGCTACATCGACCTTCGACAGGTCGGTCGGCTTGACCAGCGTGTGCTCGTAAATCAGGATCACCCCGGAGATCAGCACGCCCAGCAGGAACCAGAGCGACAGGTCCGCCACGACATACAGCGACAGCAAGCCGACAAACGTCAGGATGTGGCACAGTCTCGCCACGACCAGGGCATTGGCGATCCCGAAGCGGCTCGGCATGGAGAACAGCCCTTCTTTGCGGTCAAATTCGGCATCCTGGCAGGCGTAAATAATATCGAAGCCAGCCGTCCAGAACAGCACGGACGCAAACAGGAGTAAGCCGATCGCGTCTACCTGTCCCGTCGTGGCTACCCATCCGCCCAGCGGTCCGAACCCGATTGCTACTCCCAATACAAAATGGCACAGCCAGGTAAAGCGTTTGGTGTAGGAATACAACACCAGCACGAAAACGGCAAGCGGCAACAGCTTGACGGCCAAATCATTCAGCTGGAAGGCAGCGATGAACAGCATCACGAACGAAACGACAATAAACAGGACAACCTCCAGGACGGAGATCAGCCCCGCCGGAATCGCGCGTGTGGCCGTTCGCGGGTTTTTGGCATCAATGACGCGGTCGATGAGTCGGTTCAACGACATGGCTGCGCTGCGCGCCCCTACCATCGCAACGGTCACCCAAAAAATTTCCATCCAGGTCGGCCATGCCTTCTCAATTACAATACTTCCCAAAACCGCCCCCATAAAAGCAAACGGCAAAGCAAACAGGGAATGCTCGAATTTTATCATTTCCAAGATGATTTTCAATTTACGTAGACCCATCTATGACACTTCCTATTCTCCTGAAAAAATAGCGCCCTTGACCCGCTCGCGCCGAGGCCAGACGCTGAGGTTACGGCTTGGTTCCGATATGCAGAGCGGATACGCCCCCCATAAACAGCTTGACCTGAACCTGGTCCAGGCCAGCCTTTTGAAACATTCCCGCCAGCTCGCGGCTGTCCGGGAAATTCGTCAGCGAGTGCGGGAGCCACGCATATTCCTCGTATTTGTTCACGGTCAGTTTCGCAATCAACGGCAAAATTTTATAGAAGTATAAGTAAAAGAGCTTGCGATACGGGAGAAACGGGGGCTTGGACACTTCCAGCGAAACGACTTTTCCGCCCGGCTTCACAACGCGGGCCATCTCGTTCAGCACTTGCTGCACATCCGGTACGTTGCGCAACGCAAAGCCGATGGTGGCAAAATCGAATGTATTGTCCTCATACGGCAGGCTCATCGCGTCGGCATTCACCAGCTTGACGGTATTGCCGATACCGGCGTTCGCTACCTTGTACGCCCCTACATCCAGCATCTTCTGGCTAAAGTCCAGCCCGACAACCCGGCCCTCTTTGCCCACGGCTTTCGCCAGCGCAATCGTCCAGTCCGCCGTTCCGCAGGCCACATCGAGCGCACTGTCTCCGGGGCGGATGTTCATTTGCTTCATGGTGTAATTGCGCCAAGCCAAATGGCTGCCGAAGCTGATGACGTTGTTCATTTTGTCGTAGTCGTTCGCAATGCTCTCGAATACGAAGTGAACGTACTGTGCCTTCTCTTTCATTTGTGTCTGGTCCACTAGGCTACATCTCCTCAATAACTCGTTTCAGGCGATTCACGCGATGGGAGTAGCGAGCCGTTATGGAAGCGAGCACGTTGCGCGTTTCCGCAGGATGCAGCGTTCGCACCATTTGCTCGCACAAGCTGAGCATTTCCATGGCTTTCATCTCGACGATCGACAGCACCTGAGCAAGCGTAGCGCCTGGTTTTTGCAGCAAAAAGCGAGCAAAACCAAAAGGAACTTGTTCTTGCCACTTGATTTGCTCCCATTCTCCAATGACACTCTCTACCTTGGCCGTCTCCTTCATCAGATTTACCCAGAAACGGCGGCGATCGTCCGAATCCGCATACTTCTCGACAATCGCTACGTACAAGCCTGTATCAATCGTATTGCGCAGCTCCCAGTACTCTTCATCTGACAAGCTTCTGGAATCGCGTCCCGCAACGTACAGCTTCATTTTTGCTTCATTCACGCGCTGAACGGCTCCGGACAGCACCTGGATCGCTTCGATTTCACCCGTTTCAGACAGCAGGTGGTAGTAGCGGCTGCTGTAATAATCGCCGGCAAGCACGGTCAACTGTCGGTTTCGTTCTGCGCTCAGCGAATCTTCGTATTGATTTTTCACATGCTCATGCATGTCCAGTCCCAGCTGGACAAGTCCCGTCGCCGTGCAGAAAATGGAAGCCCGTTCCTTCGTCATGCCTTGTTCCCGCAAAAACAGATACAAAAGTTCCAGGCGATTTTCCGCCATGGAAGGAACATCTACGTAATACTCTACATAGGAATGGGTGGTTCGCTTGTAGATCTGCTCGATGATCGACCGAACCTCTTCTACATATGGGGTATGTTCTTTGCTCATGCGTCCTCCTCCACAAGCTGCGCAACCTAAAGATGTCTGCCTGTTCCGTACACTTCCGTTTCCCTTTACCATCCGGTCAAAAGGCCGTCCTTACTATCATACCATACTTCTACCATCAGGGACTAATTCTCTCATAAAAATACGGGTCGATTCGGACAGCGAATGTGTTTTTCACAAAGGACTCGACGTCCCCGAGCTCCGCAATCGGTTGGAGATGCGAAAGCGGCCGGGGCTCCGTCGTCTGGATGGCCAGCAGCAGTTTCGACTGTTGCGGCTGATCGCTTTCTTCCAGCAAGCGGAAATAGACGTGCCCGACATTGTCCGTGAGCGTAAACAGCTCGTATGTCAAGCTGTAAAAATCTTGATAAACATGACGGACGTTCACTTTTTCACCCGGTTTCACCACAAAATCGACATAGATGGACGGGTTTTCCCATTTTATACGCTTCATTTTATAGTGTGGAGTCGCCAATGTAAACAAATCCAGGACATTTCGCTCGCTCAACTGAATCGGGCGTGCCGGCTGGAAGGTTGGAACATCCGTCCGCACCCACCCGGCGCTCGGAACAAGCGACAGCATCAGGGCCAAAAAAGTGGAAACGACAATCGCCACGAGCAGTTGGCGCGGCATAGACATCCCTCCTCTCCACCATTGTACAACTAAAAAAAGCAGGCTATGCCTGCTTTTGCAAAGGGAGCTCGCTACTCTGTCGTATCGATCACGCCGTGCTGCGAGTAAATCACTGCTTTTCCGCGAACCTTGATGGCAGAAGTATGCTCCGTGAACTGGAAAATCATCACTTCGCCCTTATCGAGCTTTTCCGTATGGTGAAAGCGGGTGTCGGAGCCTCGCGTAAGGCCGATGACATGCACCCCGTTTTCCTTTGCTTTGACGACAAAATAGTCCTGGTTAAAAGCTGATGGCTGTGACAAGTTGTTTCCTCCTGACCAGTGCGTGATCCGCCTTGTCTAGTATGATGTCCCGTCGGACTCCAAACGGCTCATGATTTTTGCTACGTAGCGCTGCGTTTCCGCAGGCAGCAGATTGTACTTCGCTTCCAGCTCCTCGTCGCTGTCGATGCCAAGGCGGCTTACCCGGCCCGGACCTGCATTGTACGCGGCCAGCGCCACTTTGACATTTCCATCGTAGCGGTCGAGAAGCGATTTCAAATATTTGGTTCCCCCCGCCAGATTTTCGTCCGGGTCGTAGGCATTGCGGACGCTCATCGCCTGCGCCGTTTTGTCCATGAGCTGCATCAAGCCTTTTGCCCCTGCTCTGGAAACGACATGGGGATTGAAGTTGGATTCTGCCCGCACGACTTCCCTGACGAGATCAGGGTCGACACCGAGCGCTTTGGCGGTCCGTTCGATTTTCTCCAAAATAGCTCCCGGAGCAGCGGTCGCTCCTTTTGACGCAGAAGCATCCAGCTCTGCCTCATCGCTTGTGGCCAGCTTCCACGCTCTGCTGCCGTCGAGCTTGGCCAAAATCTCTTGCGAGGAGATGACGCGCTGACCGGACGCCAGCTGTGTCTGCAAGATATCTGAAAAGAGGTCCTGCTCCCCCACGAGGGATGAAGCTGCTTGATTGGTCGGATACGATTGCGGCATTGCTTGTACATATGGCTGAAGCGTTACAGGCACCTTCATGGTACGGAACAACCCTTCCCTTGCTTGTCTCCCTTCTATTATAAAAAAGAAAGATCAGGAAGCCAATAGCAAAAGTGGAAACCGTCAAGAGCAAAAAAAGAAGCCTGTTCAACAGGCTTCCTGGCTGTCTATTCAGATGGTCGGAATGCAGGGATTCGAACCCTGGACCTCACCCACCCCAAGGGTGCGCGCTACCGGGCTGCGCCACATCCCGACTGTACATCTGTACTTTACAATATTTTACCTACAGTGTCAATAGAAAAAATGCTGTTTTTTTCATATCCGCGCACATGTGACTGCGCGCCTGCCTGCTGAAAACCTAGGACCGGATGAGGCTGAGCACTTCCGAACGGGCGGCAGCGTCTTTTTCAAAGATGCCCCGCACCGCAGAGGTGACGGTCTTCGAGCCAGGCTTCTTCACGCCGCGCATCGTCATGCACATGTGCTCTGCCTCCACGACGACGATGACGCCGTGCGGATCGAGCTTGCGAACGATGGAATCGGCAATCGTGGTCGTAATTCTCTCCTGAAGCTGCGGACGCTTGGCCACGGTGTCCACCGCGCGCGCCAGCTTGCTCAAGCCTACGACACGACCTCCGCGCGGAATGTAGGCGACATGCGCCTTGCCGAAAAACGGAACCAGATGGTGTTCGCACATGGAATAGAACGGAATGTCCTTGACCAAAACCATTTCTTCATGGTCTTCCTTGAACACCGTCTCGAAGTACTGTTCTTCGTTTATATGCATGCCCTCGAATACCTCGGCATACATTTTCGCGACGCGCTTCGGAGTATCCAGCAATCCTTCCCGATCGGGATTGTCGCCTACCGCCTCCAAAATCATGCGGACAGCCTGTTGAATTTTATCCAAATCAACGTTCATACCATTTGTACCTCCTGCATAGCGGCCCCTTTCCAAGAAGCGACAGCTTCTTTGGCTGGCCAAATCCTGATCCGTTTGTCATGCTTCCGTACGCACAGACAAGCCAAGCCAATCTTACCATACTCCTGTTCAAAAAACAAAAACATCTGACAAGACAACTGTATGTATCAGGTACAAAAGCAAAAGCTTGAAAAAAAGTGATCGAGACCTGCTCTAGGAGGCGATCGCGCTTGTCATTGCTAGACGTTAAAAAAATCCACATTGCGGCAATGTGGATTTTTTATGTAAGTGCTTCGTTCTCCAAAGAAACGACTACTTGATGGAGTCTTTGAGTTGTTTACCTGGCTTAAACGCAGGTACTTTGCTGGAAGCGATTTCGATCTCTTCACCTGTTTGTGGGTTACGACCTTTACGAGCCGCGCGCTCACGAACTTCGAAGTTACCAAAGCCGATCAGTTGGACTTTATCACCTGTTTTCAATGCGTCAGCAATGGCATCGAGAACGGCATCAACTGCTTTCGTTGCATCTTTCTTGGTGAGTTCAGTGGTTTCCGCCACTTTTGCAATCAATTCTGTTTTGTTCATTTTCTTCACCTCCCCTCAAAGAACACCAGTGCTAGCTATTATTTTTCTTCACCGAAACGAAGCGTTTTATACACGATTGGTGGTTTTTACCGATCTGACAAGCTTATAGTAATACACCGATTTCCTAAATTCAAGCCCCTCCTGTCGAAATTGAACGAAATACAAGAAAAAAGGCATCCCGTCACATCGGGTGCCTCGTTTGAAATTCACGACAATAGGTCTATCTGCCTAGTCCTTAGAGTATGATCGCAATCAGACCGCCCGAGCCTTCGTTGATGATTCGGCCCAGTGTTTCCTGAAGTTTATACCGGGCATTGTCCGGCATCATGGTAATCTTCGCCTGGATGCCCTCTCTCACGATGGAATGCAGTGAGCGACCGAAAATATCCGAATTCCAGATCGACAGCGGGTCGTTGTCGAAGTCCTGCATCAAGTAGCGCACGAGCTCTTCGCTTTGCTTCTCGGTTCCGATGATCGGCGCAAATTCGGATTCGACGTCCACGCGGATCATGTGGATCGACGGCGCGGTCGCTTTCAACCTGACCCCAAAGCGCGGTCCCTGGCGAATCAGCTCAGGTTCGTCCAAGGTCATCTCATGCAGCGACGGAGCAGCGATTCCGTAGCCCGTACTGCGCACCATATGCAAGGCTTCCGCTACCTGGTCGTACTCGCGCTTGGCGTGGGCGAACTCCTGCATGATTTTCAGCAAATGATCCTTGCCGTTGATCTCGACACCGACGATCTCCATCAGGATGCGATCGTACAGTTCATCCGGTGCGAACAGGTCGATTTCAGCGATCCCCTGGCCCATGTGCATGCCTGCCAGAGACGCTCGCTCCACGAAGTCATAGTCATTGAAGAACCCGACAACGCGGTCCACGTCGCGCAACCGGCGAATATCCTGCACGGTTTCACGTACGGCTTCTTCATAGTTCTGACGGAGCCAGTGACCATTTTCCAGCACCATGACCCAGCTGGGCAGGTTCACATTTACTTCATGCACCGGAAACTCGAACAGCACTTCTCGCATCAGGAGGAGAATTTCCTGCTCTGTCATGTGGTCGACGGACAAGGCCACCACGGGCACGTCGTATTTTTCCTGAAGCTGCACGCGCAGGTTTTGCGCTTCGTCCGAGCGCGGGCGCGTCGAGTTGACCACAATGACAAACGGTTTGCCCACTTCCTTCAGCTCATTGACGACCCGTTCCTCCGCGTCGATGTATCCTACACGCGGGATTTCCGCGATGCTGCCGTCTGTCGTCACGACGATCCCGATGGTCGAATGCTCCTGGATGACTTTGCGCGTTCCGACTTCGGCTGCCTCCTCGAAGGGAACCGGCTCCTCATACCACGGCGTATTCACCATTCGGGGGCCGTTGTCATCCTCGAAGCCTTTTGCTCCTTGAACCGTGTAGCCCACGCAGTCAACGAGGCGGACGTTAATGCTGAGTCCTTCTGTTACATGTACGTTTACGGCCTGATTCGGAACAAATTTCGGCTCTGTCGTCATGATCGTTCGGCCGGAAGCACTCTGCGGCAGTTCATCGGTCGCTCTGATCCGCTCTGCTTCTGACTGGATATTCGGGATGACGACCTGCTCCATAAACCGTTTGATAAAGGTCGACTTTCCCGTACGAACCGGGCCTACTACTCCGAGGTAGATGTCTCCGCCCGTCCGTTCGGCAATGTCTTTAAAGATGTCGACTCGTTCCACCATCGATGACCTCCTTCTATTTGTCTATTTTTACACTATGACCGATTTTCCGAATTATCCCTGCCCGTCAGTCTTTTCGTAGGGAATCTCGTACTAGTTTTGTGGACAGTACAAGTATATGTGCGGCTGGGCCAACTAGAACAAAAAAACAACTCCGGCCAGAGTTGTTTTTTGTGTCCGCTATTTGATTTTGAGCAGTCTCGGCTCGCCGTCTACCAGCTCGTACGGGAACGATTTGGCCGGCACGAACATCGACGACCGCGCCAGTACGTATCTCGGATCCGTATTCGGTGTGACGGTTACCTTGCTCTCCCGCAGCATCGTCGCGATATCCGCCGCGTAGTCGATCCCGACCTGCCCGTCTGCGTTCATGACCAGCGGCAGCAAATAATTGCCCATGGTAGAGGGCACCTGCCAGGTTTTCACGCCGATTTCGGCATGGTCGATCGAGTAGTAGCCGTTGCCCAGATCAGCCTTCACGGGCAGCTTGTTGAAATAGCCGCGATAACGGTCTACAGCCGATTGTACGTCTGCGACCGTGCTGACGGCCCCCAGATGGATCAGCTTGACAGTCGGCTTCGTCTCCACGTCAATCAGGACGTATTGGTAGATCCCGCCCTTTTCAAAAGCGTTTCCCGGAACATCCGGGAGGTACTTGGGAATCATTTTGCGAAAATCGATCTCGTATTTCTCAAAAATGGGAGTATCCAGCGGCTTCGTCACAATAGGCAGCACGCCTGTGTCTTTTTGAAATTGCTCGACTCCTTTTTGCGCCGCTTCGAGAAAAAAGGAGCTGGGTACCTGATTTTCCGCCTTTCGCTCTTCCGGATACAGACATCCGGACAAAAGCACAGAAAGGATGCTCAAGCTCATCATCAGCTTGAAGGTTTTCCGCCATGATTGCCACATCTTATGTACACCTCAAACCCTCATTCTTCATTTTCCATGCGTTGTCGCTCCAGCGCGGCCGCTACCACCGATTTCAAGCGACTCTCCGGTATGCGGACCGTACAGTCGCTGTGCGTCGTCTTCGCCTGACAAGCCAGGCGTATCCCCTGCCGCAAGTCCTGCTCCGGCATTTTTCGCAGCTCCAGCGCGGTTGGAGCCGCCAGTTCGCCGCTCTCCAGGACGACGCGGCACATCAGACAGGATGCATGGCCTCCGCACCTTTGCGGGATGACGACTCGGGCATTGCCAGCCACGCTGACGATCGTTTGGCCAGCCCTTGCCTTCACGCTTTTCCCGCCGGGAAGAAAGGTTACCTTCCCCATGTCGTCCCTCCTTTTTTAATACGGCCGATGGGCAAGCTTCACATCTCCTTGCCCGACGAGCCTGATTTGGCAGCCGAGCCTGAATCCTTCCGCCCGCTCAGCCTTGCGCAGGCGCAGCTTTTCTTCGCTGGTCATCTCGTTGAGGAACGAAGCCCCCTCGAGAACAAGCGTGCGGCATTGGGCGCATACGCCTCTCTGGCAGGCATGCCCCCACGTCACCTTGTGCTTTTTGGCCATCGCGACCACCGTTTCGTTCAGCTCCACCGGCAGTTCGAAGGTTCCTGCACGCGTAATCAGCGTCAACTGCGACATCGTTTCCCCTCCTAGACGAAAATCACGATCAAAATCATGACAAACACTGCGATCAGCAACAAGAAAGCGCAAGTCTTCACGAGAAACCGGACCAGCGCATTTGTTATTTTTCTGGCAAAAATCATCAGTAGATTGCAGACGAACATCAGGCCGATCGCCAGCAGGGAAATGTTCATCTTGGTCATAGGATCAATATACATATTTCTTGCAGCATCCTTTGCATGTTTTGCTTCATTATACCATACTTCCCAGCTCTCGTCTGACGTTGTGAACCTCCATCTGGACGTTCGCATAGACTATTCTGATGAATTCGCCCATGGGAGGGATGCATGTTGAGCAGCAAAGTAAACGGACGAAAATGGCGGAACCCCTACGCTCCCATACCGAGCAGAAAGCTGAGCGATCAAGCGGCCGACGTATCATTGGCCATCAGCCCCAAAAAAATCATTCCAGCCGTAGACCTACGATCCTCTGTATCCAAGATGCGCAACAACATCAAAGGGATCAGCAGCACGATTCGCCAGGTAGAGGAAACGATGGATACGCTGTACGGAGCCATGGAGATCATCGAAAACCTGGGCAAACGTGCAACGGAACCGGAAGCCGCCGTGGAAAAGCCCATCTCGACCAGACGAAAAGGCAATACCGGCGCAGCGAAGGAGAGCGCAAAAGGCAGGGAATCGGCCCGCGCAGAAGAGGCGCCGCAGGAATCCAGTGCAGCGGCAGGAAGCGGCGGAGGCAATCCGCTAGGCAATATCGATATCGGGCAAATCCTGGGCCTCTTGCAATCGCCATTGGTGCAAAACCTGCTGACGCAAACGGTGAGCGGCACGAGCAAGCAACGAAAAAAAGAGGGATGACATCCCTCTTTTTTTCATGGTATCTGTAGGTCAGCCATGTCCCTGTAGAGCCATGATTGTTCCTAGTTTTACTGTATGATGGTTTTGACAGCAGGTAACGGGCATAATCGCCCATTTCTCTCACTTGAGCAGCTTGGACAAGGAAGACATGTCATTCAAATTGATTTCCTTGTTGCGAAACATCTCGATGATCTTGTCTTCCTTTTCGGCGTTGAGCTTTTTCCCGCTCATGGCAGCGAGCGTCTGGAGAATTTGCCGCAGCTTTGCCTCATCCTCGAAGTCACTTTTCTTTACCTGGCTGGCGAGCGAACGCAGTTTTCCCTCGTCGACCTTTTCTGCTGCTTTTCCTTGCAAACGCTCCAAAAAACGCTTGGACAGATTGTTGTTCATTGCTGATCTCCTCCTGCACCTGGGCTTTCCCCCTATCGTATGTGCAGGAGCCTACATGTGTGAAAAGCTTCGCCTAGGCTTCGATGCTCCCGTCCGGGTTCAGGTAGCCCATCTCGAACGTCTTCCCTCGGCCCATCAGCTCTTCTACCCCTTGGCGCGGCTCTTTTCCTTCGAACAAAATGCCGTACAGCACCGAGGTAATCGGCATCTCGACCTGTTCGCGCTGCGCCAGGGCATACGCCGCATGAGTCGTGCGCACGCCCTCGACGACCATTCCCATCTGCTCCAGCACATCGTCGAGCTTTTTGCCCTGACCGAGCATGTAGCCCGCCCGCCAGTTGCGGCTATGGCGGCTGGTGCACGTCACGATCAGGTCGCCGACGCCCGCAAGGCCCGAGAACGTCAGCGGCAAGGCGCCCAGCTTGATGCCGAGACGGCTGATTTCCGCCAGTCCGCGCGTCAAAAGCGCCGCCTTCGCGTTGTCGCCAAATCCAAGCCCGTCCGACATGCCTGCTCCGAGCGCAATGATATTTTTCAGTGCGCCGGCAATTTCCGCTCCGATCAGATCCGGGTTGGTGTAGACGCGAAAATTAGCATTCATCAGCAAGTCCTGCGCCCGGAGCATGCTCTCCTCCGACTCTGACGCGACAACGACTGTCGTAGGCTGTCTGCGGACTACCTCTTCCGCGTGACTCGGTCCGGACAGGACCGCGAGCCTGCCGGAAATTTCGCGCGGCACCTCTTCCATGATGACCTCAGACATTCGCTTCAGGCTTTCCAGCTCAAAGCCTTTGGTCGCATGGATCAACAGCACATCCTGATGTAAAAACGGAGCCATCTGCCGGCAAATTTGCCGCATCGCGTGCGACGGAACGGCCAAGAGCACAATCCGCTTGCCCGATACGGCTGCTTCGATGTCCGTCGTGGCGACAATGCTCTTCGCCAGCTTTGCCTCAGGCAAATATTTGGCGTTCGTATGCTTGTTGTTCACTTCGTCTGCCAGCTTGGGATCGCGCACCCAAAGCGTAACTTGATGGCCGTTTTCCGCCAGGACGGAAGCGAGCGCCGTGCCCCAGCTGCCCGCCCCGACTACGGTAACCTCTTTCCTCAATAGATCCCCCTCCATCATTCCAGGCATATTCGCAAGAACGATTCTGACTCATCCAAAAGCTATCCCAGCTTGCGGTTGGACTTCTCTCCCAATTTCCGTTCATTGCCTGCGAGAAGATTGCGGATATTATTATAATGGCGAACATACGCAAATACGGCGATGACCAAACTTGTCCAAAAAAAGGAAATCGGTTTGTCCAACAGATAGAGGGAAACGGGGATAGCCGTAACCAGCACAAGCGATCCCAGAGAGACGTAACGGGTGATCGCGATGACCAGAACAGCCAGTATCCCGGCAATCAAAAAGGCCAGGGGAGAGAACCCCAGCACCACACCGAGCGTGGTCGCAATGCCCTTTCCCCCACGAAAGCCAAAATAGATGGGCCAGTTGTGCCCTGCGATGACAAACAGTCCCGCCACTGCATAGGCGGCAGGATCGCCTGTCATGAGGTGCGTGATCCCCATTGCCGCTAACCCTTTTAAAGCATCGAGAATCAGCACGGCGACACCCGGCCCTTTTCCCAGCACGCGAAGCGTATTGGTCGCTCCGGCGTTCCCGCTGCCATATGCGCGAATGTCAATTCCTGCAACTTTTTTGGCGATCAGATAGCTGAAGCTAATGGAACCGATCAAATAGCTGAGCACCCAGGCTATTAACACCATGGCGGATTCCTCTCCCTACGTTTTTTTCCGCGTCCATATGCGAACAGGCGTACCTTCAAAGACAAACGCTTCGCGGATCTTGTTCTCTATGTACCGCTCATAGGAGAAATGCATAAGCTCCGGATCGTTCACGAACAGAATGAACGTAGGAGGCTTGACTGTCGCTTGTGTCGCGTAGTTGATTTTCAGGCGCTTTCCTCTGTCGGACGGCGGCGGTGTGCGAATCGTCGCATCCGTCACGATATCGTTGAGCACGGAGGTCGGAATGCGCATGGCGTGTGCTTGCGCCACCTCGTTGACCTTCGGCAGAATCGTGTGAATGCGCTGCTTCGACTTCGCCGAAACGAACAGGATCGGCGCGTAGTCCAGATATTTGAATTCTTCGCGGATCAGCTCCGTGAAGCGCTGCATCGTCTTGTCGTCTTTTTCAACGGCATCCCACTTGTTGACGATGATAATCACGCCGCGGCCTGCCTCATGCGCGTAGCCGGCAATCTTTTTGTCCTGCTCGATGATGCCTTCTTCCCCGTTGAGTACCACGAGAACGACATCGCTGTCTTCGATGGAACGCATGGCGCGCATGACACTGTATTTTTCGGTCGTCTCGTACACTTTTCCGCGCTTGCGCATCCCCGCGGTATCGACGAGAACGTAGCTTTGCCCATCCCGCTCGAACGGAGTATCAATGGCATCCCGGGTGGTTCCCGCGACGTCGCTCACAATGACGCGTTCTTCCCCGAGCAGCGCATTCGTCAAGGACGACTTCCCTACGTTCGGCCGACCGATAATCGAGACGCGAATGACGTCCTCTTTTCGGTCCTCGTCGGTTTCGGCAGGAAAATGGCGCACCACTTCCTCCAGCATATCTCCCAGGCCAAGACCGTGGCTGCCAGAGACCGGGAACGGCTCGCCCAGGCCAAGCGAATAAAAGTCGTAAATATCGGCACGCATATCCGGATTGTCCGCCTTGTTTACGGCCAGAACGATCGGTTTTCCCATGCGGTTCAGCATTCGGGCCAGCTCTACGTCGGCGTCTGTCACGCCTGTTCGGTAGTCCGCGATCATGATGATGACGTTGGCCTCATCAATCGCCAGCTCCGCCTGGTAGCGCATTTGCGTGAGAATTTCATCGGTCTCGCCAAACTCGATTCCGCCCGTGTCAATCACGTGGAAGGCGTGGGTCAGCCATTCTCCCTTTCCGTACAGGCGGTCCCGGGTGACTCCCGGCATATCCTCCACGATCGCGATGCGCTCGCCGACCAGTCTGTTAAAAATCGTGGACTTGCCCACGTTGGGTCTCCCCACAATGGCTACCACAGGTAATCCCATAATCAACAACACTCTCTCTCATTTTACGTTTTGACTAGCTAATCATACCATACACTACTTGTGGCGAACAACGATAAGGGTATCAGCGCTCACCTCATGCACCATGGCGTCCAGAATCTTTTCCAGCGTGAAAGCGGTCTGCTGCATTTTCTCCTGAGTCGGCTCAATGAAAATCGGCGCACCGCCCGCGATACGATCCCGGTTCACGGTAATGACGGCCAAAATCGTCCCGGTCATGATCTACCGCTCCTCTTTCGCAAAATTTGTCTTCTGCGGCATGCGGAAAACGCTCTCCAGAATGGGCACCGCATCAATGATGGCCTTGCCTCGCTCCGCCTCTTTTTCTTGCGGCAGAAGGAAGACGCCGAGTCTGCCGGAGCGCAGGTCGCGTTTTACCAGCGGTGTCAAGGAAGGCTCTCCTGTATCGGTATACACGCCGAGTTGGGTGGCGACATCATGCAAGATCGCCTGACGCTGGCCGGGATGGGCGATCGTCACCTTCGCGTTGGCATCCTTCGGGGTCAAAATAAATCCGATCCCGTGTTCGCGAATGGCGGTTTGCGCGTCTTCCAACCCGACGTTCATGATGTAAATGTCGCCCACATACAAGTCTTTCCCCTCTACTCTCACTTCTGCAGGACTCGTGTCCACAATCAGCCCCAGCGTCTTCCCGGAGCGCAGCTTGCGGGAAATAGCGAGAGCGATCACCCCCGCGATCATTCCGCCCCACCAGTTGAACAGAATCGTGGCCGTGGTCGCGACGAGAGAGGTGAACATCACCATGTAGTTGCGCCCTTCAAACACCATGGCGATCCCTTCAATGTACGGCCCGCCGCGCGGCACAAGCTCCAGCTTGTCAATCTCCGTCAAGGTCGTCCGCTCCATATTGCGGACATCCCGAAACTGCTGGGCGGCCACGGTCAAAAACGTCACGGCGGTATAGTTTTCCTTGAGCAGCGCCGGCACAGCCAAAGCCCCCAGAGCCGAGGCGATCACCCCAAGCGAGACATGAATAATTTTGCCGTGCGGATACGTCGGATATTGGCGATAATCCGTTCGCAAAAGATGGATGCGGCACACAATCCCGAAGGCAAACCCGATCAGCAAGGGAACGACAAACTCATTGAACAACAGCTCTCGAAACAAACGCGATCACCTGCCCGTATCGGAATGGGAAGGCTCTGCCTCCCTCCGTCCGAAAAGCCGACGAATGGCAGTCCAGAGCATACTGGTCAGCCCCAAAAGCGAAATGCTGCTCCATAAAAGATCTTGCGCGTAATCCGTCCCCAGGCTGCACGCTCCGGAAGCCGGCCAAAAATAGAGCGTGTAGAGAACATCCGCCATCGGCAGCCCCAGCAGGAGCAAAAATAGCCGATCAGCGTCTCTCTTGCTCATGGCAAGAGCCACTGCCACGCTCATGCCCGGCACAATCACCCGCTCGTCCCCGAACAAAAGGATCGGGTCGGAAAAAAACAGCCACCGCAGCCAGAAGAGCAAGACAGCGAGCCCCATCGCGCCCAGCACAGACAGTCTTCTGCCCGCTTTGGGGAGCCGCACATAAAGAATCACACTTGCAAAAAGGGGCAACAACGTCCCGCTGAGACTTACCTGAATCGGGGCGAAAAACAACTGCCAGCTGACAAAGGAGCAGATCAGAAACGCACAAAGAACGGCGAGCACGCGTTTTCTCTCCATGCCCATTCCCCGCAGCTGCGAGTCAAAGCTCCCCATCCAGACCAGACAAAGCAAAGACCACTGGATGAGTATCGCCATGGTTCCCTCGTTCATGTTCATCTCCTCAAAATCGTGGTTGTCTCCCCAAAGTATGCCTCAAGCATCCGCCTTTCATGAATGGCTGGCTCGTCCGTTTGCCGCTGGTCAACGCCGCTGCGCCCATTCCTCCAGCGCTCTTCCTCGCAGCCGGGCACGTTCCGCTGTTTGGCCCGTTATCAAAAGAGGGGTCTTGATTCCATCTGCGAGCTGCACAAGCCCAAGCGCCGTCATCGCCACGCGAATCTGGTGGTGCCATGCGTCTACTTCTGCCAGGCATTCCTCGATCGCATGCGACTGCACGAGACGCAGCAACGCACCGGCAACCCCGACAGCCGAGGCTCCCAGGCAAATCGCTTTGATGACGTCCAGTCCATGCCGCACTCCTCCCGACGCCATGACGGAAGCTTGCGCCCGTATATCGGCATCCGCTTCCAACAAACTCTCGACGGTCGTAAAGCCCCAATCCTCAAACATGGACAACGGATGAGCGCTTCTTTGGTTTTCAACCTTGGCAAAGTTCGTTCCGCCTCTGCCTCCCACGTCGATGTTTTTGATTCCGGCTTCGATCAGCTTCTCCATCGTCTCTTTCGCCATGCCAAAGCCGACCTCTTTGACGATGACCGGGACCTTGACGCTCTCCTGAATCCGCTGTATCCGCTCGATATAGCCGTTGAAATCCCGATCTCCTTCGGGCATCAACAGCTCTTGCATGACATTCAGGTGAATTTGCAAGCCATCTGCCGCAAGCATCTCGATTGCGGCCTGCGCTTGCTCCACAGTCGCTTCTGCCCCGACATTCGCCAGGACGATGCCCTGCGGATTTTCTTTGCGCACAATCTGGTAGCTCGATGCGACAGACCGATCGCGCAGCGCGGCCATCTGCGAACCGACGGCCATTGCCAATTGCCGCTCCCTGGCAATGATCGCAAGCTTCTGGTTGATGGATGTTGTCGCTTCCGCTCCACCTGTCATCGCATTGATGAGGAGCGGAGAGCGCAGACGAAAAGAGGCAAACTCCGTATCGAGGCTTGTCTCCTGGTAGCCGATATTCGGCAGGCTGTTCGGCACAAAACTAACGTCATCAAAGCTGTTGGTGCCCGTTTCAGCCGTTGCCAGTGCATAGCGAATATGGTCAAGCTTCCGTTGCGAACGACTCACGTTTTTCCCTCCCGACGAACCTTTCCTTTTTCCGCTGCTTTGGCCATCGCCAAGCAAAAAGGGATACGCAAGAGCGTACCCCCCTATTTTTCCAGCTGTCTCGCTTACTTGAACTTGTCTTTCAGATCGCCGAACAGTTCGCCAAGCGTGACACCCATTGGCTGATTGTTTTCTTGCGTGAATTGCTGTTGTTCACGCTTGCTTGCGCGTTCTGCCTGTTCGACGCGCTCTTCTTCTACCGCGCGAATGCTCAGGCTGATGCGCTGCTCGTGAGGAACCACATCGAGAATTTTCACTTGCACTTCCTGGCCTTCCTTGAGTACCTCGCCAGGCGTGTTCACGCGACGGTTCGCGATTTGCGAGATGTGTACGAGTCCTTCGATCCCGGGCGCCACTTCGACAAAAGCGCCGAAAGAAACGAGGCGTTTTACCGTACCGGTTACGATCGAGCCTGCTTTAAACTCTTCGGCAACCTTTGCCCAAGGACCTGCCTGGGTTTCTTTGATGCTAAGGCCGATGCGCTCGTTTTCGCGGTCGATCTTGAGCACTTTCACCTGTACCTTGTCGCCTTCTTTTACGACGTCAGATGGCTTCTCTACGCGGTTCCAGGCCAGCTCGGATACGTGAACCAGACCGTCTACTCCGCCGATGTCCACGAATACACCGAAGTCGGTCATGCGTTGCACAGTACCTTCCAGCACTTGCCCCACCTGGATTTGATCCAGAACGGTCTGTTTTTTCGCTTTGGCTTCCTCTTCCAGGACGGCTTTGTGGGAGAGGATCACTTTGTTTTTCTCTCTGTCCATCTCGACTACTTTCAAGGTCAAGGATTTGCCTTTGTAGTCGGAGAAATCTTCCACGAAGTGACGCTCTACCATGGAAGCCGGGATGAAGCCGCGAACGCCGACATCTACAACCAGGCCGCCCTTCACCACTTCCTTCACGGTTGCCTCGATGATCTCGCCGGACTGCATTTTTTGCTCCAGTTCAGCCCAGGCAGATTCCATTGCGACCGCTTTTTTGGAAACGACAAGCTCTTCCTTTTCATCGTTGAGCTTGATTACTTTTACTTCAAACGTGTCGCCAACGGCAACGACGTCAGACACTTTCTCTACATGCAGGGGAGACAGCTCGCTGATCGGGATCAGGCCGTCGTATTTGTAGCCTACATCCACCAGCGCTTGCTTGTCTTCGACTTTGGTGACCGTCGCTTTTACGACATCCCCCACGGAAATCGTTGTTGCATCCGTCAAGCTTACGTTTGTCTCATCCATCATCCAAAAAACCTCCTTGAATACCATCCAGTCCCAGGCCATCTATGTACAGGTTGTGGGCAACCACATTACACGAAGCGGGAGCAAGTATATTTTTTACTGTCGCCCGAAGGCTGGCAGTTAGCACTGACGTAGCCAGTAAGTTCCAGCAAATGTAGTATTTGTCCCTTTGTCGATTCTATACCGGACTTAGGGAAGATGCTGGTTTCGCAGTTCCTTGATACGGGCCATGATTAAATCGCTCGTCTCCTTCAGTACATCGGCGCCGGACTTGGCTTCGCGCAGGCTGGTGAGATCGATTGGCTCTCCATAGACGATTTTGATCGGGCGAAACGCCCGGTACGGCCCGATAATCGCTACCGGAATGACCGCTGCCTGCGACTTGAGGGCAAACATCGCCACTCCCGGCAACGCCTCTCCCGGCTCGCCCGTTTTGCTGCGGGTTCCCTCGGGAAAGATTCCAAAGATTTTTCCTTCTTCCAGCAACTTGAGCGTCGTGCGGATCGCCGCCCGATCACCCGCGCCCCGTTTGACCGGAAAGGCGCCGAATTTCGTAATCAAAAAAGATAAGAGCGGGATTCTGAACAATTCTTCCTTGGCCATGAAGTGCACCTGGCGCTCGATTCCGGACCCGAGAAGAGGCGGATCCCAGAGAGAAATGTGGTTCGCGCACAAAATCACCGGGCCTTCCTTAGGTATATGTTCACGCCCAATCACTTGCCAACGGAAGACAAGCGAAAATATCATGCGGAATATTCCGCGGAATAAACGGTAATAGGTCACTTTGCAGACTCTCCCGTTCGTTTGCAGATTTGCAGGATGCGGTCCACAACCTGGTCGATGGACAGCCCCGTTGTATCCACCAGCACGGCATCGTCCGCCTGGCGCAAGGGAGCCACCTCTCGCTGTGTGTCCCGACGATCTCGCTCCTCTATTTCCTTTTCCAGCTCCGCCAGGTCTGTCTCGGTTCCTTTTTCAAGCAGTTCCTTCCATCTGCGCTCTGCTCGTTCGCGGATGGAGGCCGTCAGAAAAATTTTCACCTCGGCGTCAGGCAGGACATGCGTTCCGATATCTCTGCCATCCATGACCACGTTCCCTTGCTTCGCCAGCTCTCGCTGCAACACCAGCATCTGTTCACGAACGGACGCGTAGCTTGCGACAATCGAGGCGTACTGGCTGACCTCTGGCGAGCGAATCTCTTCCGTCACATCGATCTCGTTCCAGAACACACGCTGCTGTCCCGCTTGCCGAACCAAGCCAATCTTGTTGTTTTTCAAAAGTTCGGAAACAAGGAACTCGTCGCCGATCGGAAGCCGCTCGTGAGAAACGGCCCAGGCGAGAGCGCGGTACATGGCACCCGTGTCGATGTAAACGTATTCCAGTTGCCTTGCTACTTTCTGAGCAACCGTGCTTTTCCCTGCTCCCGCAGGCCCATCAATCGCTATGTTCATTACTTCTCACCTGCTATGTACAGTAGTTCAGAAAGGGAGTAAAACAAGAAAAGCTTCTGCCCGAAGCCCTTTCCCATTCATGTGTGGAGAAAAACACGTGGCGACCGCGTGCGGTCAGCGAAAACGATTCTGGCCGTTTCCTTTTGTTAGCTATAATAGTACCATAGGATGGAACCATGCGCAAACGTTTAGGGCTGATCTGACACGCCTTCCAAGCGTTCTGTCTCGATCAAAAAAACGCGAGCGGGAACGTATTGGATCAGGATCTCCCCGGCTGTCAGCGCGATGGCGCAAGCCGCAATTCCAATCATGATGACTTTTTCTACCCGTCTGGAAAATCGGCGAAAACGCTCGTCGTACGGACTGGTCATTGGGGTCCCTTCCTTTTCGTCAAGCGTCAATCCTCGACGCCTTTTTGGCGAAGCTCTAGCTGTCTTTCGTAACACGCCCTCACCACTTTTACCCGATCCTGTTCGCTGATTTTCGTGAATTTGCCCGATATCCACTGGTGCAGGCCCTTCTCTGCCGGAGCCTTCTGCCTGACGATCTCCAGTTCGGCGTAGGCCTGCTGGACATTTCCGTTTTTTCTTGGCAAGGCAATCCAGACCTGCAGCACGTCTTTTTCGCGCAGACGATAGGACTCATCACAGCTGAAAGACAGGCCGCCACCGCTGATGTCCATGGTTTTCGCCAAAAAATGATAGCGTCGCAGGGGGTCCTGATGCTTGACCGCGATGTCCAATGCGGCGTCGATGCGCAAATAGTTCCGCCGTTGCGTTCGCACGATCTCTTCTTTTTTCGGCAATGGCAACAGCAGGACAGGAAGATGTCCGCTCTCCCTCTTGACGATGGAAGACCGGAATTCATAGCGGGATCCGTCTTCGCCGATATACCAGACCAGACAGCTCGTCCCGGGCCGAAACACGCCGGTCCGCCCTGTATTCTCGCTGGTTGGCAGCTCGATGGAAGCCAGTTCTTCGGTCATGTCGGTGATGCGGCTTTTATACACGCCCAAGTCCTGCTCTTCTTCAGAGGAACCCGTGAAGTGAAGTCGTATGCTTTGTCCTACTCGTGGAAGCACCATATAGCAGCTGTTCCTCCTTTTCCCTCTCACCCCTCATTATATACTCTTTTCTTCCCAATCAGCAAATAGGGAAAGCCGTCAAATCCAGCTTTCCCCTTGCCTTTTGGCCTGTCTAGCGCTACTTGCCCCGGTCGTCGCTCGTCTCCATTTTCACGACTTCTTCCTCGTCGCCATTGATCGCGTTAATGTACACCATGTACGAATTTCCTTCGAAGCTGCCTGTCAGCTCCCACGTCAACACTTCCTTGCCGTCGTTTTTCCCCTCGATGAGCGCCAGCCGTTCGCTCGTGACCTTCACGCTCGGATTGACCTTTTTGCGCGCTTCCTCTTTGGACAGGCGCGGCTTGGACAAGAGACGTTGTTTATGGTTAAACAAGTATTCGGTAGAATTGAATGCCGTTACTTCCCCGTTGTCCAGCGCAATCTCGATCGTCACCGAATCGGGATAAATACGGACGCCGTCCTGGACGGGCACGAACGTAAACAGGGCATTGCGGTCGTAGCTGTCGATCTCGGAGACGACCATGTTTTCAAAGCCATGCTTGCGCAAAAATTCCTCGCCCTGCTCCTGCGCCTGCTTCATGTCGATCTGTTCTTCCCCAATCTGGCGTTCGTTCATCATCCAGACGACCTTGCCGCCGCGCTTTGTCACATCGAGGTTAATCGCATCCTTTTGTCCGTTCGGGGTGACGCGGACACTGTAGGCCGAGTACGTTTGTCCCTTGCCGTTTTCTTCGATTTCAACCTTGGCGTCCTGCGCGTTCAGCCGCAAAAATTCGAGTGCGCTTTTCTTCGCATCCTCCGGGCTGGCAGGCTTGCCGTCGATCCCGTTGATCCGCTGCTGTTTTTTCTTGTCCAGGCTCTGGATGCCGACGCCCCAGTCCAGATCCGGAAACTCCTGCACCTTTTTCTCGATCGTCTGAAAGCCGTCGACAATCGTGTTGTCCGACTTTTTGTCGTCGGAAGCAAGCGCCGTCTCCACATCCATCCAGCGCAGCTGTTTGTCGATGACGTTGGCCTGGACGTTGCGGAGCTGGTCCTGAATATCCTTCGCCTGCTTGTGCAAGCTTTTCAACGTGTCGTACTCCTTGTCGGTGAGCGGCTCCTTCTCCAGATCGCGCACGGCGACCCGATACGAAAAGTCAGCGACCCGGGACAGCATCTCCTCCGTATTGCTGAACGGCATCAAGGTCAAGGGAAGCTGTCCCACCTCTGCCTGCGCCGCATAGGCAAGCCGCCATACATTGGTCAAGGTCGGCGTCATTTGCCGCCGGGAGTTGACCACCAGTGATTTTCCCAGCTCGTCATGCAATTTGTCTATGTGATAGGTCAGATCGTGAAAAGCCCGTTGATACGAGTTCTCTGCCTTAATTAAAACCGAGTTTTTTTCGTTGTGCTCCTGATATCCCCACATCCCCGCGCCTATCAAGGCCACCAGGGCTACGGGAAACAAGATACGTGCCGTTGCTCCGTATACCATCCCTTGCCACTCCTTCTCTTCTTTAGTAAACAGCCGTTCCCTGCAAAAGCTGCGCTTCCCGACTTGTTTGACCTGCGGCCTGCTCCCGATGCGGCCTCCTTGGCCATGAATTGAAATCTTTGCATAGTGTTAGTGGAGAAAGAATGGATTATGCATGCAAATCCGCCAGAAGGCGCAAGCTCCAAAGGCTTCCAGCACAAAAAGACCGATGCGGCTTGGCATCGGTCTTTTCGTACAGCTTACTTTTTCCTCGTTTACGATTCGTCAATGCGAAAATGCCGGTCGTTGTCGCACAAGCATTGCTTGAATCCCGTTTCCACTTGGCCGCCCGGTTCCCGGCGCCCGCGGAGGGTAAATTTTTCTCCACATACATTGCATTGGATGGTCACTTTTGCTCGTTCGGATTTCAGCACGTCTCGTCTCCTCCTTATCGTCTATTGTGGACGCGAATAGAGATTTTTAGAACCGTAATCATGAGCGCGCTGCACCTTTTTCAAGCCTTGCCACCAGAGCACAAGCATGAACGGCACAATGACCACGAGCCAGTTTTGAATGGAGAGAAAAATGGCGTTGTAGAGCGCGTGCAACCCGATCGGCAGCGTGATGGACAGCCAGAGAAACGCCCGCTCCTGCTCTTTCTTTTGCGAGAACTTTGCTCGTCCCAAATAATAGCCCATCCAGACAGCGAACAGCGCGTGGCTGGAGACGGGCAACAGGGCACGCCAAAAGGCAATGTTCAGCCCGTTGATAATCAAATAAAACAGGTTTTCCAACGTGGCAAACCCGAGCGACACGGCAACTGCATACACAATTCCATCGTAAGGCTCATCGAACTCCACGTGCTTGTAGGCCGTGAAGAAAATGACCATCCATTTGAAAAACTCTTCTACCACAGCGGACTGGATGATTTCCGCGACAACTCCGCTCCGCCAGTTCCATTCTGTCTGCATGATGTACTGGAGCACCATAATCGGAATCACCAGCAGCATCCCAAAGATAAACGACCGGATCACCATGGAAATCGGTTCCGGTTCGAGACTGTCGCGCAGGTAAAAATAACTCATGATGGCGATACCGGGGGCTATTGCCGCGCCGATCATTGCAAGCATCATTAGTATTGCTCCTTTACACAAGGCTGATATTCATCGTACCATGAATAGTGGTTGATTGAAAACCCGCTACAGGAGAGAGATCATGACAAAAAAAATACTGGTAGTCAATACCGGTGGCACGATCGCCATGTCTGTAGATGACACAGAAGGCGTAAAACCGCTGGATGATCAAGCTGTGAACAAAATTCTTCCTTTTTTAGAGCGTTACGCGGACGTCACCATGAAAAACGTGCTAAATCTGCCAAGCCCTCACATCACGCCCACGATCATGAATGATCTGCGCCTGCAAATCGAAGAAGCGTTTCGGCAGGAGCGTTATGACGGTGTGGTCATTACGCACGGAACCGATACACTGGAAGAGACGGCGTATTTTCTCGATCTGACGCTGTCTGTGGACGTACCGATCGTCGTGACTGGCGCAATGCGCAGCAGCAACGAGCTGGGCGCGGACGGTCCGGTCAACCTGATTTCTTCCGTGCGCACAGCCGCCGATCCGGGCAGCCTGAACAAAGGCGTGCTCGTCGTGTTCAACGATGAAATTCACGCGGCCTGCCATGTCACCAAAACCCACACGAGCAATGTCGCCACTTTCCAATCGCCGCAATACGGCCCAATCGGCACCATCGCCAAAAAAAGCGTGCAGTATCACCATGCGCCTCTGGTGCGGGAGCATTACACGATCTCCCATGCGGACGCAAATGTGCCGCTGATTAAAGCGGTCGCTGGCATGGACCCGTCCTGGCTACAGTTTCTGCTCGAACAGCCGATTGACGGCCTCGTGATTGAGGCATTCGGCCTCGGCAATTTGCCGCCTGCCATTATCCCGACCCTGCAGCAGCTCCTGGATCGGGGAATCCCGATCGTGCTTGTGTCCCGCTGCTTCAACGGACAAGTACAGGACGTATACGACTACGAAGGCGGAGGCCGTAAGCTGAAGGAAATGGGCATCATCTTCTCCAACGGACTCAACGGGCAAAAAGCGCGAATCAAGCTGATCGTTGCCCTGCAAAAGACACGCGACTTCCAGGAACTGCAAAAGCTGTTCGATCAATAAAAAAAAGCGGACAACCCCTTCTCGCTCGTTCCTGGAGGGTTTGTCCGCTCTTCTATTGGCCCCGCAAAAACAAAAAGCTTCGCCACATCAGTGGCGAAGCCTGGTATTCTCTTCTTACACCCAGCCGCGGAAGCGAGACGCTTCTGCCATTTTGCGTACACCGACCATGTAAGCGGCGAGACGCATGTCGACACGGCGTGTCTGGGACAGGGAGTACACATTTTCAAACGAGCGAACCATGACTTTTTCCAGTTTCTCTTCTACTTCTTCTTCACTCCAGTAGTAGCCCTGGTTGTTTTGTACCCATTCGAAGTAGGAAACGGTTACGCCACCGGCACTTGCCAGTACATCCGGTACGAGCAGGATGCCGCGTTCTGTCAGAATCTTGGTCGCTTCGAGCGTAGTTGGGCCGTTAGCCGCTTCTACGACGATTTTTGCCTTGATATTGTGAGCGTTTGCAGCAGTGATTTGGTTTTCGATCGCTGCCGGAACGAGAATGTCGCACTCCAGCTCAAGCAGTTCTTTGTTGGTAATGGTGTTGGTAAACAGCTTCGTAACGGTACCGAAGGAGTCGCGACGATCAAGCAAGTAGTCGATGTCCAGACCGTTCGGATCGTACAGAGCGCCGTAAGCATCGGAAATCCCTACCACTTTTGCTCCTGCATCGTGCATGAATTTCGCCAGGTAGCTGCCTGCGTTTCCGAAGCCTTGCACGACAACGCGTGCGCCTTTTACATCAATGTTGCGGCGTTTCGCTGCTTCGCGAATGCAAATCGTAACCCCTTTGGCTGTTGCTGTTTCGCGTCCATGCGAACCACCGAGTGTAATCGGTTTACCGGTAATGAAGCCAGGCGAGTCAAATTCTCGGATACGGCTATATTCGTCCATCATCCATGCCATGATTTGCGAGTTGGTAAAGACGTCCGGCGCCGGAATGTCTTTCGTTGGACCCACAAGCTGGCTGATTGCGCGAACGTAACCGCGGCTCAGTCTTTCCAGTTCACGGAAGGACATTTCACGCGGGTCGCAAATGATACCGCCCTTCCCGCCACCATAAGGCAGGTCGACGATACCGGCTTTGAGGCTCATCCAAATAGAAAGTGCTTTCACTTCATCCTCAGTAACTTCCGGGTGGAAACGAATGCCTCCCTTGGTCGGACCAACCGCATCGTTGTGCTGTGCACGATAGCCCGTAAACACCTTTACTTCGCCGTTATCCATGCGAACCGGAATGCGTACGGTCAAAACGCGCAGCGGCTCCTTCAAGAGTTCAAACATCGATTCTTGGTAACCTAGTTTATCCAGTGCTTCCTTGATCACCGTTTGAGTCGAATGCAGCAAGTTCATTGGTTCTTGCTTTTCTTTCCCTTCGGTGCTTTCGGTTACCACGTCTTGATTACCCATTACTTACCACCTCAAAAATGTTATCGGTCAATGCCAGCCTTTAGTATACACGCTTGTATCAGGTATGAGAAGCGAAAAAAAGTTTTTTTCCCATTTCGAAAACGTCTGCTCTTGCTCATTTGCATAGAAATACAACGTTTGACCCGCCAATTGAAAAAGGGAGCGAATGGCGCGGATGCGGCTTCGCGCCGATCGAACCGTACATTCCTTGGTTGTGGTAGTGTTCCCAAAGCGCATTCTTTCATTACGGAACAAAGGAATGTATGGCATAATGGAAACAGTGGTTCTGGAAGTTTATACACGGAGGCGTTTTTATGAAAAAGAATAAGATTTTGTTCGTGTTCGCACATCCAGACGACGAAACCTTCGCGTCCGGCATCACAATTTCCAAATACACCCAGGAAAACAAGGCAGAATGCCATTTGCTTTGCGCAACCAGAGGCCAGGCCGGCAAAGCAGGAGACCCGCCGCTCTGCACCGCCGAACAGCTGCCCGCCTATCGCGAGCAGGAACTGAGAGAAGCGGCAGCCATTCTCGGACTGGCAAGCGTGGACATTTGGGACTACGAGGATAAGCTGTTGAACACAGTGCCCGTCCAGGAGCTGGCCGACCGCATCCAGCAGGCGATCGCAACAGTGGAGCCTGCCGTGCTCGTCACCTTTGCCCCCCACGGCATTTCCGGACATCCGGATCACCAGGCGATTTCACTGGCAACGACCCAGGCTGTCCAGTCTTTGGACGCCACGACGAGCGTGCGCAAGCTGTACTATGCAACCCGCGCTTCCGATGGCCCATTCGGGGCGATACAGCCTCCGTATTCCGATCCGATCGAAACCATTACCACCATCATTGACGGGCCAGCGTACAAGCAGCAAGTAGCTGCTGCCCTGCGAGCGCACAGGACGCAGCACCTGTCAGTAGAGCGCGTGTTCCCTGGCGTTACCTCCGGCGGCTTTGAATCGGTTCCGCCGAACAATCACTACATCCTGGCCTGGCACAGCCTTCCTGGCTACACGATCTCCGGCAAGGAAGCCGACTTTTTCACCGGGCTCTGACGATGGCAAGCAAAAGCACCTAGTTGATGGACTAGGTGCTGTTTATTCTCCCAGGCATTTCCTCCGTTGCTTACGTGAAATGTCTGCATATTTCCTTGACAGCATCGTCGGCAACGACAACCTTACCGTATTCTTCCAGGACATAAATCGTTGTCGGCGTCGCTTCCCCGTACTCAGAGAGGATCGCAATCAACTTGTGGTATCGCTCCTGATCCAATTCCACCTCTTCCAGCACCAGGTGGTATTTCCCCTGGTAGAAGTAGGCCGCCCCTCCATTGGTCAGCATGGCATTGATACGGTGGGCAGCTTCAACCATATGCTCAAAGTCACGGAAGGCGTAAATAATCAGATCGCTTTCCTCTAAAGTGACTTCTAATTCGTACACTTCCTCGTCCTCGAATTCCTCTTCTTTTCCGTCCTTTGAGCCTGTTTTGCCGCGAGTTACGATCACGACCATTCCCTGAGCTGGCAAGGCGAACACTTCAACGGCAACAGGCCCTGACACTTCAAATCCCAATTCGTGATAAGCCTGTTCCATCATGTCGTTGAACAGTTCATGAACTTTTGGAATGTCACGCCACATGTCTTCTTTTTCTATCCCGCGCTCTGTTAGGTCGTCAAACGTTAAAAAGATTCGTATTTTGTCTTGACCAAGGCGTTCAACACGCATGACTGTCCCTCCTCGCCATCCAGTCGTACTACAAAATATGATGCTAAGCCTGTAAGAGTTCTCCGCATTTTCCGACGAATACCCGTGTTGCATTCAACCATTTTTTCGCGGATGGGAAAATCCGGGGTAGTCCTATCATATCACATTTAGTAGCAGGAACATAGCCACCTGACACTCTCCGAGGCTCTTCGTGTGCTTTCGCGCGCACGTGTCGGTTCAAACGCTTGAAAAGCGGACTTTGTAGCAGCCTGTCACTTCCTGCGCTTTCCCAGGAAAAGCTGTTGGTGTATCGCCATCGAATCACAAGCGCGACCGCAGCCGCCAGGAAGGGGGAACAGGCCTTTTGCCAACTGGGATCCGCAGAACAATAAAGGGAGCCTCCTGATTCTTTCTTCCCCCCCCCATATATATTGATCTCAGCTAGTTCGAGTTCCGGTTCGACTTGCCCGGGCCAGAAAAAAAACGCCGCGAGCGTCGGCGTTTGTCCTCTTTTCCTTTGCAAGCGTTCGCTACCTGCTTTGCCCTCTGCCGAAGGGTGGATCGGGAGAAAGGGGGCTTTCGCCATCCAGCTCGCGAAGCCGCTTCTGAATCCAAATGGCCGCCTGCGCGCCGTCCCCCATCGCGATCGCGACCTGCTGGGAATGCATGGCGATGTCCCCGACGGCCCAAAGATTCGGGTGATCGGTTTCTTTGGTCCGCGGATCGGTGCGCACGTGTCCTTTCTCATTGATATGTACCGAAAAAGCCCGCAACAGTCCGGTCTGGGCCAACGCGCCGGGAAAGGCCAAAAAAGCCCGGGGCACCGCCAGCTTTTCCCCGGAGGAAAGCTGCAATTGCCGGAGCTGGCCGCCTGCTTGCACGAGCTGCTCCACACGGGCAGCGCGATAGTCGATCCCGAGCCGTTCGAGGAGCGCCTGCTCCTTCTCGTTGATCTCGCTGCCTCCATGATTGACGACGACCAGCTTCTTTGTGTAGAAAAACAGCTCAGCCGCCATTTGGACGGCGTGCGGGCCATCGCCGATCACCGCCGTTTTTTGCCCGACGCTCTCGTAGCCGTCGCAATCGGGGCAAATAAAAATCGAAAGCCCGAGGCAGTCGCGCAGGCGGGGAATCGGCGGAAAAGGGTCCGCCATCCCCGTCGCCATAACGAGCGTTTTCGCCAGCAGCGCATGTGTGCCCGCTCTCGTTTTCGTCGTGACGCAAAAGCCGCCCTCCGCACGCGCTGCAAGCCCTGTTACTTCATCCGCAATGAACTCGGCACCGTATTGCGTTGCCTGCTTCTGCCCTTCCCGGCGAAAATCATCGCCGCTGACACCCTGCGGAAATCCGAGGATGTTCCGGTAGTTTCTGGCGACCGCCGACCGTCCTCCCGGCACGTCGATGACGGCCACGCGGCGAAGGCTTCTGGCGAGCTGGATCGCTGTCTGCAATCCCGCAATTCCTCCGCCTACAATGATCGTATCGTACATCACAAGCCCTCCCCTGATCGGTCACTGCCTATAGCATAACCGCAAGCGGAAGGGACGATTACGGCGCGAGCGGGACGAAGACGACCTTTCCTGCCACCAGCTGTGATTCTGCGTTCAAGCCGTTATAGCGAGCAATCCGGGCGACATTGGCATTGTTGCCGAAATATTTGCGGGACAGCATGAACAGCGTCTCGCCCTTTTGTACCACATGCTTGACGACTTTCGGCTTCTGTGCAGGCGGTGCCGGCTTTTGTTCCGGAGCCGGGCTTGCCGGAGCAGCGGCAGGTGCGCCCGCTGGCTTTGCGTGGGCGGGCTTGCTCTCCACAGACTTGCTCACGGCTTTTGGTGCTTCCACCGTGCTCGCGCTGGCCTGAGCGCTGCTTGCGGCAGGCGACGAAGCGGCAGCAGCAGCGCCCTCCGCTTGTCCGGTTGTCTGCGCGTTCTGTGCAGAAGGAGCGCGGTGACCTGCGGATGTCGGTTCCTTTGCAGCCGTTTCCCTTTCGGCTGCTGCCGTCTTCGCCTGGTCAGCTTCTGGCGTAGGCAAAACCATCTCGACGGCTTCTCCCTTTTCCCGGGCCACATTCGCCTGATACAGCTCCAGGCCGATCAGCCCGAAAAAGACAACTCCAAATACGAGAAGACCCGACCGAATCCATGTTTTCAATCCCGCTGACGCTTTTGGACGGGTGTGACGGGAGCGACGAGGCGGCAATTGATTCGTCTCCAGATTCACTCTTCCTCCCCCTTTTCCTTCTTCAAAGTCATTTGCAAGTAAAAGGCCAATGAAACATCAATGACCATATGCGCGACGATGGACGGCCATAAGGAACCGTACCCATCCATCAAAAGCCCCAACAGCCAGCTCGTGCCAAACACGCTCGCGACCAACAGCGGCTTTTTCCAATAGCGCACATGTACGAGCGTAAACACAAGGCTTGTCCAGCCATTCCCGACAAACGGCTGAATGACGCCGCGAAACAGCCATTCCTCGCCGATGCCGACGATGACGCAAACGAGCACGGTCCAGCTGGCAGGCATGGCGCCAAACACCTTTTCGTTGATGCCGCCATCGTCCTGCCAGCGTCTGGGGATGTATTTATCCATGGCAATGCTAAAGAGTACAACCCCTGCTGCCATGCAGCATGCAAGCCCGATTCCCTTCCATCCCGGGAAGTTGAATAAACCGAGCGTGCCCTGCCATCCGTGGATCGAGAAGCTGCTTATCGCTGCTATTGCCAACACCATTCCTTGCGTCAGCCACAGATTCAGCCGCAGCGTCGCTTCCTCCACCTCTAGCCCGCTTTGTTTCACGCGATCGCTCTCTCCTTTTATTTTTTCGGCAAAAGCTTGTCCAATGCCTGCCGCAAATTCCAACGGTTTTGCGCTTCCGGCTGCACCATCACCATCCGCTCCCCTTCGTAGGCTGCCCGCGATAGGCCGCAGCGCGAGCAGCAGAAGTGCTGGTAGCTATGGTCTTTTTCGCCGAAGTATTGATTCAGGTGCTTGCGCAGACAGCTTTCCGCAAGCACATAGGATACCATTTCAGACAGCTTTTTTCGTTTGACCGCTTTGCGCTTTTCTGTCTTTTGCCAAATATCCTGGACGGGATTGGTCACTTCTGTTGAGCTGCTCACCTGCGCCCCGGACAGCGCACGCTCTGTATAAAAGGTGAGCATGGCCGCCATTTCCTCGGACATGTCGATCATGGCCAATGTCTGCGCATCGAAAGCGGCCCCTGCCCGGTAATGCTGGAAAAACTGCTGGACTTGCAGCGGAGTCGGATACTCTTTGTCCAGCATGTACTGATGGATCTGAATATCCTCCTGGGCGTACAGCAGCATGGCATAGCCGGGCCGTCCATCCCGTCCGATTCTGCCGATCTCCTGCGAGTACGCCTCCAGGCTGGCCGGCAGCTGATAGTGAATGACAAAGCGGATGTCGGGCTTGTCAATGCCCATGCCAAAAGCGTTCGTCGCGATGATGACATCCAGCTCGCCCGCAAGAAACTGCGTCTGAATCAGCATCCGCTCCATGCTGTTCATGCCTCCGTGGTAGCCGTCTACGCGCCTTTTCCCGTCGAGCTGGTACGCAGCCACGAGCACGTCGACCGCCTGCCGCGTGCTGCAATACACGATTCCCGGCCCTTCCAGCCTGTCTATCAGTTCAAACGTCAACTGACGCCGCTCGCTTTCCCCGTTCACCTCCGCCAGATCGTAGGCGATGTTGGCTCGATTGAGCGTCTGCACGACGACATGCTCCTGGGCGATCCCGAACAGGGAGCAAATTTCGTTGCGCACCGCAGTCGTCGCTGTCGCGGTCACAGCCAATACAGGCGGATTCCCCAGCTGTTTCAGCGTGTCGGGCAGACGCAGGTAATCCGTGCGGAAATCGTGGCCCCACGCAGAAATGCAGTGGGCTTCGTCAATCGCCACAAGCGACACCCCCGCCTGGTTCAGCACGTGCTGGACGTAGGGCTGTTGCAGCTTTTCCGGGGATATGTACAGCAGCTTGCAGGCGCCAGTCGCGATTTTCTGCAACACTTCCCGCGCTTCTGCCGGGTCTTGCGTACTGTTTACATAGGCGGCAGGTATGCGTTTTTTCGTGCGCAGCTGCTGCACCTGATCGACCATGAGCGAGATCAACGGGGAAACGACCACCGTGATACCCGGCAGCATCAGGGCCGGAAGCTGATAGGTGACCGATTTTCCCCCGCCTGTTGCCATCAGGCCGAGAACGCTCTGTCCTTCCAGCACCCGTTTGATGATCGACGCTTGGCCAGGCCGAAATGCCTCGTAGCCAAAATACTCCTTCAGATACCACTCCATGTCTTTATTCATTCGTCTCCCCCTGCCTTCGGGCCAAAGCCAGACGGATTTGCAAATAGCTGACGGCAGCCCCGACCTGTTCCTTGATCAGCCGGAGTCTGCTCGTTTGCAGCTCTTCGCTTGCGGCAATAATCAGCCTGCGCGTTTCGGGGGACAAATAGGCCGATTCATCCCATTCCGGACAGCGCAAGGCAATTTCCACGAGATGATCTTCGACCGTGCTTTCCTTCATTTTCCTCCTGCTGGCGATTTCCGTCTTGCTCAAGCCGCGCTGTACCATGGCATACGTCCGGGCCGCGCTGTCGCTCAGTCGCGGATCGAGCTTGTTCTCCCGGGTGACGAGTCGCGAAAGCAGCGGAAACGCCTGGGCTTCCTTCATCAGCCGTTGAATGGAGGCAGCCAGCCCATAGCGGAACAAAAGCGTCAGGTAGACGCGGGGCACCTGCTCCTGCTTCGCGAGCTGCCCAAGCGTTTTTCCTACCTGCGCTTTCCCGGACAGCTGCGCGACCAGCAGCTTTTGCACCTCGGGCGCAAGCGGCCCCCAAAGCTGATACAGCTCCGCTGACAGCCCGTCCATCCACAGCGCCCGCGCTTCTTGTCGCTGCAACTGTTCCTTCACCCACAGCTGGACGGATTTGTCGGTCACGACAGGCGTAAACCCAAGATCGTTTCCGAGCATGTGCGATACGGTTTGCACGAGCAGATGAAGCCTCTGCCAAAACGGTTCGATTCGCACTGCCAGATCAAACTGCGTGAAGGGCGAAAACCAGACGGCGAAGCGGTATTTCTCATACGCCTCCCTAGCAGCCTGCTTTCCTTTCGCGGTGACCCGAAACGTCGGCTTGGGGCTGGTCCCGTCCCCTTCCTGCTGTTGCAAATATTCCTGCTGCAACAAAGTTGCCACAATTTTGTCCCAATCCTCTTTTGAAAAAGCGGGAAACATCCGATAATACGGGTAAAGGTTGTACAAATGCACATCTTGCAGAGTCTGATTCGCTTTTCTGCCGCGCAGTATGTGGTAGGCGGCCTGAAGCGTTCTCTCGTTCGCCAGAGGAATCATCGCATTCAGGGCGACTTTAGAGAGAAGCTCTCGTTCCTCTGCCACACTGTTTTGACTGTTCATGGGTACTCCTTGCACTTTTTCCTTCTTTATTTTTTTGCGGGCACAATCGCCTGCGCCATTTTTCGCTGGATTCGATTTGGAGGATGTTTTATGACACGATTGAAAAAGTCAGAATTTATGATGACGTACATGATCATCATAACACTTGCCTGCACGGTTGGTGGATTTTTTTTCGGCGCCCATTATATGAAGTCATCCATGGAAGCCGAGCAAGCGGCAGCACGGGAAGCCGAGCAAAAAGCAGCGGAAAAGGAAAAGCTCCTGCGCGAGCAAAAGCTGTACAACGAGCAGGACTTCATTCGTTTTTACTACGCCGTATACGCGCCGGTACTGAAATGGAAGCAAGCCCACTTCGAGGCGATGGCCAATTGGGGAGGCCTCGATCAAAAAGAACGCGCCGATGCGCTGAGAAAGCTGGAGAAGCTAGCCGGCCAGACGCAGAGCGAGCTGGAAAAAACGGTGCCGCTGCCAACCTCTCCGTTGCTGGCACAAGCACATGCGCTTTTTACGAACAGTGTACGGGCTTATTTGGATAGTATGGAGAGAATCCGTTCCGATCAGAATAGTAATGCACAAACGCCTGCCGCCATCGCTTCCGGCTTGACACTTTCGCAGAACAGCTGGTTGACGGCCCAGGAAATGGTCTATCATTCCCTGGCGGCCTGGGAATCGGCTTATATCGAAAAAAAAACGATGCCACCCACAGCGCCAGCAACCGTTACGGCAGCGCAATGGAAACAGTATCCGTTTCACTACCGGACGTACTTGGCCGCTCTATTCATGTCTGCAAACAAGCAATGGAACGGCTACAATCCGGAAGATTTGACGGCCCGCCTCGACCTGCTGTTGGCTTCCCAGGAGTCGCAAACATTGGGGATCAAGGATGTGGCTGCTGCGGTGAAGGTGCTTCATGCAACAGATGCCGTTCACTTTGGCGACTTCAAAAAGTTGAGTGACAAACTTTATTCGGTACTGAATACCCCTGAAATTCCGCTTTATAAGTAGTCGTACATTTTTAGACTGATTCAATCTTGAAATCTTGTGAACAAGAGCATACAATTGTCTATGATAGTGGACGTACCACTTGTAACGGGAGGTGAAACCACAATGACTACATGGGTAGATAAAGATACTTGTATTGCTTGCGGTGCCTGTGGCGCCACGGCCCCTGACGTTTTTGACTACGACGACGAGGGCCTTGCGTTCAACAAGTTGGATGACAACTCGAACAGTGTTGAAATCCCGGATATCCTCCAAGACGACGTTCGCGACGCTGCGGAAGGATGCCCGACCGACTCTATCAAAGTGGAATAGGATTCCAGCTACAAAACCTCTTGCCTGCTAGGTAGGCAAGAGGTTTTTCAGTTTTCGCAAACGATTTTGGGATTGACAGTGTTATCGAAAAATTGGCAAAATAAAGATGACCTGCGCATGCCAAGATCGACAAGGGCATGCAGAAAATCCGAACATTTTTGCGCGGTTTTCCCATTTTTTAGGCGGTTGACTTTTTAATGTTCGGTTTTTGCTCGTTATCCGCCTCTTATCTTATGAAAAATCACTACGATTTACGAACGATAAATCTATTTTTTTTGATATTGTTCATTTTTTCTTGTTTTTTTGCTTGACGGTGTCATTTTGCCGTGATATCTTTAGTACAAATCTTACGAAACACCACATCATCAACTGCGATGACGAAGAAAATGCTGTGGTCCCGGAAATCCTCAGAGAGCCGATGGTTGCTGCGAATCGGCGGTTTCTCCCACAGATAAGCACTTCCGAGCTGCTGCGCTGAACAGACGATTGATCTCGTCCCACTAGGCGCGAACGGTAGATCCGTTATCTCTACAGGTCATGTACCTGCGAAGGCTCCTTTTTGAGAAAAAAGGAGCGAATGAGGGTGGCACCGCGAAGCAAGCCTCTCGTCCCTCACTGTTCTGTAACAGGAGCAGTGTGGGAACGGGAGGTTTTTTTATTGATTGCTGATAGGAGGAGAGAGACATGTTTACTGACAAACTGATTTTGCGCATTCCAGGCCCTACCCCTATTCCCCCGCGCGTGCAGCTGGCGATGAGCCAGCCGATGATCGGGCATCGCAGCGGCAAATTTTCCGCCCTGTTCGCCCGCACCGCGGAAAGACTGAAGCCTTACTTCGGTACGACCCAAGACGTGTACATCCTGGCAGGCAGCGGAACCGCCGCGCTGGAAACCAGCGTCGTAAACACCCTGCAGCCTGGGGAGGAAGCCGCAATTCTCGTCAGTGGCGCTTTCGGCGAGCGTTTCGCCAAAATATGCGAGCGCTACGGCGTGGTTGCTCATCGTCTGGAGGTGCCTTGGGGCCAGGCGGTTACGCCGGAGCGATTGGAAGCGTTCCTGCAAGAGAAGCCGCACGTAAAAGCGGTATTCGCTACGTACTGCGAAACATCCACCGGGGTGCAAAACCCGATTGCCGCGCTGGCGAAAACGATTCGTTCCCATTCGGACGCGCTGTTTATCGTGGACGCGGTCAGCTGCCTGGGCGCTGTCGCTTGCGAAATGGACGCATGGGGTGTCGATATCGTTGTGACCGGCTCGCAAAAAGCGTTCATGCTGCCGACCGGTCTTGCCTTTCTGGCCGCAAGCGAACGCGCCTGGAAGGTCATCGAGGCGAACAAACCGCTCGCTTTTTATCTCGATCTGAAGGCGTACAAAAAAAGCCTCGCCGATCAGACAACGCCCTACACTCCGGCTGTGTCGCTCCTTTTCGGTCTGGCCGAGGTGCTGGATATGCTCGACGAAGAAGGCTTGCCCGCCATCATCAAGCGCCATGAGCTGATGCGCGACATGACCCGCGCTGCCATGCGGGCTCTCGATGTCAACCTGATGGCGGAAGATGCTTACGCTGCCGCGACGGTGACTTCCTGCGACCCCCAAGGTGCGTTTGACGCCGAAGCGCTGCGCAAGGTGCTGACGAAGCAGTACAACGTCACCATCGCGGGCGGCCAGCAGCACCTCAAAGGGAAAATTTTCCGAATCGGACACATGGGCTACTGCGAACCGCTCGATGTCCTGCAAGTGATTTCCGCGCTCGAAATGTCGCTCCATCAAATCGGCGCCCCGGTTGAACTGGGTGCCGGTGTCAAAGCTGCTCAGGAGGTGCTTCTTGCCCATGTATAAAGTTCTCATTACCGACCCGCTTAGCGAATTTGGTATCCAGCAACTGCTGGACGCAGAAGATGTAGAAGTCGTCCGCAAAACCAACCTCTCCCCTACCGAGCTGATCGACATCATTGGCGACTACGATGCCCTGCTCGTCCGCAGCCAGACACAGGTGACAGCGGAGGTGCTCGCGGCCGGCAAGAACCTGAAAGCAGTCGGCCGCGCGGGTGTAGGCGTGGATAACATCGACATCGCCGCAGCGACCCAAGCGGGCATCCCGGTCATCAATGCCCCGGACGGCAATACGATCTCCACCGCCGAGCATTCCTTCGCCATGCTCATGTCAGTCGCCCGCAACATCCCGCAGGCACATAAAAAGTTGGTAGACGGCACATGGGACCGCAAAAGCTTTCAAGGTGTGGAGCTGAACAAAAAAGTGCTCGGCGTCATCGGCATGGGACGGATCGGCTCCGAGGTTGCCAAACGAGCCAAAGCATTCGGGATGAGCGTCATGGGGTATGACCCGTTCTTGACGGAAGAACGGGCGCAAAAAATCGGCGTGATTAACGCTACCGTCGATGAGATTTGCCGCCAGGCCGATTTCATCACCGTTCACACCCCGCTGACAAAAGAAACCCGCCACATCATCAGCACGCGTGAGTTCGCCAAGATGAAGGAAGGCGTGCGCCTCGTCAACTGCGCGCGCGGCGGCATCATTGACGAGAAAGCGTTGTACGAAGCGATCATCAGCGGCAAGGTAGCCGGAGCCGCTCTGGACGTGTTCGAGGAAGAACCGCCTGTCGACAACCCGCTGGTCGGTCTGCCGCAAGTGGTCACGACCCCTCACCTCGGCGCCTCGACAGTGGAAGCCCAGGAGAACGTCGCGGTCGACGTGTCGGAGGAAATTTTGAAGGTACTGCGCGGCGAGCCGTTCAAAAACGCCGTCAACCTGCCGTCCATCCCGGCCCACGTCATGGAAAAGGTTCAGCCGTACTTCCAGCTGGGAGAAAACCTGGGCCATTTCCTCGCCCAGGTGACGGTCGGCTCGATCTCCGAAGTCGCGATCAAATACAGCGGCGAGCTGGCCGACGTGGATACGTCGCCTTTGACCCGCACTGTCTTGAAGGGCGTCTTGTCCTTCCGTCTCGGCGACGGCGTGAATTTCGTGAATGCCCCGCTTCTGGCAAAAGCACGCGACATTACGGTGACCGAGCAAAAGACTGGCCAAAGCAAAGGGTTTACCAACCTCTTGACCGTCAGCCTGAAAACCTCGCAGGAAACCCGTACAGTTGCAGGTACGCGCCTCAACGGATACGGCGCGCGCATTGTGAAAATTGACGACTTTTCCATCGACGTGGCACCGGAAGGCTACCTGCTCTACATCCACCATAACGACCGCCCTGGCGTCATCGGACGCGTCGGTTCCATTCTTGGCGATAACAATGTGAACATTGCCACGATGCAGGTAGGACGCCGCGATGTCGGCGGAGAGGCGATCATGATGCTTTCTGTAGACAAACCGCTGACGCCCGAGCTGCTCGATACCATGGGCGAGCTGGCCGAAGTCAAAAGCGTGACGCAAATCGAACTATAAGCCGTTTATCCGCTTTTTCGTTCGCCAAAAAGACCTGGCTGCTCGCCGGGTCTTTTCCTTTACCCTCCCATTTGTTAGCGCTATAATAGGACAAGATGATTTTCCACCAAGAAAGGAGCTCCGTATGACTAACCAGGCGCTGTTCGCCATCGGCATCTTTTTCGTTACCTACGCATTCATTATCAGTGAAAAGTTGCACAGAACCATCGTCGCCATGAGCGGCGGAATTCTCATGGTGTTGTTTGGCATCGTTACGCAGGAGCAGGCGCTTCACCACATCGACTTCAACACGCTTGGCCTCTTGATCGGGATGATGATTCTCGTGGCCGTAACGGCGCAAACCGGCGTATTCAAATACGTGGCGATTCGCGCAGCCAAGCTGGCAAAAGGCAAGCCAGTCCGCATCCTCGTCTACTTGAGCATCATCACCGCTTTCGCCTCTGCTTTTCTGGACAACGTCACCACGGTGCTCTTGATCGTCCCCGTTACCTTGAGCATCGCCAGACAGCTTGAGCTGAATCCGATTCCTTTTTTCGTCAGCGAAATCATTGCCTCGAATGCAGGCGGCACCGCCACCTTGATCGGCGACCCGCCCAACATCATGATTGGCAGTGCCGTGCCGGAGCTTGACTTCATGGCGTTTTTGCTGAATTTAAGCCCGATCATTGTCGTCATTATGGCGCTTACCATCTTGTGCCTGGTTTTCATTTATCGAAAACAGCTGCGTACCTCTCCGGAGTTGAGCGCCAAAATCATGCAGCTCAACGAACGCGATGAAATTACCGATACGAGCCTTCTGAAAAAATCGTTGACCGTCATGGCCTTGACGATTATCGGGTTCATGCTGCACGGCGTCCTGCACCTGGAATCCGCGACGATCGCCCTCACCGGCGCTTTTCTGCTTCTCCTCATCACCGGAGAGCATTACCTGGAGGACGCCATCAGCAAAGTCGAATGGAATACGATCTTCTTTTTCGTCGGCTTGTTTGTTCTCGTGTCGGGCCTGGTAGAAACAGGCGTCATCGCGAAGCTGGCGAGCCAGGCGATCCACCTCACAGGAGCAGATGCGCTGAAAACGTCGCTCTTGATTCTCTGGATGAGTGCGATTGCTTCGGCATTTGTCGATAACATCCCGTTTGTCGCCACGATGATCCCGATGATTAAAGAGATGGGAACACTAGGGATTTCCCATCTGGAGCCGCTGTGGTGGAGCCTCGCTCTCGGCGCATGCCTGGGCGGGAACGGGACGCTCATCGGTGCCAGCGCCAACGTCATTGTCGCGGGTATCGCCGTCAAGGAAGGACATCATATCGGCTTTATCAGCTTCATGAAAGTGGCTTTCCCGCTGATGATTATGTCGATTGTCGTTTCCCATCTGTACATTTACTTGCGCTATTTTGTCTGGTAAGAAGAAGACCGACAGCTTGCCGCAAGCAACCGAGATCACGTCCATGCTGGGCGCACAGCAAAAGACTCCGCCGCTGTTCACTGCGACGGAGTCTTTTTTACGTACGGTGAGTGCGCTTCCTACAAAACGTCCACAAGGTCACGGATGTCATCCAATATGTAGTCGGCTTGCCTTTCTTCAAATTGGCTGTGGGCTGCCTGACCGGACAATCCGGTGAGTGTCGCCGCGAACTGGCAGCCGATGGAGCGAGCCGCGAGAAAATCGGCCAGGGAGTCTCCCACAACCAGCACTTCTTCGCCATTGGCGATCGGCAGCGGATATTGGATCACGTCAAGGTCCGGGGTGGACAGCCCGAGCATGCCTTTCAGATACGAAAACGGATGCGGCTTGGACAAAGGCACGTAATCCGGGCAGTTCTCTTCTGCTGCGAGCACATGAGAGGCGGTCACGATGCGTTCGGGGTCAAACCACTCCAGCAGGCCCATCTCGCGCAACGGAACGTGCGTCTCGATGCTGGGACGGCCTGTGCCGATGCCGAGCGTGTATCCGCGTGCTTGTAACGTACGGAACAGCTCGATCATGTCTTCAGGCGGCACAATCGGAATCTCGTCTGTCAGGAAGCCCTTTTTGCCTGGCTGCATCGTTTCGCGCCCGATTGATGCGGCTACGCGCTCATCGCCCAGATACCATTCCTGAAACGTTTCCTGCACCAGCTGCCACAGCGCGCAGTTCGGGGCGAACATCCTCGTTTCCACTCCGCACCGCTCGCGGGCCAACTCGTTCACATACAGAAGCAGGTCTGCCTTTTGCGCCGAGCTTTTGGCAAAGTCAGCGAGAAAGGCCGCGTACTCGACTTGAAAATCAGGAGCGTAGACGCGTGCCCATTCGCGCAGCCGGGCGAGCTCTTGCCGCTCCAGCGGAACGGTGAGCAGGCTTGCCGCTTCCGGTACTTGCGGCTTGAGCCGCTCGATCAAACGGATCAGCTGATAGGAAAAGGCGAGAAAGACCATATCCCAGTTCGAATTGATGCCGCGAGACTTGATGAACTGCAACACTTCCTCCTGCGCGAAGACTTGCTCGCGAATACGCCGGATTTCCGCTTCTTCGGGCGCCGGAGTAAAGGAGTCCCCCTGCAATCCGAGGTACACCGGACTGAACAACAGCTCCCATACCGTCAGCGCGGAAGCATCGAAATAGCGTTCTTCGCTGAGCATAACCCCATCCACGTCAAACAAGATCGTTTTGATCATCTCTCTCTACACTCCTAGTTGTTTTCGCCTGTACCGTCAAGGCAATCGTAAAGGTCGTACCCTCTCCCAGCTTGCTTTGCACGCCGATTGTCCCGCCGTGCGCTTCGACGATGTTTCGCGCGATGGCCAGGCCAAGTCCGGTCCCGCCGACACGCCCGCGTGTCCGCGCCTTGTCGGCCTTGTAGAAGCGCTCGAACACAAACGGCAAATCCTCCTGCGGAATCCCGCTGCCCGTATCGCTGATCTCGATCAGCAACGTCTTGTCGCCACGCGCGCGAATCGTGACGCTGCCTCCGCTCGGCGTGTGCCGGAGCGCATTGTCGATCAGGTTGGTCAGCACCTGCTCCATCCGATCCGGATCGATATAGACCTCGCTGTGCGACGTCGTCACTTCCAAGAACAGCGTAATGCCGCTCTCCCGGGCCAGATTGGTGAACTTGCGCTGAATTCGCTCCAAATAAGGACGCAGCTCCACAATCTCCTGGAACAGCTCGACGTGACCGGCTTCCATGCGTGCCAGGCTGAGCAGTTCATTGACCAGCTTGGTCATCCGCACCGACTCGTCGTAAATGATTTGCGCAAGCTCCTTGTGCTCTTCGGGCGTTGTGGCAATATCGTCGACGATCGCCTCGCTATAGCCTTGCAGCATGGACAGCGGCGTGCGCAGCTCGTGCGAGACATTCGCCACGAAATCGTTGCGCATTTTGTCCAGCTTTCGCTCCTGGGTGATGTCGCGCAGGACGGCGACCGCCCCGCGGATTTGCTCCCGATCATTGAGCGGCACCATGACCAGTGCCCAAATGCGGCCCTGCACGGGAATGTCCTCGGTAACCTCCTGCCCGGTTTGCACGACTTGCTGGTAATAGGTAAACAGCGGCACCTGCTCGTCCTGATGCTCGAACTTCCAATCGCGCAAAAACCGCTCGGCCGGCGGATTCGTCACGGCAATTTTCCCGTTGGCGTCGATCATGACCACCCCGTCCACCATCGAGCGCAGGACGCTTGCGAGCTGCTCCTTTTCCTTGGACAAGGCGTCGACAAGCTGATTCAGCTTGCTTGCCATCGTATTGAACGAGGCCGCCAGCTCGCCTGTTTCGTCTGTCGTTCTGATCGGAACCTCCGCATGAAAATCGCCTTCCGCGATCCGGTGCGCCGTCTCCTTCATCTGCCGCAGCGGAATCGTAATCCGCGAGGACAGGAAGAAAGCGAAGACCGTCGTCGAAACGAATGCAATCACGCCGACGATAAAAATCAAAAATCTCACTTCGTTTACGGTATCGTCAAAATCTTCGACAGCCTGGTACATCACCACCGCGCCCTGTTTGCCCGGCGTGACCTCCAACGGCACCGCCACCGCGAGCATTTGGACGCTGCTCATATGGTCATTGGGGTTGTTCGAGGCCACCTGCAAATAGATCCGTTGCGGCGCGGGACGTTTTCCGGCCAAGGCTTCGGACAGATGCAGGGCCTCGTCTTTCAGCAGCTGCTCGACCGGAATGTCCGGCAAGCCGTTGCCTTCGCTTTTTCCAATGACCTGGCGGTTTTCATCCAGCACGACCATTCCCGTATGGTGGACAAGCCCAAAGGTCGCAGCCATTTCCAGCGCTTTGCGCTTGTCCGGGCTCGCTGCCAGGCCCTTGGACAGCCCCTCTGCCAGCTCCTGCAAGTTTTTGGTCTGACGGTTGCTGTAGAAGCTGTCAAACGACTGCACGAGCAGCAGGCTGAAGATCGTCAACACAAGCGCAAACAAAGCAATGATCGTCATCCATAGCTTCCCGACAACGCTGCGAAAAATAACGTCCACTTATTTCGGCACCTCTAGCTTGTAGCCGACTCCCCAGACGGTCGCGATCATATTGGCCGCCTGCGGAGAGACCCGGTTCAATTTTTCGCGGAGCCGCTTGATGTGCGTATCTACCGTCCGCAAGTCTCCGAAAAACTCGTAATGCCAGACATCCTTGAGCAGTTCCTCGCGCGTAAACACTTTGTCCGGCGACAGCGCGAGATAGTGCAACAGCTCGTACTCTTTTGGCGTGAGGCTCACTTCCTGGCCGCTCGCAATGACTTTGTGCGCGTCATGGTCGATCGTCAGCTCAGGGAAAACCAGCACCGAGTGGCTGTTGAACGTCTCCGTCTTCAAGTAGGCGGTAGCGGAGGAACGGCGAAGAATCGCTTTTACCCGGTACATCACCTCGCGCGGGCTGAACGGCTTGACCACGTAGTCATCCACCCCCGCCTCAAAGCCATGCACGCGGTTGGTTTCCTCGCCTTTTGCCGTGAGCATGATGATCGGGGTTGCCTTGAACTCGCGAATGCGCTGGCATACTTCAATACCGTCCATTCCTGGAAGCATCAGGTCGAGCAAAATAATGTCGTAATCGCTGCCGACCGCCATCTCTACAGCCTGCTCGCCGTTGTCGGCCTCGTCGATGAGGAAGTTCTCTCTTTCCAGATACATTTTCAGCAGACGGCGAATGCGCTCCTCATCATCTACTACGAGAATACGTGCCATTTTTTCCATGTCTAACACCTCTTCGCCAATGGTATCGTACAACGGGTTGAAGATAGTCCAAAAAGCTGGCGCCATCACCAGCTTTTTATAAGAGTTATGTTACACGCCTGCGTAAGAGTGCAAGCCGGCTATGACCAGATTGACCACGACCAGTGTAATTAAAATGATAACGAATCCGATGACGGACATCCAGGCTGATTTCGCGCCGATCCAGCCGCGGGATAAGCGCAGGTGCAAATACGCGCTGTAAAACAGCCAGACGATGAGCGCCCACACTTCTTTCGGATCCCAGCCCCAGAATCGTCCCCATGCTTCCTGTGCCCAAATCATGGCAAAAATCAAGGCGCCCAAGGTGAACACAGGATAGCCGATACTGATGGCCCGGTAGCTGATTTCATCGAGCAGCTCGGGTTCGATGCCTTCCAGAGAAGGCCGGATCACAGCGCCGAGACGCTTGCGGAACACCAGGCGCAATGCGCCGTACAGGACCACACCCGTGATGATCGACCACAGCATCGTATTCAATTTGCGCGCGGCGTCCCTGCCTTCCATCCAGGTCGGAGCTTCAAACCACGGAGTCATCGGCCCGGCTTGTACAATTTTCGAATCGGCCGGAGCGACGATCGCTGGCATCGTGTACTCTACCCGTACCTTTTCCATCTCGCCGACCGCGTTCATCTGCTCCATGTTCATTTCAAAAATCGTCCGCTGTTCCATTCTGGAAAACGTGGATTCCATCAAAATGAACCCTACGAGCATCAAAACGACAGCCAGCACGAATTCCAGCCACTTGGTGCTGCGCACGGATATTTCTTGCGGGACCGTGCGGATCAAATACATCAGGCCCGCCGCGAAACCGACTGCGAGAATCCCTTCTCCCAGCGCCGCCGTGGTCACGTGAATGTGCAGCCAGTAGCTTTGCAGCGAGGGAATGAGCGGCGTCACTTCCTTCGGGAACACGTAGGAATACGCGAGCATGATAACCCCGAGCGGAAGGACGAACGCCCCGATGACCGTCAGCTTGTAGATGCGGTACAGAATCAGATAGGCCAGGATGATACAGTAATCCAAAAAGGCCATAAACTCAAACATGTTGCTCGTCGGGCTGTGTCCGCCGCCAATCCAGCGGGCAATCACATAGCCTGTCTGCGCCAGAAAGCCAACGACAGCAAGCCAATAGGCAATCCGGCCATACCGTTCCTCATGTTGTTTCGGATCGCGTCCCGCCCAGTTTTTCCCCGTCATCGCCACCACAAACACAATCGACGAGATTACGTACAGCAAAAACGCAATATCCAGTAACCAGTCACTCAATTGTATGAGCTGCACGTCGAGTGTACCCCCTTGGAGCTTTTACGCCCTCGTTTTTTCTTCAATCGTGACAGGGAGCCGCACCTGTTCCACCAATCCGTCTACTTCCCGGCGAAGTCCGAACCAGTTTTTGTTCGTATGCGCCGCCAGCAAAATCGTTCCGTCCTGCGTCTGCACCCAGATGCGGCGATGCTGCCAGAAGAAGCCCATTGCCACCCCGATCATAAAGATGAACGCGCCGAAGTAAATCAGCGGCACAGCCTTGTCGATCCGTACGTTCAAGCCGGAAATGTCGATCAGATCGGGCTTGTGGAAAGTCAGGCCGAAGCGGCCATCCGCTTTTTGCGTCAGAACCGATCCTTGTAAATACACCAGCTTTTCGCTTTGCTGCGTGGCTTCATCAAAGACCTCCAGCGCGACCATCGGATTTTTCGGCAGATTGGTCTGCGTAGCAGGCTTGCCGTCTTTGCCCATGATAAAATCCGGGAAGTAATCCAGGACCCGCACTTTGATCCCGGCTGCGACCTCTTGCTCTGGTGCCGGATTGTACAGATCGACCTTGAACGCGCCCAGCTCCTTGTCTCCGTTTTTCACGTCAACCAGAACAAAATTGAGAGCGCCGAGCTGCATCTCCTGCACCCCTGACTGATAGATCGCAATATCTCCCTCTATCATCGGATGGTTGACGATAATCGGCCCTTTTTGCACTTCTACCAAATCGGGCTTTTTCCCCGGTACGTCCGCGTTTTTGTTCACATACAGGACGGCATCGGTCTGGAATTTTTTCGGGATCACTCCCCCGTTCAGCTCCAGTTTCTCGGGCATTTCTTCTTCCGACCAGTACTCCGTCTCGTAGTTCTCGTTTTTTATATAGTAGGGCGTCTCTGGTATCGCAACCGTTTGTCCCTCGCGCACCCAGACGAACTCGTCCAGGTAAAAGCCGGGAATGTTGCGCATGAGCACACCGATCAGAAACAGAATCAAGCCGATGTGGTTAATATACGGCCCCCAGCGGCTGAAGCGGCCTTTTTCGGCCAGTATCGCCCGTTCTGCCCGGAAAATCCGGTAGCCTTTTTTCTTCAGGACCATGGCCGCGTCATCCAAAAGTGCAGCCGGATCTGCTTCCGGGGCCAGCTCTCCTTCGGCAAACAGCTTCTGTCCCTTCAAGAACGACTTGTGCTGGTTGAGGCGCGGCTTGCTGAGCGCCTTGTAGAGCGGAACGACCCGGTCAAGACTGCAAACGACCAGCGAGGTTCCCAACAGGACAAGAAGCGTCACGAACCACCAGGAAGAGTATAGATTGTGAAATCCAAGCTCGTAGTACACGGTGCCAAGCGTTCCGTACGTCTCCGTGTAGAACCGCGCCACATCGGCTTCGGTCGGCACCGGAACAGGTATGTATTGCTGCTGCGGAAACACCGTTCCGACCGCAGAAGCAACCAGAATCACCACAATGATACCGATTGCAAATCGGACCGAAGAAAAGGTATTCCAGATCTGGTCAATCCCCTTTTTCGTGTACGTCTGGGAACGCCGTGCCATCCCTTCGTAGCGCATGTCGGGAAACTGTGTCTGCTCGAAAACTTCCACATTCAACGGCTTCCCACAGAATTCACAGAGCAGCGTTCCGACGGGATTCGTATGTCCGCATTCACATTTTCGCTGATCCATATGGCTCCTCACTTAGGCAAAATTTTGGACAGTTTGTCCGTAATCATCGCCTCATTTAATTGCCCGATCACAATTTCCTTGACTTCTCCATCTGGCGCGATGAAAAAGGTCGTGGGAATCGGACCGATCCGGTACAGCTTCGTAATTTGCGACTGGCGGTCCAGCAAAATCGGAAAATCGACGCCGAACTGTTTGACAAATGGCTCGACAGCCACGGGAGACTCTCCGATGTTCACACCGAGTACAACCAGCCCTTTGTCTTTGAACTTGTTGTACTGCTCCTGCAAGGCCGGCATTTCCTTTTTACAGGGTTCACACCACGTCCCCCAAAAGTTTAGCACGACGCCTTTCCCCTTCAAATCGTCGAGAGCCAGTTCGGGTCCGTTCAGCTGTTCCAGACTGAAATTCGGGGCGTCTCTCCCTACTTTTACCGCATTCGGGTCCTTCACGAAGCTGGAGTAGAGAGCAAAGACCAGGGCGACAAGCAAGAGGCCCAGCACCGCGATTCTGACGTATGTACGATTGCTTTTGTTCATGATGCCCATACTCCCATCTACTACGAATAAATTGCAGCCCATTCCATTATAGCGTTCCTGGATTTTCCGCCAGCGCATAACTTATGAACAGATTTTGAACGAATCACGGTTTAGCCCCTCGGCTCCGCCTGGTTGGAACCAGTCCCTGCCGGAGCTTGTCTACCTCCTGGCGCGACAGCGGACGATACTGGCCCGGCCGCAATCCTTCCAGCGTCAAAAACCCGATGCGAATGCGCTCCAGCTTCAAAACGGGATGGCCAATCGCTTCGCACATCCGGCGGACTTGCCGATTCCGTCCTTCGTGGATCGTCAACTCGATGAGTGCCTTCGCATTGCCCGGTTCTGCCTTCACCAGTCTGGACGCTCCCGGCGAAGTCATGCCGTCCTCCAGACGAATTCCGGTCGCGAGCCTTTTCAGCTTGTCCGGGCTTGGCACGCCCCGTACCCAGGCGCGGTACACCTTGTCGATCTCATAGCTCGGATGGGCAAGCTTGTTGGCGAGATCGCCGTCATTCGTCAGCAAGAGCAAGCCTGACGTATCATAGTCGAGCCTTCCTACCGGATAGACGCGCTCCTTTACTCCTGTCAGCAAGTCGGTCACAACCCGCCGTCCGCGGGGATCGGAGACGCTGGTAATGACGCCCGTCGGCTTGTACAGCAAATAGTAGACGTGCTCCTCCAGCGCGATTTCCCGGCCATGGACCGTAATCCGGTCGGTCGCCGGATCGACCTTCCTCCCTTGCTCGTGCACGACCTGGCCGTTTACCTGCACGTGTCCCTGTGCGATCAATTCCTCACAATGCCGGCGAGAGGCGACTCCAGCATGTGCCAATACCTTTTGCAAACGTTCCATTGTTGGATCACCTCTCCCTCATCATACCCATTCTTACCAGTGTGGACAAGAAAAAGGGAAAAACTTCCCCGACGCGCGAGGAAGTTTTCTCGATCCACATGGTTGTATTCCCTTCAGGAGAAGACATAGGAGACGATCAGCAAGGAAAAAATGACGCCGGCCAGGTCTGACCACAGACCTACTTTCAGCGCGTAGCTCGAATTGCGAATCCCGACGGCGCCGAAGTACACGGTCAAGACGTACAGCGTCGTGTCTGTACTGCCTTGCATCGTGGCCGCCAATCGGCCGAAAAACGAGTCCGGCCCGTATTGGGCGATCAAATCGGTCGCAATCGCAAGCGAGCCCGTCCCGGTCAACGGGCGCAATAGAGCGAGCGGAACCAGTTCTTCGGGAAAATGCAAGAGGTCGAGCACAGGCTTGATCCCTCGCAAAAGCAAATCCAGCGCCCCCGATTCGCGAAACATGCTGACGGCGACCATCATCGCAATCAGGTGGGGCAGGATGCGGATGGTCGTGGTCAGCCCCCCTTTTGCCCCTTCGACAAACGTTTCGTAAACCGGAACCTGCCTGTGCCACCCATACACCAGGACAAACGCGATCGTAACGGGAATCGCCCATAGCGAGAGCAGGGATACCCATTGGTACATACGGTTTCCCCCTAATTGTGACGTCGTAAATGACGATAGCGATACCAGCGGTCGATGAGAAGCGCCACGATCGTTGCCGCAAAGGAAGAGACCAGCGTCGTGCCGACAATCTCCACCGGATTAGCCGAGCCGTACTGCATCCGAATGGCAATCATCGTGGTAGGAATAATCGTGATGCTCGCTGTATTGATGGCAAGCAGGGTACACATCGCCGGGGAGGCGTGCTGCTTATCCGGATTGAGCTTTTGCAGCTCTTCCATGGCTTTCAGTCCCATCGGCGTCGCCGCGTTGCCCAGCCCGAGCAGGTTGGCGCTCATGTTCGACAAAATGTAGCCCATGGCAGGGTGACCTTTTGGCACATCGGGAAACAGCCGCTGGATCACCGGAGACAGGACCTTGGACAACAGCGCTAGCAGCCCCGACTTTTCTGCCACCTTCATGATGCCCATCCAGAACGCCAGCACGCTCAGCAGGCCAAAGCATACGGTGACGCCCGTTTTTGCTCCTTCGAAGGCGGCGGCGTTGACCGCTTCCATCCGCCCCGTGACGGCTGCCACCACGATGCTTGTCACAATCAATCCGAGCCATATGACATTAAGCACTCCACAGCCCCCCTGCCACAATGTCCCAGAGTTGCTTCCAAAATGCATGCGCGCCCGTCAGCGGCTGGCTGCTCGTCGGGCCGTCCGCGCGCACGAGCAGCGGAACCTGCCCGATCATCGTATCCTTCAAATACAGCTGCAAAAAGCCGACAAGCTGCCCATCCATCTTCGGGGTAATCGTCGATTGGCCCACTACCACGCGCTGCTTGATCCCCGCCTCCTCCGCCGTCTGGAGCGGATAGCGAAACGCGCTTTGCGTCACCAGATGGGTCCCTGCTTCCATCGTGAGCGGCATCTCCGGCTGGACGTCCTGCCCCGCCCCGACCAGCTGCTTCACCGGAAACTGGGCAAATCCGTAGTCCAACAGCTTCGCCGAATCGTTCCAGTCATCGGAAGCGTTCAGCGTAATCGTCGCCAGCTGCCTTCCGTCGCGCGTGGCCGATGCGGCGAGGCAACGCTTGGCGAGCTTCGTATAGCCGGTTTTGACGCCGTCCGCTCCGTTGTACAGGTGCAGCATCTTGTTTTTGTTCAACAGCCGTCTGTCCCACTCCTCGCCTTCCCAGGAGATATCCTTGACTTTGGTGGACACGATCTGGCGAAAGACGGGATTGCGCAAGGCGTAGGCGGACAGCTTCGCCATATCTTCCGGCGTGGAGTAGTGCTGGTTGCTGTCATCAAGCCCGTGCGGATTGGTAAAATTCGTGTGCTCCATCCCGATCATGGCGGCTTTTTCATTCATCAAATACGTAAAGCCCGGGACTGAGCCGCCGATATGGGTAGCGATGGTGACGGCAGCGTCGTTTCCCGAGCGAAGCATCAGACCGTAGAGCAACTCCTCCAGCGTCAGCTTCTCGGAGCGCTTCAGGTAGATCGACGAGCCTTCGACGCCCACCGCTTCCGGCGGTACGGTCACCACCTCGTCCAGCTTCCCCGTTTCAATCGCCACGATCGCCGTCATCGTCTTCGTCAGGCTGGCAATCCGCATTTTTTTCGAGCCGTTTTTCGAGTAGAGAATCCGCCCGCTGGCTACATCAATCAGGGCCGCCCCCTCGGCAGACAGGCTTGGCGGCGCTTGGGCTTCTGCTTTTGGTGCCGGAGCCAGCAGGAGCTGTATAAAAAGAAAAACGACGAGTCCGCCGGACAGAAGTTTTCGCACGTTCATAAACGTCCTCCCCATCCCAAAAGTACAACGATACACAGGTTTGTACATATATATGGGGACGAGTCGGGAGGTAGTACGAAAAACTGTTCGGAGCGACTAGTCGTTTGTCTTTTCTTCCGGTTTGCCGAAAAGCGCAGATGCCTCCATGCGAACTTCCTCGATATCCAGATTGACAGGCGGCTCCGGCAGATCAGAAATTTCCCGCAAGCCAAAATGCTCCAGAAATTCCTTGGTCGTCGCATACAAAATCGGGCGTCCGATCCCCTCGGCTCTGCCCGCTTCGCGAATCAGCTGTTTCGACAAAAGCGTATTGAGCGCCTTTTCGCATTTTACCCCGCGTATTTCTTCGATTTCAGAGCGCGTCAAAGGCTGCTTGTAGGCAATGATGGCGAGCGTCTCCAAGGCTGCCTGGGACAGTGTCGATTGTCCCGGCGAGGTTGCCAGTCGCTCAAAATACGGCGCATGCTCGGGCAAGGTGGTCAATTGATACGCCTTGGCCACTTCCACGATTTGAACGCCGCGCCCTGCCCGGCGAAAATCCGCTTTCATGTCCTCGATCAAATCAACGACCTCTTCTTCCGACACCTCGACGATTTCACTGATCTCCTTGGCATCAATGCCTTCATCTCCCGAGATGAACAGCAAGCCTTCGATCACGCCTTTCAGCTTGTCATAGTCCATCGTTTTGGGCTCCTTCCGCATCACAAATCATGATGTCCTGAAACAATTGATTTTGTATGCAAGTGATGTGCTTGGCCTTCATCAGCTCCAGCAAAGCGAGAAATGTCGTCACGATTTCCGAACGCGTAGCCATTTTGGAAAAAAGCTGGGAAAAACGCACCATTCCGCCAGCGGCACGCACCCGCTGACGAATTTGGGTCATCCGGTCTTTGATGGAGATTTCATCGCGAGAAACCTTTGTCAGCGGTTCCTTCTCTTTTGCTCGTTGCACCAGCTTTTCCAGCGCGTGAATCAGATCGTACAAGGTCACATTTTTGACCGTATGCTCTTCTTCGCGCACGTACGGCGCCAGACTTTCGGCAGGCCGGGTAAACACCTGATTGCGGCCGATTTCCATTTCGCGCAGTTGTTCGGCCAGCAGCTTGTAGCGCTTGTACTCCAGCAGTCGCGCCACCAGTTCCTCGCGCGGATCCGCTTCCTCGACATCCATATCGAGAAACGGCTGAAACACATGCTCTTCCTTTTTCGGCAGCAGCATCTTGCTCTTGATCGAGAGAAGCGTCGCCGCCATGACGACAAACTCGCTGGCGACGTCCAGCTGGAGCTGTTGCATGTGATCGATTGTCGCGAGGTATTGTTCGGTGATTTCCGCTATCGGAATGTCGTAAATGTCCACTTCGGCCTTGTCGATCAGATGTAGCAAAAGGTCAAGGGGTCCTTCGAAGGAATCAAGTTTGATGCTGTATGCCAAAAGACGTCCCCTCGTTTCCTTTAGATGAACGCACTTACGATGTCGGCCGCAATCTGTTGCACCAGGATCAGCATCATGCTCATGGGAACCCCGAAAATCGTGGAGCTGACTCCGGGGATAAAGATCAGGAGCAGCAACAGCCACGGACCGTAAATTTCAAAGTTGTAAAAGGCGCCATCCCATCTTCGCGGAGACAGGAAGCGCACGATTTTGTACCCGTCGAGCGGCGGAACCGGCAGCAGGTTGAACACAAACAGACCGATATTGATGATGATACAGAACCTCATCGTCGTCTCCAGCGCAAATGCTGTTTTCTCGCCCATGCCGTCCATCACGCCAGAAAGGCTTACCAGTATGTAAATGACGCAGAACAGAATCGCCAGCACCAGATTAATCAGTGGCCCCGCCGCTGACACGTACACGATGCCCAGCCGCTTGTTCCCGCGAAAATGCAGCGGATTGATCGGCACAGGCTTGGCCCAGCCGAACGGTCCAAACAAAATGAGGATCAAACCGAACGGATCGATATGCGGAATGGGATTTATCGTTAAACGGCCCTCATCTTTAGCGGTATTGTCACCCAGCTTCCAGGCGACAAACGCGTGCGCCCATTCGTGCAAGCTGAAAGCGATAACGAATGCAATCATGCGAAACGGTACCGTTTTCCAATCAAAATGAAAAAGATCCATTGGTTCCCCCTTCACAGCCTCTCGGCAAAAAATTGTCTATCCACTAGGATACCAGCAGATGGATAGGCTTACAAGTCTCTTCGCAGCGCAAAAGCACCGGCAAGCATGGGGCCCGCCGGTGCTGCAAAACGCTGATTATTCGGCTACGACTTTTACGGTTGCCATTTTGTCGCCTTGCTTGATCGCGTCAACATGCTCCATGCCGGAAGTCACGCGGCCAAACACGGTATGTACGCCATCGAGGTGCGGGAAAGCATCGTAGCAGATGAAGAACTGGCTGCCGCCTGTGTCCTTGCCTGCATGCGCCATGGAGAGCGCACCGCGCAGATGCTTGTGCGGGTTTCCTTTTGTTTCACATTTGATGGTGTAGCCTGGCCCGCCTGTGCCTGTTCCATACGGGCACCCGCCTTGTGCGACGAATCCAGGGATGACACGGTGAAAAGAAAGACCGTTGTAGAACCCTTCGTTTGCCAGCTTTTCAAAGTTCGCAACGGTTCCCGGAGCTTCCTGATCGAACAGCTCCAGCTCGATTTGATTTCCATTTTCCATGGTAATGTGCGCTTTTTTCATGGATGAGCCTCCAGACCTTGTAAAGTTAACGTTCCCATTTTACCACGCGCTACCGTTGCCGTCCAATTCAGGTTTCCGCGCTCGTGTACAGGCCGGAACCCTGTTTTGCTCCGGCCAGCTTGACGGACGCCATTTTGTCGAGCAGGGTTTGTACGCTCACAATACCAAGGTATTCCTTTTGCGCCCCGACGATGATGACCACGTCATAGAGGTGGTACGGGTCCCGCGCCATGGCTCGCTTGGCTACCTCATCGAGTCTGTCTGTTCTGCTGGCCAAAAGCGGATTCGTGTTCATGATGTGCGAAACCGGCCGCTCGTAGTAGAGGGCAATGCCGTATGGCCCGCCGAGAATGTGAGAGAGGGAAAAGCGCATGACCAACCCGAGCGGTCGCCCCTCCTCCAGCACGACCACACTTTCGATTCGCTGGTTTTGCTTAAAAATGTCGTGAATCTGGCGAACGCGGACGTGCTTTTCCACGCAAATCGTCTTCGCCATGATTTCCGTCATATCCGGCATCGTGCAGAGCGCCTGCCGTTCGCCTTCTCTTCGTTTTTCCTGCATAGATCGCAAAACATTCATCGCCTGGCCGGACACCTGCGCCATCCCTCTGTCCGGCTTGCCCAAGTAATAGCCTTGACCGTAGACCACGCCAAGCTCGATCAAGGTTTCCAGTTCGCGCTCCGTCTCGATCCCCTCCGCGATGATCTTGCAGCGAACCTTCTCGGCAAACGACACGAACGTCTCCAACAACGCCTGCTTGATCGGGTCGACATCAATGTTGCGGATGAGCGACATGTCCAGCTTGATAAAGTCGGGATCAATTTCCGTAATGGATTCCAGGCTAGAGTAGCCGGCTCCGGCGTCGTCTACCGCAATCATATAGCCCTTTTTGCGATAGGCCTCGATCACTTTGCGGAAAAGCGGATAGTTGGTGATCGCGTGACGCTCGGTAATTTCGAAGACGATGTTGTGCGGGTGGAGGCCGTAGTCGGCAAGCATGTTCTGGACGTTTCCCCGCAGCAAATAAGGATCGTCGATCGCACGCGGGTCCAGGTTGATAAACAGCTTTTCGCCGGGATTCAGATAGCGTAGCTGCTCCAGCGCCCGCTTGCGACAAATCTGCTCCAGGCGAAAAACGGTATCCGTCTCTTCCGCGTAGTGGAACAAAGCGGCAGGCGTGGCAAACGGGCTGTTTTGCGGGCCGCGGGCCAGTGCCTCCCAGCCCAAGGCGCGGCAGTCCGGCAGATGAATGATCGGCATGAAATGCATCTGCACATGTTCTTCAGCAAGCAGCGTGTGGAAGCGAGTGATGTGCGTATAGGCTTCCGAAGTGAGCCCGTATTTGGCCATGTGGACAGCTTGCTTCAGAGAGGTGTACATCTCCTGCGCGATATCGCGCCCTGCCATCCGGGCGTAGCCAATCCGGACGCGCAAGTCCTCGCGCTGGCCGAGGCCGACCTGTTCATGTAGCCGGCGCTCCGCCACTTCCTGCACATGAAGGGAGAGCAGTCGGCAGTCTTCGTCGCTCACCTGCCCGCCAAAGGAACCGTAGATGGCAAAATCGTCACCCCCCAGTTGCTGAATCGTCAAAATCCGGCCTTTGATTTCTAGCGCCTGGCGGGCCACCGCTGGCAGTATTTCTGCCAAAACGGGCAGCATCCGCTTGGCGCTCGTAGCCCCGTAGCGCTGCTGTGTTTCGGTCCTATTCACGATGTCCACGTAAAACAAGACGACGTGGCGGCCTTTGTCCATCTCCTGTCGCATGATGGCCTTCATCCATTCGCGCTGATCCGGAAAATAAGGGGGAACTCCCCGAAACAGTCTGATGAGAGTCGACAACATGTTGGATCTGTCCTCCTCGCCAGCTTCATTATGGCAGGGAAGATTGAATTTTGGGTGAATGCGGGATGAAGGGAATATAAAAAAACCCTTCCGCCACACGAGCGAAAAGGGTTGGGGATGCTGTTTCGCCTAACGTTGCAGTTGCGCCCGTTTTGGCAAAAGATCGTGGGCGACCACATCTGCGTATGTCTCGCGTCTCACAACCAGCTCGGCCTCTCCGTCCTTGACGAAGACAACAGCCGGACGAGCGATGCGGTTGTAGTTGTTGGACATGGAATAGCCGTAAGCTCCTGTGCTGCTCACAGCCAAAATATCTCCCGGACTAGCCGGCGGCAGCTTCACGTCCCAGATCAGCATGTCGCCGGACTCGCAGCATTTGCCCGCGATCGAGACGACTTCGCTGGCCGGCTGATTCATCTTGTTGGCAATCGCCGCCTCATACTGCGCATGATACAGGGCAGGACGCAAATTATCCGTCATGCCTCCGTCCACTGCGATGTATTTGCGGACGTTCGGTATTTCTTTTTGGGAACCGATTCGGTACAACGTAGTCCCTGCTTCCCCTACGATGCTGCGGCCTGGCTCAATCCACAGCTCAGGGAGCGGAATCTCGCGCGCCGTCAGCTCTTCGCGAACGACATCGGCAATCGCCTTGATGTACGTCTCGGCAGGCAGCGGCGTGTCGCCCTCCACGTAGCGGATTCCGAAGCCCCCGCCAACGTTCAGCACTTCTGGCAGGAAGTCGAGCTGCTCTTTTGCTTCCCCCAACAGCTCTGCCAAACGCTTCACCGCAACGAGGAAGCCATCTGTCTCGAAAATTTGCGAGCCAATGTGGCTATGAACGCCCAGGAGGTGCAGATGATTGCTTTCGTAGGCATAGCGGATCGCTTCCAGCGCTTGCCCGTTTTGCACGTCGAAGCCAAACTTGGAATCGATTTGCCCCGTGGAAATATATTCGTGCGTATGAGCTTCCACCCCTGGCGTCACGCGCAGGAGAACCGCCACCTTTTCGCCGCGTTCCTGGGCCAGATCGGCAAGCAGGTGCAGCTCATAAAAATTGTCTACCACAAAACAGCCGATCTTGGCATCCAGTGCCATGTTGATTTCGTCGATCGATTTGTTGTTGCCGTGGAAATGAATGCGCTCTGCCGGAAATCCTGCCTGCAACGCCGTGTACAGCTCTCCGCCCGATACGACATCGAGAGAAAGACCTTCTTCCTCGATCAGCTTGCACATGGCCATCGTGCAGAACGCTTTGCTTGCATATGCTACCTGAAACGAGAATCCCGTCTGGCTGAACGCCTCTACAAAGCTGCGGCACTTGGCGCGAATGTGCGCCTCGTCGTATACGTACAGCGGCGTGCCGTACGCAGCTACCAGGCTGGTCGTATCACAGCCCCCGATCTCCAGATGTCCCTGTTCGTTCACTCGACTTGTCCCGTGTAAAAACATGATTGGCTCCTCCCAGTCTACTCCCGCCGATTCTACCAGCCCTGATCCTATAGAGAAAGGCAACCGACCCAAACGCGTCAGTTGCCATACATAACAAGCATCGTAAGGCTTCCCATTCAATTTACTACAAGGCTGTGCTTTTGACAATGGGTGATGAAATCCGTTTTCAGAATATTATTGACGGGAGGAATTCTGTGAGCGAACGATGCTCGGACGACGGTTTTTGCTCGGTACCGCCAGACGAACGACGACATCCTTCATCGCTTTGTAGTTAAAAGGAATGAACGGCCACAAATACGGCGTGTTGAGCGAACGTGTCGCAGCCAGGCAGACCAGGACCACGAGGAAGCCGATCGTCAGACCCGGGGTAGCGAAGAAGCCGACCATCAGGATCAGGAAAATGCGCACCAGCCGATTCGCAAGACTCAGCTCGTAGCTTGGTGTCGCAAACATGCCGATGGCGGCCACAGCGAGATACAAGATGACCTCCGGCGCAAACAGCCCGACTTTGATTGCCACATCTCCCACGAGGATCGCGGCCAAAAGACCCATCGCGACCGAGAGCGGTGTGGGGGTATGGATCGCCGCCATTCGCATCAGATCCAGCCCAAGCTCCGCCATGATAAATTGCGCCAGCAGCGGAATGCTGCCTTTTTCCTTGATCCCGATAAAATGTAGCGAATCTGGAATCATCGACGGATGCATGACCAGGAGCAGCCAGATCGGCAACACGAACACGGAAACCAAAATTCCGAAGAAACGAACCCAGCGCAAGTACGCCCCGACTACAGGGGTCTGGCGGTATTCCTCCGCGTGCTGAACGTGGTGAAAATAAGTCGCAGGGGTAATCATGACACTCGGCGATGTGTCGACGTAAATCAGCACATGCCCTTCCAGGAGGTGAACCGCCGCCACATCGGGGCGTTCGGTATAGCGAACCAGGGGAAACGGATTCAGCGTTTTCCCGATGATAAATTCCTCAATCGTCTTCTCCGCCATCGGGATGCCGTCAATCTGGATATTTTGCAGCCGTTCTTTCAAATCCTCCACCAGATCCGGGTTGGCTACATCTTGCAGGTACGCGACTGCGACATCCGTTTTGGTGCGTTCGCCGATCTGCATGATCTCGAAGCGCAACCGCTCGTCGCGTATCCTTCTTCGCGTCAGCACCGTATTGGTCACGAGCGTCTCTGTGAAGCCATCGTGCGCTCCGCGTACAATCCGCTCCGTATCCGGCTCCTGCGGGGAACGCGTGGGCAGCACTTTCGTATCCATGAGGATCGCATGGGAACAATGGTCGATGATAAGCCCAACCTGCCCCACCAGCAGCTTGTCCATGAACTCGTCGGTCGTATCGACTTTGGTCAACTGGTAGTACGGAATGAATTTGTAAAACAAGGTATCAAACAGATGATCCGCGAAATCTCTGCCGCCGCGCAAGTCATTGATCTCCCGCATGATTTGCGAGACGAGCAGGCTTTCCGCAAATCCGTTTATGTAATACAAAAGCAGCTTCGTATTGCCCACAAAAAATTCATGGACCCCGATATCAAAGCTTTTCCCGACGCCGAGCCTGTCGTTCAAATAATCCTTGTTTTCCTCAATGCGGTCCGAGATCGGTCGTCTCTTTTCCGTTACTTGCGCCATGCGATCCGCTCCTTTCCATGATCCATTGCACCGCCCTTTTCGTAATCGGGCAGCCGTTCTGCAAGCTGTCGCGCCCCTCCATTTTCCCGATGTCTCCGATGCCGATGACATGAGGCAGCTTCAAGGTGTTCAAAATATCCACGGTGTCGCCGTAAATCTGGTGGTGCAGCTGTTCATCTGCATATCCGTCTTTGTCGACTGCCTCCGTGACGATTTGCCCCCGGTTGTCGACGGAATAGGCAACCGTAGCTCCGTGTACCCCTCTCGTATGGGAGGCGACCGCGATCGCGCCGATTACTTCGATGTCCGGGTGTTTGGCGACGTATTCAATTGCCCGCTCCCCACGCCCTTTGCCAAAATCGCCGTTGTCATCGAACATGACGATGACCGGATCGTGGGGCGCCATCTTGATCAGCTCCACCGCCTGCTTGCCGGAAACAGGGGTCGGATTGCCGGCAGACAGCGATATGCACCTGCCCCCCAGCTCTCTTGCGACACTCTCGATTGCCTTTTGCGCGATATGGTCGCCATCTGTCACCAGGATGACTTTGCGCCGCTGTTCCTCCATCGTTTGCTCACCGTCCCTGCTCCCAGAAAGCGTCAGCCCTTCGGTTTGAAGACGAGCGAAGCGAAAAAACCGAACGCGATCGCAGCCGATATCCCTGCGCTGGTAACCTCGAAAATGCCGGTAGCAACGCCGATCAGGCCGTGTTGCTCGGCTTCGCTGATCGCTCCGTGGTACAGCGCATGTCCGAAGCTCGTAATCGGGACCGTAGCCCCGGCCCCGGCAAAATCAATGAACTTGTCGTACACGCCGATAAAATCGAGTACAACCCCCGACACGACCAATGTGCTCATCACATGGGCCGGAGTGAGCTTGCCGACATCGAGGAGCAATTGCCCGATGACGCAGACCAGTCCTCCTACGACAAACGCAATCACGTATTCCATCATTGTCCTCCTTCGAGCGCAACCGCATGCGCGATACACGGAATGGAATTGCCTTGCTGGGTGCTGACCGGACTGAGCAGAGCACCCGTGGCGCATACCAACACTTTTTTCAGCAAACCGCGGTTCAACTGGTCCAAGATGTAGCTGTAGGTCACAACCGCGCTGCTGGCACAACCGCTTCCGCCTGCGAATACGTCCTGATCCGGCGTGTAAATCATCAGGCCGCAGTCGTTGTACACCCCGTCCATATCGTAGCCTTCTGTAAGCATCAGCTCTTTGACGATCGGGTAACCGACTGCTGCCAAGTCGCCCGTCACGATCAGATCGTAGTCTTTTGGCTCTCGTCCCGTGTCGTGAAAATGCGCCAAAAAAGTCGAGACGGCCGCAGGAGCCATTGCTGACCCCATGTCCAGCGGGTCCTTTATGCCCATGTCCACCACTTTTCCCATCGTCGCATACGTAATCCGCGGTCCCGTCCCCCCGATGCCAATCAGCCCGGCTCCCGCTCCCGTCACGGTCCATTGCGCTGTCGGCGGCTTTTGCCCGCCGTATTCGGTCGGATAGCGATACTGCCGCTCTGCCGTGGCGTTATGGCTACTGCAGGCGGCCACCGCTCTGTCTGCATAGCCGGCGTTTACCAAGGCCGTTGCCGTCGCCAGCGTCAGCATGGAAGTCGAGCAAGCTCCGTACATGCCCAAAAGCGGAATTTCCAGCTTCTCCGCCGTAAAGTTGGTCGTGATGTTCTGATTCAGCAGATCGCCCGCCAAAATGAGATCGACGTCCTGTCCGGTCACGCCTGCTTTTTTCAGAGCCGTGGAGACGGCGTCCTCCATCAGCTTCCGCTCCGCATTCTCCCACGTATCCTGCCCCGCATACATGTCGTCGTGAATCACGTCGAACAAAGCGGCCAGTGGCCCTTCTCCTTCCTTCGGCCCTACCGCGACCGCCGCGCTTTGCAGGCGGACGTTCTGGTCGAAGCGCCAGGTCTGGCGGCTCACGCGTTTTTGATCTGGATTGCTTGACACAGACAGCCCTCCCGTCAGACGAACATGTGGTACAAGCTTTTTAAAATGCCGGCGACAAAGGCCGCCACCACCCCAAACACAATGACGGAGCCTGCGAGTTTGAACATGTTGCCGCCCACGCCGAGCACCAGTCCCTCGCTGCGATGCTCAATGGCGGCGGAAGCGATGGAGTTGGCGAAGCCCGTTACCGGAACGGCAGAGCCTGCCCCGGCGTATTGGCCAATGTTGTCGTAGACGCCGAGCCCCGTCAACAGCACCGATAAAAAGATCAGCGTCGCAACCGTCGGATTGCTCGCCGTCTTCTCGGTAAAGCCGAAAAAATGGATATACATGTTTTGGATCGCTTGCCCCAACAGACAAATCGTCCCCCCGACCCAAAACGCCCGCAGCGAGTTCAAGAGGACATTTCGCTTCGGCTGATACTTCGACGCCTGCTGCTGATAGAGCTGTTTCGTCATCTGCATCGATCCGCGCGATTGGGATTTCGTTTTGGTTGCCATGCCCTTTCACTCCTTCGTAAGTCCCTGGCTCCTGCCAGCTACACCTTCTCCTATCTCTAGCTTTCCTTCTTCAAACTTCGCCTATGAATGGCGGTATTTTCCAGACTACAGATGCAGAAGCCATTGCAATAGCGAGCCTGTGACTTTTCCAAACACAACCGCCATCAACAGAAACAACAGACTGCCATCCATGCTGATCCGTTTGGCCAAAATCGGAAAGACGTTCAGCACCTCCGTCAACCCGGCGGCCAACGTGCCGACAAATACGCCCGCAAACAGCCCATAGAGCGCCGTAAACACGACAGGGAAATGGGCATTGACGTGAAAAAAATCAATCAGCGTAAAAAAAAGCGCGCCCATCACCAAGGCCCACTCCAGCGCGCGAATCTGACGGTGCGCGTTGGTCAGCTGCGTCAGCCTCGGGATAATGTCCAGCACCGTAATGAAAGCAACAAGCCCGCTCCCCACCGCAAGTCCGCCCCCCACACCAATCAGGACCAGCAAACCGCATATCCATATGCTCATAGTTTCGTTTTCTGATTTTCTTTGTTCTCGTTCTGGATGTAATACTGGTCAAGGCTTTGCTGGTACATGAACAGCTCTACTTCCAGGGGGCTTGGCTCTTCATTGATTTTTTTCTTGAAAATATGGTTAAAAAACAGAATCATCCCCATGCCAATCCCAATCGAATACGGAATTTGCAGCCAGAGCGGCTGTTCGCTCCGCTCGCCGGTAATGAGATAAAAGATGCGTTCGTGCACCTCGCGCATGCTGACGTCCGTGTGAAAATTCATGATCGCAAGGCCCGAGCCGATAAACAAAAGCAGCCAGACGAGCGCTACCAGGACGGGGTTGGCTTTTTTCCGCGGATTCAATACTTCCACAATAATTTGCGGCGCTCCCTGGATCTCCAGCTCGACCTCCGGGTAAACGGAACGGATTTTTTGGATCACTTGCATGATGTCGACGACGATCAAGTTTCCGTCTGTCGGCTTTACCTGATAGATGGGCATTCGCTTGAGCGCATCCTCGCGTTCGCCATCCCAAAAAAGCTGACAAACATCGCCCAGTGTAATCATCGCCTCCGGCTTGACGGCCAGTCGCTTTCTCAGACGGAGAAACAGCGCGTCTTTCATGAAAACTCCTCCTGCCTAAAACATGCTCATGTCTTCCGTAGTATGTGCCCTGCGCCAAAACCCATACCACAAAAAGCAGCCTCTACCATTTGCAGGCTTTGTGGACAGACAGAAGGCCAAATAAAAAACACCCAAGCGGCAGGCTTCGGTGTTTTCCATCTTTTTATTCAGCTGTCAGTGTTCGATCTGATCCTTGATCGTTTGCAAAATGCGCTTCTCCAGACGGGACACCTGGACCTGGGAAATTCCGAGCCGCTCCGCCACCTCAGACTGGGTCTGATCCTTGTAGTAGCGCAAATAGACAATGAGCTGCTCGCGTTCGCTCAATCGGCTGATCGCATCCTTCAGTGCGATTTTTTCAAACCACTTGTTCACGCCTTCGTCCGCGATCTGATCGATCAGCGTAATCGGGTCTCCGTCGTTCTCGAAGACCGTCTCGTGAATCGAAGAGGGCGCCCGATTCGCTTCCTGGGCAAATACGACTTCCTCCGGCGTGATCCCGACGGCATCCGCCACCTCGGCAATCGTGGGTGCGCGGCCAAATTGCTTGTACAGTTCATCCTTTGTTCGTCGCACCTTGTTCGCGGTCTCCTTGAGCGATCGACTGACCTTGACCGTCCCGTCATCGCGCAAAAACCGCTGGATTTCGCCGATAATCATCGGCACGGCATACGTCGAGAACCTGACGTCATAGGAAAGGTCGAATTTGTCCACCGCTTTCAAGAGGCCAATACAACCAATTTGAAACAAATCATCCGCTTCGTACCCTCGGTTGATAAAACGCTGGACGACGGACCAGACCAACCGGATATTGCTGTTCACGAGAAGCTCGCGCGCTTCGGTGTCTCCAGCCTGGCTTTTGGCGATTAGCTCTTTCACTTGGTCATTGGTCAGAAATGGTTGACTCGCATTTTTGATATCGGCACCCATTGGCACTACCCCTAATTTTGCAAGGCTTTGGCAAACGACAGGCGTTTGGTCAGACGAACGGTTGTCCCCTTACCAACAGCCGTCGCGACTTCCAAAGAATCCATGAAATTCTCCATAATGGTAAAGCCCATTCCCGAGCGCTCCAGCTCAGGCTTGGTCGTATACAGCGGCTGCATGGCCTGCTCGACATCCTCGATTCCTTTTCCGTTGTCTTCCACGACCAGCTCCACCGCTCCCTCGTCGATGCGCACGGAGATATGGACCAGCCCCTCCGGATTCTCGTCATAGCCGTGGATGATGGCGTTGGTGACAGCCTCCGATACAACCGTCTTGATCTCTTCCAGTTCGTCCATCGTAATGTCGAGCTGCGAGATAAAGGAAGCGACCGCAATCCGTGCAAACGCCTCATTTTGGCTCAGTGCTGCAAACGATACGGACATAAAATTGCGCTGTACCTTCACTTACGCCACCCCCAGAACAAGCAGTGCATCTGCTTCATTTTCGCGGAACTTGATGACCTTAAACAGGCCAGACATCTCAAAGATCCGGTAAATGGTGGGGTTGATCGAGCATACGTACATTTCACCCGAACGGGCGGAGATTTGTTTGTAACGTCCCAAAATCACACCGATGCCCGAGCTGTCCATAAAGGCCAAATCAGCCAGGCTCAGTACGATATGACGAATATCGGGGGTACGCAAAAGTTCATCCACTTTGCTTCGCAGCTCTTCCGCTGTATGATGGTCCAGTTCTCCCTGCAAACGGATCACCAGCACGTCCTGCCGGGTCTCCATGTCAATCCGCAAACTCATGGCTGACTCACTCCTTCTCCCTTGAATACCCCTCTCTTTCTGCTTCGGACAAACCAATTCCTGCCAGGCGACAAAAGAACAAAAAAATCGAGCAGCCGCGCCATCGCTTTCGAGGCAACTCGATTCTTTTCGCGCTTCTGTGCGGTCTGTCAGTAGCCGATCAATACGGCCTTGGTGGTTCGCTTGAGAATCTCCCACATGTTCGCTTTATTCACTTGTTGCTCCGGGAACAGGTCAATCCGGTTGATCTCGCGGCCATCCTTCGTGCGGATGAAAATATGGCCAACGACCTGATCCTTCGCCAGTGGAGCGTTGACGGAGCGATTCATGACGATTTCTTTCGTGTACGTGTCAGCCGTTTCCCCTTTTCTCATCAGCAGGCTGACCGCTTGCGGCGTCACGACGTTGACTTGCGGCGTCTGCCCTTTATCCACCGTGAGCGACTCCACCGCCTGGCCTTTTTTGTACATCGGCATCACCTGAAAATGGGTAAAGGCGTAGTTGAACATGGTGGAAACCTCGTTGTTGCGCGTTTTGACGTCCGGCTCGCCCATGACGACCGCAATGATCCGCATGTTATTGCGTTTGGCCGTAGCGGTCAGACAATACTTGGCTTCGCCGGTAAATCCGGTTTTCAGTCCGTCCACTCCTTCGTAAAAACGGACGAGCCGATTCGTGTTCACCAGCCAGAACGGGCTTGCCGAGTCTTTGCGCAAATAATCCTGGTAGGTCCCGGTAAACTTCGTAATCCCTTCGTGCTTCAGCAGTTCACGCGACATGATGGCGATATCGGCCGCAGAGGAATAGTGATTGGCGGCAGGCAAGCCGTTGGAGTTGACGAAATGCGTGTTTTTCATCCCCAACTGCTTCGCCCGCTCGTTCATCCGGTTGACAAAGCTCTCTTCCGTTCCGGCGAGATGCTCGGCCATGGCCACAGAAGCGTCGTTGCCCGAGGCGATCGCGATGCCTTTTATCATGTCTTCGACCGTCATTTCCTCGCCCGGCTGCAAAAAGATTTGCGAACCGCCCATCGAAGCAGCTTTTTCGCTCGTTCTCACCTTATCGGTAAATTTAAGCTCTCCCCGCTCCACCGCCTCCATAATCAACAGCATCGTCATCACCTTCGTAATGCTGGCGGGTGGCATTTTTTCATTTGCATTTTTTTCGTACAAAACCGTCCCCGTGTCCGCTTCGATCATAATCGCAGACGAGGCGTGCGGGGCAAAATTCATCTCGCTGTTTGGCGGAGCTGATTTTTCTTTTGCCAACGCACCCATCGGAGAAAAGATGGTTACACACAGGATGAAGCAAGAAGCCAGATATCCAATCCGTTTCATAGCAGTCCCTTCCCTCCATTCATGGTTTTATTCTCACCAAGGGGGTAGGAAAATATTCACAAAGAAAATCCCTTCCGCTGTTCGCAGAAGGGACTCTCGCTAGATCACAAATCGGCTGACGTTTCCGGTCAATTCGTCTGCCATTTTTTTCAGTTGTTCCACGTTTTCATTGATGCGTGCAATCGTATGCAGCTGCTCGTCGACCGTCTCGACCACCCCGGAAATCGAAGCGCTGATCTCATCCGACATGCTGGCCAGACGCTGCATGGAATTGGTCACCACCTGATTGCCCGCCGCCATTTCTTCCGAAGTGGCGGTCATCGACTCGCTTTGCTCCGCGGCCGACTGAATCTCCGCCACGATGTTTTGGAACGTTGTGCCGACAGATTCGACGGACTTCAGCCCGCCGCCCACCATCTTGACGATTTCATCCATATGCTTGCTCATGTCCATTGCTTCATCGTTGATGGAGTGCGCGATAGCGGCAATCCGCTCAGAGAAGGAGCTGCTCTCCTCCGCCAGCTTGCGCACCTCGCTTGCCACGACGGAGAACCCTCGTCCCGCCTCGCCTGCACGTGCCGCCTCAATCGCCGCGTTCAGCGCGAGCAAATTCGTCTGCGAGGCGATGCTCGTAATCATTTCCACGATACTGGTAATCTCGCGAGCCCGCTCCCGCAAGCTGTGCATTTGCGTGGCTGTGCGCTCCACCTCGCCTGTTGCACGGCGAACCGTGTCAATCACGTCCTCCACCAGCTGCATGCCGTCCTGGGCACGCTCAAACGTGCGTGTGGTCGCAAGCGAAGTGGATTCCGCCGCGATGGCTACCTGCTCGACGCCTTGCGAGATTTCCGAGACGGTCGCCGCCGTCGCCTGCACTTCGTTCGCCTGGGTGGATACGCGTTGCGCGATCGTCGAGATGTTGTCGGTAATGACGCTGATCGCCCCTTTGTTGTCCTGGGCAAACTGCGTCAACTCGTCCGTCGCCACGTTCAGCTGAGTGGCTTGTCCCTGCACGAGTGCGATCAGCTTGCGCAGCTCGGCGGCCATCTCATTCATTTTTCGGCCAACCATCGCCAGCTCATCCCTGCCCTTTACATTGACATGGATATCGAAGTGGCCGGAGCCGATTCGCTCCATGTCTTTTGCAATCGCAAACAGGGAGAGGCGAATCCGCTTAGCAAACCACCAGATCGCCCATACAGACAGCGCCATGATCGGCAGGCTAAAGATGACAAAGTACATCCACATGCCATTCACTTCGCCGTACACTTCATCGCTGCCCGTTGACAGGACGACATTCCACTTCAACAAATGGATGGGCGCAAAGGCTGCGAAGGAATCCTTGCCGTGATCGGAATAGAGCAGGCTGTTGCTGGTTTCCTGCTTCATCAGCTCCAGCATTTCCGCGTAATCCGACTGCCCCGCCAGCACCAGCTTGCTGTTGTTTTGCGGATTCTGGTGCGCGACGACCAAACCGTCCTGCCGAACGACAAACGCGTAGCCGTTTTGCATGAAGGAGATTTGCGGAACTTTTTGCGTCATCTGGTCGATGGCAAATCCGACGACAAACAGCCGGCTTGTATCGTTGTTTTTCTCCCCGACAGGTGTCGCAATATAAAGAAAGCTCTTGTCGTTGCCTTCCACGACTTCCTCGTCAGAGATGACCGTTTTCCCGGTGCTCATGACTCGTTGGTAATACTGCTTTTGCTTGAAGTCGATCTCGTTTTTTCCGGTTAGCGAATACAGCGATTTTCCCGTCTGACTGTCTACCAGATAAATTTTGGCAATTTCCTTATGCGACTGCCGCATCAGCGTGAACTGTTCCATGATTAACGGTTCCAGTTCTGTCGTCATGACGCGCTTGGATGCCGCCGATTCTGCCGACTTGACGATCGTCTTGATCCAGTCTTCCATGCTGGCCGCGTGTTGCTCCGCCAGCATTTTCGCTTGTTTGGAGGTAATGGATAGCAAGGTTGCTTTTGAAAAAGACAGCGCTATGTATTGCAGAGAACCAATGATGATAAGTACGAGAATCAGGCCAAAGACAATCATCTTTGTTGCCAGAGAGCCCCGCAGTTTTTCCGTTGCGAGCAGGCTCTTGATGTTTCCTTTTCGGAAAAGCGATAACCCAGCCCCTTTCTTTTTCCATTTCGGCGACAAAAAACGACTCATGATGCTGCCCCCTTTTCATACCCTGCTTGTTACCAGTAATGGTTTATGAAAAAAATACCCTTGAATTGGTTTTCTTGGGTATTTATACCCTGTTTTCCAAGTGGTAAAACATCTCTTCATGAAAGGGAAGCGAGTTCCGGGTTTGATGCACCCGTGAACTCGCTTTTTTCATCAATGAATTAGTTGTACAAGTGACAAGCAGCAAAGTGTCCGGGTTCGATTTCTTTCCATACGGGCACAGAGGCAGCGCACTCCGGCATGGCTTTCGGACAGCGCGTGCGGAAATGGCAGCCGCTTGGCGGATTCATCGGGCTCGGGACATCGCCTTGCAGCACGATGCGTTCGCGATTGCGCTCCACCTCCGGGTCTGGGATCGGAATCGCAGACAGTAGGGCTTGGGTGTAAGGATGAAGCGGCTTTTCATACAAAGCGTCGCTTTCCGCCAGCTCCACCATTTTGCCCAGGTACATGACCGCCACACGGTCGGAGATGTATTTGACCATCGACAGATCGTGGGCAATGAACATGTAGGTCAGTCCCATTCTTTCTTGCAGCTGCTCAAGCAGGTTGACGACCTGGGCCTGTACCGATACGTCAAGAGCGGATATCGGTTCGTCACAAACGATGAACTTCGGTTCTACTGCCAATGCGCGGGCAATCCCGATCCGCTGGCGCTGACCGCCCGAAAACTCGTGCGGGAACCGGTTCATGTGCTCAGGATTCAAGCTTACCAAGGACAGCAGCTCCTGAATGCGTTCCTTGCGTTTTTGCCCGGAAGCCAGACCATGAATGTCAAGCGCTTCGCCGATGATATCCCCAACCGTCATACGCGGGTTCAAGGAAGCGTACGGGTCCTGGAAGATCATCTGCATGTTGCGGCGCATGACCTTCATTTCCTGCGGATTTAAATTCATGATGCTTTTGCCTTCAAAGAGGACGTCCCCGCCAGTCGCGTCATACAGACGCAGAATCGTACGACCCGCAGTGGACTTTCCACAGCCGGACTCCCCTACTACCCCGAGCGTTTCTCCCCGTTTGATTTCAAACGAGATATCGTTCACAGCTTTCAGCGTACTATCGCCAATGGTAAAAAACTTTTTCAAGTTGCGTACTTCAATAAGTGTATCGCGATTATCCACGGTTTCCCCTCCTCCTACGATCCTGCACGGTGTTGCGCAAGCGGATGCTGCAACCAGCATGCTGCTCGTTGGGTCGTGCTGATTTGATTCAACTCAGGATCGATCTCCTGGCAGACACGCATGGCCGATTCGCAGCGGGCGGCGAATCCGCAGCCCACGGGCGGGCGCAGAAGATCCGGCGGTGTTCCGAAAATCGGAGTGAGCGGCTCATTCCGGTTCAAGTCCAGGCGCGGCACAGAGCGCAGCAGCCCTTTGGTGTACGGATGCTGCGGGTTGTAGAAAATGTCATCGACCGTTCCCGTTTCAATCACTTTGCCAGCGTACATCACGATGACGCGGTCGCACATCTCCGCAACAACCCCGAGGTCATGCGTAATGAGGATAATGGAAGTCCCCGTTTTCTTTTGCAAATCTTTCATCAAATCCAAAATCTGAGCCTGAATGGTTACATCCAAAGCTGTTGTCGGCTCATCTGCTATCAACAGCTTGGGCGAACAGGCGAGAGAGATCGCGATCATCGCCCGTTGGCGCATCCCGCCGGAAAACTCGTGTGGATATTGCTCCACACGTTTTTCCGGTTGCGGGATGCCTACCATGGTCAACAGCTCGATCGCACGGTCGCGAGCAGCTGCACGGCTCATGTTTTGATGCTTGATGAGTCCTTCGGTTATCTGGTTTCCAATCGTCATCGTCGGATTCAACGATGTCATCGGGTCCTGGAAAATCATCCCGATCTCTTTTCCCCGGATGGATTCCATTTCTTTTTTCGATTTCTTGACGATATTCTCTCCATTGAAGAGGATTTCGCCTTTTTTAATCTCACCTGGCGGCATCGGGATCAGCTTCATGAGGGATTGAGCGGTTACGGATTTACCGCAACCGGACTCCCCTACAATCGCTACTGCTTCCCCGCGATTGACGTGAAAATTGACGCCTCGTACCGCTTTAACTTCCCCTGCATACGTATGGAAGGAAACGTGCAGGTCTTTTACTTCGAGAATGCGCTCCATCACGATGATCCCTCCTATTTACGCAGGCGCGGGTCTACTGCATCGCGCAGCCCGTCACCAAACAAGTTAAATGCCAAGATGGTTAGGGAGATGAAAATAGCCGGGAACATCAATCGCCACGGATAATACTTCATGGCAGGCAAACCTTCCGAGGACATCGTCCCCCAAGAAGCAACAGGCGCCGCTACCCCCAAACCAATGAAGGAGAGGAAGGACTCTGCGAAAATCGCGGATGGTACCGTCAAGCTCAAGGTTACGATGATAGGACCCAACGCGTTCGGAATCAGGTGTTTAAAGATCAGGCGACCGCTGTCAGCGCCCAGGGAACGCGCTGCCAGCACGAATTCTTGCGATTTGAGCTGCAAAATCTGCCCGCGGACAATCCGCGCCATCCCGATCCACCCCGTGATGGTCAGGGCGATAATGATCGTACCGACCCCGGGGGATAGGACGACCATCAGCAAAATCACAACGAGCAGGTACGGAATCGCGAACAAAATATCTGCGATCCGCATCATAATCTCATCTACTTTGCCGCCATAGAAACCGGCAATTCCGCCCCAGATGACCCCAATAATCAAGTCGATGAAAGCGGCAGCCAGACCAACCTCCAAAGAGATGCGCGCGCCGTGCCAGATACGAACGAACATATCGCGTCCGAGGTCATCGGTTCCAAACCAATGCTCAGCGGATGGCTTTTGGTTTTTGCCAGCCAAATTCGTTGTGGAGTAGTCGTTGGTAGCCACCATCGGAATGACGATCGCGCATACCATCAGCACCACAATAAAGATCAAGGATGCCATCGCGACTTTATTCATTTTCAAGCGACGCCATACATCCGCCCAGAAAGAGAGGCTCGGACGCTTGATCGCTTCTGCTTGGCGAAGATCGACCGAAATCGGTTCAAAATGCTCTTTTGTCAATTGCTGCATGTTCACATTACTCCCTTCCTGCGTCTGCGAGTTTAATTCGTGGGTCTACCAAGGTGTAGGCGATGTCCACAATCAGGATCATCACTACGAGAATGATGGAGTAGAAGACCGTTGTCCCCATGATAACCGTGTAGTCGCGGTTGGTGATGGACAATACGAATTCACGACCCAGACCAGGAACCCCGAAAATACGCTCGATAACGAATGCCCCCGTCAGGATGTTGGCAATCAGTGGACCGAGGTACGTAATCACCGGCAAAAGAGCGTTGCGGATCGCGTGCTTCACCGTAATCGTAAAGGTGTGCAGCCCTTTTGCTCTTGCCGTTTTGATGTAGTCCTGTCCAAGAACTTCAATCATATTGGAACGCGTCAGACGGGCGATAAACGCCATCGGAGACGCGGCGAGTGCCAGCGAAGGCAAAATCGTGTACTCGAAGCCTTCCCATTTGGCGATAGGCAAAAGGCCCCATTGAATCGCGAAGAAATACTGTAAAAATGATGCCAGGATAAAACCAGGAACCGATAGCCCCAAAACGGCGATCACCATTGCGGAATAATCTTGCCACTTGTTGTGTTTCAATGCGGCAATGACGCCAAGAATAATGCCTCCGAAGACGGCAATAATCAATGCTTGCGCTCCCAGGTGAGCCGATACGGGGAACCCGCGATTGATCATTTCGTTTACGGTCGAGGATTTTTCGGTAAACGACGGGCCGAGATCCCACGTGATGATCCCTTTCAAATATTCAAAGTACTGCTCGTGCAACGGCAAATTGAGCTTGTATTTGGCCTCAAGTGCCGCTTTGATCTCATCCGGAACATTTTTCTCTGATGTAAATGGCCCACCCGGCACCGCTTTCATGATGAAGAAGGTGGCCGTTACAATCAGGAAGAGCGAGATGAGCATGAAGATGATGCGCTTACCAAGATAACGGATCAACGAACTTACCCCCTTGACAGATTTGATTGCTTTCACGTCCCATCTTTACACTGCGGACGTTACCGACACAGTGCAAAAATCGGCTGTGTAAATAACCCAAAATGATCTCTTGCTAGCGAAGCTTTTCTCTCTCTTTTTCTTTTTCTTTGCCGCCTGGTTTGTCGGCGGACATGTATCGGAAGGGACTGCATAGCAGAAGGTATATGGGCTTTCCATATACCCTCTGCCGCAATACCCGATTCCTTCGGTTCGATTACTCGACAGTTGCCCATTTCCAGTCGACGTCACCCAGACCGCCAATGACAACGCCTTTGACGTTTTCCTTCTGTACCCAGGAGTTGGTATAGAAGTAGATCGGGATGATCGGCATTTCGTCCATCAGGATTTGTTCAGCATCTGCGAGAATTTTCTTGCGTTTCTCCGGATCAGCTTCCAGAGCGGATTGGTTCAGGAGTTCTTTGAACTTCGGATTTTCCCAACGCGTATCGTTGTTTCCACCCAGCTTGTCCTTGTACAACTCCAGGAAGTTGATTGGATCGTTAAAGTCGCCCAACCAGCCCATGCGGCCTATCTGGAAGTTACCCGCATGCATATCTTCCAGGTATACCTTCCACTCTTTGTTTTCCAGCTTCACTTCTACGCCCAGATTTTTCTTCCATTGGTCCTGGATCGCTTCCGCAATCTTCTTGTGGGCTTCCGAGGTGTTGTACGACAAGGTAATCGGCGGCAGCTTGGTCAGGCCTTTTTCTTTCAAACCTTCTTCCAGCAGCTTTTTCGCTGTTTCCAGGTCGTTGTCCTTGAAGTAGCCGTTCGGGTTCAGAACCATGGATGGCGGTACGGCGCCTGTCGCCGGAATTTGTCCGGTTTGCAGGATATTGTCAATCAGGGCTTGGCGGTTAATCGAGTAAGCAAAAGCTTTCCGAATCTTCACATTATCAAACGGAGGTTTTTCTACGTTGAATTTATACCAGTACGTACCTGCGATCGGCTGGGTTGTAATTTTGCCCTGCTCTTTCAGCGCAGGAATCGCATCGGTCGGCAACGCGCTCATAGGCGCCCCTGCCCAATCCAACTCTCCATTTTCAAACATGGACAACTCGGTGTTCTCGTCCTCTACCATGGAGAACTCGATGCGATCGAGCTTCACGGCATCCTTGTCCCAATAGTTTTCGTTTTTCACGAGCACCAGCTTGCTTTTGTGCTCCCAGGTTTCCATTTTGAACGGGCCGTTGCCCACGTGGGTTTTCGCTTCGCCAGCCCACTTCTCGTTGGCTTCAATCACCTTTTTGTTCACAGGGAAATAGGTTGGGAAAGCAGTCAGCTCCAGGAAGAACGGAGTTGGATTCTCAAGCTTTACTTCCAAAGTCTTGTCATCCAGTGCCTTCACACCAACATCATCAAGCTTGGCTTCGTTTTTGTTCGCTTTTTCACCGTTTTTAATATAGTAGAGCTGGTAAGCGTAGTTTGCTCCGGTTTTTGGATCGAGTGCCCGCTTCCAGGCGTACTCGAAGTCGTGCGCTGTGACCGGATCGCCATTGCTCCACTTTGCGTCGCGAATGGTGAACTTGTAGGTCAGCATGTCTTCAGAGATTTCCACTTTCTCGGCAGCCGCCTCATGAGGCTTTCCGTCTGGTCCGATACGGGTGAGACCGTCAAAGGTAGCGCGGATAATCGCTGCGGAGGTCGTGTCTTCCGAGAGGCCCGGGTCAGCTGTAGGTGGCTCAGAGTGCAGGTTCAATTTCAGAACTTGTGGTTTTTTCTCTGCCTCTGGCGTTGCTGCAGGCTGCTCGGTGTTGTTCGATGGCTGTGCCGCTTGCTGGCCACCGCACCCGGCCAATGCCGTGCCCAATACCGCAATCGAGCTTACAAGTGCAAATACATTCTTTTTCAACGCAATTACCCCCCGTACATTTTCTTTTTTGTCTTTTTTCAGAAAATAAAGGACGAAAAAACGAACATGTCCCGAAGCTTCCTGACTTCGGCTAGAAGGCATCAACCCCTTTCACTGCAGGGTCACTTCGTCATCGTGAACGATAGAGAAGGAATCCTTGTACTGCTTCAGTTCCAACGAAACATCGGCGCCGACAATTCCTTCAATTTGAGAGAGTCGCTCGTTGACGAAAGTGATCAGCTCGTCATTACTATGGAAACACGCTTGGATAATCAAGTCGTGCTTACCGCTAAATGCCCCCACAAACCGGACCGCAGAAAATTTGCTCAATTCTTCTGCCACATTTTTCTGAGAACCGAGTTTGGTCGTCAACCCGATGATGGCTTGTACCTTCAGCCCAAGCTTTGCCGGGTCGGGGTGGATCGCGAATTGAAAGACTCCGTCTTGCAGCAGACGGGTAATGCGAGATCGAATGGTTCCCTCGCTCACGCCAAGTTGATGCGCGATTTCTGTATACGGGATTCGTCCGTCTTCCTGAAGGATTTGCAGAATCTGCTTGTCAACATGGTCCAGCTTTTTCATAACATACGATTTTCCGGGAACCTCCATCCTTTTTTTACGAAATTCGCAAAAATCTTTCATAATCTGTTTGTTATATTAAAAGTAATCTGAAATGATAACGGTGTCAACGAATTTTGACAAGTAGAATTATAAAACATTATAAAGTGGAGCCGAACAGTAAAAAAATTTTTTGCAATCGGGCAAGCCCTTTCCTCTCTCTTATTGAAAAGGGAAACGCCCATTTAATCAATGTTTTTTTTCGAGAAACTGCATTTTTGCAAAAAGGAAGAGTGTGCCCATTCTGGCTAACACACTCTTCCTTTTCGTTGATCTTTCAAGAAACGGGCGCTTTACGCCTCGATGATTTTATAAATCAGCGGCTGTTCGGACGGGATTTTTGTCGAAATGGAGAAAGCATCTCCCAGTTCCTCCAACGCGCTTTGCAAAAGCTTCTCGTCGTTCGCATGGACCGTAACCAGTGTCTCGCCAGCGCGGACCTGATCTCCCCGCTTTTTGTGCAGCACGAAGCCCACCGCCAGATCAATCGGCATTTCCTTGGTCAAACGGCCAGCTCCCAGCACGACAGAGGCATGTCCTACCGCTTCGGCGTCAATCGCTTCTACATAGCCATCCTGCGTCGCCACGACCTCATGGATGATGTTGGCCTGCGGCAACCGGGACAGATCGTACACGTCCGCTTTGTTGCCCCCTTGCGCTTCCACCATCTCGGCCAGCTTGTCCACGGCTTTGCCGCTCGCCATCAATTCCTCCAGCTTGCCGCGGCCCTCCTCGACCGTGGAAACGAGTCCGCCCAAAACAAGCATGCGCGAGCCGATCGAGAGCACAAGCTCGGTCAAGTCTTTCGGACCTCTTCCCGCCAGCGTCTCTACGGCTTCCTTCACTTCCAGCGCGTTGCCCACGGCAAAGCCAAGCGGCTGGTTCATATCGCTGATGACCGCCACCGTTTTGCGCCCGACCTGGCTGCCGATCGCCACCATCGCTTTCGCCAAGGTTTCCGCTTCTTCCAGGTTTTTCATGAACGCCCCTTTGCCCACTTTTACGTCGAGCAGGATCGCGTCCGCCCCGGCCGCAATCTTTTTGGACATGATGGAGCTTGCGATCAGCGGCACCGCTTCCACGGTGGCTGTCACGTCGCGCAGCGCGTACAGTTTTTTGTCTGCCGGAGTCAGGTTGCCGGACTGACCGATGACGGACACGCCAATGTCGCGCACCTGCTGCAAAAACTGCTCGCGTGTGCGCTCTACCTGAAAGCCACGGAACGACTCCAGCTTGTCGATAGTGCCTCCCGAGTAACCGAGGCCGCGCCCCGACATTTTCGCTACCGGAATGCCTGCTGCTGCTACCAGCGGAGCGACGACGAGGGTCGTCTTGTCGCCTACTCCGCCCGTGCTGTGTTTGTCTACCTTGATCCCTTTCAGCGAGGACAGGTCGAGCTGTTCGCCCGATCCGGCCATGGCCAGTGTCAAATCCGCCGTCTCGCGCGCCGTCATCCCCCGGAACAAGACCGCCATGGCCCACGCGGACATCTGGTAATCAGGAATGGTTCCGTCTGTGTATCCATCTACGAGGAACTGGATTTCCTCTGTTGTCAGCTCGCCGCCGTCTCGTTTTTTGGCGATAATATCAACCATTCGCATGCAAAATCTCCTCCACCTTGTTCTTTACAGTTTGGCTACAATCCCGTTGACCAGGGCCAGGAACTGCGTTTTGACTTTCTCGGTCGTTTCCATTACTTCCTCATGCGAAAGCGGCTGTTCGAGAATGCCCGCGGCCATGTTGCTGATGCAAGAGATGCCCAGCACCTTCACTTGCATGTGGCGCGCCACAATCACTTCCGGAACCGTCGACATTCCTACGGCATCCCCGCCGAGCAGACGAAGCATGCGGATTTCGGCCGGGGTCTCGTAGCTCGGACCAAGCAATCCCACGTACACCCCTTCGCGAAGCTGGATGCCTTGCTCGGCCGCTACCTGATGCGCCAATTGACGCAGCTCTTTGGAATACGCTTCGGACATGTCCGGGAAACGCGCGCCCAGCTCGTCGTTGTTTGGCCCGATCAGCGGGTTGCGGAAGGTCATGTTGATATGGTCGGAAATCAGCATCAGATCGCCCGGATTGTAGCTTTCGTTAATGCCGCCTGCCGCATTGGTCACGATGATCGTCTCCACACCCAACAGCTTCATCACGCGAATCGGGAAAACGACTGCATCCAGCCCGTGCCCTTCGTAAAAATGGAAGCGGCCTTGCATCGCCACCACCTGTTTGCCTTGCAGCTTGCCGATGACGAGCTGTCCTTTGTGTCCGACTACCGTAGACACGGTGAAGCCCGGAATCTCATGGTACGGAATGACGACCGGATTTTCGATCTCCTCTGCCAAAACGCCCAGGCCGGAACCCAGTACCAGGCCGATGCTAGGCTTTTCTGTCAGCTTTGGTTCAATATACGCTACTGCTTCTTGCCAATTTGCCATGTTTGCACACTCCTCTTCAGACACGTTTCTTCTATAGTAATGAGTAATGAATGAGGGAAAGGGCAGGCCCTTTAGATGTGGTTCAGGAAGCTTTTTCCAATCGAAGGGGCGGCCACGCCAAAATTGTCCGCAATCGTTGCGCCCAAATCGGCGAATGTCTCGCGAATCCCCAGGTTTTCGCCGCTGCCGATTCCTTTATGATAGACCAGAAGCGGAACGTATTCCCGCGTATGGTCGGTTCCATGGTGTACCGGGTCGTTGCCATGGTCAGCGGTAATCAAGAGCAGGTCGTTTTCTTGCAGCGCCGCCAAGATCTCCGGAATGCGGGCATCGAATTCCATAAGCGCCTGACCGTACCCTTCCGGATCGCGGCGATGCCCGAACTTCGCATCAAAATCGACGAGGTTCACAAAGGACAGCCCCGTAAACGACTGCTTCATCGTACCGAGCAGTTGAGCCACGCCATCCATGTTATCTTTGGTCCGGATCGACTGGGTAATTCCTTCCTCGGCATAAATATCGCTGATTTTGCCAATCGCAATGGAAGACAGGCCAGCATCCTGCAACCGGTTCATCACCGTCGGGCCAAACGGTTTGACGGAGTAATCATGGCGGTTGGAGGTGCGTGTGAAGTTGCCCGGCTCTCCGATAAACGGTCTGGCGATCACGCGCGTCACGGCAAACTCATCCCGCAGGGTAAGCTCGCGCGCTACCTGGCAGATGCGGTACAACTCCTCCAATGGCACGATTTCCTCATGCGCCGCCACCTGGAAAACGCTATCAGCAGACGTATAGACAATGACAGCGCCCGTTTTCATGTGCTCTTCGCCCAGTTCGTCGAGAATATCCGTACCGGAAGCCACTTTGTTTCCCAGCACCTTTCGGCCGATGCGCTGTTCAAACTCCGCGATCAACTCGGCTGGAAAACCGTCGGGATACGTTCTGAACGGCGTTGCGACATGCAAGCCCATGATTTCCCAGTGGCCCGTTGTGGTATCTTTGCCCATGGATATTTCCTGCATTTTTCCATAGTGGGCGGCTGGAGCTTCCGCAGCAGGCACGCCTTGTAACGGCGCAATATTTCCAAGCCCGAGCTTTTGCAGGTTCGGCAAAGCAAAGCCTGCGACACGCTCCGCGATATGCCCGAGCGTGTTGGCTCCTTCGTCGCGGAATTTGGGAGCATCCGGCTGTGCGCCGATTCCCACGCTATCCATAACGATCAGAAATACACGTGAAAAACGCAATGGTAACGCCTCCAATTCAAAAAATGGATAGTGTTTCCACACAGGTCGTCAGACGTCTGACCTGATGGAGATAAGCTTACTCCGCCTCAGACTCGGGCGGAGTCATTGTGTTTCTTTTTTGCAGCGTAGTCGGGGGTCTCTTCATCGTATCCCAAATCGCACCGACTCTACGCTCTCGGGTGCGTTTTGGCATAAATGTCCTTGATCCTCGTCCGGGTGACATGCGTGTAGATTTGTGTCGTAGAAATATCCGCATGCCCGAGCATTTCCTGTACCGAGCGCAAATCCGCCCCGTTTTCCAGAAGGTGGGTAGCAAAGGAATGGCGCAAGGTATGAGGCGTAATCTCTGTCCGAATGTTGGCTTTCGCGGCGTAGCGCTTGATGATTTTCCAAAAGCCCTGACGCGTGATCTGCTTGCCCAAATGATTGAGAAACAGAGCCGATTCGCCAGTCCCCTTCACCAGTTTGGGACGTCCTGCCTGCAAGTAGTGCCGGACCATCTGAACGGCAACGGAACCAAGAGGAATAATCCGTTCCTTGGAGCCTTTTCCCATGCATTTGACAAAGCCCATATCCAGATTGACGTCCGCTTTGTCCAGATTGACCAGCTCAGAGACGCGGATGCCTGTCGCATACAATAGCTCCAGCATCGCTTTATCCCGCAGCCCGGCCGGATGATCGACAGGGGGACTGTCCAGGAGCCGCTCCACTTCGTCCACCGTGAGCACTTTGGGCAAGCGCTTTTCGATTTTGGGCGTCTCCAGGTGGATGGATGGATCTTTGTCCATGATTCTGTCCCGAACGAGAAACTGGTAAAACGCGCGAATGGATGCCATATTGCGTGAAAGCGTCGCGGTTGCCCGTCCCTTTTCCCGCAGGGAGAGCAAGTAGCCGATGATGTGCGTCCGCGATGATTCCTCGATCCGGGTCACGCCCTGCTCGTGCAAATACGAGGTATAGGCGACCATGTCCCGCTGGTACGATTCCAGGGTGTTGCGCGACAACCCTTTTTCCACAGCCAGGAAATGGATAAATAGATCAATCAGACTGTCCATGAAGCTGTCCCCTTCAGGTGATAAGTATCCAGTATTGCTTTCCACATCGAGTAAGAATCTCCTGCTGCCTGCACACAAAAAAGTGCAATTACTCTCCTGTCAAATAAAACAGCTGCAGCCGGGCGAGATAGCCGTCCAGGTCCTGTGTTTGCGGGGATGTGATGATTTTCACGACCTTTACGGCATTCCCGCGCGGCTCGTGGTACGGGTCGGCAGGCAGCAATTTTTCCGCCAGCAACGTGATGATCCCGTAACAAAGCAATGAGCACGTCACGAACAACAGCAAAAAGCGAAGCGCCTCCATCATCCGGCGATACGGGAATCCCATCCATCCACCTCCCTGCTCCCTTCATATGTATGCACTTGTCTCTTCGCCCATGCGGCTCTACAGCGGCAGCTCCTGCAACACATCGTCCAGCGGCACGTACGGCAACGACAACGAACGGGCCACGGCCTCGTAGACGATATGGCCGTTCAGCACATTGACCCCGCGCGCCAAAGCCCGGTGCTGGGAAATCGCCGCCCGATACCCTTTGTTGGCGAGCAAAAGCCCGTACGGCAGCGTCACATTGGATAGCGCAATCGTCGAGGTGCGCGGTACCGCCCCCGGCATGTTGGCTACCGAATAGTGGACGACGCCATGCCGGACATACGTCGGATCGCTGTGAGTGGAAATCCGGTCTACCGTCTCGATCGAGCCGCCCTGATCAATGGCCACGTCGACAATGACCGAGCCGGGCGACATCGTCTTGACCATCTCCTCCGTAACCAGCCGCGGCGCGCGGGCGCCGGGAATGAGCACGGCACCAATCAGCAGATCGGCGTTCCGCACCGCTTCAGCGATGTTGTAGGAGTTGGACATCAGCGTCTGTAGCCTGCCGCCAAACATCTCATCCAACTCGCGAAGCCGACTGGCGTTAATGTCGAGCAGGGTGACATTCGCCCCCAGCCCGATCGCCATTCTCGCGGCATTCGTCCCGACGATGCCGCCCCCTACAATGACGACGCGCCCAGGCAACACGCCGGGAACTCCCCCGAGCAAGATGCCTTTTCCGCCGTGAGGCTTCTCCAGAAACTGCGCCCCGATCTGGACAGACATCCTCCCTGCCACCTCGCTCATCGGCATGAGCAGCGGGAGCGCTCCGTTGTCGGTCTGAATCGTCTCGTAAGCGATTGCCACCACTTTTTTTGCCCGCAGCTGCTCGGTCAACTCCCGTTCCGGCGCCAGGTGAAGATACGTAAACAAGATCAAATTTTCCCGGAAGTACGGGTACTCGGCAGGCAACGGCTCCTTCACCTTGCAGATCATGTCGGCGTTGTTCCACACAGCCTCGGCCGACGGCTGGATTTCCGCTCCCGCTCTTGCATAGTCCTCATCCGTAAAACCGGACCCGACCCCCGCTTGCGTCTCGATCAGTACGCGATGCCCTGCCTGCACGTAGGCGCTGACGCCAGCCGGCGTGAGTCCGACGCGGTTTTCGTTGTTTTTGATTTCTTTCGGAACCCCAATAATCAAAAGCCATCTCGCCTCCTGTCTCTATGTACAGCTTTAGGATGCCACAGGAAAACGCCAGCCATTACAAAAGCGCCGAAAGAGAAAAGAAAAAAACTTCTCCGTTCCCAGAGAAGTTGGCTTATTTGAAGTCCTCCACGTTCACTTTGTCGATGCAGCGACCGCAGATGCCGTAAAAGGTAAGGCGGTGGTCGGTAATGGCAAAGTTGTAAACATTCTTGACCTTTTCTTCTGCGCTGACAAGCAAATCTTCAAAGATCTCGTCCACAGTGCCGCAGTTGAGGCAAATGAGATGGTGGTGATGATAGGCAGCATTGTCATCGCGAAGGTCGTATCTGGCTACCCCATCGCCAAAGTTCATTTTATGAAGGATTTTCAAGTCGCTCAAAAGTTCAAGAGTCCTGTATACAGTCGCAAGCCCGATTTCCGGAGCTTTCTCCTTCACCAGCAAGTAAACATCTTCCGCACTCAAGTGATCTTCTTCATTTTCCAGCAAAACGCGAACAGTGGCTTCACGCTGTGGTGTCAGCTTGTAGTTTTGTGAATGCAACTGCTGCTTGATCTTCTCTAATTTTTCTTCCAACATTAATGCCCCTCCCCGCTCGCATGAAACCTGTTCCTATTATAGTAGAGGGGCCTCGAATAAGTCAAATGCAGAAGTTCTTACCTGATAATTATTCTTAATTGTGTTACGGAAGGACGAGCTGCATCAGCCGCGGCGACACAAACGTCTCGAACAACGCGGCCAGCGTCAGCACGCCCAGCATGGAAATGACCAGCACGGTATAGCCCATAAAATGCGGCGCCATGACATCGCGCTTGCTCAAAAGCCGGGTCTGAATCAGGCGGAGAGAAAAAGAAATCCCGCTCACCCCGATGATAAACAGAGCCGGAACGACCAGCAAATTTTGCGGGAGCACGCCCAGCATGGCGAACGTCACGCCCTGCCACTGCAACTGGCTGACCAAAAAGCCGACGGTAAAGCCGACCACGACTCCTTTGAGAAACAGCATCAGCAAAATCATCGGCAGGCCGATAATGGACAAGCCGAGTACCCACATGATGGCGACCGTCTTTGCATAGTGTCCGAACGACTGTTGAAAATGGGCGCTCGTCTCCGGGATGCCGCTCGTGCTCAGGCTGTTAAAAAAATATTGCAGAAATCCGTACAGCTCCTGCTTTTGCGAAAGCGGCAACGAGTTGACGAGCACGGCACCGAAAATAATCCCCATGGTAAACAGGACAATCGTAAACCAATAGAGCGACTGATGTTCCCTCATATAGGACTGGATAGTTTGTCCGACTCGTGAACGCACGGTTCGTCCCCTCCCGCTTCCCTGATTACTGTACAGCTTATGCGGGCTGATGAGGGGCTATGACAGTTAGGACAAGACTACCTTTCCGTAGGTTCCCGCTCCGCCTTTTTGCACGTTCAGGGTACCGTCTCTGCCGGCCACGATGAGCCTGGCAATGGTTTCGCCCACAACCTTCGCAAGCTCATCCTCCGTGGCTCGATGCACGACATTCATTTGCGTGCCAAAAGCGCGATACAGCTTGGCGAGCAGCTTCGGTCCGACTCCCGGGATGAATTCCAAAGGAAACTGCTGGATATACGGCGGACGAAAAGCAGGATGTTCTCCGCCTTTCCGGTCGGCCAGCTCATCAATGCGCGCAGCCACTCCCCGCACGATCCGCGCGTGTCCGCACGCCGGACATCTCCCCTCCGCATCTGCCGGCAACAGCGACTGGCAGCCTTGGCAGGCGGTCTGGTGGTATTTGCCGAGCTGCGGATGCAGTCCATAATTCACCGTTACCCCTCGGCCCTCTTCCCGGCGAAGCGCCTTTTTCCACTCGGCAAAAGAACGCTCTTCCATCGCAATGCCTTGATACTCCCGGCCGATTTTGCCCAGCGAGTGCGCATCGGAGTTGGTCAGAAAGGTTTTGTCGTGCAGCTCCGACAGTCGATCCGCCATGTCCGTGTTCGCGCTCAGCCCAAGCTCTACCGCGTAGATGCGCGTCGGGTCCAGCACATCCGCCAGCCGATCTGTGCAACTGCCGTACAGCCCTTTATGCGGGGTGAAAATGTGCGCCGGAATCAGGATGCCGCCCAGCTGTCCCACCACATCCTGAAGCTCGCCGAGCCGCGCCGCCACGCGCTGGGAACTGAGCTGGACATTTTTGCAGCGCGCAGCAAGCCAGCGCGTCCATTGCTGCATGTCAGCCAGCTTGGGCAGGTAGACAAGGAAGTGGGCCTCGCCCCGTCCCGGCTCCTTGATCTCCAGTTCGCAGCCAAGAATCAGCATCGTCTCCTTGTACAAAATCCCGCCATCGGCATGCTCCGTCGCCGCTCCCGCCTCCAGCAGAAAGAGCAATTCTTCCTGTACCTCCGGCGAATGCGCGTCGATAATCCCGATCATATCCAGCCCCTTTTTTTCCGAGGCTTCCTCCAAAATTTTCGTCAAGGTCATCTGGCGCGACGCGGTAATTTTCACCGGCTTTCCCGTCCATGTTCCCCCGATATGAATGTGCATGTCGCAAAAATAAGTCTGCATTACCGCTTCAACTGCTCCCGAAGCAGCATGTTCTCCCAGGCAAACAGCGCCACGACGGTTTTCGCATCGCGAATCTCCCCGCTCTGGTGCAAGGCGTACGCTTCCTCCCATGTCAGCTCCAGCGCATCCACGAATTCGTCCTCGTCCGGCTTGCTCTCGCCTTTTTTCAATCCGGTCGCGACAAACACATGCAAAATCTCGTCGGCAAAGCCTGGCGAGGTGTAAAACGAGCTGAGCGGCTCGTAATGGCTCGCTACATAGCCTGTCTCTTCTTCCAGCTCGCGCATGGCGCAGGTCAATGGGTCTTCTCCCGGCTCCAGCTTGCCTGCGGGAATCTCGACAATCGTCTGCTCCAACGGCTTGCGGAATTGACGCACCGCCACCAGTTTGTTCTCATCCGTCAGCGCGAGGACAGCAACCGCTCCCGGATGAGTGACGATCTCCCGCTTGGCTGTGTGTCCGTTTGGCAACAGCACCTCGTCGACCTTGAGACTGATAATCCGTCCCTCGTAGATGGGTTGGCTGGCAATCGTTTGTTCGTACAAATGGTCTTGCTTGCTCACATTCATCATCCTTTTTTTCAGCTTGGTCGTTCTAAATCGTTTCTCCGCTCCATAAGTTGGGAGCATGAAGCTTGTCCACACTCATTGTATCGGAGGAGATTACGAATGAAAACCTATGTCAGCGAAAAGCAATTGCGGATGGTCGGAAAAGCATGGGAAATCAAGGCCGCTCTCCGTTCGTGGTCAAATAAAGAGCTAACGCTTCAAGCGTATTTGGCGAAGCGGGCAAACGCTTCTCGCCGTTGATCGTTTCTATCGGATACGAAAGGCTTTTCCCCAGGAAGTCGGCAGCCAAAACCGCTGTCTGAAACGGAACCGGGTCCTCCCGCCAGCTTCGGCCCATCGTGGAAAAGGACAAGCCGTAGCATTTTTCCAGCGCATCGAGGCGCGCGACAGACGGTGCTGGTCCAAAAACAAGCGTGTGCCCTGCCCGGCTTTCTGTCAGGCTCAGAAGCTGTTCCTCCATGATCGCATCGCGCTCGTCGCCAAGTCGCGGCAACGTCACCAGCACGGGGCAGAAAGCAAATCTGCCGAGAATCGCGGTCGTATGATGGCTAATGCCGTAATGACGGCTGCGCCGGTCGGCAAAGCTGATGCGCGGAATAAAAAAGGGCGTGCCTCCCAGCGCCGTCACGGCGTGAATCACCTCTGCCAGTTGAACCCCGGAAAAGCCGTAGGAAGTGCCCGTACCAGCCACACCTGGGCCCAGCATGCAAATAATCACATCTGCTCGCTCGACATGGCGCGCCGCCAGCAAACCGCTATGAATCGTCACCGCCTCGCGGTCGCCGCCCCACGCATGTCCGGTCGTAATCGTCGCGGCCAAGCGGCCCGTTCGGGACAGTTCCTGGACGTGGCGACTGAGGGCAATCGGCAGTGAAGCCGCGTCGGGCATCACATAAACCAGCCGAAGCTGCGGATTCTGTTCTTGTAACGCAAGCACAGCAGGCGGCAACAAACTGTGCAGTTCCCCGATAAGCACGGGCGCACCGTCCAGCGACAGGTTCGGCTGGCAAAACAAGTCGTGAAAAGGGCTGGCCTGCTCTTCTACGGCATCCACAGCCAACTGCCAGGGCGCATAGCGCATTTTCATAATATGGCCCCATTGGCTCGGCATGACGTCGCGCCCGGCTTCTTCCCCTGTCTTGCCGACGACCAGATGAAACCCGCCCGTCCCCAGTTGCAAGCGCAGCGCCGTCGTATTGAGCAGGAGCGTATCGCCGATGCGATAGTCCTCCTGGGCAAACGAAATCGCCTTCTGCGGACCAGCGTCCTCCCCGGCGCCAGCAGCCAGCTCGACCTCCAGCACTTGCATGCCCGCGTGCTTTTCCCCTATTCGAATGACCGTGCCCGTCACCAGATGCAGCATGCTTCTCCCCCTCGTCCCGCTCCTTCCTACAGTCTATGACAGACAAGGGCTGTCCCAATCATTCATCGTTAAAAAAGCAAAAAGCGGAACCCCCTCGGGATTCCGCCAGCCTGTTCCTACTGTTCCTGCACTTCTGCGATGATCGCGAGCACCAGCTCGGCCGCTTTGTTCAGCTCCGCGATTGGCATGCGCTCGTTTTTCGTATGAATTTCCTCGTAGCCGATGGCGAAGTTCACGCTCGGGATGTTGTAGCCGTTGAACACGTTGCCGTCGCTGCCGCCGCCGCTTGCGACAAGCTCCGGATTGCGGTCGATGCGCTTGACTGCGCCGATCGCTTTTTGCACGACGGGCGTTTCTTCATTGAACTTGTAGCCATGGTACATGAAAATGACTTCGTTCTCGCAAGTAGCGCCCATCTCCGCTGCCGCTTCCTCGAACGCTGTCGTCATTTTCTTCACTTGCGCCTCCAGCTTGTCCATGACGAGACTGCGGGCCTCGGACCAGATTTCCACGTAATCGGTGACGATATTGTACGCCTTGCCGCCTTCAAAACGACCGATGTTGGCTGTTGTATCCGCGTCGATGCGTCCCAGCGGCATGCGGGAAATTGCCTTGCTAGCGACGGTGATCGCACTGATGCCATCCTCTGGATTGACGCCAGCGTGAGCAGCTTTTCCGTGGATTTTGGTGACGATCCGGTACTGACCCGCACCTGCCACCGTGATTTTGCCGACAGGACCTTCGGAGTCGAAAATGAAGCCCATCTCGGCCTTCAACAGGCTGGAGTCGAGAGCGCGAGAACCGACCAGGCCGGATTCTTCCCCGACGGTCAGAACAACCTGGATCGTTGGATGGGGCAAGTTTTGTTCCTTCAGCGTGCGAATGCCTTCCAAAATGGCCGCAATTCCCGCTTTGTCATCCGCGCCGAGAATGGTGGTGCCGTCGGAATAGACGTAGCCATCGCGGATTTGCGGCTTGACGCCGTTTCCTGGCACAACCGTATCCATGTGGCTGCTGAACAGAATGACCGGACCTTTTCCAGTGCCTTCCAGGGTCGCAATCAGGTTATTGGCGCCATGGCCCGTCTTGGCCGCTGCGTCGTCCTCTTCGACCGTAAAGCCCAGCTCGATCAGCTTTTGTTTCAGCACCTGGTTGATGGCTGCCTCGTTTTTCGTTTCGCTGTCGATCTGCACGAGCTCCAGGAACTCGTTTAGCAAACGTTCTTCGTTGATCGCACTCACACTCGTTACCTCCCGAATACTTGCCCGATTTTGGTATCGATCTACCTACATGTTCCAGTATACCGCAAAAAAATTTTTTCTACTACGCAATCGCTCGTGATTCTTTTACGCCTTTGGATACTGGCACAGTTCGTACAAGACGCCGCCTGCCGCCTTCGGATGCAAAAATCCGATCAAGGCCCCGTGCGCTCCGGTTTTCGGCACCTCGTGAATGAGCGCCACTCCCTGCTCCTTCAACTTCTGCAACCGACTTGCCACGTCATCTACATCGAAGGCAATGTGGTGCACTCCTTCTCCCCGCTTTTCGATGAACCGGGCAATCGGGCTATCTTCGGAAAGCGGTTCCAACAGTTCGATCCGGCTTTCCCCAATCGCCAAAAACGCTACGTGTACTTGTTCGCTTTCGACTTTTTCCGTTCCTACCAATTCCAGGCCCAACTGGTCGGTGTAAAAAGGGAGCGACTGCTCCAGGCTTTTTACCGCGATTCCGATATGAGCAATCTTGTTCGGTGCGCTCACAGCCATCATCCTTTTCCCAAATGGTTGTCTCTTCGGCTACATTTCGGTACAATCCTGTTGAGGTCATTTCCATCGACCAACGCTGAATTCTCAACGTCCTTCCTTTTTATTCTAGCATAGCTGGAATGGAAATTGCCTGATCGTTTCCTCTCATTTGGTATGTTCCGATCCGAAAGGAGGTTGTTGTGCCATGAAGTTTCAATCGCTGTTTGCGAAAATTCTGATCGGCTTGCTGGTTCTCTCCCTCATTGTGCCTACGTTTTTTTACTATCTGTAAGCTCCTTCGGGCTCGAAAAACCAACCCCCTGCCGCAGCCATCAAGCTGTGCAGGGGGTTTTTCGATTCCTGCTGTTTACTTGTAAACGAATACGCTGGATGTTTTCGCATCCCAGCCCACTTTGTAGCCGAGGTTGTCGGTCACGCTGCGAACCGGAATCATCGGCATGCCATTTTTCAGGACGACAGGAGCAGGCAAGGTGATTTCCTGGCTGCCCACTCTTGCTTTGTTGGAGCCAACCGTGAATTTCATGACCTTTGTTCCGCTGATAATCGCCACCGTGGAATTGTTCCATTGAGTGGTCAAGGCGAGCGCTTCCTTGAAGAATTGCGCTGGCACCATGGTCGTACTGCCGTTCGCGATATACGGCGCTACTTGCAGCGGGTAGGTTTTTCCGTGCAAGGTGAAGTTCGCTGTATTGACCTTGAACAAGGCTGCATTCGTCGGCACAGTCACCGCTGGCTGCTGCTGTGGTGCCGGCTGTGGTGCCGGTTGAGCCGGAGCCGGCATTCCCACGCCGACTGCGCGCGCAAACAGCAGTCCTTTTTCTTCAGACGTAAAGACGCTGATGCTGTAGGTGTTTTTCACGGCAGGGTTTAGGATGTTGGCAGCAGCACTGATGCTGATGTTGGCCGCAGTCGCTGCCGGAATGTCCTGCGACGGGTAAATCAGCACGTTTTGACCGCGCACCGCTACGTAGTTGGCGGCTACGCCGTTCACGGTTACGTGTGTCGGAGCGATATAAGCCGGGATCTTGTAGCCAGCCGGGAACACAAGCTCCACGAAGTCGCGCTGCTTCACAAGGCCTACTCCCACCCCTTTGATCGCTACGTTGACACCTGTCGGCTTGCCAAGCGCTGTCGAGGTCAGGGCGATCGTAGCGGTGCTGTTATTCACCGCAGGGTTCGGTGCTGGCGCCGGAGCAGGTGTTGGCGTCGGGTTCGGTGTCGGATTGACGACAGAGCCACCGATGGTGAACGCCTTGGACTCCAGAGTCCGGCCGCCAGCTGTCGCCTTCAACGTGTAGCTGCCTGGCGTTTTCGGGTTCGTGATCCAGGCCGCGAAGGAAACGACCACTTTTACTTCGCTGCTGGCAGAGAAGTTGGACGGAGCCGTCATATAGACCTTGTTGCCGGAAGCGCTGACTCGTTTCGGTGTTTTTCCGTTCAGGGTAAAGTCGGATGCAGACAGAATCCCCGGAACCATATCGGCAGACGGGAACTCCAGAACAAGCTCTTCATCCGCTTTCAGCTGTTTGCTGCCAAAGTCGGCGTCAAACGTGTAGCTGGAGCGCGCTCCCGCAGACGGATCGGACAGGTTGACCGTAAAGCTGTTGGTCGCCGTGCTGGTGCTGGAACCGGATTTGGTGATTTCGAACTGTTCCGATTCGTATGTAACCCCATCGTATTCGACCTTGTAGGTGTATTTGCCTCCCGTGCTCGGGTTTTCGATGCCAGCAGACTTGCTGAATTCGAGGGTGATGTAATCATCTCCGGAAACAGAGCTTGGAACCTTGATCTCAACTTCGTCATCGTTTACATTGACTGTTTTCACCGAGTAACCGTTCAACTTAACATCGGCCGCATCGATTGTGGACGGCAGCATGTCCTCATCCGGGAAAATGACGGTGATGTACTCGTTGGTTTCCAGCTCGTCGCTGCCTTTCAGCGTGATTTTGCCCAGCTTGACGCTTGCAGCCTCTCCCGCTGCCATGCTGCTGAGCGATACTGCGTAGTCGTTGCTGGAGCTGCTGCTGGAGCTGCTTTTGATCGTGACTTCGCTGGATTCTTCCTCTTCACTGCTGGTGGAAACATATACGTCATAGGTTCCCTTGTCTTCCGGATTGGTGATTCCGTCTTCAATGGTGAACGAAATTTTGTCGCCGTCCTCCAAGTCTTCGTTCACGGTAAGGATGACTTTTTTGCCGCTTACTTTGACGCTTTTGATGCTGAAATCCGCATCTATATCGCTTGTACTGATATTTTTGCTCACGGTATATTCGGAGTCAAACTCAACCGTAATCGTGTCCCCTTTGAATAGGTCGTCTTCCAGCGTGAAGCTGATATCGTATGAACTCTCCTTGTCTGCACCGTTATCGTCCGGGGATACGGTCACTTTTTTCAAAGCGTGAGCCTCTTGCGGTACAGCGACAAAAGGCGTAGCGGCCAGCGCTGATGCGAGTACGAGTGGCAGTGCTTTTTTACTCTTCTCCATGTTTTTCCTCCCACATTTGCCTGTAATCTGGAAATCATTCTCTAGCAGGTCGCTACCAGTCTACCATAAATGATATCTGGAGGGAATCTCTTCTATCGTAGAGGAGAGACTCCTTCGCTACTATTGCTTAGACGCAAGCATCGGCATAAAAGTTACATCAAAAATCGGCCATGCGCTCATTTTTTGCCCAGGTCCGCCCAAAGAAAAACCAGGTCTGGTCGACCTGGTTGGGATGGTTCGCTTTTTTGGGGACCGATCAGTACAGCTTTGTATCCGGACCGATGCTCTCCAGCTTTTGCTTCACACTTTGCAGGAAGCGTCCGCAAATGAGTCCATCGAGCACGCGGTGATCCAGAGACATGCACAAGTTCACCATGGAACGGACGGCGATCATGTCGTTGATGACGACCGGGCGCTTCACGATGGATTCCACGCTGAGAATCGCCGCTTGCGGCGAGTTGATAATCGGCTGCGACAAAACGGAACCGAACGAGCCTGTGTTGTTGACGGTAAACGTCCCGCCCGTCATGTCGTCCATCGTCAGCTTGCCAGCACGCGTGCGCGCGGCCAGGTCGTCCACCGCCTTGGCAATGCCGAGAATCGATTTCTGGTCGGCGTCCTTTATGACCGGAACATAGAGCGCGTCCTCTGTCGCAACCGCGATCGAGATGTTGATATTTTTTTTCACGATGATTTTGTCGTTCGCCCACGTCGAGTTAATCATCGGGTATTCTTTCAACGCTTCCACAACCGCCTTGATAAAGAACGGCAGGAAGGTGAGATTGAGTCCTTCTTTTTTGGCGAATTCGGCTTTCACCTGGTTGCGGAAGTTGACGAGGTTGGTCACATCCACCTCGATCATTGTCCAGGCATGCGGTGCTTCGTGCTTGCTTTGCACCATCCGGTTAGCGATCGTACGGCGGATTGGCGTTACCGGCACGACCTGATCGCCTGTGGCAACCGGAATGTCGATGGAAGCGGCCGGCGTTGCAGCAGGCGCGGTTTGAGCTGGCGCTGCCGTCGGCGTCGGAGCTGCTGCCGCTGGTGCAGGAGTCGTTGCCACAGGCGGCTGTGCGACTGCCTCTGCCACTGGCTCAGCCGGCTTTTGTCCGCCCGCGTCAATGATCGCTTGCACGTCTTTGCGCGTAATCCGGCCACCTGCGCCCGTTCCTACGACGCGCGACAAATCAATACCGTGCTGCTGCGAGAGCATCACGACAGCAGGCGAATAGCGCTGCTTCGTCCCCTCGGTCCCAGCCGCTTGCCGGGCTGCTGGAGCGGATTGCAGATCAGCCGCTGCTGCCGGGGCGCTCGGTGCGGCGCTCGCCTGGATAGCCGCCGGAGCCGACGCCTCTGTCGCTGTCGGTGCTGCCTCCGCTGCCGCGCTGGCCGACTCGCCTGCTTCACCGCTTTCTTCTATATAGAGGATCAACGTGCCGACCGCTACCGTTTCTCCTTCGGGAACGACGATCTCCGTGATCCGGCCGGATACGGTGGATGGAACCTCCGCATTCACCTTGTCTGTCGTCACTTCCGCCAAGGGGTCGTATTTTTTGACGGTGTCGCCAACCTTGACCAACCATTTGCTGATGGTCCCCTCGGTTACACTCTCGCCGAGCTGGGGCATAAGTACTTTCGTTGCCATGATCTTGGGTCCTCCTCGCCTTTAAAAGTGGGCCAACTCGCGCATTGCTTCCAATACTTTTTCCGGGTTGAGCATGAAAAATTTCTCCATCGGCGGGCTGTACGGCATCGCAGGTACGTCTGGTCCGCACAGGCGCTTGATCGGCGCATCCAGGTCGAACAGGCAATGCTCGGCCACAATCGCCGCTACCTCACCGCCGACGCCGCCTTCCTTGTTGTCCTCATGCACGATCAGCACTTTCCCGGTCTTGGAAGCCGCTTCGACAATCGCTTCCTTGTCCAGCGGGTACAAGGTGCGCAAATCGAGAACGTGCGCGCTGATGCCCTCCTGCGCGAGCTTCTCCGCCGCTTGCAGGCAGAAGTGCAGGGCAAGGCCGTAGGAAATGACGGTGATGTCTGTCCCTTCCCGCTTGACATCCGCTTTTCCGATCGGCAGCACGTAGTCGTGCTCCGGCACTTCGCCCTTGATGAGACGATAGCAGCGCTTGTGCTCGAAAAAGAGGACCGGGTCCTCATCGCGGATCGCAGCCTTGAGCAGACCTTTTGCGTCGTATGGGGTGGAAGGCGCCACGACCTTCAAGCCGGGAACATTCGTAAACATCGCCTCCACCGACTGGGAGTGGTAGAGAGCGCCGTGCACGCCGCCGCCGAACGGAGCGCGAATCGTGATCGGGCAATTCCAGTCGTTGTTGGAGCGATAGCGCATTTTCGCCGCTTCGCTGACAATCTGGTTGACGGCCGGCATGATGAAATCGGCAAACTGAATTTCGGCAATCGGACGCATACCGTAAGCCGCCGCCCCGATCCCTACTCCGACAATCGCCGATTCAGCGAGCGGCGTATCGATCACGCGCGCCTCGCCGAACTCTTCGATCAATCCATTCGTCGCACGGAACACGCCACCGCGCACCCCTACGTCTTCACCAAGGACAAATACATTCGGATCGCGACGCATTTCTTCGCGCATCGCCATCGTAATCGCATCAATAAACGAAATGACTGCCATGAGAAGATCCCCCCTTAGTTCCCGTATACGTGTGTCAATGTCGATTCAGGTGTCGGATACGGAGCGTTTTCCGCATACTCGGTCGCTTCGTCTACCTCCAGTTGTACACGGGCCAGCATATCCGCTTCTGTATGTTCATCCAGCAAGCCGATTTCCCGCAAATAAGCGGCAAACACGATCAGCGGATCTTTTTTCTTCGCCTCTTCCACCTCTTCCCGCGTGCGGTACACGCGGTCGTCATCGTCGCTGGAGTGCGGAACCAGTCGGTACATCACCGCTTCGATCAAGGTCGGCCCTTCGCCGCGGCGAGCGCGGTCCACCGCTTCCTTCATGACGCGGTACACTTCAATCGGATCGTTGCCGTCCACGCTGACGCCCGGGAAGCCGTAGCCGATCGCCCGGTCAGCCACGCTCTCGCAAGCGAGCTGCTTTTTCAGCGGGACAGAGATCGCGTATTTGTTATTTTCGCAGAAAAAGATCACCGGCAGCTTGTGTACGCCCGCGAAGTTGGCCCCCTCGTGGAAATCCCCCTGGTTGCTGGAGCCTTCCCCGAAGGAGGTGTAGACGACAAAGTCCTTGTTCTGCATTTTGCCCGCCAGCGCCATGCCGACTGCGTGCGGTACCTGTGTCGTTACCGGGCTGGAGCCTGTCAGGATGTTGAACTTTTTGCCGCCGAAGTGCCCCGGCATTTGGCGACCGCCGCTGTTCGGATCTTCTGCCTTGGCAAAAGCGGAAAGCATGCAGTCACGCGCTGTCTGGCCGAATACGAGCACCAGCCCCAGATCGCGGTAATACGGGCACAAAAAATCTTTGTCGGTCTCCAGGGCGAAAGCCGCGCCCACTTGAGCCGCCTCCTGCCCCTGGCAAGAAATGACGAACGGTACCTTGCCCGCTCGATTCAACAGCCACTGGCGCTCGTCAATTTTTCGCGCGAGCAGCATGTAATAGTACATATCCAAGACTTGCGCATCAGTCAAACCAACTTGTTCATGCCGTTTGGTTGTCATCGTGGATACCCTCCTTGCTAATTGTGAATCGCTTTTCCATCTACGGCCAGGGCCGCTTCCATGATGGCCTCCGAGAGCGATGGATGCGGATGGATCGTCTGCCCGATCTCCCATGGCGTCGCATCCAGCACCCGGGCCAGGCCCGCCTCGGAAATCATGTCGGTCACATGCGTGCCGATCATGTGTACCCCTAACAGGTCGTTTGTCTTGGCATCGACGACCAGCTTCACAAAGCCGTCATTCTCGCCGTGAATCAACGCTTTGCCCAATGGCTTGAAGCTGAACTTGCCTACCTTCACGTCAAAGCCCTGCTCGCGCGCCTCTTTTTCCGTCAAGCCGACATTCGCCACTTCCGGACGGCTGTACGTGCATTTGGGCACTTTCGTGTAATCGAGCGGATGCGGATTCAGGCCAGCCATATGCTCGACCGCCAAAATCCCTTCGTGAGAGGCAACGTGCGCCAGCTGCAAGCCGCCAATCACGTCGCCAATCGCGTATATGTGCGATTCTGCCGTCTGGAAATGTTCGTTGACCACGATGACGCCGCGCTCCACCTTGATCTCGGTCGCTTCCAGGCCGAGGTTTTCCACATTGGCTTGGCGGCCGACCGATACGAGAATTTTCTCGGCTGAAAAGGTGTCCACGCCATTTTTCGTCTCCGCCGAAATGACGACTTTGCCTTCGCCTTTTTCCAGGGTCTCCGGCAGTACCTTCGCGCCTGTGACGATGTTGACTTTGCGTTTTTTCAGCAAACGGGCCAGTTCCTTGCTCACGTCTTCGTCTTCGAACGGCAAAATGCGATCGGCATACTCGACAATCGTGACATCGACGCCAAAATCGTTCAGCATGGACGCCCACTCGACGCCAATGACGCCGCCGCCTACGATCACGACCGATTCCGGAAGCTTCTCCCATTGCAGCGCCTCGTCGCTGGTCACGACGTAGGACCCGTCGATGGCAAGCCCTGGCAGCGTCCGCGGACGGGAGCCGGTCGCAAGCAGCAAAAAGCGCGGCACGATGATTTCCTGGTCGCCATTTTCTTTTTCAATGCGAACAGCGCCAGCCTGCGGGGAAAAGATGGACGGCCCCATCACGCGCCCGAAGCCTTCAAAAACGGTGATGCTACCTTTTTTCATCAAAAATTGAATCCCTTTATGAAGCTGGTCGATAATCCCTTGCTTGCGATCCTGGATTTTGCCGAAGTCATAGCCGACTGCCCCTGCCGAAATCCCGTACTTGCCCGCTTCCTTCAAGGTCGAAAACACTTCAGCGCTGCGCAACAGCGCCTTGGACGGGATGCAGCCGCGGTGCAGGCATGTGCCGCCCAGCTTTTCTTTTTCCACAATCGCCACTTTCATTCCTAGCTGGGAAGCACGGATGGCCGCTACGTAGCCGCCGGTTCCTCCCCCGAGAACGACCAGATCGAATTCTTGAGACATGCTGGATCTCTCCTTTCATAACGAAGCGTCTTCACGCCTGGGCGAAGACAGTCGAAAAAGCTGGCTGCTCATTTTTTCAGGACGCTTGCCTGCTTTTTTTATGAGAATGAGAATATTCTAAGAAAAACGGATATGTACCCCCTGACCGCTCCAGTTTTGGAAAAGAGCGGGAGCAGGGGAATCGATTCGCCCGTGAATGATTAGCGATGGTAGACTGTCTTCGGGTTTTTCAGGAAGGTATTGCGGGATTTGCTCACGCTGGCAATGCGCTCTTCTGCCATGCGGTCAGCCGCCTTGTAGGATGGCACCCCGTCGCGCTCGGCAATCTCGTATACTTTCAGGATCGTGTCGTAGATGGTTTCCACTTTTTTCAGCGCGCGCTCGCGGTTGTAGCCTTGCAGCTCGTCAGCCACGTTGATGACGCCGCCCGCGTTGATGACGTAGTCTGGCGCGTAGATCAGACCCATTTCGTGGATGAGGTCGCCATGGCGGTCTTCTTTCAACTGGTTGTTCGCCGCACCCGCGATGACTTTTGCTTTCAGAAGCGGGATGGTGTCGTCGTTAATGACCGCACCCAGCGCGCAAGGAGAGAAGATGTCGCACTCTACGCCAAAAATATCGTTGACGCCCACAGCTTTTGCCCCGAAGTCGTTGACAGCGCGGTTTACGTTTTCTTCATTGATGTCGGTGACGATCAGGTACGCGCCTTCCTCATGCAGATGACGGCACAGGTTGTACGCCACGTTTCCTACGCCTTGTACGGCAACCACACGGCCGGATAGCGAGTCAGAGCCGAATGCGAGCTTGGCTGCTGCCTTCATTCCGCGGTACACGCCGTAAGCCGTTACCGGAGACGGGTTGCCGCTGGAGCCGAACGCAGGAGAGACACCTGTCACGTAATCTGTCTCCAGGTGAATCATGTCCATGTCCGCAACAGTCGTTCCCACGTCCTCTGCCGTGATGTAACGGCCATTCAGCCCTTGGATGTAGCGGCCAAACGCGCGGAACAACTCTTCACTCTTGTGCTGGCGCGGATCGCCGATGATAACGGCCTTGCCGCCGCCGATGTTCAGACCTGCTGCCGCATTCTTGTAGGTCATGCCGCGGCCAAGACGCAGTACGTCGATGATTGCTTCTTCTTCTGTTTTGTACGGCCACATGCGCGTGCCGCCCAATGCTGGTCCAAGTGTCGTATCATGAATGCAAATGATTGCTTTCAGGCCGGAATTTTCGTCTTGGCAAAATACCAACTGCTCGTAATCGTACTTTTGCATGTAGTCAAAGATGTTCAATGAAGAAACCTCCCTAGTATCATTCTTCTGGGCAAAACGCGGGTTCCGTGTGGAAAAATTCCCGTCACGTAATTTATGCAGAATCCGTGCCAACGCCGTTTCTTTTTTGAAAGCGCTTTAATGGAGGGGATGTGGATGATTTATCCATCCGTCAAGTGTGCATTTTTCTGCACAGATGCGCAGTTTCTTGCATGCAATTATTTGCACATTCACTCTGCCTCTTCCTGCCCAACCATGATTCCCAATTTTTCCATTTTGTAATACAGGCTGCGGATGGCAATTCCCAGCCGCTTGGCCGCCAAGGTCCGGTTGCCTTTGGCCGCCGCCAGCTCCCGCAGAATATGTTGGCGTTCCGCCTCCTCCACCGCCTGCTTCAAGGTTTTTCCCGTCGAGCCTGCCACCGCTTCGGCTTCCTTGGGGGCCTTGCTGATTTTTCGTTCCAAAGGCGGCAAATGTTCAGGCATGATCGTGCGTTCGTTGATGCGCATATGGATCATCGCCCTGCCGAGGACGTTCTCCAGCTCGCGCACGTTGCCCGGCCAATGGTAGGACAAAAGCATTTGCAAGGTTTCCTCATGCAGCTCCTCGACGTTTCTGCCGTATTCCAGGTTGGCCTTGCGCAACAGGTGCATCGCGATCGGCTTGATATCTTCCAGTCGCTGCCGGAGCGGAGGAATGTGAATCGGCACGACGTGGAGGCGATAGTACAGGTCTTCGCGGAACCTTCCTGCGCCGATGGCCGCTTCCAGATTGACGTGCGTAGCGGCAATGACTCGGACGTCGATGTTGATCGGCTTCGTGCCCCCGACCCGGACGACCTCCCGTTCCTGTAGGACGCGCAAAAGCATGACCTGCATCCCCATGGACAGCTCGCCGATCTCGTCCAAAAATATCGTGCCTCCGCTCGCTTCCTCGAACAGGCCACGCTTTCCGCCTCGCCGCGCGCCCGTAAATGCGCCTTCCTCATAGCCGAACAGCTCGCTTTCCAGGAGGCTCTCGGAAATCGCCGCGCAGTTGACCCGGATAAACTGCTTGTACTTGCGCTCGCTCGCGTTGTGAATGGCATGGGCAAACAATTCCTTGCCCGTCCCGGACTCGCCGCGAAGCAATACGGTGGCTGGCGTCAACGCCGCTTTTTTTGCTTGTTCGATGGCGCTTTTCATCTGCTCGCTGTAGCCGATAATATCCGCGAAGCTGTACTTCGCCTCCAGCGTGCGGATAATGCGTCTGGCTTTTTCCAGCTCTTCGGTCAGTCGCTTGAACTCGGAGACGTCGTGAATGACGCCCACGCTCCCTTTCAGTTCGCCATCGACGACGACCGGAGCGACGTTCACGACCACGTCCTTGCGCTTGGGCCCGAGCTTCATGGGAACGCCCCTGACAGGCCGCTTCGTTTTCAACACTTGCATGTGCATGCTGTCGCCTTCGGAGATGTCGACCGTAGCGGGTTTGCCGATAATATCGTCCGGCGTCAGCCCTGTCAGTCTCGTGTAGGCCGGATTGATTAACAGGCCGATGCCGTTTTGATCCACGACGGAGATCGCTTCGTCCGAGGATTGGATGATCGCTTGCAGCATGCTCTGCAATTCCTTGAGGTCCGTCACTTCCTCCGCCAGCGCCATCACCTCCGTAATGTCGCGGAAGATCGCCACCGCTCCCACCACTTCCCCTTTGTCGTTGCGCACGGGGACGCGGTTGGTGATGATGCGCGTCTGGTTCGGCAAAATCTGCTCCTGATTCAGTTCCGGACAGCCCGTCTCTAGTACAATATGTAGTCTGGTGTTGGGGATACGCTCGGATACTTTCGTATTCAGCACTTCGCTCGCCTCGATATCCATCAGGCGTTCCGCCGCTTTGTTGAACAGCGTGATTACGCCTTGCCGATTGACGCCGATTATGGCGTCGTGCGTCGAGTCGAGCATCGTTTCGCGCTCGCGCTGACTTTGCATCATGGCGGCAATCAGCTTGTCGCGCTCGCGGATGAGCCGCATGACGATTCGCGTAAAGGTGCCGGGAATCAGCACCGTCTTGTCCTTCTTCAGCTGGCGGAGCTGCTCGTATTCGGCCATGTCTCCTGTCGCTTCCAGAATTACATCCAGTTCTTCGTCCAAATAAGGGCGGTAATCCGTATCGACCTTGATGCCCAGCGATCTCGCCAGCTCAATTCCGGGAGCATCCGGCCGATGATCGACCACGGCGACGATTTTCAGCCTGTCCATCTGGTTCAGCGTTCGCAACAGAGCTGTACCGCCTCGTCCAGCACCTACTATGAGCAGCTTGTGCATGCGCTAGACCCCTCACTTTTCATCGTACTCGTTACCATTGTACTGCAACAAACCGTTGATGGACAGGCTATCTTCCCTAACGTGCGCTCGCTCGTGTGCGGCGGACGGACGGTGGACAAGCCCCCTGGCATCCGATATGATGAAAGCATGAGAGAGAAAGGTGTGAATCACCCGTGATCGTCCAGAAAGTCATCGCCCTCTTGATTATGGTGATTCCGGCTGCGATTGCCATGTACGGAATCAAGCTGATCCGCGACGCCTTTTTTTATTCCACGGCGCCCGATGTCGACTTCCTGTGGGGAAAGCTTGTTCTCGGCGTCCTTGCTTTCGCCGTTCCTGTCTGGTTTATTGCCGGATTCATTCTGCATCACGACCGCAAAAAAAATCGGGTACAGCCCCGCTTCATGATTCGCGAGCCGGAGGACGACGAGTAGAACAGGCAGGGTACCATCTGCCTGTTTTTGATTGCGCTCATCTCCCCCACTGATCCAGCCTGCTGAGCCACGCCTGCTTGTCAATCAACCGGGAAAAAGACACAAACTCGGCCGCAACCTGAATGGCGACGAAGCCTGTCAGGAAGACGGCTTGCCAAAAAAGCGGCGCGACCGTCACGTATGTATAGCCGATGGCAAAGCCAAGCGTGTTCGCTCCGGTATCGCCTAGCATTATCCGTCCGCCCGCATCGTGCGGAAAGAACAACATACTGGCGACAAGAACCGGCAGGAGAAACAGCCACACCGCAAGCGGCTCTCCGGCATCGGCCTTTGTGGCAAAAACGCTGACGACGACCGCCAGCATCATGAGCAGCCAGAACACTTTGATCGCACGTCCCGGCCGGAGATCAAACAGATTGAGGATATTCGGCGAGATCGCCAGCAACCCACAAGCGAGCAGCCACGGCCAGAAGCCGACGGAAACGAACAGCGATACGCTGACAGCCGTAAGCCCTCCCCCAAGCAGCTTCCCCATCCCGCTCGTCACGCGCCGCTCCCGCCACAGCACGGCAAAGTGGCCGCGAAATCCTTTCGTGACCTGGTCGCCAGCCTTGTCGTCAATCCAGCCCCACCAAGCCATGGCCGCCATCCCGCCGGCAAGCAGCAAGCCGTGCAGCAGCATTTCGCGCGGAGCGGCTGCAAGCGTCAGAAGCACGAGCTGGGTCAGAATCGTCACGGCCGTGCTTGCAACAAGCACCAGACCGCCTGCCGTCAACACCTGCTCGCCGCGATAATTGGGCCGGATCATGCGCTTCTTTGCGAGAATCCCGGAGCAGAGTGTGAGCAAGGGGCGTTGCAGGACAAGCGGCCATGCGATTCCGACGATCAGCGCGAGCGTCATGGCGTGCGCCCCCATGGCTTTCCCTCCCACCATTTTGCGTACAGCGTTCGGCCAATGGCGACAAACTCCTTGCCGCGGTGAGCGTAGCCTCGCCAGTCGTTGCCCGTTTCCCGATGACGAAACGGTACAGGCACCTCCTGGATGCGATAGCCTGCGCGCAAGGCATCCACAGTCAGACCTACCTCGATGCCGAAGCCTTTGTCCACTTTCCCCAGCTTGTGCAAAAGATCGCGGCGAACGGCTCGCTGACCGGATAAAGGCGCGCGCGCTTCAAAACCGGTCAGCCACTTGATTCCTTGCTGCGCCAGCCCTTTTGCCAGTCCCATCCCTGCTTGTTGCCGGGGGGGAGGCAAAATCGCGATCGCCATATCGCAAGCATCCTCCATCACGGGAGCGAGCAGATGCCGGGCCTCGACCGCGCTCTCGCGCAAATCGCCATCCAGCAGCAGGATGACGTCGCCGCTCGCGTGTTGCCACCCGATCTGGACGGCAGCGCCTTTGCCCCGGTTACGCGGCACGGCAATGACGCGATCGGCCCATTTTCGGGCGAGCGTAGCCGTCTCGTCCTCGCTGCCATCGTCGACGACAATCAGCTCATGGCAGAAAAGCCGTTCGCGAATCGCTCGCAGCGTGGCTCCGATCGCGTCGGCTTCGTTGTAGGCAGGAATGATGACGCTAACTTGTTTCACGCGCGACCCTCCTTTCTGTCATCGTTTCTTGCACCTGCTCCAGCAAGGCCCATTGCTTGGCCAGCGAATCCGGCACCTGCTCGACCAGCAACCATTTGCCTGTGCCTGCCCGCTTTTGTAGCCATGGCGGCGGCTGGCCCGCGACCACAAGCAGCAAGCCGTCCTCCCAGGTTCCGTCCCCTGGATAGGCGACGACGTTGATGCCTATTGCGTGCATCAGGCGGGTAATCTCCTTGGCTTCCTGGTCTGTCTCCTGCCAGACATACACTTTTTTCCCTGCAAGCTCATTGCCGTAGCGCATCGCCATCATGTGGACGACTTCCTCATGGCTTTTCTCCACTTCCCGAAGCAGCCGATTGACCTGCTGCCTCAAATCGTGGTTGCTTTTCAGCGCCCGGTCGTATTTGGCCTCCATTTTCGCCAAGACTTCCTGGGCGCCCTCGGAAAGCCACGGATGCCCCGCCGTTCCTCCCAGCAGGATGCCGACGCCGAGCGCAACGAAAACGGCTGCCAGCGTAATCAGATGATACCGAAAAGAAATCATAGCGCCTCCTTAAAAAGCCCAGGTCCGCCATTGCGTCCAGAGCATTTGCGCCGCATGACGGGCGATCGGATGAATCATCAGCGCGGCCGTGACAGGCAACAGCATCGCCGCCGCGCACCAGCCCCACAGCTTCCAGGAGCCGGTCGGCTGATAAAGCTGGCTGACTCCTTTGGCGTCAATCAGCCGGGGCCCGATCTTCGTGCGCACCAGCAACGTGCTGGCCATCCCTTTGCGGCCTTTTTCCAGAAAATCAATCATGTTCGTATGGGCGCCAATCGTCACGATCAGCTCTGCCTTTTTCTCATAGGCCAGAAGCATCGCCACATCCTCGCTCGTGCCGGGCGCAGGCAGGACGTGATGCGCCACCCCGAGCTGCTCGACTCTGGCTTTTCCGGGAGCAAGCCCGTCGACAAAGGCGTGAACGACGATTTCGGCCCCGCACAAGAGCGCCTTGTCCGAAATGCTGTCCATGTCCCCGACGATCAGGTCGGGCTTGTACCCCGCCTGCAAGAGCGCGTCCGCGCCGCCGTCGACTCCAACGAGCACGGGCTGGCATTCGCGTATGTAGGAGGAGAGTGTCTGCAAATCTTCCTTGTAATGTTTGCCGCGGACGACGACGACCACGTGCCGTTTTTCCAGTCGGGTTCGCAGCGGGAGGGGACAGAGCGGCTTTAAAAACAAGTCTTTTTCTTTCTTGGCGTACATGAGTGTGTTATCAATGAATAAGGACAGCGTATCATCGAGCCTGCTCTGCGCCTCGGCCCACTTTCCGAGAACTGCCTCGATTGTGACGCGGCGAAGGGACAGGGCAGGCTCCCATTGCGACTCCCGCTTCACGTACAGGCTGCCTTCGCGGACGGCAGCAAATTGGCCGTCCCACGCATCTAACCCGGTCGGCTCTGCCGGCTCGTCCTCTGCCTCGTACAAAGTAACGCCCGCGTGCAGCAGAAGCCGCGCTCCCTCGGCCGGATACTGACCTGTCATGAAAGCGGACAGGTTGACAACAACCCTCGCCCCCGCCTCCAACAAGGACCTGGCCGCCATCTCATCCACATCCGGATGGTCGATGACGGCGATATGGTGGGGGTGGAGCCGTTTGCAAAGCTGCTTCGTTTTGCGGTCGGCAGCAATCACTCCTGTATAGGGAAGAAAATCGAGACGTTTTCGCTTGCCCATCGTTTCCACCTCCACGCATAGTATGCTAAAAATTTCCTTGGCGCATGCAAAAAAGAGGCTGTGCAACAATCGCACAACCTCTTTTCAGCCGGACAGAAAGCCTTGACTAGGCTCCCTTGGTTATGTAGTAGATAATCAAACCGTCAGCAAACAGGAAAACCGCCAGCGAAATCAAGCCAAATCCGAGCGCGAATTTGTTTTTCGCCTTGTAAGAATTGATACAGCCCCAAGCGATAAAAAACGTGAAGACGAACATCAAAATATCGAACAACACAATCTTCATGTACGACAACTCCTTCACCATAATGGCGCTAACCGATAATACAATGGCACTACTATTATATCTCTTTTGCTTATGAAGAGACAAGCATATCCAAATTTGTGACAAACAAGTTCACATTTCCGTTTTTTCATAGTGTGCCTCAAACTTGTTGGCCTATCCATATCGTCCACCGATCCTGCTCGCGGATCGGCTCTTGTCCAGCCAGCTTCCGGCAAATCGCGTCCACCAGTTGCTCCAGCTCCGCGTCCGTCAGCTCGTGGAGCAAGGAACGCCCTTTGCGCGCGCGCAAATCACGCGTCAACTCGTCGAGAGTACCGTAGACGCGCCTGACCTCCCAGAGCGACAGCCGCCCGATTTCCGCAAGCCCAGCCTGCTGCATCGCTGCCCGGACGGCCCGATCAGCCGGGCGGCGCTTGGCCTCGACGTCAAGCAATGGCGGAAACAGCTCGAAAACATAGCCGCGCAGATGCGTAGGGGAAGCCGGGACGGCACAGTCGTCAATGGTGCGATCCTGTATCAGACAAATGCCGCCCGGGGCAAGAAGTCGTGTGACTTCGGAAAAAAATCCGCGCACATCTGGGAGATGGTGAAGCAGCGCCCGGGCAAAGACGACATCGGCACAACTGTCAGGCAACCCGGTTTCCAGCGCATCGCCCTGCACGAACGAGATGCGCGGCTCGTCCGTGCATTGCTTTTGCGCCGCTGCCAGCATCACTTGGGAAAAATCGACTCCGGTGACACTGGCCGCACCCAGCTTCGCCCATGCCTTGCTGTAGATGCCGCTTCCGCAGCCGATATCAACCACGCGCTTGTCGCGCGGATCGACGACAGACAGCATCGTATGCGCCCACGTATCATCTGCCACTCTGCCTGTGTAGCTGTCTGCGTTTTCCTTGGCGTGAAAATCCATGTTCATGCTACTTCGCCTCCCTTTTTTTGGCACAGCACCATCCATTCATCAATCTGGTGCGCCACGACTCTTCCTTGCTCGATATTTACGCCGAGATCGTGTTGCTGCTCCGCGGTCGCCTCCAGGAGCATTCGCTCGACTGCCTGCTCCTGCTCCGGTGATTCGGACATCCGCTGGACCCAGGGCACAAAGGCAAACTGTTTTTTCCGCAGCCGTGCCTGCCGCTCCTGCAAATCGCAAGCCGCATGCAACGCCCTCCACTCGCTCACGGACAGGCAGCGCACGTGGCTTGGATCGCGCCGCTTTTCTAACCCGTTCACGAAGTCCGCAAGCGGTTCTTCCTCCGGCGCTACGTTGTCGATGAACAAAAACCGTCCGCCCGGCCGCAGCACGCGACTCGTCTCGCGGACAAAAGCGGCCGGATCAGGAAAATGATGCGCCGCAATCCGGCAGGTAACCAGATCGAACGATTCGGACAGAAACGGCAGTGCCTCTGCGTCGGCCTGGACATACAAAATGTTCGTCGCCTGTTCGTTCGCCTTCGCTGCCGCCGCAAGCATCGGGCGGGTCAGATCGGTTGCGACCACTAGCTCGACAAGCGGTGCCAGCGTACGGGCAACATGCCCTCCCCCCGTTGCGATATCGAGCACCTTCCAGCTTGTTTGCGGCGAAAGCCACTCGACCATAAGCGACAAATCCGTTCCTTGCGCGTGAGTTTTGCTCTGCACGTACTCCTGTGCGTGTTTCCCGAATTGCTGCTGCACCGCCTGTTTTACTTCCTGATTTTTGTCCATGCTCCCACCTCCTGCTCGTATTGTATGCCAATTTTTGTCGGCTTTGTTATAGAATGTGGATAACGAGTTATCGGGTTTTTGAATAGGAGGGGTTCTTGTGGACAAAGAAAGCCTGGAAGTTTTTTTGACGATCGCCCGTCACGGCTCGATCAACCGCGCTGCGCAGGCGCTGTTTCTCGCCCAATCGACCTTGACGCATCGGCTCAAGCAGTTGGAACGGCAAATCGGCAGCCCGCTGTTTGTGCGGACCGCTTCCGGCGTGAGCTTGACGGGAGAAGGCCGCCGACTGCTGCCGATCGCAGCGAATATCGTCGAGCAAATGCGTTCGTTCATGGAGCAAAAGGATCGGGTGAAATCCATGACGATCGTCGCCGGAAAAGCGTTCGTCGCCTATGAGCTGCCCCGCCTGATCGGCGAATATCGCCAGGCGAATCCGGGGTTTACCTGTTACGTCCGCTCGACGCTGTACGAGGAGTCGCTCAGCGCCCTGTTGACAGGCACGGCAGATCTCGCCTTTCTCGGCAGCGAGATGTACCATCCGCACATCCATCAGGAGTTTTTGCCAAGCGACCGCATTTTACTGGTCATGGCCCCTGAGCACCCATGGGCCAGCCGCTTTCCCGGCTTTTCCAGCTGGGGCACGCAGGAAATGATTATGTTCGGCAACCATACCGCCCCCTACCGCCAGCGCATCGATCGTTTTCTCGCGCGAAACGGTGTGTTCCCCAACGTCATTATGGAACTGGACAGTTTTAGCGCGGTCAAAAAAATGGTGGAACGCCAGCTCGGGATCACGATGCTGCCAGAGCGGACAATCCTGCGCGAGCTTGCGGAAGGCAGGCTCGTCGCCCACGACATCGCGCAAGGTACGCTACAGCGCCCTACTCTCATCGCCTATTTGCAGCAAAAAAAAGAGGACGAAGCGTTTCAGCAATTCGTCCAATGGATCCAACATGCTTATTGATGCAAGGTAAAAACCGTCAATTCCGGCCGACACAAAAAACGGACGGGCAGAATCGTCGTCCCCAGCCCTCTGTTTACATATACGAGCATCTGGTTGTCGCCCGCGCGGTACAAGCCTTTGACGTATTTCACCGCCAGCTTTGGCGTCAGGACATGCCCGACAAACGGCAGCCGCACCTGCCCGCCATGGCTGTGCCCGGACAGTTGCAGATCGACAGGATAGCGAGCCGCTTCGTCCGCGAGGTCCGGCTCGTGCGCCAACAGGATGACGCTGGCCGCTTGGGGAATCCCGGCGAGGGCCTTCGGCAGATCAGGCACGCCGTTCAGCGCGTCGTCGATTCCGGCAATGTACAGCCTGTCGCCATTTTTGCCGAGCGCCACATGCCGGTTGTCCAACACCTCGAAGCCCGCAGCGGCCCAGCCCTGGCGTATCACCTGCTGCTGGCCCTCCCGGTAGTCGTGGTTGCCGAGCACTGCAAATTTGCCCAGCGGCGCCTGAAGCTCGGCCAGCATCGGAACAGCCGCGGAAAACGACCGCGTCTCCTCATCCACCATATCGCCTGTAAAGCAGATGATATCCGGCTGCTCGTCTTGAATCAGCCGGACCATGTCTTGCAATTGCTCAGGCTTGCAATAGTGCCCCAGGTGAACATCGCTGAACTGGACCAGCTTGCAGCCGCTAAAGCTGAGCGGAAGCCGCGGCAGGGAAAGCGTCACTCGCTCGATTTGCAGCCAGGTGCGCTCCCACGCATAGCCGTATGTCCCTGCCACAAGCCCGATTCCCGCCAATCCTCCCAGCCACTTCATGGAACGGCGCAAAAAGGTTCGGCGTGAGACTGTGACAAGCTTGGAATCATTCACCAGCTTCTGTTCGCTCGTAACCGTTTACCACGACGTCCAAGCGCCCTGTTTCGGGGTCGACCAGCAAGCCGTGAACAGCGACATTGGCTGGCAGCAGCGGGTGGTTTTTAATCGTCTCTACGCTGTTGCGCACGCTCTCTTCCACCCGGTCGAAGCCGTGGAGCCATTTGTGCAGATTGATCCCCGCGTGCTGGAGGGTGGAGAAGGTCTGGGCAGAGACGCCTTTCTCCAGCATTTTCGCCATCGTCCGCTTGCTGTCGATGGCGCTCATCCCACAGTCGTAATGGCCGACGACGATGACTTCCTCCGCGTTCAATTCATAAATCGCCACAAGAATACTGCGCATAATACTTCCAAACGGGTGGGAAACGATAGCCCCTGCGCTTTTTACGTGCTTGATGTCGCCGTTGCGCAGATTCATCGCCTTGGGCAGCAACTCCTCCAGGCGTGTGTCCATGCAGGAGAGAACAACCAGGCGCTTGTCAGGAAATTTGGTCGTTTGGTATTTTTCATATTCACGATTCGCGACAAATTCACGGTTAAATGCGAGAATTTCATCCAATTTGCGCATGTAGCAACACCTTCCTCGCTCTTTCTTCTCTAGTAGATTAGGAGTATGTCTTCTATTGTACATACTTATGGGCAGCGTTCAAGCGGCCAGGGACACATTGGCGGCGAGATTTTCTTTGTTTTTACAATGATAGGTGATGGGTGGGGGTTAGTGAAATGGGGAATGCGGTTAAAAGGACACTAGGACAGACTTGTTAGGTAGTGGCTGTCGTTGAATGTATCATAGTGAGCATTTCAGGACGGTCAGTCCACAGTTCTTTTTCCTTCGATAACTTTGCGCTTAGAATAAACACCCGCTAGTCGAATTTTCACTCCGCTCGGTGGGTGTACATCATTTAAATCTCTCTTCAGTTACGATCTTCACATATCCGATCTTCTCCGGGTTCCCCTCCAAGTCTTTCCCCACACGCACGGCATAAACTCCGTCAACCCCGCCAAAATCGAGGAAGTGCGCGCCTTCATTCTCCGCCTCCACCCCGTCCTGCACTGTCAGGCCGGCCGCACGCATCGCCTTCATTGCGTCATCTGGATACTTGAACGTCTCGGACGGTCGGACTTCGATCCTGGCCGCTACTCCTTCACTGAACATGACGGTTATCACGCCCGTATCCGTCTTGTAGGTATGGCGGACAAATGGCGTTTTCTTTTTTGATGACATCGACGTCCATTCTCCGTTTTCTGTCGAGGCTGGCTCGCCGAGTAACGCGGTTACGCCCGCTTCCGTTTTGCCTGCGATGGCTGGGACGCCGGACTTCGGCTTACGCGGTTCCTCCGCAGACGGGCTGGTTGCTGGAGCTGGCGGGTTATTCTCCGACTTGACCATCGTGTTTAACGTCGGAACTACTTCCTTAAATTCCGGTTTTGGATCGCTGCTACATCCCGTTAGCAGCGTAAAAGTAGCGAGTATGCACCATGCACGTTTCATGGCGAACCTCCATTTGTATTCCTTTCCTTATGATACCATGCGGGCGAAAATGAGCGGTATGTATCGTTCGTCGAGTTAACAGCGGATGAAATCAGGGATTCGCCCGTATTGGTACGGCGGGATCGCGCCTGCCACACCGCCACTTTGTCGCGTTAAAATAAGATAGCGTTCACATTTTCTTCCACAGACGCGATGGCTTGTGCCCCGTGCTTTCACAGGATAAAGTACAGAGACAAAAAGCAAACGTCATCCCATTCAGGAAACGTTTGCTTTCGAACATGTATTCGGTTAGACTCGGCTCAACAATCCATCAGGTGAAGTTCACGATTTACGGAAGTGAACGCCTCACACGTTTTCAAAATGGCAGGAATCGAGTTTGTCAGAGCGTCCCCGCAAATGATTGTAAAATTTACGGGAATAAACCGATCAGCCATCGTTAAAAGCGTTGTTATATTGCGATCCTAACTAATCTTCGCCTCAATCCGCAACTTATCCGCCACCATCGCGATAAACTCGCTGTTGGTCGGCTTCGCCTTCGTGTTGGAGATGGTGTAGCCGAACAGGCTGGAAATGGAGTCGAGATTCCCCCGCGACCAGGCGACTTCGATCGCGTGGCGGATGGCCCGCTCGACGCGGCTTGCCGTGGTGTTGAACTTCTTGGCGATGTCCGGGTACAGGACTTTGGTGATGGAGCCGAGCAGCTCAACGTCGTTGTACACCATTGTGATCGCTTCGCGCAAATACAAATAGCCTTTGATGTGCGCAGGCACACCGATCTCGTGGATGATGCTGGTAATGCTGGCGTCGAGATTGCGTCCCCGCACTTGCAGCGTTGACTGCGGCTTGACCGAAGTGACGAAGGAAGAAGCCGGCTTCGTCGTGATGATTTGACGGATGCGCTGCGCAAGGACCTCCATGTCAAACGGCTTGAGAATGTAGTAGGCAGCTCCCAGCTCAACCGCTTTTTTCGTAATCTCTTCCTGTCCGAAAGCGGTCAGCATAATGATTTTCGGCTGCGGACTCAGGCGCATCGCCTGGATTTGCTCCAGGACGGCAAGTCCATCCAGGTGAGGCATGATAATGTCCAAAATGAGTACATCCGGTACCCGCTCCTGCAGCAAACGCACAACCTCATTGCCGTTGTACGCAACACCGATGACATCCATGTCATACTGGCTGCTGATATACTCTTCCAGCAGGCTTACAAATTCTCGGTTATCATCTGCCAACAACACTTCAATCTTGCTCAAGGTCGTTCCTCCTAACAATGGACGGTCTTTTGGAAAGAATGTGGCGTTCTAGAGGTTTCCTTTCTACAAACGATAAGTCCATACCATCTTTTTCGCTAAGGAAAATAATTCGACAAAGCCATATTCATTCCTGCCAATGACGAAAGATTGAATGATTTTACTGATATTTCGACAAAATCACACCCTGATTTCCACTCATTCGCCAAAGGTTCCATGAGTTTGCCAAGCAAGCGGATGCTGGAAAAGGGGAAGCTTATCTGGAGGGAGCATCGCGGAAGCAGCCTTTCCTCCCTGCATACTTGTCGCAGAAAAAAAGCCGCCTCGCTTCGTTTGCGTGACGGCTCGTCTCTTCGCATTTCAGGCAGCTCGACCGGCTTTGGCATTCGACTGCGGGGCATTGCGCATCTGCACGCCGGCATCCTGCAGCATCCATTCAATGTAGCAGCCGTAGCCGGATGTCGGGTCGTTGACAAACACATGCGTGACGGCGCCTACAATCTTTCCGTTTTGGATGATGGGGCTACCGCTCATTCCCTGGACGATGCCGCCTGTCTTTTCCAAAAGACGTTTATCCGTCACTTTGATAATCATGCCTTTGGTTGCGGGAAAATGCTGCTTGATGACGTTGGCGATCTCGATATCGAACTCCTCCACCTTCTGCCCTTCGACGACGGTGAGGATTTTCGCAGGGCCTTCTACCACCTGCTCGGCGAGCGCTACGGGAAGCGGCTCACGGTAATAGCTGCGCTTTGGTTCGTCCTTCATCTTGCCGAAGATGCCAAACGGCGTGTTTTTGGTGATGTTTCCCAGCACTTCGCTCTCGTTGTAAAAACGGGCGAATTTTTCTCCCGGGTTGCCGCTCTGTCCTTTTTCGATCGAGGTCACGCTCGCCTGGACGATTTGGCCATCCCCTACCACGATGGCTTGGCCCGTATCGACATCGGAAATGACGTGTCCCAGCGCACCGTACGCTTGGGAATGGGGATCGTAAAAGGTCAGGGTGCCTACGCCTGCCGCCGAGTCGCGAATGTACAGTCCCATCCGGTACTCCCCGTCTTTTTGGTCCTTGGCGGGGTGGAGCGTCAGATTCAGCTTTTCTTTCCCGCGCACGACGAGCAGCTGCACAGGACTATTCTTTTTTCCGGCTTCGTTAATCAGCTTCTTCACTTCGTTCATGTCATTGATGTACAGATCATTCATTTTGACAATCATGTCACCGACGTGAATGCCCGCCTGCTCGCCAGGGGAAGCCTTGCCCTTGCCATTGTCCACGAGATGATGACCGACCACGAGCACACCCGCCGTTTGCAGCTTGACCCCGATCGATTGCCCGCCCGGGTACAAGCGCAGGTCCGGCAGCACATTTACTTTGACAGCCGTCAGCGGAATGTTTCGCCATTTTACCTGCAATTCGGCTTCTCCAGCCCTGCGCGGTTCTACCGACATGGGCTGACTCAAATCAACGGATACTTCGCGCGCTTCTGCCCCGTTGACGTGCAAAATGTCTGGATTGCTATTGATTAGCGTGCCCATCACCGGCACGGAGACCCGAAGCTGCTCTAGGGACCCTTCCATCAAACGCAATTCACGGGGAAAGGAGGACAGATCGCGAAACGGGGTGGAACTCACGACAAGCGCCGTGAGGAGGAGAAGGAGACTTCCCATCCATTTTCTTTTGTTTTGTCGGATCACCAGCAATCACTCCTACCGTTCCCTACCTACACCTACAAAGAGACACCTCCACCTTGTGTACTTTTAATGTTGCCCCCAGCCAAGCGGATTATGTCAGGAAAATCCCTCACCTGCCTGCCGCTTTCGCAAACGTTTTGGCGGCAAAAAAAGACTGCCAACTCCGATCAGTTGGCAGCCTTTCTTTCGCGGCCGAGTACAATCATCTCGCGCGCGTGTTCTTCTGTTTTCGCCGTGACTTCGGCCCCGCTGAGCATGCGGGCAAGCTCCGTCACCCGCTCCTCCTCCGAGAGCCTCGTCACCACGGTTTTCGTCTCGTGCTCGCTCATTTCCTTCTTGATGAGAAAATGCGCATCCGCCATAGACGCTACCTGCGGCAAGTGGGTAATGCACAATACTTGCCGCTTCTGGGCGACACGGGCCAGCTTTTCCGCAATCGCCTGCGCCGCTCTGCCGCTTACCCCTGTATCGACCTCGTCAAATATCAGCGTCTCCACCTGGTCGGTTCCGGCCAGAATCGTCTTGATCGCCAGCATGACCCGCGACAACTCCCCGCCGGAAGCGATCTTGGCCAGCGGACGCAACGGCTCGCCCGGGTTGGGGGAAATCAAAAACTCGATCTGATCCATGCCGTTCGCATCGACGAACCGCTTGATCCCATCGATTTCTACCCCTTCCTCGTCAGGAGTCTGTCTGACGTCGATGGCAAAACGCGCCCGTTCCATATGCAGTTCTTTTAGCTGCTGCTCGATCTCGCGAGCGAGCTTCGTCGCACACTCCTGGCGAATGACGGACAGCTCCAACGCCTCCACGGCCAAGTCTGCCGCCAGCTCCTGTAGCCGCTTCTCCACCTGCTGCAACCGATCCTCGTAATGGTGCATCTCGTCCAGCTCGTCGGAAATCGTCGCGGCATATTCCAAAATGTCGTCCACGCTTTTTCCGTACTTGCGCTTCAACGACTGAATCTGATCCAGCCTGCGCTCCACCTCTGCCAGCTGCTCCGGCTCAAAATCGAGGTGGTAGGAGAGCTGACGCAGCTTGTGAACGGCATCCTCTATCTGGTAATACGCCGTCTGCACCGTCTCCAGAATCGGAGCAAGCTGCTCCTCATACGGAACGCCGCGCTCCAGCTCGCTCATGGCGTGTCCGAGCCAGTCCATGCCCTTCTGATCGCCGTGCAGCGAGCGGTACGCATCCTGGACGGTCGCGTACACCTTCTCGATGTTCATCCACTTTTTTCGCTGCTGCATCAGCTTTTCGTCCTCGCCCGGCGAAAGCGCAGCCGCTTCGATCTCGTCCAGCTGGTATTGCAACAGGTCGATGCGCTGCACCAGCTCGCGCTCGTTGCGGGCCATCCGTTCGAGGTCCTGCTTCGTCTTCCGGTACGCGGCGTACAGCTTGCCGTACTCCTCTTTCGCCGCTCCCAGCATCGCTTCCCCGTAGGCGTCGAGCCAGTTGATGTGTTTGTCCGCCTGCATCAGCATGTGCGTGTCGTGCTGTCCGTGCACGGTGACCAGCCACGGTCCCAGTTCGCGCAGCATGGCAAGCGTCACCATCTGTCCATTCAGGCGAATAATGCTTTTGCCCTGATTGGAAATGTCGCGGCGGACGACGAGCATGCCATCCTGCTCGACTTGCACGCCAACATTGGCACACACCGCAAGCGCCGGATGGCCCGGAGGCAACTCAAACAGCCCTTCCACCTCTGCGCGCTGTTCGCCATAGCGCACAAAATCCGCAGACGCGCGGCCGCCCAGAAGCAGCCCGAGCGCATCAATGATAATCGATTTTCCGGCGCCCGTTTCCCCGGTGAGGACATTCAGCCCCCGTTGAAAGGAGACGGTGACCGATTTAATGATGGCAAAATTTCGGATAGAGAGTTCCACTAGCATCTGTTGCGCCCACCTTTTACAGCATTTCCATAAAACGCTTGGTCACTTCCGCTGTATTTTCCTTGGACCGGCAAATAATCAGAATGGTGTTGTCCCCACTGATCGTCCCCATGATCTCTTCCCAAGGCAAGTTGTCGATCAGCTCTGCTACCGCATTGGCATGCCCGGAAAGGGTCTTCAGCACGATGAAGTGATCGGCCTGGTCGATACTGACAAACGAGTCGACCAGCATCCGTTTGAGCTTTTGCAGTGGATTGAACTTTTGTTCAGCAGGCATGGAATACTTATATCGCCCATCAGGGAGTGGCACCTTCACCAGATGCAATTCCTTGATGTCTCGGGATACCGTCGCCTGCGTTACATTGAACCCTGCCGCCCGCAGTCGTTCCACCAGCTCATCCTGTGTTTCGACCTCGTGGTTGCTGATGATATCCCGAATACGGATATGTCGTTGCCCCTTGTTCATATGGATTACTCCCATTCCCCTTGTAGTTTCGTGCGAATTGCTTCAAAAAAGCTGCCCTTTTTCCACTTGATGAGCGGCGTGACATACGGCGACTTTTTGATGTAGATGTGATCTCCGCCTTCCAGCCGGTAGCCGAACTGCCCGTCGATAGACAGCCCCATCTCCTGATGAATGGCGTCGACTTCTACGCGAATCGTCTGGTTGCCCGACAACACCATCGGCCGGGCCGTCAACGAATGGGGCGCCACCGGAGTCAGTAATAGCATGTCCACGTTCGGGGCCACAATCGGTCCGCCTGCAGACAGCGAATAGGCGGTAGATCCGGTCGGACTTGACACGATGACCCCGTCGCCACTGAACGTAGCCACATATTCATCGTCCGAGTAAACGGCACATTGAATGATGCGGCAAAACGAGCCTTTGGCAATCCCGATGTCATTCATGGCGGTATATGTACCCAGCGTGCTGCCTTTGCGGACTAAAGACGCTTCCAGCATGGCGCGCTCCTCGATATTGTACTTGCCTGAGAGCAAATTATCTACGGCATGAGGCAGGTGCTCCGGCTCGGCTTCTGACAGGAAGCCCAGCGTGCCCAGGTTGATCCCGAAAATGGGAATGGACCGTCCGGCGAGCTTGCGGGCGATGCTGAGCAGCGTGCCGTCGCCGCCAAGCACGCAGACCAGGTCAGCGTGACTGCCGATTTCCGCGATGGAAGCGCCCAAGTCCACGCGTCCGAGATCGACGGCGATCGTTTCGTCCAAAAATACGTGCGCTCCCCGCACCTCCAGCAGGTAAACAAGCTCCCTCGCCACGATCCGTGCCTCTGGTTTTCCTTTGTTTGCAATGATTCCTATCTTCTTCACATGGTCCACCCCAAACTGGTTGGTTGGAAATCCTTATACAAGTATACAACTATTCATGCATAATGAAAAAGCCTCGATTGCAACAAAACTCCCGAGGCTTTTGGTTTTTGTCCCTATTTCAATTGGGCATGGGCCAGCGCAACTACCTCGCTTACGAGCTTCAGCCACGCTTCGGCGTCCATGCCGCCGTCGCTCTTGGCCACATGCATGACGAATTCAATATTCCCTTCACCACCCGTAATCGGTGAAAAGTCCAGCCCTTTCATCGCAAAGCCGAGACCGCTGGCGAATTGCCCGATGTCCGTCAATACCGCTTCGTGTATGTCCGGATCCCGCACGATCCCGTTTTTCCCGACCCGGTCCTTGCCCGCCTCAAACTGCGGCTTGACCAGCGCCACCACGTCGCCGCCTTCTTTCAAAAAGCGGTACAGCACAGGCAGGATCAAGCGCAGTGAGATGAAGGAAACATCAATCGAAGCGGCATCCGGACGTTCCTGCTGGAAGGCATCCGGGTCCATATGACGGAAGTTGGTCCGCTCCATGACGATGACCCGCTCATCCTGGCGAAGACTCCATGCCAGCTGTCCGTAGCCGACGTCGATCGCGTAGACAAGGCGGGCGCCGTTTTGCAAGGCACAGTCGGTAAAACCGCCTGTGGAGGCTCCAATGTCCATCATCACCTTGCCTTGCAAATCGATGTCAAACACTTTCAACGCCTTTTCCAGCTTCAGCCCGCCGCGGCTGACGTACGGATGAACCTCGCCTTTGACCGTAATCGCGACGTCCTCGGCAACTTTGGTGCCTGGCTTGTCGCAGCGTTCTCCCGCCACCTGAACCAGCCCGGCCATAACGGCTGCTTTCGCTTTTTCCCGGGTCTCGAACAGTCCCCGCTCGACGAGCAATACGTCCACTCGTTCTTTTCTCACACTCATGCTTCCAGTACACCCTTCGATATCGGCATCAAGGCCCGTACCCGGGAAGCGATGTTCTCCGCAGTCAGCTCGACCTCTTGACGCTGTTCTTTTACACTGCCATGCTCGACAAAATAATCCGGTACGGCGACGACCTGTACGTTCACACCGTGGTAGCCCGCCCGGTTGTAGCATTCGATGACGGCGCTGCCGAATCCGCCCATTTCACAGCCTTCCTCGACCGTGACGATATCATAGCCTTCCTCCGCCAGCCTGAACAACAGCTCTTCATCCAGCGGCTTGCAGAAGCGCGCGTTTACCAGCATCGGTCGGATTCCTTCCGCGTTCAGCTGGTTGACTGCCTGCTCCGCCAGTTCAAACACATGCCCAAAGGAGAGAATCGCCACCTGCTTTCCTTCACGGACGACCTCCGCCTTGCCAATCGGCAGGACTTGCAGTTCCCGATCCAGCGGCACGCCGCGCGCCGGCAAACGCGGGTAGCGGAAGGAAATCGGTCCGTCGTTGTAGGCCATCGCCGTTTTCATCATATGGCGCAGCTCGTTTTCGTCCTTGGGCGCCATGATGACCATATTCGGAATGATGCGCATGAATGCGATATCGTACATGCCTTGATGGGTTTCCCCGTCCGCGCCGACCAGCCCTGCCCGGTCGACCGCGAACACGACGTTCAGCTTTTGTCTCGCGACGTCGTGAATCAACTGGTCGTACGCGCGCTGCAAAAAGGTCGAGTAAATCGCCAGCACCGGCTTCAAGCCCTGTGTCGCAAGGCCGGCCGCAAAGGTACAAGCGTGCTGCTCGGCAATTCCGACGTCAAACAGGCGATCCGGGTATTTTTGTCCAAACGGGATCAAACCCGAGCCTGCCGGCATGGCAGGAGTCACCGCTACCAGCGACTTGTTCTCGGCTGCCAGCTCGATCATCGTGTCCGCAAAGACGGACGTATAGGTCGGAGCCGACTTTGGCGTATCCCCGGACTCGATTTTGTACGTGCCAATTCCGTGCCATTTCACGGAATCCGCCTCTGCCGGAGCGTAGCCTTTGCCTTTTTTTGTAATCGCGTGAATCAGTACCGGGCCTTTTGTCTGCTTCGCTGTTTTCAGCGTATCGATCAAAAGCTCCACGTTGTGGCCGTCAATCGGTCCGATGTAGGTGAAGCCCAGCTCCTCGAATAGAACGCCGGAGACGAGCAAATACTTCATGCTGTCCTTGAAGCGTTCGGCAATCGAGGCCAGCTTGCCGCCTACGGCCGGGATGGCTTTCAGCAGTCCCTCGACTTCGTCCTTGGCCCACTGGTAGTTCTCCGTAGAGCGGATTTTGCCCAGGTAGTTATGCAAAGCGCCCACGTTTGGCGCAATGGACATTTCGTTGTCATTCAACACGACGATGACGTTTTTGCGTTCGTGACCGATGTGGTTCAACGCTTCCAGCGCCATGCCGCCCGTCAGCGCACCGTCTCCGATGATCGCTACGACGTGGTTTTTTTCCTTTTTCAGATCGCGGGCCATCGCCATCCCCATCGCAGCCGACAAGGATGTGCTGCTGTGTCCGGTTTCCCAGACGTCATGCGGGCTCTCGTTCATTTTGGGAAAGCCGCACAGTCCTTTGTACTGGCGCAAGGTAGGGAACATGTCCCGACGCCCTGTCAGCATTTTATGTACGTATGCCTGATGGCCGACATCCCAGATCAGCTTGTCCTTGGGGCTGTTAAACACATAGTGCAAAGCCAGCGTCAGCTCGACAACTCCCAAATTCGGCGCGAGATGTCCCCCCGTTTTCGAAAGCGTCTCGACGAGAAACTGCCTGATTTCGGATGCAAGCGTATGCAGCTGCTGCGAAGTGCACCTTTTCAGGTCTTGAGGATCATTTATGGTAGTAAGCAGCATTGGTATTCCTCACTTTCCACTGTTCGTTCTCCGGCCGATTGCGCATGCTGCAAATCAATCCACCACATGGAAAACTAGGCTTCTTCGTTGTCGCTTAGCCTATACTCCGCTTAATGTCAACTTGATTCATTATAACGGTTTCTTCATAAAAACACCACTTTTGATCCGCAGTCTCAATCTTGTGCCCAACGGCTGCTAACTTCTGGTAAAATAAAATGGATCAATCAATCCGAGAAAAAGAGGTGGACTCCGTGAAATTCTCGCAAATCCCGTACACACGCATGGACATGACTGATGTTGAGAAACGTTTTACAAGCTTGTTGGAAGCGTTTCAGCAGGCGGCAAGCTTCCAGGAGCAAGACCAGGTGCTAGGACAGCTGAACGAGCTTCGGCAAGAGGTGGAATCCGCGCGAGAAGTGGCGCAAATCCGCCACACGATCAATACGGAGGACCCCTTTTACAAAGAAGAGCAGGACTACTGGGACGAGGCGGGTCCGGTGTATCAGGGCATCGTCTCCCGCTACTACGCCGCCATCGTCCACTCTCCCTACCGCTCCCAGCTTGAGCAAAAATGGGGAGCCCAGCTTTTCCGCATTGCCGAAACGACGCTTACCACCTTTTCCCCGGAGGTCGTCGCCGATTTGCAGGAGGAAAACCGCTTGGCCAGCCAGTACATGGCTCTGATGGCTTCCGCGAAAATCATGTTCGAAGGCAAGGAACGCACGCTTCCACAATTGCTCCCCTTCCAGACATCGACGGACAGACAAATGCGCAAAAAGGCGAACGAAGCCAAGTACGATTTTCTGCGCCAGCACACGGAGAAGCTGGACAGCATCTACGACAGCCTGGTCAAGGTGCGGACCCGCATTGCGAAAAAGCTCGGCTTCAACAGCTTCGTCGAGCTGGCCTACGCCCGGCTGAACCGCACCGACTACGACGCGGATATGGTCGCCCGCTTCCGCCGCCAGGTCGAGGAGCAGATTGTTCCGATCGCCAGCAAGCTGGTCGAGCGGCAACGCGAGCGGATCGGCGTCGATACCATGAAGTATTACGATCTGGCTTTCGATTTCGCTACGGGGAATCCGACCCCAAAAGGCTCGCCGGACTGGATCGTGGAAAACGGCCGGAACATGTACGCGCAGCTCTCTCCGGAAACCGACGAGTTTTTCCGCTTCATGCTCGAAAACGAATGTCTGGATTTGCTGAGCAAAAAAGGCAAAGCGACAGGCGGTTACTGCACGTACATGAGCAAGTACAAACTGCCTTACATCTTCGCCAACTTCAACGGCACCTCCGGCGATATCGACGTCTTGACCCACGAAGCGGGGCATGCGTTCCAGGTGTACGTCAGCCGCGGCTTTGAAGTGCCGGAGTACCACTTCCCGACTTACGAAGCGTGCGAGATCCATTCGATGAGCATGGAGTTTCTGACCTGGCCGTGGATGGAGCTGTTCTTCCGGGAAGATACGGACAAATACAAGTTCTCGCATTTGAGCAGTTCGCTGTTGTTCATTCCTTACGGCGTGGCCGTCGACGAGTTCCAGCATGCCGTCTACGAAAAGCCGGAGATGACCCCGGCCGAACGGAAGCGCACCTGGCGCGAGATCGAGCGCAAATACCTCCCGTACCGCAATTACGACGAGAACGCGTTTTTGGAGGAGGGCGGCTTCTGGCAGCAGCAATCGCACATTTTCCGCGATCCGTTCTACTACATCGACTACACGCTGGCGCAAATTTGCGCCTTCCAGTTCTGGAAGCGGGCCCAGGAAAATCCCGAGCAGGCGTGGGCCGACTACCTCACGCTCTGCAAAGAGGGCGGCAGCAAGTCGTTTACGGAGCTGATTCAAGTCGCAAAGCTGTACTCGCCGTTTGAAGATGGCTGCATCCAATCCGTCATCGGCGACATCGAGGCGTGGCTGAACAGCGTGGACGACAAGCGCCTGTAACGAACGGCGAAAAGAAAAAAGCTGGCAGCTCCGACAGGGTGCCAGCTTTCTTTCGTGTTTGCTTACTTGTTCCGGTTTTGTACGTAATCGGCCAGCGGGCTTAGGGCGGAATGCTCGATTCCGGCATCCGCGAGAGCCGCCTTGGCTTCGGCAATCAATGCCCGCAGCCTTTCCTTGGACTCCGCCAGCCCGAGCAGCGACGGATAAGTCGCCTTTTGCCGATCCGCGTCGCTGCCGACGGCTTTCCCCAGCTCGGCAGCGTCCCCTTCCACATTGAGGATGTCGTCCTGAATTTGAAAAGCCAGCCCGATGCAGACGCCGTACCGGGTCAACGCGTCCATCTGCGCTTCGCTCGCTTCCGCCAGATAGCCGCCGCCCCGCAAGGCTGCCACTAGCAGATCGCCTGTCTTGTGGCGATGAATGAACTCCAGCTCTTCCAGATCAAGCTGATTGCTCTCGCCCTCGATATCCGCCATTTGTCCGCCGACCATGCCTGTCGCGCCCGCTCGTTTTCCCAGCTCGGCAATCAGCTTGACAATCGTGGCTGGGGCCACATCAGAACGCTCCTGGTACGCCTCCGCGATATAGGCAAACGCTCGCGTCAGAAGCGCGTCGCCCGCAAGAATCGCCGTCGCTTCCCCGAACACCTTGTGGTTCGTCGGCTTCCCGCGGCGCAAATCATCGTCGTCCATCGCCGGCAGGTCGTCGTGAATCAACGAATATGTATGGATCATTTCCAGGGCAATCGCGAACGGAACCCCGCGCTCCATCGGCTTGTCCAGCGCTTCGAGCACAGCGAGCACCAGTATCGGACGCAGTCTTTTTCCGCCTGCCATGAGCGAATACTTCATGGATTCGTACAACTGGGTCGGGACGCCTTGCTGTTCCAGGGCAGGCAAAAGATGCTGTTCAATATAGGCCGTTTTTTCCGCCAAATACGCTTGGAATGTATTCACGATGTCTTTATTCCCCTTCCACGCGAAAAGCCTTCTGCTTCAGTTGGCCGTCTTCTTCCACCAACTGAACGATCTTGGCTTCAATTGCCTCGAGCTTCTGTCCGCAAATGCGAGAGAGCGTGACCCCTTCCTGATACAGCGTAATCGCTTCCTCCAGCGGGATGTCTCCTTCTTCGAGCTTCTCAACGACTTCCTCCAGCCGCTTCATCGCATCTTCGAACTGCATGTCAGTCTCTTGGTCCGTTTTCTTGCGAGCCATTGCGCTTCTCCTCCCGATTCAACTGTTCCACTCGTGCAGTGGCACTGCCATCACTTAATCGTACCACGATCTCGTCGCCGGGAGCAAACTGTTCCACCGATTTCACCAGCTTGTCGCCAGCGTATACGAGCGAAAAGCCGCGCTTCATGACGGCAAGCGGACTGAGCGCCTCCAGCGTGGCGACACGCGAGGCAAACGCCATCCGCTTTTGATTGAGCTGCGCCAGCATTCGCTCGTCCAGCCGGGCGCGAATCGCCGCCACTGCTTTGCGCCGTTCCCCGACCTGATCCGCCAGCCGATACCGCTGGATCTGCTCGTCCAGCCGCGTGTAGCGCTCGCGCCTGCGCTCCATCAGATGCTTCATCGCCTGGCGCATCCGCAAATACGTCCGATCCAGCCGCTCCGCCGCTTCCTCCAGCCGCCGCTGCGGCTGCCGCATCGCATACGAGTTGACGAGACGATCCAGTCGGGTTCGCTCCTCCGCCAGCTGGTTGCGCACCGCTTTGTGCATGCGAATGTCCAATTGGCGAACCCGCTCCACCCATTCCAGATAGTGCGGCACGGCAAGCTCCGCCGCTGCCGTGGGCGTCGCAGCGCGAACATCGGCCACGAAATCGGCAATCGTGACATCCGTCTCATGGCCCACCGCCGAAATGACCGGGATCATCGAAGCGGCGATGGCTCTCGCTACGCTTTCCTCGTTGAAAGCCCACAGCTCTTCAATCGAGCCGCCGCCCCGGCCGACGATCAGCACGTCAATGTCCGGCTGCTGGTTGATAATCCGGATCGCCGAGACGATGGAAGCCGGAGCATCCGTCCCTTGCACGACTGCTGGCGACAACACAATCTCCGCCTGCGGGTATCGCCTGCGAATCGTCGTGCAAATATCGCGAATCGCCGCTCCGGTCGGGGAGGTCACCACCCCGACCCGTTTGGGAAAACGGGGAAGCGCCCGCTTTCGCTCCGCTGCAAACAAGCCTTCCTGCGCGAGCTTTTCCTTGAGCTGTTCAAACGCCAAATAGAGCGAGCCAAGGCCGTCCGGCTGCATCTCTCTTGCATACAGCTGGTAGGCCCCATCGCGTTCAAAAGCGGAAACGGAGCCGCGCACAATCGCCTTCGTCCCGTCCTTGGGCAAAAAGCGCAAGAAGCGGTTGTAGCTGGCGAACATCACGACTTTGATCCGCGACGTCTTGTCCTTCAACGTAAAGTACATATGGCCGCTGGAATGGTGCGTGAAGTTGGAGATTTCCCCCCTCACCCAGACGTCCTGCAAATTCGTCTCTCTCTCCAGCACGAGCTTGATAAAACGGTTGAGATCGCTGACAGACAAAATGTTGGGTGCAGCCATACACTCCTCCTTTCAGCCGCTGTGGCTTTCGGTCTGTTTTGTTCCGAGGCAAAAAAGAATGGATAAAGCGCAGGCCCTATCCATTCCTTCCAATGCTCTTCTACAGTTGCGCTTGCTTGCGTGCTGCCTCTACTGTGTTTTTCAGCAGCATGGTAATGGTCATCGGACCGACACCGCCTGGCACTGGCGTCAAAAAGCTGGCGACCTCTTTCACTTCGTCGAACTTGACGTCACCGACCAGCTTTCCGCTTTCGCTCCGGTTTACCCCGACGTCGATCACAACCGCTCCCGGCTTTACATGCTCTCTGCCGATCATGCGCGCGCGTCCTGTCGCCACCACGAGAATATCCGCCTGTCTCGTGTGCTCTTCCAGGTTTTGCGTGCGCGAGTGGCACATGGTCACGGTCGCGTTTTCTTGCTGCAACAACAGCGAGACAGGCTTGCCGACGATGTTGCTGCGGCCGATGACGACAGCGTGCTTCCCGGCAATGTCTGTTCCCGTCCGCTTGATGAGTTCGATGACGCCATGGGGCGTACAAGGAAGCATCGTCTCATTGGCGAGCACCATGTTGCCGACGTTGACAGGATGAAAACCATCCACGTCTTTTTCGGGATGAATCGCCGCAATGACTGCTTTCTCCGAAATATGCGCGGGCAGAGGAAGTTGAACCAAAATCCCATGAACGTTCGGATTTTCGTTCAATTCGTGGATGATCGCAAGCAGTTCTTCCTCTGTCGTCGAGGCTTCCTTGAGGATCACCTCGGAGTGGATACCGACTTCCTCGCAGCCCTTTGATTTTCCGCGTACATACGAATGCGATGCGGGGTCGTCCCCCACAAGCACGACAGTCAAACCAGGGATAATGCCTTGTTTTTTCAGTTCTGCCACTTCAATCGCGAGCTTTTCGCGAATGCTTTTTGCCACTTCTTTTCCTTGGAGAATGGTTGCAGCCATGGAGAAAAAGCCTCCTTCTTATACGTCGATACCACTAGTGTACCGATTTCGTCTGCAACTGTAAAGCCGAATCATAAAAAGTTCATCATTATTCAATGTTCGTCTTTTGCTTCATCCATCCAAGCATCGCTACTCCGTAGGCGTTGTCGCCGGAGTAAACCGGATCGCAAAAATACAGTCTGGCTTGGATTGCAGGATGCTCCAGGCGCTTGATCAGCCGCTCGCGCATGTACTGATTGGCCGCTACTCCCCCTACGATCAGGATATCGCGTGGATAGCCCTGTTCGATAGCGTGGCGCAATGCTTTTTCCAACGTGTTGGCGATACACTGTTCCGTTGCGCGGGCGATATCGGCATGGCTCGTCTCGCCCCGCTCAATGGCCCGGAGAAGAGACGCTTCCGGACCGGAAAAGCTGAAAGTCAAGCCGTCCACAGCAGAAGAAACGCGAAATGCGCCGGTCGACTGCTGTGCCAGCTGCTCCAAATACGGTCCCGCCGGAAACGACAGCCCGAGCGCTACGCCGATCCGATCCACCAGCTGCCCCGCATGCAGGTCGATGGTGCCGCCGATTTTTTCGATCGCATATCCGACCGCCTGCCGCTCGCACAAAAGCAGCTCGCTCGTTCCGCCGGACAGGTGGACAGCCAGAAAGCGGTCCTGTTCCGGGCGTTTTTCCGCCGTAAACTCTCCGGCCGCGATATGTCCTTCCTGATGAGTCGTCAGGTGCAAGGGGACACGCAAGTAGGTGGCAAGCGATTTGGCCAATCCTTCCCCTACCTTGAACACCGGCATGTAGGAACCATCGACGGGTCTCGGCTTTTCGCTGACGCAAATCGCTTCAATCTCGTATTCGTTCCACTTCATTTGCTCGCTTAGTTCCGGCAAGTTCATCACATGCTGAAAGACGGCTTCGGATTGTTGCAGCCCGCGTTTTCCTTCCTTCACTTTGAGAAGGCGCTTTGCTTCTGCCACAATCCGGCCGTCTTCCTGAGCCAAGCACAGCGATGTCCGGTAATTGCTCGTATCAATGCCCAACATTACCTTCCTCATGCTTGTATCTCCTGCCTGTTTATGCCTTTTGCGCTTCTCGTGCTTGCAAGAAGCTTGCCAATACGCCGTTGATATACCGGTGGGATGCTTCATCGCTGAACAACTTCGCAATTTCAATCGCTTCGTTCATGACGACCTTGTCAGGCGTATCCGCTTCAAACATGATCTCGTAAAAAGCGAGGCGCAAAATGGCGCGGTCTACATTGGCAATACGCTCCAACTGCCAGCCGCGCAAATACTTTTTGATCTCTGCGTCGATCTCCGTCAGGTTCGCCAAAACCCCATCGACCAGGTAACGCAAATACTGCGCGTTTTCCTTGGAGTCTTCCATGACCAGATCAATCGCTTCCTTGACAGGCACCTCGGCCATGTCGATCTGGAAGAGACATTGGACTGCTTTTTCTCGTGCTGTTCTACGCTTCATTTCCATTCACCTACTAATTAAAGTCAACAGGGAAGCCCGTTCCTTCCCCCGCTTTTTGCTACCGAAACTTGCCCGGCAAAATCCGATCCAGTATTTCGCGCAAGTCTTCCTTATGGTCAAGCTTGCGTCCGATGTAATAGCCGGTCCCGACAAATACAACAAAGACCAGTGTATTCCAAAAACCGACGAGAAGGTAGATGATGCCGAAAAATAATCCGGCCAAAATCCCCATTAGCTTCCCCTTGTGTTCCCACAATAACTCCCACATCATGGACTTCACCTTCTATTCCACTCGCTTGCGAGCCGCGTAGTTTTCGTGCTGAGCCACTTCCGTTACCACAACCGCCACTTCGGAAATGACAACGCCAGCAACTCCTTCGACTTGCTCCTTTACGTCCGCTTGCAGCTTTTGCGTCAAGTCCGGCAACGGGGTCTCGCCATCGACGGAAACGCGCAAGGTGATGATATTCCCACTCTCCAGTACCTTGACTGTCGTTTTCAGGTCACGCACGCCTTTCACCCGCCGGGCTGCGCGCTCGGCAATCGTCTGGATCGTCTGAATCGTAATGTGGACTTCGCCAAGATCGCTACGCTGACGAATGCCGCGATCGGCTTTTGGCTTGCCGGAACGGAAAGAACTGAAAAAGAAGCGAAGACTCACAACGAGGAAAATAATCGCAACGATGAGATACGTGATGTTCGTTCCCGCCAGCATTTGATCGACATACGGCCGGAAAAACTCCGGTGCAATCAATCCGCTGGTGGCGACTATCGCGATGCAGGACAAAACAATCAGCGCAAAGCTGTAAATCGTCAAGATAAAGCGATCAAACAAATTCACATGCATCTCTCCTTTTCGCCGTGTTTGAAAGGAGACAAACAGGGCACGGTCAAAGAAAAATTCCCCGCCTTAGCCAAGGCTTGACACAACAACGGATGGAATGAGGAAAATGCCCCCTGACAGTAGGGGGCATCCATCCGGTGCAGGTTAGCGCACACGCTGGTAATCTTCGACTACAGGCGTCGCCGGTGTTTTTTCTTCGGCTTTCAGCTCTACATCGACGATATGTACGTTTACTTCCACCACCGAAAGTCCGGTCATCCCTTCGATCGCATTGCGCACACTATCTTGAATATTGCGAGCGACGTCTGGAATTCGGAATCCGTACTTGACAATGATGGAGACATCCACAGCCGCTTCGCGGGAGCCAACCTCCACACGAACGCCGCGGGCTATATTTTTACGGCCTAATCGTTCAGCTATTTCCCCTACGAAACCGCCGCTCATGTGTGCTACGCCTTCCACCTCGGACGCAGCCATACCAGCGATCACTTCCAGTACCTCGGGAGCAATCTGGACCTTTCCCAGCTCTGTTCTATCTAAATCCGGAGTAAACTCTTCCATGCTTCGCACCTCCCTTTAGATTTGTAATCCATTATACCAAGCGCACCGTTTTTTTACAAATCCGCCTTGCTTATTCTTCATCCAGGTTCAATTCGTAGTTTTCCAGGAACTTGGTGTCAAAGTGGCCGCTCACGAACACTTCATGCTCCAATACTTTCTGATGAAACGGAATCGTCGTGTGGATGCCTTCGATGACAAATTCGCCAAGCGCACGCTTCATCCGTTCGATTGCCTCGTTGCGGTCCTTGCCCCAGACGATCAGCTTGGCGATCATGGAATCGTAGTAAGGCGGAATCACATAGCCCGAATAGGCAGCGCTGTCTACCCGGACCCCAAAGCCGCCCGGCGGCAAATATTCCGCAATGCGTCCAGGGGACGGCATGAAGTTTTTCGCAGGGTTTTCCGCGTTGATCCGGCATTCGATCGCCCAGCCGTCGAGCTGGATGTCTTCCTGCGTAAAGGACAGCGGTTCTCCCGCTGCAACCGTCAGCTGTTCCTTGATGAGGTCAATGCCAGTTACCAGCTCGGTCACCGGATGCTCGACCTGAATCCGCGTGTTCATTTCCATAAAGTAAAACTGTCCGTGCTTGTCCAGCAAGAATTCGACCGTACCGGCTCCGTGATAGGAAACCGCCTTGGCCGCGGCGACAGCTGCTTCGCCCATTTGCTTGCGCGTCTCTTCGCTCAAGGCTGGCGACGGCGCTTCTTCAATGAGCTTTTGGTGACGGCGCTGGATGGAGCAGTCGCGTTCGCCCAAATAGACCACATTGCCATGCTTGTCGGCCATGATCTGGATTTCCACGTGACGCGGACCTTCCACGAATTTTTCCAGGTACACGCCAGGGTTGCCGAATGCGGTTTTCGCCTCGTTTTGCGCCTGACGGATCGCCTTTTCCAGATCCTCGTCGTCGACCGCTACGCGCATGCCGCGTCCGCCGCCGCCCGCAGTGGCCTTCACCATCACCGGATAGCCGATTTCGTTGGCTGTGCGAATGGCGCTCTCGATATCCTCGATCAGCCCTTCTGTCCCAGGCACCGTCGGCACGCCGGCCGCTTTCATCGTATCTTTGGCGGTGGACTTGTCGCCCATCTTCACGATCGCTTCCGGATCAGGACCGATAAAGGTGATATTGCAGGCCATGCAAATCTCGGCAAAGTCTGCATTCTCAGCCAAAAATCCGTAGCCAGGGTGAATGGCGTCTGCGCCCACCTTGGTCGCTACGCTCATGATGTTCGCTATGTTCAGATAGCTTTCCTTGGATGCTTTTGGACCAATACAGTAAGCTTCGTCGGCCATTTTCACATGAAGCGCTTCACGATCCGCTTCGGAGTAGACAGCGACCGTACGAATGCCCAGTTCGCGGCATGCCCGGATAATCCGTACGGCAATCTCCCCGCGATTGGCAATCAATACTTTTTGAAACATCTCGCTCTCCCCCACCTTATTCTGGCTTCACCAAAAACAGCGCTTGACCGTACTCCACCAGTTGGCCGTCTTCGACCAGTACCTTGACGATCTCGCCGTTGACTTCCGCTTCGATTTCGTTGAACAGCTTCATCGCTTCCACGATGCAGACGACCTTGCTCGGATTGACCTTGTCGCCAACTTGTACATAAGCAGGCTTGCCAGGCTCTGGTGAACGGTAGAAGGTTCCGACCATCGGAGAGACGATCTTGTGCAGGTTTGCGTCGTCAAGAGCAGGAGCGCTCGGAGCCGCTTTCGGCGCTTCCACCGCAGCAGGAGCTGCCTGCACGGGCGCCGGAGCCGCTGCTACTGGCGCAGCTGCAACAGGAGCCGCCGCCGGGGCTTGTACGACTGGCTGCGTCACCACGACTGTTTCTGTACCGCTGGATTTCTTCAGGGTTACTTTTGCCCCTTCGGTCTCCAGTTTGAATTCATTAATGGAAGATTGATCAATCAGCTTAATAATTTCTCGGATTTCATGAATTTTCATGACGAAAAAGCACTCCTTCGTTTGTTTCAATAGCGGAACAGGGAGTCCCATCTGCATCCTTTTGGCAAACCATAAATCCATGGTAGCCTGTTGCCCATACCACGTCAAGAAAGGATTTCCCCGCTTCCTGCCAGGAGGAAGTGAGAAAATCCTTACCAGCATGCCCACTTCAGGCGCCCCTTATAACGGGAAGCTCGGCTTGTGCTTCCGGTCAGGAAGCCTTGAACTGGACGTTGATATTCGTCGCCGGCATGTTCAGATGCTGCTTGACCTGCGCGATGATTTCCACCACTTCATTTGCGCTCAGTTTGTCTTTTTGCACAATTACCGTGGCTTTGTCGTTCTGGACGAGGACGACCGCATCCTGGTAGCCGCTCGCCTTGAGCATTTCCTCCACGTTCATCGTAGCCGTCTCCAGCGTGGACAGTTCGTCGTACTTGGCCTTGGCCTCGGCTACCGCCTGCGGAGTCGCATCCGCATTGTTGATAATCGCGAGCTGCTCATCCTTTTGCTGCCGGACTTGTGCTTCCCGGTTCAGCTTGAAGCCCTGGAACACTTCCGCCGCCGTCTCGGCTACGGGAACGACAGCATTGCCTGCGGTTTGCTTCGCTTCTTCCGGAGCCGGCGTTTGCCCCACAGGAGTCGTCGCTTCCTGCGTGCCATTCTTGGCATCGACCGCAGCAGCGCCCGGAGCCTGCTCGACCTGCTTGGTCTCGACTTCCACGCCGGAGATTTGCTCCTGCTTCTGGACCGCCTGCTCTTGACCCGAGGTTGGAATCTGCTCTTGCGGCCCTTTCACCAGATAGTAACCGGAGAGTACAACCATGACAGCCAGCATCGTCAACAACCACACTGTTTGCTTGCGCAGAATCATTTGTCATTACCTCCTACCCTTTTTTGGGCAATATGGATATCTTGTAAGCGGGTACATCCAAAACCTTTTGCACGGCCTCGGTGATCCACGCTTTTACCTGGATGTTGTCGGCCCCTTTGGCCACTACCAGCACTCCCCGGACGCGCGGCTTCAACGTCTTGACGATGACGGGCTGGTCCTGCTTGCCGCCCTGGACAATCACGACCTGCGAATCGCGCGATTGGTCACTCTGATTCCGGGTTGCCTTTTCCTTGTCCATCTCCTGGTTGACCGAGGAGCGGACGTTCGTGTTTTTCTCGACGACCAGCTCCGGTGTCGATTCCAGATTGACCATGACTTCGACTTCTCCCACGCCGACCACACTCGCAAGGATATCCCGCAGCTGGGATTCGTAGATGTTTTCGTATTCCGCGATAATGTCCGGGGCGGGCGATCCGCCGAGCACCGCAGATGTCGCGTCGCCAGAGGGCTTTTGCGCAGGTTCGTCGGCGTTTATCGCAAATCCGAGCGGCTGATCTTGCTCGACGTTCAGAAAATCCGTCAAGATCATGACTGCGATCCCGATTCCCAGCACGACGACCAAGTAGTGCATCGGCTTGAGCTTTTTGCTGCTGCCGTTTCCTTCCCACAGTTTTTTCAGCTTTTCCAGCATGTATCTCACCTCGCTTGTGTCGACAGCGCCATTACTGTTTTTCGCTTTCCCTGGACTCGTCTTGAATGATGACCTGCTCTTTGGCCAGTCCCCATTGTTCGGCCAAATCACTTGCCATCCGGCTCAACAGCGGATTCTCCTCGCGCGCTGCCACCTCGACCTCCTGTTTTTTCTCCTGCGGCTCGCCAACCGTGACCTCTACCGGGGCGATGGGCGTAATCGGCTTGATCGGTTCGACCTGCTGCGATTCGCTCTGGTTCGGTTGACTGTCTGCTTCGCCGATCAAAAGCTCCATGCGCGACAAGGTCGGCTCTCCCGGCTCCTTCTGCTCGATCACCACTTTCACGTCAGCCACCTCCATGCCGTAATCCGCTTTGATTCTCGCCTTCACGGCCGCTGCTACTTGCGTCTGTACGTAAGCGGTCATCTGCTCGTTTTGCTGTCCCAGAAGCTTGTCAGTCATTTTTTTCCATTCAGCGGAGGCTGGCTTGTTCAGCTCTTGCTGGTAGCGATCCAGTCGGAGAGCGAGATCATCCTGCGACAGACTGAACAGGCTGAACACCGGAGAGATGATCGTCAACAAAAGGATCAGCCCCATGACCATTTTCACGTAGCGCTGCAAGGTCGTGTTGGGCAGGATCAGATCGAGAAAGGCTGCCAGGAGGACGAGCAGGATGATTTTTTTCAGCCAAAGCGTTAACCATGTCATGTCATCACCTACCGAACCATCATGGAGATATTACCTGCCGCAATGATGATGGTAATCGCCAGAAAGAACATCAATCCCACCGTCGCCAGCGCGGCGAAGACGAACAGGAGACTTTTTCCGATCGTGCCGAGCGCACTGATGATCGGACTGTTCCCGAGCGGCTGCAACACAGCGGATGACAGGTTGTAGATCAGAGAGAGCACCAGTATCTTGAGAGCCGGGAACGCGCACAAGAAAATGAGGATGACCACTCCGGCCAGACCGACTGCATTTTTGACCAGAAGCGATGCGTTCAAAACCGTATCGGCTGCGTCGGAGAACATTCGCCCGACGAGCGGAATGAAGTTGCCGGTAAGGTATTTGGCCGTCCGCAGGGTGACCCCGTCTGCGACAGCCGAGGTGGCGCCCTGAATCGAGATGACGGCGAGAAAAATCGTCAGGAAGGACCCGAGTACGCCCATTGCGATGTTTCTGAGCAGAGTGGCCAGTTGGGTAACCTTGTAGCGTTCGGAAAACAGGCTGACGATCGAGAGCATTGCCGACAAAAACAAGAGCGGGAACACCACGTACGTAATCATCATGCCGCTGATGTTGATCATGAAAATAATCAGCGGGTGAAACATGGTCGCTGTCGCGAGGTTGCCCACCGAAGCCAGGAGGGCGATGACAAGCGGGATCATGGCGAGCATGAAATCCGTCATGCTGCTGATCGCGTCCTTGGCGTAAGTGATGGCGAGGTGAAAGCTGTTGATGGCCAACACCATCAAAACGAGATAAGCGATGGAATAGGCCACGGTAGAAACGGCGTTTCGTTCGAATGCATTTTGCATCGTCTCCAGGATCATGGCAAACACCGTGATGATAATAATCGAGCTGAGCAGTTTGCCGTTCATCAAGATTTCGTGGAAGATGAATTTGCCCATCCCTTGCAGGACGCCAGAGATCGTCAGTTCCTCCTGCTGCATCAAAATCTGGATAAAGCCCTGGGATTTCAGGTCTGGCAAGTAGCCTTTGTACTCGCGCTGAAGCTGTTGCCAATACTGTTCGACTCGCTCCAGCTGCAGGTGATCCACTTGCTCCTCGACAATTTGGTTGATCGGGTTGGCTGCGGATGCCCCGGCTGCGTGAACCGTCCCCGGCGGCAGAAAGACGACGAGTGCGAACCATAACAGGATCAATTTGGCCGTATGCGCCACAGACATCCCACCTCCCTTACGCCGGCAGCAAGTCGATCACTGTCTCGATGATGATTTGGATAATCGGCACGGCCATGACCAGGATCAGCACTTTTCCGGCCAGCTCGATTTTGGAGGCAATCGCGCCTTGTCCGGCATCCCGGGTCATTTGCGCCCCGAATTCCGCGATGTAGGCAATTCCGATAATTTTTAAAATGGTTTCCAGAAACACGAGGTTCAAATCTGCCTGGACTGCCAGTCTTTCCAGAATGCGAATGACTTCGGCGATTTTTCCTACCAGGAAGTAGAAAATGATGACGCCGCTCGCAATCGCCAAAAGAAAGGCGAACATCGGCTTTTGTTCTTTAATCACCAGGGCAAGTATGGTTGCGACCAGTCCAAGTCCAACGATTTGTACGATTTCCATCGAGAGCCCCTCCTCAGTTGAACAGGAAGACGCGTTTTACCTCCGAAAACAGGTCGCCGAGGTAGTGGGACACCATGTACAGGACGATGATGAATCCGACCAGTGTCGCCCAGTGCGCGATATCTTCCTTTCCCGCCTGTTTGAGGACCGTGTGCAAGATCGCTGTGATGAACCCTACCGCTCCGATCTGAAAAACAGGTGTCAAATCAAAATCCACTGTGAACACCTCGCCTTTAGAACATCAGGATGACGACCAAGAGCCCGCCGAGGAAGCCAAGACTTTTGTACATGCGTTCGTATTTTGCCTGCTCGGCCCGCGCTTCTTCCTCCAGCCCCCGCAGGTGGGTAACCGCAAGGCGCAGATGCTTTTGCTGGTCTTCCCTGTCGGAGGAACCGAGAACCTGTCCGAGACTCGCGAGCACTTCCCGCTCTTGGCTTCGCAGGGCTGTTTGCGTCCACTGCTTGTTCATCGCCTGCTGCAAGGACTCTTCCGCCGAATGCGCCTTTTCGCTGACCAAAAGCTCTGCGGCGTGCAGGAACACCTTGCCCACATCCTCGGAGACGCGGCGACCTACCTTGACAAACGCCCGGTGCAGCGGGGTCATGCCGTAGACGATTTCCGTCTCCAGCATTTGCAGGGCAACCAGGAGAGCGCGCAGCTGAACCGGACGATAGGCGTAATACTTGCCGATTTGCCAGCCGACCAGAGAAGCGGAGAACAGGACGAGTACGGCACCGATCAGCTTGACCATGCGATCTTCTCCTGTCCAAGCGGCTTCATGCTTTGGTCGTAGATCCCCTGGATCGTGCCCACGCCTTTCGCCCGGCTAAGCACGATGTAGCGGGCAAATACGCCGTGTCGCACCAGGTTGCCAAGCATCGGACGCCGGGCCACCTCCTGGATGTCAGCGCCATGGGCGGAGCAGATGACCGCGACTCCCGCATGAATCGCTTCCCAAATGGCATCCCCGTCCTCCGCTCGCCCCACCTCGTCCACAACCAGCACATCAGGAGACATGGAGCGAATCAGCATCATCATCCCGGCAGCCTTCGGACAAGCGTCCAGCACATCTGTCCGGGGACCGACATCTCGCTGCGGGACTCCCTGGAGACAACCCGCCAGTTCGGAACGCTCGTCCACGATCCCGACCTTGCGGCTGGACGACCATTCACTCCCGTAGCTGAGGGAGCGAGCGATATCGCGCAAAAGGGTCGTCTTCCCGCATTGGGGCGGAGAGATCACCAGCGTACTCAACACGTTCCCGCCTTCAAACAAATAGGGCAATACTTTCTGCGCCGCCCCTTTTTTTTCCCGGGCAATCCGGATATTGAAGCTGGTGATATCCCTGATGCCTTTGACATCCCCTTTGTCCAGCACCACCTTGCCCGCGATGCCGATGCGATGGCCCCCGACGACTGTAATGTAGCCCCGCTTCAGCTCTTCCTCCAGCGCGTACAAAGAATGCTGGCTTACCTGATTCAACAGCTTGACTGCGTGCTCTGCGGAAAACATCCATCCTTTGCTCGCGGTGGAGGTAAGCTGGCCTGTCGGCGTCACGTAGCTGGATTGCTGGCCAAAGCGCACTTCCAACGGCTGATTTTGCCGAAGCCGAATCTCTTCCAAATGCTCTTTGACCGCGGAGGGAAGAGCAGTCAAAATCGAGCGTATGGCTTCCGGCAAGATCGCCACAATCTCTCTCACATCTAATACCCTCCTTTTTGTGGCCAACTCTCGTTTGTCCACATTGACTTACCTCCATCCTATGCGCGGATGGACGAGATTTATGCTAAACAAACAAGCTTGCCCCGGCGCTTTTTTCGCACGCAGGGGCAAGCTTGTTTACGTCGGGTTGATCGGTTGGTATTCGCGCTCGCCGGCAGGCTGTTGGATGACGTAGTGCCGATAGCCTTCCGCATCGCGGCCTTCTCGCAAGTGAATCTCTTTCTGGCAGTGCGGGCAGGAAAATTCGTAGCCGTCTGCGAGGTGGGCATCGTCCCTTGTTTCATAGAAGGAAGCGTCCTCGTCGTCGTCGAGATCGTAGCCGGTGGCGTACTCGATGCCATGGTCGTCGTCTTCTATCGTTTCGTACAAGGCGTCGTCGTCCTTGAAAAGATAGCGCTCCACATCTTCGAGGTCTTCATCCAGCGCTTCCACATAATCCTCCGCCTCTTCTACCCGGGCGTGCAGCTCGCGAAACTGGGCGTACACCTCGTCCATCATCTCGATCATCTCTGTCAAGATTTTGCCTTCCGCCCCCTGTTCGCTCACATCCAGACCGTCCGCCAGCCCGCGCAAATACGCGATTCGATTCGCCATCGTTTCGAGCATGCCATTCCCTCCCCGTGGTCTTTGCCAGTAGCATTCCCTCGATCACCCTCCCTTACCATTGGAAGGAGCTGGATCGCTACTTGCGAACCCCGATCAGGATGCAGGAGATGCCCAGCAGGATCCAGGCAATTTTGGCAAAGCTGACCCGATCCGACATGCCGAGCAGACCGATCGTCGTCGTCGAAATCAAAATGACAGGCCCGACAATCGCCAGCCCGGAATTGATAAGCAGCGCTTTTTCCACCTGGTTGACCTTCAAAATGAACAAGGCCGCCAAAATCTCGATGCTGCCGGACAACATCCGCAGGGCAGCCATGCCCATAATCGCTTTTTCCCACATACCGTCTCGTCCTCCTCTCCGTTCACTCTATGCCTGTACCGGCTCCTTTCAGCACTTGGGCCGGGCGATCGCCTACCGTCTTTCTCCTTCACTCCTCTTCTTCGACAGGCATACACTGAACCATACGCCTAGAAGAAATGAGGAAAACGCAATGGAAGACTGTGAGCATTCGTTTTTGCCCGAAAGCTGGGTGAATCCGTCCGGGCGCATGCGCGAAAAGCCCCGCCACAAGGGGCAGACCATGGTCATTGACAAAGGTCTGGGACTGACGGCTTACTTCGATTTACTGGAACTGGCTTCTCCTTATATCGATATATACAAACTCGGCTTCGGAACGACCGCGCTCTATCCGCCACACGTGCTGCAACAAAAGCTGGACGCGGCGAAGGTTCACGGGCTGCACATCATGCCTGGCGGAACCTTTTTCGAGGTTGCCATTCGGCACAGTAGCATCAAGGAGTACGTGCAGAAAATTCGCTCGCTGGGATTTACGGCTGTGGAAATTTCCGATGGCACTTTTCCGCTTCCGCTTGAAAAGCGCAAGGAGGCGATCGGGCTGGGGGTGGACGCCGGGCTTGTCGTCTATACAGAGGTAGGCAAAAAGGCTGCCGGCTACCGCGCCGAACGCGAGGAGCTGCTCGAAACGCTCGACTTCGACGTCGCGGCTGGCGCCAGCTACGTCATCGTCGAAGCGAGGGAGAGCGGGACGGTCGGCGTTTTCGACGGAAACGGCAAGGTCGATCACGCGTTTCTCCAGGACATTGTCTGTGCAGCACAGACCAACGCGGAGCGACTCATCTGGGAAGCGCCGCAAAAAGAGCAGCAGGTGGGGTTGATCCAGGCGCTGGGCAGCGATGTCCATTTGGGCAACATCGCCTGCACGGACGTCCTGTCCGTCGAGACGCTGCGGCGGGGCCTGCGCGGGGATACGGCCCTGATTATGGAGGAGGGGAGGTCTCTTTGTGCGAATAGAAGTCGTGCCGACGGTGGAGGAAATTCGCTTTGACCAGATCAGCAACCACGTCGTCATCGTCATCGACGTTCTGCGCGCCTCCAGCACCATCGTCACCGCACTGGGAAACGGCTTCGTATGCGTCATTCCGGTCGAGACGATCGGCCAGGCCAACTCGTTGCGCGCTGCCGATTGCCTGCTGGCCGGGGAGCGGCATTGCCGCAAAATTCCCGACTTCGACTGCAACAACTCCCCGACGGAAATCTATGCGACCAGAAAGCCAGGCAAGCGACTCGTGCTCACGACGACGAACGGAACGCGCGCCATCCAAAAGGCGGAGCGCGCCTCTAAGCTCTTGATCGGCTGCTTTTTGAACGCGACGGCCTGCATCAGGCACGCGCTTACCTATCATCTCGATATTACGCTGTACTGCGCGGGCACGCGCTCCGAATTCGCGCTGGAGGATGGGCTTGCCGCAGGGCTGATGATCGTACAGGCGCAAAAAGCGCTGGCGAACATCCAGACGTGCGACCTGGGAGAAGCTTTGAAAGCGAGCTATTTGTATTACGCGGACAAATTGAGCGAGCAATTGCTGCAAACCACGACGGGAAAACGCCTCGCCTCGCATCATTTTGCCGATGACCTCCGCTTTTGCTCGCAGGTCGACCATTTCCAGCTCGTCCCCTACGTCAAGGACAAACGCATACTCCCCCACCTTGTCTCATAGAGTGAAAGGAGAACAGGGACAGGGGTTTTGATGCCAATGATGATGTCTGGAGAAGTGATGCTGGTCATCCTGATCGTCATAGGGTTACTAGGCCGTTCGCCGATTATCGCGACTGCGGCGAGCGTGCTGTTGGTGCTGAAGCTGACGGCTCTGGAGCGCTTTTTCCCCACGGTCGAACGTCGCGGCCTGGAGCTGGGCCTATTGTTTTTGACGATTTCCGTACTGGTGCCCTTCGCCAGCGAGAAAATATCGTGGAAAGATGTCACACCGCTGTTTACGACGGTTGTGGGCTTAACCGCACTTGCCGGGGGGGCGATTGCCACCTGGATGAACGGCAAGGGGCTCGACCTCTTGCGAACCGAGCCGCACATGATTATCGGTCTCGTCATCGGGTCGATTATTGGCATTGTGTTTTTTCGCGGCATTCCAGTCGGTCCCTTGATGGCGGCCGGCATTACCGCCTTCGTCCTGAAGCTGTGGGACTGGTTCGGCGGGCGTTGGCCGCAATAAAAGAAAGCAGCCTCCTCCTTCCGCCTGGAACGGAGGATTTTTGCTGGAAACAAAAAAGCCGCACCCGATCGGGCACAGCTTTTTTCGTCCATTCGATGGTTGGCCTTACGCGCGAGAAACGTATGCCTCTGTACGCGTGTCGATAATCAGACGATCGCCTTCTTCTACGAAGAGGGGAACGTTGACGACGAAGCCGGTTTCCAGCGTGGCTTTTTTGGTCACGTTGGAAGCGGTATCGCCTTTGACGCCTGGCTCACATTCGGTGACAACCAGCTCGACTGTATTTGGCAGCTGGATTCCGATGGTTTCGCCGTTGTACTGCATGATTTGCACATTCATGTTTTCCTTGAGGAAACGCAGTTCGCGCTCGATTTGGCTGCGCGTGAACGTCAGTTGCTCGTACGTTTCGGTGTTCATGAACGTGTACTCGTCACCGCTCGCATACAGATACTGCATGGTGCTGGATTCGATGCGGGCAGGGTTTACTTTTTCACCGCCGCGGAAAGTCATTTCTGTGACGTTGCCATTGCGCAGGTTGCGCAGTTTGGAGCGCACGAACGCCGCGCCTTTTCCTGGCTTTACGTGCTGGAATTCAAGCACGGTGTAGATGTTGCCGTCCACTTCGATCGTCAAACCGGTCCGAAAATCGTTTACAGAGATCATCATTGTCCTCCCAAATGAATCAATAACGTAGAATAGTATAAATTACACGGGCAAAATGAGCAACTCTTTCGTAGACTTGTTGAGGTTTTCGTGTCCGTCTGCTGTAATCAGCACGTCGTCCTCGATGCGTACTCCGCCGAGCCCGGCAATGTAAATGCCCGGCTCCATTGTCACGAGCATGCCTGGCTCCAGAACGTATGTGCTTGCGGAAGACAAGCCCGGCAGCTCATGCACCTCGATCCCGAGGCCGTGGCCCGCGCTGTGGCCGTACGCTTCGCCGTAGCCAGCCGCCGTGATGATCTCTCTTGTTGCCGCATCCGCTGCTTGCGCCGTCACCCCTGGCTTCAACGCTTCCAGACCTGCCAGCTGCGCACGCAACACGATGTCGTAAATCTCCTTCATTTTCGCGCTCGGCTCCCCGACAGCGAGTGTGCGGGTGATATCGGAGTTGTATCCTTTGTAGGCAGCGCCGAAATCGAGCGTCACCATTTCGCCTGCTTCGATCACTTTTTCGCTGGCCCGTCCGTGCGGCAGCGCACCGCGCACGCCGGACGCCACGATCATGTCGAAGGCAGAGCCTGTCGCGCCTTGCTTGCGCATGAAATATTCCAATTCCAGCGCAACGTCCACCTCGCGCACGCCTGGGCGGATATAGCCCTGAATATGCGCAAAAGCCGCTTCGGCAATTCTCACCGCTTCGCGGATGATGACCATTTCCGACTCGTCCTTGAACATGCGGATTTTTTCCAAAAGACCGCTGGTTGGGACAAGCTCTACGCCGTCAAAGCCTTTGCTCCACTCCTGGTACGTGCCGAAGGAAATGCTGCTTTCGAACGCCAGACGCTTGACGCCTTTTTCCCGCAGCAGCTTGGCAATCGCTTCGACCGCTTTGCGCTCGTTGTTGACGACCGTAAAATCTGGCGCCTGCTCCTTCGCTTGTTCCACATAGCGGAAGTCGGTCACCAGGAAAGCTTCTGTTTCGGTGACAATCGCCCAGCCGGTAGAGCCGGTAAAGCCGCTCAGATAAAAACGGTTTTCGGACTTTTCTGTAATGAACGCATTCGCCTCGACCTGTGCAAGCGCTTCACGCAATTTGTCCAAACGTTGTTTCATAAAAACCCGTTCCCCTTTCGTCTTTGCGAAGCCGTTATTTTTGTTCGATCTTGCGGACGAGCGCCCGCAGCGCCCATTCATATCCGTCCATGCCCAACCCGACTACCTGCCCGATGGTGACAGGCGCGATGACGGAACGGTGGCGGAATTCCTCGCGCGCGTGAATGTTGGAGATATGTACTTCGATTGTCGGGAGCGCCACACCTGCGAGCGCATCGCGGATGGCGTAGCTGTAATGCGTGAATGCTCCGGGGTTAATCAAAATCCCGTCGTGAACGCCCCTGGCCTGGTGAATCGCATCAATCAGGACCCCTTCGTGATTGGACTGGCAATGCGCAAGCTTGCCGCCCAGCTCGTCCATGACGGAAGACAGCTTTGCCACCAGATCCTCCAGCGTTTCTCTTCCGTAGACGTCTGGCTCCCGCGTTCCCAGCAAATTCAGATTGGGGCCGTTCAACAGCAGAACGGAAGTCATCGTCATCCCTCCCCCTTTGTTTTCGCAAAACGTTTTTTCCCTAATAAAATATTTTACCACAAGCCATTCCCTGCACAACAGTAGGATGCAAAAATCGGCCAACATTGCGAATCTTCCAAACGGAACAAAGAGCGGGGACGAGCCGATCCCCTAGTGCTTTGCTCCGTCCCACTGTTCCTCGTGCGACTGCTCCAGGACGAGGGTCATGCCGATGAACAACCCGTACGACAAGTACCAGGCTCCCTCCGTGCTCAAGGTTCCCATCTCCCAATTCCCTATGCGAAAAAAGAATCCTGCCATCGCAAGCAAGATCGCGCCGTAGAGAAGCCCGGACCACCACACGCGCATGTGCCCGAACAAGAGGGAAAACAAGAAGCTGGCCAGGACGGTTTCCACAAACAGCACAATCGCCCCGAGCGCTACGCCTGTCAGACTGTCCTCCTCATACCCGGTAAGCAGCGGCCGGGCAAACGCTCCCAGCCCGTACGGTGTCAGATTCAGAAAGTGAGCGAGCACGCGAACGATCCCCCACAGAATCGTTCCCCAAAAAGCAAGCTCGACAATTTTGGCCGCCGACGTCGGTTTTCGCCCCTCGGCGCTCCGCTCTTTCGGCTTGCCCCCCAGCTCCTTGTGCCCTCGTGCAGCTTTGCCTGCTACCATGTTCTATCACCTCACACGTAGTATGTGCGGTTCCCCTGTTTTTCACTACCTGTTTCCATTTCTGGGCGAAGCCTGAACTCCTTGTAGCTTCAAGCCCCGCTTTCCGGTAAAATGGAGAATAAGGAAGGTGATTGTGTTGGCTCAGCAAAAGGTACCCAGCTATGGCGGTCAAGCCGTCATCGAAGGGGTTATGTTCGGCGGCAAAACAGTGACTGTAACAGCTGTTCGCAAAAAAAATCACGAGATTGAGTATTTCGAGGCCCCGCGCACGGAATATAAATGGATTACTCCCCTGAAAAAAATTCCGTTTATCCGCGGCCTGGTCGGACTGATTGAAGCCAGCGCCAACGGGGCCAAACATCTGAACTTCGCTTCTGAACGCTACAGCATGGACGCCGGAGAAGAAGTGAGCGAGGGCCCTTCGAAACTGACGATGATTCTGGGGGTCGCCCTTGTCGGTGTACTCTCCTTCTTGTTCGGTAAATTCGTCTTCACGCTCGTTCCCGTTTTCCTGGCCGATTTTCTGTTGGGAAAATGGGTCCCGGATGGCGTCCCCCAAACCTTGGCAGAAGGCGGCTTCAAAATCCTTCTGCTGCTCGGCTACATCACCGCCATTGCGCAAGCCCCGCTGATCAAGCGGCTCTTTCAATACCACGGCGCGGAGCATAAGGTGATTAACGCCTTCGAAGCCGGGGTAGAATTAACAGTAGCCAATGTGCAAAAATTTTCCACCCTGCATTATCGGTGCGGGAGCAGTTTTCTCATTTTTACCGTGTTCGTCGGTGTCGTGATCTATTCCCTGTTCAGCTACGACTCCCTGACAGAGCGGGTCGTGCAGCGCATCGTCCTCTTGCCGCTGGTCATCGGAGTCTCCTACGAGGTCTTGCAGTGGACAAACAAGCTCCGTGACACCCCTGTTTTGCGCTACCTTGGCTATCCGGGTCTCTGGCTGCAAAAAATCACGACGCGCGAGCCAGACGACAGTCAGGTCGAAGTAGCCATCGCCTCTTTCCAGAAGATGCGGGAGCTGGACCTTCAACAGGTTCAGAGGAAAATGGCTACGACCGGATAACGTGAGGCATTCTTATTCCCATTGAGGTGAGGCCAATGTTACGTCGCATTCCACCCGTGATTTTGATTATTGTGCTGCTCGCCATTTACGGATTTTTGTTGACCTTCATCCGCGATCCGATCAATACGCTGATCATTCTCGGTTTGTCAGCGACTCTGTTTTTGATCGTACGCAACTATTTGCGCACGGGCTCCTTTTTTCAAAATCGGACAGAACCCGGAAAGCCGAAGCAACAAAAGGCAAAACCAAAACCTCCGGTGATGCGACAAGCGCCCAAAAAGCAATCGACGGCCTCAAGAAAAGATCATCCGTTCCGCGTAATCGACGGTCAAAAAGGAAAAGCGAAAGAAAAGCAGGAGGAAAAATCGCAGAACAACATTTCTCCCTGACAGCAAAAACAGGTAGCCACTAGCGGCGACCTGTTTTTTTGTGCCCGATGGCTACACCAAATATTTAGGAGCTGTATTTCGAAAGACTTTGACGTATTCGTCGAAATCCCAGCGCTGCAAAAACTGCCGGGCTGCCGCTTCTCCCGATGCGTACAGCCGCTCGCGCATGTCCTTCGACAGCTGAAATTGCGTGGTCCTCACGCCAAGCGTATGAATGAAGACCGTCCGGACCGCCTGTGCCTTGTCGACATACAGCCTGTCGTGGGCATCGAGCATCGTGGCCAGCAGGCTGCGGGAGAAGGAAAACAGGCCCGTGATTTTCTTATGCTCCCGTTTGTCCTGATCGTCCGAGAGCCGAAACCCGATTGTCGGCCACTGCGGGACCCCCGGCACGTCAAACAGCCAAACCGGATAATTGCTGAGCAACGCTCCATCGACGATATAGTGGGTATCGTTGCCGCTTTTCAGCTGGGCCGGCTGAAAGAAAAACGGAATCGAGGAAGACATGCGGACCGCTCGGGCAATGGAGAAACGATCCGGGTCCATGCCATAGCGCGAAAGATCGTCTGGCAGCACGACCATTTGGCCTGCCGTGATATCGGAAGCGACGATCTTCAGCTTGCCGGGCGGCAAATCGCCGAAGGTCCGCACTCCTTTTCGCCGCAGCAAATCTTCGATGAACAGCTCGATCCGGTCGGCACGAAAAATCCCTTCCCGCACCAGCAGCTCGTGCAACGGTCCGATGAGCGGAAGTCTGCCGATCCCCGCCCGATGCAGAAAGTGAAGGTAATCCAGCTCGTCAAAAATCGGTTTCAACTCCTGGCTGGTGTAGCCTGCGCTGAGCAGAGCGGCTACAATCGAGCCTGCCGACGTGCCGGCCAGCTTTTCCCACGTATAGCCGTTTTCCTCCATGACGCGCAGGGCGCCGATAAAAGCGATCCCTTTTACGCCCCCGCCTTCAAAAACCGCATCCGCTTTCACCCCTGCCGCCCCCTTCCCAAAACCGCTCTACTACCAAATATAGGGCGACAGCTCATCCGTTAGGAGTAGAAAACGGAACTTCGCTGCGTTTTTTTCGCGGCAAAAGAAAAGCGCAAGCCTGATTCGCTTGCGCACCGTAAATGCCTATTCTTCTTTTTGTTCATCTTCCAGCCGAATCCGTCGGAGCTCCTCCATCCGGTTCGGGTCTGCCTGGAAGTATTGAACGAGATATTCCAGACAAGTAATCGACTCCCAGCTCAAGTGGTGCTCGATTCCTTCGACATCCTGGTAAATATGCTCTTCATCAACGCCAATGACCCGCATAAACTCTTCCAGCAGGCTGTGACGATCCACCAGACGCTTTCCGATCTTTTTCCCTTTGGGCGTCAACACGAGGCCACGGTATTTTTCGTACACAAGATATTTGTCTTTATCCAGCTTTTGAACCATTTTCGTGACCGAAGAGGGATGTACTTCCAACGCTTCAGCAATATCGGAGACACGAGCATAGCCCTTTTCTTCAATTAAGCTGTAAATTCGTTCCAAATAGTCTTCCATACTCGGCGTCGGCATGTGAACCCCTCATTTCAAACCATATTTCTTCCGCCCAAAAAAGGCACGTAGAAATATAATACCTTTACATGAGAACGATTAGCAAGAGAAACCTGTCTATTGTGGTTGCTTTTCTGCTTGTCGGTTCATCAATTGGACAAATTGGACCAATTGCTGGCCGAGCGTCTCCATCCGGGCCTGCAAGCGTTCATCTTTCAGCTTGCCTTCCGGCGTGAAGGCGTTGTACGCGCTCGGGACACTGGGACTGGCTGGCAGCGGCCAAGCGTGCAGATTGCGCATAATCAGCTGTAGCGTATTGACGGTGTTGGTAGCGCCCATGCTTCCTCCGGCGACGCCAACCAGTGCGACCTGTTTGTCGCGCAGATGGCGGGCCTCCAAAAAGTCGAGCGCATTTTTCAATGCCCCGGTCAGTGTCCCGTGATACTCGGGCGAGCCAATGACAAGGCCATCCGCTTCGGAAATTTTTTGCACAAAGCGATGCACCACTTCCGGATAAGTCGACGCGTCTTCCCGGGCGTCGTACATCGGCAGATTCCAATCTGCCAGATGGATCATTTCAATATCAGCACCTGCGGCCTTCGCCGCGTCGAGTACAATCGCTACCGCCTGTTTCGTTGTGGAGCTCTTGCTCATGCTTCCTGCGATTCCGACAATTTTCATTTCTCGAGTCACCTCATGTGGTCGCTTTTCCTAGTACGTCCTTCATTATATTCCGCTTGCCATACTTTGTAAATGTAAAAGTATATTTACTATTCCCGGTTCTGAACAAGCCTTTCCGGGACATACACATGTAGCAAGTTCGGAATAAGGATGATGCCTATGGACAAAGTCGCTTGGCAAATCGCCATTCTGTTTGCGGGGTCCGCACTCGGAGGACACTATCTGGGCGGTTATGAGTGGCTCCGTTTCTTTACCTATTTTGGCTCCTGGGGCACAATCGGCATCGTACTCGCTGGTGTTGGGCTCGGATGGCTCAGCTTTCAACTGTTGGGCTTTTGTCACCGCCACCAAATCAGCTCGCTCTATGAGCTTTCCCTGCGTCTGTTCGGCGAAGCGTTCGCTTCCAGCCTGTCGGCACTCACGCATCTGTTCTTGCTGGGGTATGTGGGCGTCATGCTCGGACAGCAGTCCGCTCCTCTCATCGAAGGACTGTCTCCCGTCTGGGTTCTCTTATTGTCTCTCCTCGTCGCGATCTTTTTCCTGTTCAAGCGCTGGAAATGGATCGTCACGGGGACAGGGGCTTGCCTGGCAGCAGGTCTGTTGTTTTTCGGCTTGCTTTTTTTGCGCCAGCCGCATGTCCCCATTCCCGATTTCGGGTATCAAATGAATGGAAACTGGCTTTTGCACGCCATTTTTTTCCTGGCTCTGCACTTTTTGCTCACGCTCGCCGTGCTTTTGCCCATCGCCGGACGAGCAAGCCAGCCTCTCTCGCTTCGGCTCGGGCTTGGCGTCGGCACGGCTGTCGTCTCTCTCTTTTGGCTCCTCGGTCAAGCTGTTCTGCTCTCCCACTGGCATGATATTCACGCATCGCTCTGGCCGGTGAAGCTGATTTCCGTTCAACTGCTGCCAGCTGGCGGCCTGGTTTTCGCGCTCCTGGGGCTCCTCCAGGGCGGGGTCTTGTCGGCCTTGCTCCTCTATTCGCTCGCGCACCCCGTCACCCAGCGCCACCAGTTGCAAATGGCACCGCTCTTGCTGGTCATGCTGCTGGTAGTCGGCCTGTTCGCCTTCCTGGCGATGGCGCTGCCGTGGAGCGTTTCTGTCGTGGCAAGCGGGGCTACCTACTGCGGATTGCTGCTGCTCGCATGCTTTGTCTGGAAGCGTCAGACGTGAGTGGCACGCTGCACGCTTACAGGCAGCAAAATACGGACGGTCGTTCCCTGTTGCCGCTCGCTTTCAATCTGCAAGCTTCCGCCATGATCCTCCAAAATTCGCTGGCTGACCATGAGACCGAGGCCCGTTCCGTTTTCCTTCGTCGTGTAAAAAGGCTCGCCCAGCCGCGGAATTCGCTCGGGATCGATTCCGCATCCATTGTCCGTAATGCTGATCTGGATGTGCTCCGCGCTCACCAGCTGACCCCTGACGTGAATCTCTCCGCCCTCGGGGAGCGCTTCCATCGCATTTTTGCAAATATTGAGCAGGACTTGCTTGATCTGATTTTCCTCACAAGAAATGAGCGGCAATTGCGGGTCAATCGAAGCGTGAATCTGGATGTTTTTTAAATTGGCCTGACTTTCCAACAGCGAGAGAACATTGCCGATCAAATCGGACAAATCCTTGCGCTGAAACCGCACCGCTTGCGGCTTCGCCAGCACCAAAAGCTCGCTGACAATCAGATTGATCCGGTCCAGCTCCGAAAGCATAATCTGGCAGTAGTTGCGGTGCGTGCCTTCTACAGAAGCATCCAGCAGCTGGATAAATCCGCGCAGCGATGTCAGCGGGTTCCGTATCTCATGCGCAATGCCGGCTGCCAGCTGGCCGATCGCCGACAGCTTGTCCGATTGGCGCAGCAGTTCCTTTGTCTTCGTGATTTCCGACACGTCGCGCGAGACGACCAGCATGCTGTCGACCACCCCGTCATGGTTGCGCACAGGCTTGAACCGGGACTCCACATGGACCCAATGCCCCTCGCTGTGCTTCAGCCGATAGAAAGTCGTCGCTTCCTCCTCCTTGCGCCAGCACTGTCTGAAAATCTCGGTAACCTGCTTCAGATCTTCCGGATGAATAAGCATATGTATGACGGCAGGGCCCATTCGGGTCATGAGCTCGCTCGAATATCCCAAAAACGTCGCATGCGCATTGGACACGTAGGCAAGGCTGCCGTCCAGCTTTACCAGGTAGATCATTTCGCTCATGTTTTCCGTAATCAAGCGAAAATGTTCCTGGCTCTCCTTCAGCTTCTGCTCCATCTGTTTTTGTCGGGTAATATCGCGGGAACAACAGATGATTCCTTTTACGTTTCCCTGCTTGTCCAAAACAGGCGCGTACGACAGCGATACGTGCAGGAGCGAGCCGTTCCGGTGCCGGCGGACGGTTTCATAGCCGACAATCGCCTTTCCCTGCAAAACTTCCGCATGATACCGCTCCATCTCCACGCGCTGCTCGTCTGGCACGCACGGAATGGTCTTGCCCAGCAATTCAGACATGCTGTAGCCGAACTGCTCCACAGAGGCCTGGTTCACATGCGTAAATTTTCCGTGTCTATCCACAATCGAGATGGCATCCGGAGTCTGCTGCAACAAGGCATCCAGCAGCTCCTTCGCCTCCTCCAGCTCTCTTCGCAATCGCGCCAATTCTTCCTGCTCCCGTGTACGCGGTCCTCCTTCTCTCGCCTGCTTGTACATGCGGTAGAACGGGATCGTCAGCAGCAGCGCATACAGGACATTCATGGAAAAGAACGACCACAAATCAATGTTCTCGGGATAATAGCGCAGCAAAAATACGCTGACTGGAATCCAGCCGATGATGAGTGTTACGGAAAGCAAGAAACTACTTGAGCCTATTGGTATCATCACAACCTCCGCTGTTCCTAGCTGATGAGTAGTAGGGATTGTCGTAACTAGCATGGATTGGATTGACTATCATTTTCAAAAATTTGGAAATCATACAATATAGACTGAACAAACTTTTTTAGGATTCTTAAAAATTATAAACTTTTTTCCAATGTGTGGCTATTCCTTGTCAATCGACATATTGCGACAACCCCCAAGCAAAAAGCGCCCTCCCGAGGACGCCCCACACCTTCGCATTCGTTCGCTTGCTCCATGCCTCCTGAACCGCGCTACTCAACATCTTCTTCGGACTCGTGTTGTCCGTTCGTGCGGCCTGACGGGGGCGGGTAGGCCGGAGTTGCCGTATCCGCTATTTGACCGACCACGGAAGCAATCAGGTCCGCGGCTTGGGCCAGCTGCTCTTTTTCGATCGAGACAAGCACATCCTTCGTTCTGTCGTTTCCTTCCTCCGCTGATTGGCGTGTGACGAGCAGAGCGGGAATGCCTGCCTCTGTCAATGGCTCCAACTCCCTGCGCTGCTCCGGCCGCGCGTTTTTCCACGCCGACGGCTGAGCTCCCGCTTCGACCAGCAGGTCAGCTGCGAGAGCCGCTTCCCCGCCTTCAGTGAAGACTGTCAGGCGTCCACTCCGTCCCACTTCATCGACGTAATAGGCGGCAACGATTTTTTGCCTGTCTGTTTCGCTCAGCGATTCGCTGAAGGCCCGCTGTCCTCGTTGGCCCGCCGTCACGGCGCCGAGGCTGACCAGCTGTACCTCGGTATCCAGCCGACTGTCTGCCAACTGGCGGGCGACCTCCAAGAGGACAGCCACCCCGGAGGCATCGTCATTTGCCCCTGGCGACGAAGCGGCGGAATCGTGGTGGGCGAGGATGAGCACGCGCCGCGCTGCTCCTGATTCTGTCGGTCTTTTCAGCGCCGTGATATTGTAGGAGGTATGGCGGCTTGTCACGCTGCCTTCCACCTTCACGGTGGCTTTCAGCGGCTCTCTCAGCGCCCGCTGCTGGAGCAGCTGTCCTTCCTCCCGCGACAAGCCGATCACCGGAACAGACATGTCCAGCGGTGCGCCCAGCGACGCCCGCCATTCCCCCTCGCGATCGTCCCAGATGATGACCGCCACGGCTCCTGCGGCTGCCGCCTGTCTGACCTTTTCTCCAAACGGAATTTCCCCTCGTTTGACCAAGGCAATCTTCCCTCTCGCCACTCCGCCGGCAAAATCAGCGGCCCGGCCATAGCCTGCATCGACAAGCTCTGCGGTCTGTACGCCGTTTGGTCCAAATGTCAGCGGTTGGACAGCCCAGCTTCGCTCCCAGCCTTCGATGGCAAGAGACAAGCGCGCGGGCGGCTGGTACGTATCGTAGGAAAAAGGCTGCAAGACAGTCTCATAGCCGTACGAGCGCAAGGCGTTCTCCACATATACCCCTGCTGCGAATTCCGTCTCGGTTGCAGCCGGCCTCGCCGTTTTTGCCAGATTCTCCACATGGCTGTACAACAGCTCGGCATCCACCCCTGCACGGGTCTGATTCGCATATGCCTGCGGCAGCGAGTCAGACAGCGGCAGCAAGCTTCCCCAAACAAGCAGTGCTCCTAGCGCGTAATGACCGACGGATCGCATGGCATTCTCCCTTCTTCCCGATGCTCTTGCCTTTATTATGGGCCACCCTGCCAAACACCGTCCAGCCAGAATAGTTAGTCAAATACCAGCATATACCAGCACGCGCCGTCAGCGGCGGACAGCTTTCGTTGTCCTTCTGCCCAAATCTGCTTGTACGCTCATGCGCCCTACAGAACGCGTCGATTTGTCGAGACGACGCCCCTATAAGAAAATGTAATAGAAGAGCGCGTCTCGCCCCTAAATGATTGATCGTGGATTTTCGGTTTTCAAATTGACCCTGCAAGGGACGATTTGCTACTGTTGAATCACAATAGCAGCCGCGGGAAACATGCGGCTGGAATCACTGGAGGAGGACTCACCATGTTCTATATCGACGGCAAATGGGTGGAAGCAGGGCAAGCGACCGTTCACCCGGAAGATCGCGGTTACAACTTCGGAGACGGCATCTACGAAGTGGTACGCATCTACAACGGGCGCCTGTATCAATGGGACGCCCATCTGACGCGTCTGTTTCGCAGCGCCCGGGAGATCAGGCTTTCGCTGCCGTGGAGCGCTGACGATCTGACGCGTTTGGCCACAGAACTGCTTGTCAAAAACAACCTCACCGAACAAGACGATTCGGTTCTCTATCTACAAATTTCGCGCGGCGCAGCTCCGCGCGTTCACGATATCCCGAACGGCATCAAGCCTGTCATCATGGCATTTGTCCGTCCCAAGGCTCGACCCGTCGAGGATCTGAAAAAGGGCTGGACAGCCCAGCTTATCGAGGATATCCGCTGGCTGCGCTGTGACATCAAGACGTTGAACCTTCTGGGGGCCGTCCTGGTCAAACAGTACGCGAAGGACGCAGGAGCCCAGGATTCGATCTTGCACCGCAACGGCATCATTACAGAGTGCAGCTCCTCCAATCTGTTTGCGGTGAAAAACGGCGAGCTACATACGCATCCCGCTACCCATTTGATCCTGCACGGCATTACCCGTCAGGTCGTGATCGACCTGGCGAAGGCAAACGGCATCGTCGTGCACGAGAAAGCGTTTGACATTGCCTTCCTGAAGCAAGCCGACGAGCTGTTCCTGACCAGCACGACGGCGGAAGTCATGCCGCTTGTTTCGGTAGATGGCGAGGCGGTTGGCAATGGTCGGCCCGGTCCTGTCACAACCAGGCTGCAAGCTTTGTTCGAGCAACACATTTACGACAGCGTGCTCGTCTAGGCGGTCGCTTCCACACAAAAAGCTCTCCTGGCTGACCATGCGACCAGGAGAGCTTTTCTTGTATGGCGATAGCTGCCAAGTACCAGCCTAGCGGCGCAAGTTCCACTCGTCCGTCGCATAGCGCGTTTTTGCCAGTTCTTCCGCCAATGCCCGCTCCTCGTCTGTCAGCACAGACGGGACCAGTTCCACTTCCAGCCCGGTAGCGAAGCCTTTGGAGAATGCTTCGATTGCTTCCTGCAAGCTTACAGGCCGCGGGCTCACCTCGTTGATCGTCACCGCTTTTTGGCGGAAGCTTTCCATCATCCGCTGCTTGACGCGATCCGATGGGAAGTGCAGCAGCGAAAACAGCAGTTCGACGTCCATGTCGAGCAAAATGGACCCGTGCTGGAGGATGACGCCTTTTTGGCGCGTCTGTGCGCTGCCTGCTACCTTTTTCCCTTCCACGACCAACTCATACCACGATGGCGAGTCGAAGCAAGCGGACGAGCCCGGAGAGCTGTACTTTTCTTTTTCCTCCTCGCTGGCGAGCGAGACCATCTCCGCTGCCAGTCCGAGGTTTTGAAAGCCGTGCAACAGGCCCAGGCTGATGATTTTGTACGCTTCGGTGACGCCGGACGGCATCCGCGGATGCTCCTCCGACACGATGACGCTGTAGGTCAGCTCCTGATCGTGCAGAACGGCCCGTCCTCCTGTCGCGCGGCGGACAAAGCCCAGCCCTCGCCGTTTCACTTCTTCCAGATTGATTTCCTTGATCGCCTTTTGAAAATAGCCAATCGACAAAGTAGCCGGATCCCATGTGTAAAACCGAACGGTCGGGGGCACCTTGCCCTCGCTGTGCAACTGCAAAATCGCCTCGTCCACAGCCATATTCATCGCCGGAGACATCGCTTCCGTCACGATATAGCGCCACTGTTCCATCGTATGTACCTCCCTACTCACAACACCTTCATTTTACGCTTCTCCTCGAAGAGCGGCAAGGCTTAGATGGGCTGCATCAGCGAGCCGTCTCCTCGATGATCGCCACGGCTGTAAGGATCGTCACCTGCGAGGATTCCTCTCCCCATGCAAGAGCGGCTATGCTTGAAAGAAAAACCGCCCTGTAGCAAGGCGGCTTTTCCCCCAAAAAGCTATTGTGCTTGCGGTTGATAGCGCAGAATCGGCTTGCGCGCCGCTGTCGCTTCGTCCAGACGTTTGACCACGGTCGTATGCGGCGCTTCCTGTACAAGCTCAGGCGTTTCTTCGCACTCGCGGGCAATTTGCAGCATGACGTCGATGAACTCGTCGAGCGTTTCTTTCGTTTCGGTTTCGGTCGGCTCAATCATCAGGCACTCATCGACAATCAGCGGGAAGTAGATGGTTGGCGGATGATAGCCGAAGTCGAGCAGGCGCTTGGCGATGTCGAGCGTGCGTACGCCCAGCTTTTTCTGACGGACGCCAGACAAAACAAATTCATGCTTGCAGACGCGGTCATACGGCAGATGGTAAGCCGTAGCCAGACGGCGCATCATGTAGTTCGCGCTGAGCACCGCATTTTGCGACACTTGCAGCAAGCCCTCCGGACCCATGGTGCGGATGTAGCTGTGCGCGCGTACGAGAATGCCGAAGTTTCCGTTGTAGCCTTTTACACGGCCGATGGAAGCCGGACGGTTGCTGTCCCAGTAGAAGCTGCCGTCTGCTTTTTTCGCCACGATCGGCGTTGGCAAAAACGGTTCGAGAATCTTTTTCACGCCAACAGGGCCAGCGCCCGGGCCGCCGCCGCCGTGCGGGCCTGTAAACGTTTTGTGCAGGTTGAGGTGAACCACATCGAAGCCCATGTCGCCTGGGCGGGCAATGCCGAGGATCGCATTCGCGTTCGCGCCGTCGTAATACAAGAGGCCGCCTGCTTCGTGGACGATTTTCGCCATTTCCACGATGTCTTCCTCGAACAGGCCGAGCGTGTTCGGGTTGGTCAGCATGAGCGCCGCTGTATCTGGGCCTACGGCATCGCGCAGCGCCTGAATATCGACCAGGCCGCGCTCGTCAGAAGCAATCGTGACGGTGTCCAGTCCGGCTACCGCCGCAGAAGCCGGGTTCGTTCCGTGCGCGGAGTTGGGCACGATGACTTTGGTGCGGTGGCCTTCGCCGCGGCTCTCGTGGTACGCGCGGATCATCATGAGGCCAGTCCACTCGCCAGCCGCGCCAGCAGCGGGCTGCAAGGTCACAGCGTCCATTCCGGTAATCTCCGCCAGCTCTTGTTGCAGGTTGTACAAAAGCTCCAAAGCGCCCTGCACGGTTTCTTCCGGCTGGTACGGGTGGGTTTGGGCGAAGCCTGGGTAGCGGGCAACGTCCTCGTTGATTTTCGGGTTGTATTTCATCGTGCAAGAACCGAGCGGGTAGAAGCCGTTGTCTACCCCGTGGTTGCGACGGGACAACTCGGTGTAGTGACGCACCAGCTGCAGCTCGGATACTTCCGGCAATTCAGCAGGGGTTTCGCGGATGAGGTGCTTCGGCAACAGGCTGGTCACCTCTGCCTCTGGTACGTCCAATGCCGGCAGATTGTAGCCCACACGGCCCGGTTTGCTCATTTCAAAAATCAATGCTTTCTCCTGGTCGTTACGCACGTGTGATCGCCTCCAATTCAGCCGCCAATGTGTCGATTTCTTCCTTGGTCCGCAGTTCGGTTACCGCAAGCAGCGTATGGCCCGCGTATTCCGGGTAGTCCAGTCCCAGATCGTAGCCGCCGATGATGCCTGCATCCAGCAGCTTTTTGTTGACTTCCGCTACCGGTTTGGACAGCTTGACGACAAATTCGTTGAAGAAAGGAGCGGCAAAGACGACTTCCAGTCCTTTTGCTTGCAGCGCTTGCTTGGCGTAATGCGCTTTTTGCAGGTTCATCATCGCCATTTCCTGCACGCCCTGTTTGCCGAGGGCCGTCATGGTGATCGCAGCAGCCAGGGCCAGCAGCGCTTGGTTGGAGCAGATGTTGGACGTCGCTTTTTCGCGGCGAATGTGCTGCTCGCGCGCTTGCAGGGTGAGCACGAAGCCGCGCTTGCCGTTTTCGTCCTTCGTTTGTCCGACGATCCGGCCCGGCATTTTGCGCATCAGCTTGGTCGTCGTCGCGAAGTAGCCGCAGTGCGGTCCGCCAAACGACGCCGGAATGCCGAACGGCTGCATGTCGCCGACCACGATGTCAGCGCCCAGCTTGCCCGGCGCTTCGAGGATGCCGAGTGCGAGCGGGTTTGCGGAGGTGATAAACAGGGCGCCTTTGCCATGGGCAATCGGCTCGATCGCCGCCAGGTCTTCCACGTTTCCGAAGAAGTTCGGGTATTGGACGATCACAGCCGCGGTATTTTCGTCCACGGCCGCTTCCAGCGCTGCGAGGTCAGTCACTCCGTCGCTGTTCACGCCGACTTCGACCAGGTCCACACTTTGCCCGTAGGCGTATGTTTTCAGCACGCCGCGCGATTCCGGATGAACGGCACGGGAGACGACCACGCGTTTTTTGCCGGTGTGGCCAGCCGCCATCATCGCCGCTTCCGCCAGCGAAGTCGCCCCATCGTACATGGAGGAGTTCGCCACTTCCATTCCGGTCAGTTCACACACCATCGTCTGGAATTCAAAAATCGCTTGCAGCTCGCCCTGGCTGATCTCAGGCTGATACGGCGTGTACGCTGTAAAAAATTCTCCGCGCAGCAGCATATGGTTCACTGTGCTCGGCGTGTAATGCTGGTAAACGCCAGCACCCAAAAAGTTGACATGCGTGCTGAAGTTCACATTTTGATTGGCCAGACGCGTGAAGTATTTCACCAGATCAGGCTCGGACAGCGCTTCCGGAATGTTCAGCGCCCCTTTGAAGCGCACTTCTTCCGGAATGTCGGCAAACAGTTCTTCTATGCGGGAAATGCCGAGAGTTTCCAGCATTTCGCGCTTGTCCTGATCGGTTTGGGGCAGGTAGCGGTATTTCACGAACGTTGTCCTCCTCAAAATAGGATGTATAGTGGGCGATTGCTTAGTTTTTCGGACGTTTATAAAAGGGAGTGGCGACAACCTCGGCTTTGAGGCGCTTTCCGCGGATTTCCACTTCCAGCTGGGTGCCGAGCGACGCATGCTCGCTTTTCACGAGCGCCAATCCGACGTTTTTCTTCAAGGTGGGAGACTGTGTGCCCGTGGTCACTTCGCCCACCAGCTCTTCTCCGACATAGACCGGATAGTGCGTGCGCGGAATGCCGCGGTCTATCATCTCGATGCCGACCAGCTTGCGAGGAGCGCCGTTTTCTTTTTGCGCCTTGAGCACTTCCTGGCCGATGAACGGCACTTCTTTGTCCACCTTCACCGCGAAGCCGATGCCCGCTTCGATCGGCGTGATGTCCTTGCTCAATTCCTGGCCGTACAGCGGCAGCTTGGCTTCGAAGCGCAACGTGTCGCGCGCGCCCAGCCCGCACGGCAGAAGTCCGTCATCCTTTCCCGCCGCAAGCAACGCGTCCCACAGTTCGGCGGCACGGTCTGCTGCCAGATAAATCTCAAAGCCGTCCTCGCCTGTATAGCCCGTGCGCGATACCAGTGCCGGAATGCCGCCGACCTCTACGTCGCGCTCGAAACGGAAGGAGCCGATTTTCGACAGGTCTGTCTTGGTCAGCTTTTGCAAAATCGACTCGGCCAAAGGTCCCTGAATGGCGAGCTGCGCCGTTTGCGCCGAGATGTTTTCAATCGTGACGCCCGGAATCAGGTGCTCTTCTAGCCATGCATAGTCTTTGTCAATGTTTCCTGCGTTAATGACAAGCAGGTAATGGTCGTCCGCCAACTTGTACACGAGCAGATCGTCGACCGTACCGCCGTCCGGGTAGCAAAGCACGCTGTACTGCGCTTGCCCGACGGCCAGCTTGGACACGTCGTTGGTGGTGACGCGCTGCAAGTATGCGAGCGCATTCTCGCCTTTGACGTCGACCTCTCCCATGTGGGATACATCAAACAGACCCGCTTTCGTCCGGACGGCTTCGTGCTCCTGGCCAATGCTGGAAAACTGTACCGGCAGCTCCCAACCGCCGAAGTCGATTGTCTTGGCGCCGTATTTTGCGTAGGAATCAAACAATGGCGTTCTTTTCAGAGTGGACATGTGTGGCACCTCCTAAAGACTGTTAGTCGGCCGATCTCCCCATGAAAAAACAGAGGCGAAAAAACGGGTACACCAAAAGAACGGTGCCCATTTCTCCTCCTCTGTCCTTGGTACCTGAGAGTTACCTTGCCAATCAAGCGCGGCGGGGAACGCCGTGCCTGCAAGTTTCCCCTTTGGTGGCTCCGATTTCGAGCTCTCTCCAGAGTTGCGTCCAGTAGAGGTTCTTTTGCCTGAGAGATTCACCGTTCCCGGCTTGCTCCTTCGGCGCTGCAGTGGTTCGCGCAGTCTCTCCCTGCTACTATCATTCGCGTTGGGTAGATGGTCATACATAAGTTTTTGCTATGATTTCCATACTAGTGAATGAACTTCCTCTCTATCCTACCATGAGAGTCCGCTGTTGAAAATATGCAAATTAACAGTCAGATCAAGAAATACTTAACAAAATGATGAACACGATCATAAATGTTAAGGTTTTTGATATAGCGCATGAAAGTTATGGCAGAGCTTTGTAAAGGAGTAACGTATATGCCGAATATTCCTGTTTCATTTGACACGAGCTGGATATCCCCGCTGACGGAGCGACTGCACGAAGACGGCCCCTGGGACAAATGGGAGTTGTTCAAGCTCACGCTGGAAGCGGAAGAGGCTATGGCCGTTCGCGAGTTCGATCAGTTGCAATGCCTGAAATACTTGCCGCTTCTCTCCCCGTTTCCCCACCAATTGCAGACGGCGGAACGGGTGCTCAACGACATGCGCGGACGCGCCATTCTCGCCGATGAGGTCGGACTGGGCAAGACGATCGAAGCCGGGCTGATTATGAAGGAGTACATGGTCAGGGGCCTGGCGAAAAAAATTCTCGTACTCGTTCCCGCCTCTCTCGTCATCCAGTGGACGAAGGAGCTGCAGCAAAAATTCGGCATTCCCGCCGTGGCGCAAAAAAAGGAGTACATGTGGCGACAGCATGACGTCGTCGTCGCTTCCATCGACACGGCGAAACGAGATCCGCATCGCCGCCACGTGCTCGACATCGACTACGACATCCTGATTATCGACGAGGCGCACAAGCTCAAAAACAAACGGACGCGCAACTACCAATTCGTGAAGGAAATTCGCAAAAAATATTGCTTGCTGCTCACGGCTACGCCCATCCAGAACGAGATGGACGAACTGTACAACCTGATTACCTTATTGAAGCCGGGGCACCTCGGCCACTCCGCGTCGTTTTCCTCCAATTACGTCGAAGGAAAGCGCCAGTCCAAAAACAGCGACAAATTGCGCGAAGAAATCGAAAAGGTGATGATTCGCAACAAGCGAAGCGACGGCGGCATCCAGTTCACCAGTCGCCGCGTCCAGTCGATTCCCATCGAGCTGACGCAGGAGGAAATGGAGCTGTACGAGGGGGTCACCCGCTTTGTGCGCGACCAATACCAGGCGGGGACCGGACTGTTCAACTCGCTTGCCTTGATTACGTTGCAGCGCGAGGTTTGCTCCAGCAAGGAAGCCTCTTTTCTGACGCTGTACAACATGCACCAGCGCATCAGCGAGGACTCTCCTCTGCGCGGGCAAATTCTGGAGCTGGTCGAGATGATTAAACGGATCGAGACACACTCCAAGGCAGCCAAAGCCGTCGAGCTGATTCAACAGATCAACGACAAGGTGATTATTTTCACCGAATATCGGGCGACGCAAAACTACCTGCAAAAATATTTGCATGACCACGGTATTACCTCCGTGCCGTTTCGCGGCGGCTTCAAGCGCAGCAAAAAAGACTGGATGACCGATTTGTTCCAAAACCGCGCCCAGGTGCTGATCGCCACGGAAGCGGGCGGCGAAGGCATCAACCTGCAATTCTGCAACCAGGTCATCAACTACGACATGCCCTGGAACCCGATGCGCGTCGAGCAGCGGATCGGGCGCGTCCACCGTCTCGGCCAGAAGCGTGACGTGCACATTTACAACTTGTCCACCGTCGGGACGATCGAGGAGCACATCTTGAAGCTGCTGTACGAAAAAATCGACCTGTTTGAAATGGTCATCGGCGAGCTGGATGACATCGTGGAACGGCTCAATCTCCACTCGTCGCTGGAAGAAAATTTGACGCAGATCATCATGGATTCCCAATCGACTCGCGAAATGGCCCTCAAGCTCGACAACATGGGCCATGCCATCCGCGCGAGCAGACAGCAGCACGCCACCCCGGCCCTGTCGGAAGCGGCGGAGCAATAGCCAAACACGAACGAGAAAGGAGGTTCTCCCGATGCAAGCCAACCAGGTCCGGCAATTTGTAGAGCGCTACCTCGCGACTTTTTCCGCGCACATCGTCGAAGCCCATCCGGATTACTTGACGGTCAAGCTTCCGGTCGAGGTCGACAAGGATATCGGCAACCGCCCGTTTTACTGGAGCTGGGTCGACAAAATGAACCTGGCCTATCAGCCGCTCGTGCTTACCTTTGCGTTTCACCCGGACCGGATACCGGACGGGCTGCGAGCCGAGTATCTGCATCTGGGCGCCGTGCGCATGCAGCAAATTTTTGCCTCGGCCAAAAAACACGGGCGCTTTTTATGCATGTACGAGCAAAGTCCCGCTTCCCTGCCGCTCACAGGCAAGCGCCGCTCCACTCCGCTCGTTCCCTGGCTCGGACTTAACCTGAAAGTATCGCTTCTCTGCGACAAGCGGCGCGACATCATGCTCTACCTCGGGATCAATCTGCACCAGCCCCGCCTCGTGCATGACTTTTCCTCGTTTTTGTTCCAGCTGCCGCTCACCCCGGCCATTCCGGATTACTTTTACACGCTCGACCGGAAGCTGTCCGTGGAAGACGCGCTGGAGCTTGCCAAACAGGAGGTCGACGCCGTCATCGCCCAGGAAGACCACACGTGGGCGCTTGAGGCGCGGGCACGCCTGACGGAGGAGCTGGACATCCTGGCCGCCTACTACGAAGAGCTTGCCCGGCGAGAGCCTCCCGGCGAGCAGAGCGAGACGGAAGCGGCAGAGGCAGAGGGAGATGAAGCTCCCGGGCAGACAGCCCCCGTCCCGCAGCCAGCGCGTGAGACAGTCCCCGCCCGGGAGCCTGTTGTCGAAGCGGAGCAGACGCTTGACGAATACCGCTCTTCCGGCGGGCGAATCCTCGACTTTTTACGTGCCAATGGCGTACAGGTCACGCCGCGCGAGGAAATCAATCAGGAGGAATGGAAAAAAAGCACGCCGGAGGAAGAAAAACAGCGCCGGATGGACGAGCTGCGGTGGCAGTACGAGCCGCGCATCGAGGTCCATTTTATTAACGGCGGACTGTTTTATTTGCACTCTACTCCGCCCGTCGCCAAAACGCGGCCCGCAAAAACGGTGCCCCAACTCCCCGCATCCGGGCGAATCGTGTAAAAGATCAGCGAGAAGAAGTGTGAGGGAAGTGACAAGTTGCAACAAATCTTTTTGTCATCGCTGGTTACAATAGGAATAAGTTTAGCCAGTGCAAAAGGTGGTGCATGTTGGTGATCAGACGTTTCCTTCCCTTTCTCGGGGTGTTCTTGTCTTTCGCGTTACTCGTCTGTCCTGTCCAGGCCGAGGAACAGACGAACTGGGACAAAGAGTTTCACGCCCAAATCCAGACGTGGCTGAATGAACTTGCCAACCGCGATCCGCAATTCAAGGAGTGGCAAAAAGCCGATACAGAAGTGCAGACACTCGGCGCCAATCAACGCCAGTGGCTGGTCAGCGTCAAGCAAGCAGACAGACAGGTCGGGTACCTGGTCGTAGGAGAGGCAGTCGATGCGCCTGCCCGGACAACATTCGTGCTGTTGGAATACGGGGTCGGGGAATACATTCTGTTCGACGATGCTTTTGCCCCGCGGGAAATTGCCGCCGAGCCGGTCTACGACGGCTTCGCTTCCCACTGGCTGGTCGCCCGCCAGTCTTCGCCGCAACTGGTGAACGCCAAAACAGGCGAAGCCTATCCTGCTTCCTTTTCCGCCAACGAGCCGGTCTTTGGCAGCCTGTCCACGCAAAATCTGGTACAGACCGGACAGCGGTTGACGAAGACCCGCATTCTGCAAGGGACGCCAAAAGATCCGTTTGACCAGATCGGCTGGGTCAGCCAGCTAAACGGGGACAGCGCGATCACGTGGCCCCAGCTGTGGCAGCAAAACAGCGAGGCTCCCGTGACGCTGACCGTTTCCTTGCATCATTCCCAGGTGCTCGCTCCGTTCGTCGTCGGCTCGCTCCATTTGTGGAACGATCAGTACGCATACGTAGGGGTGTGGGATGAGGGTCTGCGTTTTGTCCCCTACCCTTACGCTGACAAGGTCGGAACATTTTACGCAGCGGCGAAGCCGCACAGCTGAACCGTCGCTTTTTCGCAAAAAAACAAGCTCTCCGCCTTCCGCAGGCAGGAGAGCTTGTTTTTTCATTGGCTGGCACGCTTGTCGTGCGAGAACGCAGCCATGCTTCTACAGATTAATGGTGATCGATCGGGGAAAGACGTTCGTGTACGGCATGAAACACTTCATCGGCCGTCATTCCCTCCGCATTGATGATGGATGCTCCCGTCACCGTCATGTTCGGATCACCCAAAACGCTTTGATCCTGACCCGTAATCACGATCGCATCGACCACCTGTTGCCAGTTTCCCAAATCGACAACCTCATAGCCGTTATCGCCCAGCATTTTGCGAATCTGGGACAGGGACTTTTCTACCGCTACTCTCGCCATACGCACCGCACCCTCCGTCCGCTTACCATGGTAGGATTATTTGCGCCACAACAGCCGGATCGACATAGGGATCGCCCCGAACCAGCGTGCCGACCAAGGCTCACGCGGAGCCTTGCGCTGACGCCGTTCATCTTTTGGCGTATCCATGTACTGGACAAACAATTTCGTCAGGTACTTCAAATAATCTTGAAAGGACATCGCACGTGACCTCCTTCATACTCGCAGATACACGCCGTCTTATCCGGCAATAGCGCTGTCCCTTTTATTGTTTCCCGCCTTCCGCGCTTTCAACCACCTGGGCCGTAATTTCGTCCACGAGCGCCTCCAGGCTTTTTCCGGTCGTATCCACCTGAATCGGGGCAAAATCATACGCACCAGCACGTTCCGCCATGAGCGTTTTTACACGTTCTGCCACCCCGCCGGCAAGCAGCGGGCGCGAGGTATCGTTTTCCAGCCGCCTGATTATTTCTTCCTCGCTGGCGTTGAGCGCGATCACCGTTCCTTTTGCCAGCATGACCGCGACATTTTGCTTGCGCAGGACGGCCCCACCGCCTGTCGTCAGCACCTGCGGGCCGTTGTCCAGAAGCTGTGCCAGCAGTCTCGACTCCACGTCGCGAAAATACGTCTCTCCGTGCCGGGTGAACAGCTCCGGGATCGAGCAGCCTTCCTGCTCGATAATCGCGGCATCCAGGTCACGGTGCGGCATGCCCAGGGAGGCAGCCAGCGCGCTCCCGACGGTTGTCTTCCCGGTTCCCATAAATCCGACGAGAATCAGGTTATTCATTTTGTTTCCGCCCCCTTTCCACTCGCTTTTCGCGTATACATTTTTACTGTTTTTTCAGCTGGATTGTAGTCCGTTTCCCATTCGAATACGTCAGCGAAAAACGACAGCGGCACCATGGTTCGCTCCTTGATTTCCGTCAGCGGATGTCCGAGGTCGAGTTTTTGCCCATCGCGAATGGCGAAGCGCTCCCGCTCCTTGACGAAAACTTCTCGGCCATGGCCTTTGACGCGAATCATCTGCTTTTCCTGATCCCAGTCGATGGCAAGCCCCATTTTTTCCCCCAGCTCGCGCAGCGGCACATACACCGTGCCGCCGGTTGCTCTCGCCGGAATGGACGGATAAAAGCTCCTGTTGTTGATGATCGTCGTGATATACGGCTCCAGTTGCACAGTGCCCAAGCCTTCGCGATTCGGCTTTTTCGTCGCGTACACGAAGTATTTCGCTTCGCCTTGCAGCGTTTGCCCCAGCGCCTGATCCAGATGCTCGGCTCCGATCACGCTGCCGTGGTAGTTTTGCTGCACGCGGTGGAGAAAACGCTTGTACGCCTCATCCCCGATCTGCTTGCGCAAATGATCGAACAACAAGGCTCCTTTGGAATACCACGTCCAGTGGAATTCTTCTTCGGTCGCAAACTTCTGCAACGGCTTGTCCAGGCTGCCGTTCGGGTAGCGCTCCTGCAAGCGGCGGGCGTCGCGGTTGTACTCATCGAGCAGCGTGGAGGCCGACTGCGCCCCGTACCGGTTTTGCAAGTAATGGTACACGCTCAACTCTACAAGCCCTTCGTCCAGCCAGCCGTGAGACGCTTCCAGCGTCGCGACGCTGTTGTACCACCACAAATGGGCGATTTCATGCGGCAGCCAGTGGTCGATCAGATTGCGCTGGTACATGTCGCGCTTGAAAATGGCGAGATTGGCGTACTCCATCGCATACGTCGTGCCTGTGCTCGTCTCGGCAATGGCGACGTGCGGATACGGAAGCGGCCCGTACCAGTCGCTGTACGTCGGAAACACCGACTCGGCAATCGTTTTGATCCGCTGGATGTTGCCTTTGTCCACCGAGGCGATATCGACGGACAGGTTCGGCCCCATCCGGATCGTTTCCACATGGTACAGCGGGCTGCCGACCAGAGCGAAATTGAGCAGCTTTTTGCCCTGATAGTGGATTTGCTGCTTGCTGCCCTCCATCGCCTTTGCGCTGCCTCGTCCCCACGAACTGACCCAGTTGTAGCCTTTCGGAGAGACAAAGGTGACGTCGTAGTCGGCGTAATGGTAGACAAACGGATCGCCGAAATCGACACGCTGCGGCGGATCGTACCATTTTCCTTGCTGGTTTTGCGCGCCCAGCATCGGGTACCACGTCGTCAGCGTCCAGATGTCGTCCTTGACGCCAAAGCGCGTCCCTCTTCTCGGCACCGGATTTTCAAACTCGATCGCGAGCGTCCCGCGCATTTCCGCTCCCAGCGGATTGGCCAGCTTGACCGTGGACAGGCCGCGTTCAAAGGCAAGCGGCTTGTCTTTGTAGCGGATCGACTTGACCGTCATTTTGTTCCACAAGTAATCGTAGACGTACAGACGCAAATCCGCCGTCTGCGGATTGTCGAATTCGACCGTCATTTTCCCCGTAATTTTGGCCTCAGACGTATGTAATTCGGCTTGAATCTTGTAGACGGGGTGCAAATCCTTCACGTAGGAAGGCAGCGGCGGATCGTATGAAAACGGATCGGCTCCGGTTAGTTCCGTCATTGTCGTTTGGCTTGCCTCCCAGCGTTTGGCAATCTCTGGCCAGTAGGCAATGATGCCGATGGAGCCAAACATGACCAGAATGGTGAGACAGACCAGTAAACTCGTTTTCTGCAAAGTCTTCATGACAGCCCCCAGAAAAAAATCGCTCGGCTGCAAGCGTTCATTATTTGTTTCATTGTAGCAAATAAAAAAGAGGGTGAGTAGAAATTCAGGAGATTTTGCCACAAAAATGAAAAAGCCGCCCCCCCTGTCCGCAGCATGGGCAAGCGGCAAATTCCCTACCAGGTCTCGTACATGATTTTTCCTGTCTGCTCCAGATCATAGCCGCCGACTGCCAGAAGCTCCTTTTGAAACAGCGAGGAACGCAGGATGTCCAGGACGGCAGCAATGAACGCCTCGTTTTCCTTCGTTTTGAGTAGGACGAGATCGTATCTCTCCTTCACCATCGGCACGAACTCTACCCCGACCAGCTGCGCTGCCTTTTCAATCCCGACACCTACGTCCGCTTCCTTGCGCGCAACAACTCCGGCCACTGCCAGATGGCTCGTCTCTTCGTGCTCGTAGCCGTTCACGTCACCCCCTGCTATTTTCGCCAGCCGAAACTGCTCCTCGATCAGCGTCCGCGCGCCCGAGCCTTTTTCGCGATTGACCATCCAAACGCCTGGCTTGGTCAGGTCGGTCCAGGACAAAATTTGCTTGGGGTTGCCTGCCTGCACGTAAAAGCCGGCCCAGCGCGCCAGCATGTTGACGACGAGAAAGCGATGCCCGGTCAGGATGCGGCGAACGTATGGCACGTTGTACTCGCCCGTCTCTCCGTCGAACAGGTGGGTGCTGACGATATCGGCTTTGCCCGTGTACATGGCAATCAGGCTGTTCAGCGAGCCGGCGTAGGAGCGAAGCGGCCGAAGCGGCAGCTCGCGCTTGTCCAGATGGTTGGCAAGCAGATCGAGGCTGACGTCCTGCCCGCTGATAATGACAGGGCGCATCGCGGACGGCTGCGTCTTGTCCGTCGCCTGCGGAGCTTGTCCATGCATTTGCCCATGCAGCGGGGCGGAATGAGTCGCCTGTGCCTGGCGGTATCCGCCTTTTGCCCGCGCCTTGTACGCCTCCAAATCGCTTTGATCGACACGCATCTGCCTGCCGACACGGTATGCGGGCAGCTCGCCTTTTTTAATCAGGTCGTACACAGTCAGCTTTGAGATGCGCAAAAGCTTCGCAATTTCTTCCGTTGTATAGGAATTTTCGTGAGTCATGTCTGCCCTCCGCTCGGTTCTTTCCTTTCATTTTCTTTCCATTCTCGGCAAATCGCAATTGATTATTTCCCATAAGCTACTATAATTCATTTATATCTCGTTATCATTTGTTATAACGAAATATAACAATCTGGAGGTTCTTTTGATGAAAAAGCAATGGCTGGCTTTATGCACGGCATTCACCCTGATGCTCGGCGCATGCTCGACTTCCCAAACGGCTCCGCAGGCAGCGGAACCTGCCCCGACCCAACAGGCGGAACTGATGGTTTCCGCAGCGGCAAGCTTGACGGATGCCTTGAACGAGCTCAAAACCTCTTTTGAGGCGGAAAACCCTGGCACCACCCTCGCCTTTACCTTCGGCAGCTCGGGAAAGCTGGCGACCCAGATTGCGCAGGGCGCTCCCTCTGACGTCTTTCTGTCTGCCAGCCAAAAGGACATGGACGGGCTGGAAGAAAAACAGCTGATCGCCAAAGATACGCGCCAGGACTTTGCAGGCAACGCGCTCGTCCTGATCGCAGGCAAGGACAGCACGCTCCCCATCGATTCGTTTGAAGACTTGAACCAGCCGGAAATCACGCACATCGCAGTCGGCGAACCGGAAACCGTGCCGGCAGGCCGCTACGCAAAAGAATCGCTCGAAACGCTGAACTTGTGGAACGCCCTGTCCGGCCGCCTGGTATTCGGCAGTGACGTGCGCCAGGTGCTGACTTTCGTCGAGTCCGGCAATGCCGAGGTCGGCATCGTCTATTCCAGCGACGCTGCGGTCTCCCAAAACGTGAAGGTGCTCGCGACAGCCAAACCGGAATGGCACAAGCCAATCGTTTATCCAGGAGCGGTCATCAGCACGTCCAAGCATCCGGATGCGGCGAAAGCATTCCTGGCCTACTTGACAAGCGACAAAGGAAAAGCGATCTTACAGAAGTACGGATTCCAATAAGAAAAGGCAGGTAGCGAGCGTTATGGAAACGAATCTGACACCGTTGATGCTCTCCTTGCAAGTAGCTGCGGTATCCACCTCCTTTGTGTTTGTACTCGGCATGCTCAGCGCGCGCTGGATGACACAAAAGGAGTTCTGGGGCAAACACGTGCTGGAGTCCTTTTTGCTGCTCCCGCTCGTCCTGCCGCCGACGGTCGTCGGCTTCGGCTTGCTGCTCTTGTTCGGAAAAAACGGATTTTTCGGCCAGCTGCTCGCCCGCTGGTTTGACATCCAGGTCGTCTTCACGCTGACCGGAGCCGTGATCGCTTCTGTCGTCGTCTCGTTTCCGCTGATGTATCAAAGTGCCGTCGCGGCATTCACCGGCGTGGATCGCCGCCTGGAAAATGCCGCGCGGACGATGGGAGCATCGGAATGGCGGGTGTTCTGGACGGTCGCTTTCCCGCTTGCCTGGCCGGGACTGTTGGCCGGGCTGGTCCTGTCGTTTGCCCGCGGTTTGGGCGAGTTTGGCGCCACGCTGATGCTCGCTGGCTACATACCAGGAAAAACGGATACGATCCCGGTGGCCATCTACTTCGCTGTAGAAGCGGGGCAAATGGACAAGGCGCTGTTTTGGGTGGTCATCATCGTATCGCTCGGCATGGGCACCACGCTCTGGCTCAACTGGTGGAGCCGCCGCAACGTGCAGCGGTATGCCAATCAAAAGTAAGGCAGGGGAACTGACATGCTTTCCGTCACGATTCAAAAGCGTTTGCCTGATTTTTTGCTTGCGGTCTCCTTCTCCGCCGGGCAGGAGATTGTCGTCCTCTTCGGGCCATCCGGCTCGGGCAAGACGACGATCCTGAACAGCATCGCCGGACTGGTGCATCCCGACGGGGGCGAAATCGTGCTGAACGGGCGAACTTTTTACAAGCAGGGGCAAAAGCCGCTTTCCGTGCAGAAGCGCAAAGTCGGCTATCTGTTTCAGGACTACGCGCTGTTCCCGCACATGACGGTCGCCCAAAACATCCGCTATGGCTTGAAACCAGGCCATGATCTCCACCTGGAGCCGCTCTTGTCTACGGTCGGGATCGCTCACTTGCTGGAAAAGTACCCCCACCAGCTCTCCGGCGGGCAAAAGCAGCGGGTTGCCCTTGTCCGCGCTTTGGCTACCGAGCCGGAGCTTTTGCTCTTGGACGAGCCGCTCTCCGCGCTGGATGCGGACACGCGCAGGCAGTGTCAGGATGAGCTGCTCCGGCTTCATGCCATGTGGCGCATTCCGTTTTTGCTCGTCACCCATGATCGGGAAGAAGCGGAAAAGCTGGGCGATACCATCCTGCTGCTGGAAAACGGGCGCATCGTCGAGCACATCAAACAAAAACGCCATACCGCGACGTCCTCCTCCTGACAAACCGGATTGGGCGTTGCGTATGGCTGTTTTTGTGCCGATTTGCCTCGCTCGCTGGCGAACCTAGCGAGCGCTGATCGGCTCGATCTTCACGTCGTTCTGCTTCGCCCATTTGTGCAATTCGCCCAAAAACGGCAAAACGTCGTGACTCTCGTGATGAACACAAAGCGTATCCGCGGCCAGATCGATGTGCTGGCCGTTCACGGTCTTGACCCGTTGCTTCAAGACGAGCTGGCGCGCCTGCTCCATTCGCTCTTCCTTGCTGATGAGCACGCTGCCCTCTAGCTCCCGCGGAGCCAACCGCCCATTCGGCAAGTAGGCCCGATCGGCAAATACTTCTTCGGCGACTTGCAGCCCGTGCTCCAGCGCCGCCTCGACCAGCTTGCTGCCGGACAGGGCATACAGGATCAGCTCCTCGTCGATGTCGGCTACCGCCTGAACGACCGCCTCGGCAAGCTCCGGCCGCTCCGCCGCCTCGTTGTACAGCGCTCCGTGCAGTTTGACATGGTGCAGCTCGCCGCCAAGCGCCCGTGTCATGCCAGACAGCGCCGCCACCTGATACAGCACCAGCTCATACACTTCCTTGACAGACAAATTCATCGAGCGCCGACCGAAGCCTTGCACATCCGCATATCCCGGGTGCGCACCGATTTTAACGTCGTGTTTGAGTGCAGCCTCAATCGTTCTGCATATGAGATGCGGATCACCTGCGTGCAGCCCGCAAGCGATATTGACGGAGGTGATCCATTTCATAATTCCCAAATCCTCTGCTTGTCGTCCTCTGCTGAAGCCCTCGGCCATATCGCAGTTAATGTCCAGATGAATCATGTATGTACGCCCCCACCCTTCCTCTCATGATCTATGTACATGCTGAAAGCGCATTCATTGGAATGACTTCTGGTGTTTTCCTATTTCTCTAGCATACCATGGACGGTGACGGAGCAAAAGCAAAAAAGCTGCCGAAAACTGGCAGCCTGTGAACAACTTATGTCGAACCTACAGTCGCTGGGCTGCTCTCTTCTGCCATCAGTGTTTCTGCCAGCGCCATCACCTGATTTTTTTCCTGCTTGTAGTCGTATTCCTTCGCCTTGTCCGGTCTTGCGTTGTTGTACTCCACCGGAATCTCGTGACGATGGGAGCGTTCGACTTTGGTGACGAAATGCAGCTTCTCCATGATGCGGATGGTTTCATCCAGCATATTCGCATTCACGTACATGGAAACGTAATTGAGCCGCTTGGAGATGTAATGAATGGTGCCAAATTTGCGTAAATTTTTGGCCGCACGCGTGTTTTTTACCCACACGGCAACACCCAGACGTCGTTCTCTCATGTAAGCCGTTGGTCTCCTTCCCATCGTGGTATAATCACCTGTAAACGCCCGTTACAGAAAGGAACGGTGGTCTATGATGCTGGCTGCGTTTTACCGGCGCTTCGAGGAAGCCCTGCACCAGGAAGGCATCGCGACAAAGTGCGATTGGCGTACTCATGCCGGTCAACTCTTCTTGTATGTAAGCAGCGCGCTCCCCGCTTCCCGCCTGACGGAACGTCTGCTGGAAACTGGGGAGCGGCTGACCGCCCCCACCACGTTAAAGCCCGAGTGCCTGTACGTGCGCTCAAGCGACGACCAGCATGTGTACCCCTTTCGCTTTCTCGTTCCCAACGAAAAGCAGTTTTGTTGCGGCAACCTGTGCGAGGACTGTATTCTGCTGCGGGAAAAAACGCCGCCGCAAAGCTGAAGCCAGGCGAATCAGGAAGATTTTTTTACGCTGCACCCGCAGCTTCCGCCCGTGCCGCAGCCGCTTCCTTGCGCTTCGAGAAACGGATTGTTGCTCGGCACCTTGATCGTGTCCGAGACAGAGTGGGCAATCGTCCTGCTTACCTGGTAGAGCAGTTCATCCAGCGCGTCCTCCGCCCGCTTGAAAGCCTGAACGGAATCCCGCAGCTCGATCGTCCGCTTCAGCTCGCGGACCTCTTTTGCTATATGGTTGTAATCGGGGTGGTACTTCCCGAACCGTTGGACATCCTCGTACTGCTCCTTTTTCTTCTCGAACAGCGACAGGAGGCGCTGCACTTCCTCATCTGCCTCCATCCGGCGCTTTGCCTCCAAATATTCCAGGACCTCGCGCGATTGATTAATCATGGTGGACAGCTCGTGCGACTCCATAATCAGCTGTGCCATATCCACAGTCTCTACTGCTTCCATAGAGCGAGCCCCCCTTTCCCACGAAAAGCATTACGCTTTTCGTCCCTTCTGATTGTATCACGATCCACACCCTTCGTACAGATAATCAGGCACCACAATGCGCACGCGACTGATCTCCTCAAGCCTGTACGGGCGTTTTCCGTGCGGTCCGCTGAGGGTGACGAGCCAATAGCCCATTTCCAGCTTGACCTCCACGGGCAGCCCGCGCAGCCGCTCCTCGCTCGTCAGCTGGACTTCCACTTCCAGTTGCAGTTCGGTTGCGCGCTTCAACAAATCGCGCAGCGACTGCGGGTGATACGACTGGAAGTGCTGCGTCCACATTTTCGGAAGCGTCGACAATTGCGGCATCGCTTCGCTCTGTGCGGGAAACGTATTTTCGACGGCATAACCATCCCACGGACGCTCGATGACAAGCAGCCCCCTGTCGGACGATGGCCCACCCTCCCGCGTTTCTTCTGCTTCCGGAGACTCCGTGTGTAACAGGACATGCGGCTCGTAGCCGTAGTGCCTGAGCAGCTCGACCAGCTGCTTTTTTTGCGCAAACGGAATGAAAAACTCCGTCGGCGAGAGCACCTGCTGCAAAAAAGGGGCAAAGTCGGGGATGTTCCGCCATTCCTCCACGAACCCGGCATGGGCGGTCCTGACGCGAAAAAACGGCTCCAACTGAATTTGCGTAGCCGTCTTCGCCCACTGCCCGATGACGTCCACGAGGCCCTCCGGCAGAGGGTGGGCGCATGCGACACGCAGTTTTTCCACCACCAGCTCTTCGCTGCCGCCGGAGGCCAGGTACGTTTGCAAAAGCTTCGCGTGCAGCTCTCCGCGAATCAGCTGACCGTCAAAGTGAAGCTGGCAAAACTCGCTGATTTCCCACACCTCCCGCAACGGCACGAGCGGCGGAATCGTCAGCGCTCCCGTCGGATCGACGAACCACCCCTCTTCGGCGGTCAGGTGCGGCAAGCTGCTCCACCGCCAGAAAAGCCGCCCCTGCTCATCTGATCCCAACTGCACCCAGCCCAGCCCGAGCAGCACGTGCAGCCACTGCTCCACAATCAGCCTGTCTGCCTCGTCAGGCAAGGCAACCCCCGCTGTCTCTAGCATGCGCAATTGGGTCTCGATGCAACACCACTGATCCAGCGGAACCTGTCTCATCATCTGGGCAAACGCATCCCACCATTCGCCGTGGGGCAAAAGCTGCTCCCAAACGAGCTGATACAGCTCTTCCCAGCGCTCCGGCGCCGTTTTGTTCAGCCAGCGCCTGATCTGGAACGAATCGATGCCCATGCGCTTTTCCTCGCGCACCACAAGCCCCAGCCGAAACGCCAGATCGAGCATGATCGTCAGCGCGAGACCTTCTCTCTGCGCTTTGTCCAGCGGCGGAAGATCAATGCCCTGCACGTGCTCGTCCGCAAACGACAGCAAGGGCACCAGCTTTTGCATCACTCTGCGGTGAATGCTTCCTTTTTGCGTCACAGGCACCTGATTGTCACGGATGTATAGAAGAAGCCCAAAAAGATCCAGATGTATCCCCCTGCCGCCTGCTATATAATAAGGGAGTGTTTTGGACAAGGAAACATACGCAGCCGCTGAATCGGGAAGCAGGTGCAGCGTCAACTGCTCGCGAATTTCCTGCGGCATCACATAGCCTATTTCGCTCCACATTTTGCGTACAGTCAAAATCAGTCCCAAACGGCGCAGCCTGGTCAGACCGACGGACACGTGTTTGTGCTCGTTTGCCGTTTCGCGTTCCCAGGTACGTTTGCTGAAAAATCCTCTCGCCGCCTTGGTGATGAACAGCTTGATAACCGTTCGTTCCAGCTCGTCGGCCTGTTCCCACACCTGCTGCAAAAACCGGGAATCCGTCAGCCTTGCCGCCAAGTCCCGTTCTGTTTGATCCATGCCAAACCGTTTGTCTTGTTCGTTCAGAATCGCTTGTCTCGTTGCATCGGACAGGTATTCCAGCGAATCCTTCACACGCACTCCTGTCACCTCGGCTTTTCTCATCTCATCCCCATTACTTTTTCCAAAGGGAGGGCGATTGATTATGAAAAGATTTCCTGGCTTCTTGCTCGCCGCTTCACTCTGTGTCACGGGCGCTGCGTCCCTGTCTCTTCCACATCCTACCGCATCTGCGCTCACAGGAAAAGAGGCTGTGCCATCCGCTGTGGAGGCTGCCCCCTATGAAGCCGTTGCCGCTCCGTATCCGCCTGCTGTAACCGAAGCCTTGAAAAAAGTGCGGAAAACCGGCGGACATACCGTCGTACGCGCAAACGGCACCGCATATGTGGTCATTGGCGCCGGCCAGAAGCCAACCGGCGGCTATCGTCTCGTCCCCGAGCAGGTCACGCGTACAGGCCCGCACGGTTTTACCATTCGCGTCCACGTGCAGCCACCGGCTCCGGGTGCCTTGAAAACCCAAGCGATTTCGTATCCGACGCTCGTCATTGCCTTGCCGGACCAGCAGGCACAAGTCAGCGTGCATATGCGCTAGCGATTTTTTTCACGATAAAAGCCGACAATGCGAGTGCCAATGGCGCTTCCCTGTCGGCTTCTTTCTATGGAATCCAATCGACTAGGCTAGCGTCAAGACTTGACCTCGATGCTGAAGCGCTCGGATACCCCATATGATTCATGGTTGTTGTGGGCCAGTTCGACCGTAATCTCGTGCTTTCCGCTGGGAATGTCCTTCAAGACATAGCTTGGTTCAAACACTTTCGCGATCTTTTTCCCATCCAGATACAGATGGACGTGCCCTTCGCCGTGCTTGTTTTCTTTTCCCATATTTTCCAGGGAAAACTGAAAGTTCGTGACGGCCAGCTTGAGCTGCAGGTCATCCTGTTCAAGCGAGTGCGTGACTGCCAGCGTAGGCATTGGCTGCTGCGCCTCTGACTGTTCGACAACCCCATTCGTTGGCGTCTCGTCCTTGGCGTAGACGAACCACTCCACAACCGCCGCAATGGCGATCAAAAGAAACAAACGGAATATCAATCGTTTGGTTTTCACCGGGACGACTCCTTTCCAGATTCAGTCATCCCACATTGTGCCCGATTGCTCCTCTTCTCATTCACGATACCGTTTGCGCAGGCCGCCTTTCACGCCTTTCAGAGGAAGGCATGCAAAAAGAGAGCGCCGAGGCTCTCTTTGGGGGTTTTGTCGCGATCAAAAAATCGTTTTGCGTCCCTGCTCTTCTTTTAAAATTTCTACGGCTTCCCGGAAGCGAAGCGAGTGGACGATTTCCCGTTCCCGCAAAAACTTCAAGCTATCCTGCAAATCCACGTCGTCGGTCATGTCGATCAGCCATTGGTACGTCGCCCGCGCTTTTTCCTCCGCGGCGATATCCTCGTACAGGTCCGCAATCGGATCGCCTTTGGCCGCGATATAGGCAGCCGTCCAAGGGACACCATCGGCATTGTTGTAAAACAGCGCCCGGTCATGGTTGGCGTAATGCGCCCCAAGTCCGGCTTCCTCCAGCTGTTCGACCGTCGCGTCCTTGGTCAGCTTGTAGACCATCGTCGCGATCATTTCCAAATGGGCAAACTCTTCGGTCGCAATGTCGGTCAACAGCCCAATGACTTTGTTCGGAATCGTATAGCGCTGGTTCATGTAGCGCAGAGCCGCTGCCAGCTCGCCATCGGCACCGCCGTATTGCTCCGTCAAGTATTTGGCCATTTTCACATCGCACTTGCCGACCCGAACCGGGTATTGAAGCTTTTTCTCATAAATCCACATCGTCTACGTCTCCCTCATTTCTACACTTGCCATGGCCAAGGATCGTCGTTCCACTGCCACGGGTATCCGGAATAGCTCCGCCCGAAATTTTGCAAGGGGCCGTACAGCTTCTCGTATTCATTCGCCAACGCCCAACGCTTCTCTGTCAGGTCGTTAAATTGTTCAATCGCGTTTCCATCGGTGGGGTGCGTATCCAGGTACAGATTAAGCTCGACCAGGACAAAATCGATCTCCTGGAGTTTTTTTAGCAGAGCGTAGTATTCTTTGCCTCGCTGTTGTTCATGTGCCATGGGAACCCTCTCTTCCTACGACATCCTGCCGCGGGTTGTACGGACTGTACAGGGACGGCCACAACACGCCTGCCCGCAATGCTTCCGCCGGAGAATACTGGGGCAAATCGGGTGGCTGGAACGCGATAAACAACTGCGGAGGGACCACGTATGCTTTTACCCGAATGGGCGGGCAAGGATCGTATGGACTGACATAAGGAAACCAGGTGCGTGTTTGCGAGTTCAAACAGATGCCTCCTCCATGCGCATATTTCTCGTTCGTCATGGATACCATATGCCGCCCGCCCGGCAGGGGTGATAAACGTCCCGGATGAAAAAAAGAAAGCCTCTCTTCATCCTTCCGTCGATGAAAAGAGGCTTTCTGTCAAGCCGACAGTCTCGCACGCCGAAGCCGCCTATCGCTTCGGAGCGCGAAACCCGGCCGCTTGCGCTTCTTCCTCCGTCGCAAACCACATCTCTGCCTTTGTCCGCTCATAGCTGGCAGAGCCGGGGACGTGATAAATTTTTTCGCCCTTGGCGTTGATGTTGCCTTTGATCGCTTTGCCTTCCGGCGGCGTATCGCTGTCTGCTGGTTTGACAGGCTTCGTTGCGGACTTGCCCGCTTCGTTGTCTGCCGGCTTTTTGCCCGCGCCCTTGCCGTCTGGTTCCAAGCCCCACAGCCCGCGATTGGCTTCGCGGGCCTCGCGCTCCGCTGCCAGAAACAGATCGGCCTTGGCGACATTCGGCGGGATCGTCATGATGCGCGCGTAGCCGTCGCGCACCAGCTTTTCGTTGACAAACGTCCCGTCTTCCATGTACACATACGCGAGCAGCCGCTGATATTTGTCATACGGCTCCACGTCAAACTTGAGCGTCACTTTTTTGCCTGTCAAAAGCTGTTTGGTGTAGTTGCTGGCTTCCTTGCCGTATGGCTCAACCGGATGGTTAGGCTTGACCGTCTCCGGCGTATCGACGCCGATCATCCTCACCTTTTCGCCGCTCGCAAGCTCAAACGTATCGCCGTCCACCACCCGTTTGACGGTAGCGGTCATCTCCCCGTTGGGCTGGGGCTGTCCCGAAGCAGAGCAGGCGGCCAGGAGAAGCGCCAGAGCGAACAAGGCTAGTACGATTCGTTTCATGGTTGTTCTCCTCTTCTTTGTTGCATCGACTTTCAGATTAGGAAAAGAACCAGGGCAAGTCAATATCCGGCAGGGAGGACACCGAAAAAAACGACCTTCCACAAGGTCGTTTTGTCTATACGTCCAGACTTAGTCACGATCGGCACTAAACAAGAACAGCAGAACGACCACGACGATGATAATCCACAGAAACTCCTCGTTATCGCGATCAAAAAAACCATCGAACAGACCCATAGTGGAGTCCTCCTTTCCTTCTCGCTACAGCCTATGCAGAAAGCCAGGCACAGGTCCACGATGGGAAGAGCCCAAAAATCAAGGGTATGTTCTTATTTCAGCCTGGCGGCAATCAGATGCGTATACGTGGTGAGCTGTCTGGCTACAGCCGCGAACCCGAGCGCATCCAACTCCCGAAGCAGCCGGGCGCGATCGGCATAAAAACGGTCGTGAATGTGCCGAATTGCCGCTTCTTTGCCTTCCCGGTCCAGTTCGGCGAGATGCGCCTGTCTGGCCGCTTCATCCGCAAACATCAAATCCGCGATCACCAGACGTCCACCCGGCTTCAACACCCGGCGACATTCGGCCAGGGCGAGCCGCTTCTGGTCGTCGTCGAGATGGTGCAGCGCATAGCTGGTCGCCACGAAGTCAAAGCGCTCCTCCAAAAACGGAAAAGCGAAAAACGTGCCCAGCTTCGTCTCCATCGCAGGCAGCTTGGTTCGGCAGCGTTTCAGCATCTGCGGCGACTGGTCGAAACCGCTCATACTAGCTCCCTGGCGGACGAGACGAGCCGCAAGGTTGCCCGTACCCGTGCCGGCGTCAAGCCCATTCTCGCCTTTCACGGGGCCGAGTGCGGCCACGACCTCATCCAGCACCCACTCATACGACTGATGGGCGTTGGCGCTTTGCGACTCTTGCTGCACCCACTCGTCGTAGCCTTCCGCCATCTGGTTGAAATTCCAGCGGTCCACCCAGTTGTCGCGCGTTTGCCGCAGCCGCTTGTTCGCCTCTGCCAGCTCGTACAGCTCGCCCGGGTCGATCGTCTGGCTGTTGCCGATGCGCTCGATCATTGCCTCCGTCGTCTGGATGACTTTGGCCAGCTCCACCCATCTCGTGTACATGAAGGAGCGCTGTAGCTCCAAGTAATGCCGCAGCGTTCCTGCGCTTTCCTTCATGTGCGCCAGCAATTCGCGAATATCGTCAATCGGCATGCCGACCTCGCGCAACGTAACGATTGTCTGCAACCGCCAGACGTCTTCTTCCGTAAAATGGCGATACCCGGACTCGTCTGCCTTCTTCGGCTGGATCAGCCCTTTTTCTTCATAATAGCGAATGGCTCTCGGCGTGATTTGCAGCCGTCTGGCGATCTCCTTCATCAGCATATACATGTCTCTCCCTGTACGCTTCTTCATCGGTATCATATACCTTTCCGTTGCGTCCATGTCCAGCGAAAAAAACAAAAAAGCTGCCCGACGATGCTTTCTGGCAGCTTTTCCATATTCGATATTCGATTCACGCAGACAGTCCGGGAATTTAGTGACCTGCCGGCTCGGAAATCCCTTGAAGCGCATCGCTCGCCTCGTCGTGGTGCACTTGCCGCACCGCCATGTCTGCGAGGGCGACAATTCCTACGAGCTTGCCATTGTCCACGACAGGCAGGCGGCGGATTTGGTGCTGAGCCATGATCTTCGCCGCTTCATCCACTGTCATGTCCGGCTTACCGAGAATGATGTCCTTGGTCATGACCACCTCTGTCGCAGTCGAGCCCTCGTGCTTTTCCGCGAGTCCGCGAATGACAATATCGCGGTCGGTGATGATGCCGATGACATCGTTCTTTTCATCGACAACAGGAATAACGCCTACGTTCCAGTCACGCATTTTGCATGCGACTTCGTACACATTATCCTTAAGCGTCACCGTTGCGACATCTTTGGTCATGATTTCACGCAGGGTACGATTTTCCACTTTGGCCATTTTCTTCTCCTCCTTTTTGCTAATGAACGGTTGTAGTGTGTCCGCTCCGCCCTCCTTTCATGCGCGAGGCAGGGCATACTAGGATCGCGGCCGAAATGGGAGTTATGCATTGCGCTTCTTCCAAAAACAGACTATCATTAATAAGTGAAAATCTCACCATTTGTAGGAGGAAAAAGAATGGTTATCAAGGACACTGGGCTTAGCACGAAAGAGGTCTTTTTCGCCGATCTGGAGCATTACATGAGCGATCTCGGCTTCGTTCGCGGCGCCTGGGATTACAAGCATGCTACATACGATTATAAAATCCAAGATAAAGGAAATGTTTTCTACCTGCGCATCGAGGCAAACGTGATCGAAGGCAAGCTCGAAGATACCCATGCTGTCCTGAAGCTGGAAGATCCGTACATGGGCAAACACCTTTTCCCGCACGGACTGGATTACGACTATCCGATCCCGGAATCGGTTGTCAAAACGGCAAAGCTCAAGCTGCAAATGCTGGGTGAAAAGCTTTCCTCTCACTAAAACCACATGAAAATGCACGGCGGTACAGAGAGGTATCCCCTCTCTGTTTCACGTAAAGGGGGGGATTCCCGTGAAGACGAGGGGCGTACCTGACTTCCTGCTCCTGTTTTTAACCGCCCTGATTGTCGGGTTTGGTATCACCATGGTGCTCAGTGCCAGCTCCATTTTCGCCCTGACCAGCTTCACCAGCAATGGTTGCTCTTATTGCAACGGGGACGAGCTGTATTTCGTGAAGCGGCAAATCCGCTTTCTGCTGATCGGGATCGTCGGCATGCTGATCGCCATGAACATTCCCTTTTCCTTTTACAAACGCAATTTCCTGCTGATTGCCCTCGCAAGCTTTTTTATGCTGGTGCTCGTGTTGATTCCGGGTATCGGCGAGAGCGTGAAAGGAGCGCGTTCGTGGTTCAGGATCGGTTCGTCCAGTCTGCAACCGGCGGAGTTTGCCAAGCTTGGGCTGATCTTGTATTTGGCGGCGATTCTCGCGAAAAAAGGCGAGGGGGTACGGAAGCTCCAGTCAGGCTTGCTTCCCCCGCTCATGGTTACCGGTTTGTTCTTTCTCCTGATTGTCGTACAGCCCGATCTCGGGTCGGCCGCCATTCTTTTGGGGAGCGCCTTGATCGTGATGATTTGCGGCGGAGCCAGACTCCGTCACCTGATTGGCCTCGGCGGTCCGGTGGTGACCGTGGCTTTCCTTGGTTATATCGCGTTGAAGCCGCATGCCCTGGATCGCATGAACTCCTACTTCAATCCGTGGAACGATCCGAGCGGAACCGGGTACAACATCATTCAGTCGTGGATTGCGATCGCTCACGGAGGGCTGTCCGGTACGGGCTTTGGGAAGAGCATCCAAAAGTACCTGTACCTGCCCGAGATGCATACCGACTTTATTTTCTCCATTATTACGGAGGAGTTGGGATTCATCGGTGCCTCCCTGTTCCTGTTGGTCTACCTGCTGTTCCTGTTGCGCGGCATCCATATATGCCTGCGCGTCAAAGACACCTTTGCCAGCCTGGCCGGCATCGGCGTCGTCAGCATGATTGCCCTGCAAGCGATCCTGAACATCGGCGGCGTAACGGGACTGATTCCGTTGACCGGCGTCCCGCTGCCCTTCATCAGCTACGGGGGGTCTTCCCTGCTGGTTTGTCTGATCTCGACAGGCTTTTTGCTGAGCGTATCGCGCGAGGTCAGCCGCCAAAAGCTGGAGGAGCAGCTCAAAAAGCAGCAGGGGTATTCCATGTAGGGTTTCGTCTTTGCACGCGAAAAAAGAAAAACGGCCTGCCGATGCGCAGGTCGTTTTCATTTGCTGAGATCGATGGTTTCCACACGCACATTGACTGCCTCTACAAACAACCCGGTCAGGCTCTCCACGGCTTCTTTCACCTTTTTTTGCAGCGTGTGGCACACCTGATGAATGGGCGCTCCATACCGGACGGACACACGCATGTCGATGATGACTTTGTCTTCCGTGACCGCGACGGCGATTCCTTTTGCTCCGCCATTCAACTTTTTCGCCAAGTCCTGATACAGCCCGCCCGACCGCACCGTCGCCTCCAGCACTTCCTCGACCGCTACGGCAGCAATGATCGCGATTACTTGATCGGCCACTTTAATTTCGCCAAGCCTCTCCGCCATCAGGATACCTCCTCTTCGACCAAATGATAGGTCCCCCTACATTGTCTGAGTTTTCTTTCATTATATATAACTCATGCTTGGGCCTGGAAGGGAATTTGTTTTTTTCTCGCGGGCAGCGTCGGAGCTGTGCAATGGACATCCAGCACTGTCAATCGCTGATCTGCAATGGCTTGCCGCAAAGCAGGCTCCAAAGCCGAACCCGTGCGCACCGTCTGGGAGTCCACCCCGCACGCCCTGGCCCACAGACCAAAATCCGGATTGGATAGCTGTACGCCAAACGGGCGAAATCCTTCCTGCTTCATTTTCAGCTCTTCCAAGCCGAGCGTCCGGTTGTTCATGACCACTACCGTGATCGCAACCTGCTGTTCGGCTGCCGTCATCAATTCCGCCAGACTCATTTGCAGGCCGCCGTCTCCGGTGATGCAGACAACCTGTCGCTCGGGAAAGGCGAGCTTGGCCGCAATCGCGGCTGGCAAGCCGAAGCCCATCGTGCGCCACTTCCCGGAAAAGAGCGGCAGCTGTCTGCTTGCGCGAAAGGCGCGATTGAACCAGACCGTATGCTCGCCTGTATCGAGCGCCATGATCGCATCGTCTGCCACCACCTGGGCCAATGCGTGCATCACTCCTTCCGGCCTCACGGCTTCATCGGGCGGCTGCGCCTGGCTGCCCTCCCCGTTTTCTGCCCAAAACTGCGCATGCCAGTTCTCTATCCTCTTCTCCCAAGCATCGCCTGCCGGGCGCGTTTTTAAACGGCGACACCACATCGGCAAGACGTCCAACAGATCGGCCGTGACAGGCAAAAGCTGCGCATGGGCGTGCATCGACCGTGCCGCATGATCGACCTGGATGATCGAGAGTTGTTTCGGAATAAACGCCTTCGGGAACCAGCTCGCGCCTAAAATAACGAGCAAATCGGCCTTGTTCAGCGCATGCAGAGCCGCCTCGCTGCCGCCTTCGCCCAAGCCGCCGAGTACCAGCCGATGCGACTCGTCGATGGCTCCTTTTGCCCCGAGCGACAGCAGCATGCCCGCGCCCAGCTGCTCCGCGAGCTGCACACACAACCCTGCCGCCGGACGCGCTCCCGCACCGAGCAGGAGAAGCGGAGCTTTTGCACGCATGAGCCGCTCTGCGGCGGATTCGATCTCCACCCGGTCGCCGAGAACGCGCGGGATGTGCGGCAGCGGCGGAAGCACGACCGCTTTTGTTTTTTGCGCAAACACATCCTTGCAAATGGCCAGGTGCGCCACGCCTTTTTGCTCCGCAACCGACACAAAAGCGCGATGCAACGCTTCACCCACGGCATCCGGGTGGCTTACGGTCGTCTGGTAGACGCTGATCGGACGGATCATGTCCTCCTGGGCGATAAACTGCTTGTAGCCGCCGCCCAGCTTGTACGTCTCGACCTGTCCGGTGATTGCGATGACGGGAGCGCGGTCTGTATGCGCATCCGCCAGCCCGTTCAGCAGGTTGACAAAGCCCGGACCCATCGTCGCTGCGCACACGGTCGGCTCGCCCGTCAGCTTCGCCTCGGCGCTCGCCATCATGGCCGCCGCAGACTCGTGCCTGCACGAAATGTACTGAACCTCCGTCTGTTTCCCCAGCGCATCCAGCCAGGCGAAAATCCCATCCCCCGCCACGCCATAGACGCGTTTGACTCCCCACGCTGCCAGTTGCTTCGTCACGTATTGCGCTACATTCATCTGTACGCCTCCATTCATCCATCGGCATGAAAAAGTCATTGGTAGTGTACGCATTCTCCAATATTTTACTAGGGCGTTGTGTAGAAAGTTGGAGAACCTAACAATTATCATCAGCTGATTAGCACATTCCCAAAGGAGGAGCAAAAATGAAGCAGCCTGTGAAATGGCTGATAGCACTGACAGCCATAGCGCTCGTTGTCACTACCGCGATCATGATTTCCCCTATGCGCTCCGATGCATTCAGCCAGCAGATCGTCAAGGTGGGCGCAGAGGGGAGCGACGTCCGCGAAATGCAGTATCGCTTAAAGCACCTTGGCTTTTATACCGGAACGGTAGACGGCGTGTTCGGCTGGCGCTCGTACTGGGCGCTGCGCAACTTCCAGTACGAGTTCGGGCTGCCTGTTGACGGCGTTCTGGGAGCGAAAACCAAAGTGAAGCTGTACAATGCTACGAAAAACTACAAGCCGACCGCCGCCGATCTCGGCGTCGCGCCTGCAAAGTCCAGCGCCCCGGCACCGAGCAATCCCAAAAAAGAGACGTACCGCGCCGCCAACATCTCGGCGAACGATTTGAGACTAATGGCGAACGCCGTATACGGCGAAGCGCGTGGGGAGCCGTACATCGGACAGGTAGCGGTTGCGGCGGTCATTTTGAACCGAACGAAAAACCCCGCTTTTCCCAACACACCTGCCGGGGTCATCTTCGAGCCGCGCGCTTTCACGGCTGTAGCAGACGGACAAATCTGGCTGACGCCAAACGAACAGGCCAAACGGGCGGTCAACGATGCCTTGAAAGGCTGGGACCCGTCTGGAGGGGCGATCTACTACTTCAACCCGGATACGGCTACATCCGGCTGGATTTGGAGCCGTCCGCAAATCAAAAAGATCGGCCGGCATATCTTTTGCCGATAGCCTACAAAAGAACAGGCACAACAGTCAAAACGGACTGCGTGCCTGTTTACGTTTTCCCGTCAGGTGGAGCGCTGGGCCTGCATGTGCTGCGCCATCTTGACGAATCGCTCTTCCGATTCGGTCGTGCCGCACACCCCGCATTGAATCATGTAGGACTCGCCCTTGTACGGCTTGTGAAACAAATCCAGCTCTTCGCTTTGCAGTTGCTGGACAACTTCTCCCGTTTGCGGATCAAGCCGGATATAGCGCGGAACTTGTTCGATGAGGGTAAAACGCATCCGGTTGGACTTGCATGTAGGACACAACAAAGGCTTGGTCATCGTAGCACCTCCCTGTCTTTTTCATCGTTTAGTTTCTTCCAGATGAGGAACTCTATACCTGTCCTCCGGTTTTCTCGAAGAACGTCAACTTTTTGGTACAAAAAGGAAAGCATTACTGGTATGATTCAATAGGTAGGTAAGTAATGAGAGATTTACGGCTGAGGTGATCGCATGAACACACGAATCTTTTTTTCTCTCGTCGGGGGTTCCTTGCTCCTGGCGGCTTTTGCGCACTACTTGACAGATAACCAATTTTTCCAATTTGCCACCTCTGCGCTGGCCATCATCTTTCTTGCAGCCTGGCTCGGCAAATCGACAGAAAGCGTGGCGCACTATGCGGGCGACCGGATCGGCGGCTTTTTAAATGCCACCTTCGGCAACGCCGCCGAGCTGATTATCGCGTTTTTTCTTGTCAAGGAAGGCTTGTTCGACATGGTCAAAGCGTCGATCACCGGGGCGATTATCGGCAATATGCTCCTTGTGCTCGGGCTAAGCGTGCTCTTGGGCGGCCTGAAGTACAAGGAGCAAACCTTCAACAGCCGACTGGCTGGCCACAATGCCTCGCTGATGACACTCGCCATCGTCGCCCTGTTTATTCCGGCTGTCTTCATTCGGGAGCTGCCGCCGGTGAAAATTGAGACGCTCAGCATTGTCATTGCGATTTTGCTGATCGTCGCCTACATTCTCTGGCTGATTTTCTCCATGATTACGCACAGCGACTTTTTGTCCGACATCGAGCCGCACGAAAGCGAAGCGGCCTGGTCCAAGGGCGTCTCGATCCTGATGCTCGCCGTCTCCACCGTGTTTGTGGCGATTGTCTCGGAATGGCTCGTTCACGGCGTCCAGCACGTGTCGCACTCGCTCGGCTGGTCGGAGCTGTTCGTCGGTGCATTCGTGATCGCCATCATCGGGAATGCCGCCGAACACAGCGCAGCCCTTCTGCTCGCCATGAAAGGACGCATCGGGGCCGCCGTCGAAATCGCCATCGGATCGAGCCTGCAGATTGCCCTGTTCGTCGCGCCCACGCTCGTGTTGGCGAGCCTGCTGCTCGGCAAACCGATGGACATCGTCTTTACGCCCTTTGAACTGGCTGCCATTGGGGTAGCGACCTTCATTACCATCTCGATCACCAGGGATGGAGCGACCAACTGGTTCGAAGGCGTTCTGCTGCTCACGGTCTACATTATTCTCGGAACCGCCTTCTTCTTCGCCTGACAAGCACCGTCTGTCAGACATGCCAAAAAGGAGTGCCGCGGCAGTCGTTGCCTAGCACTCCTTTTTGGTTGATGGGGTTGCCGCGACCAGCGCTACCAGATTCCAAGCATCTGCATGAAGACCAGCACGATGGCCAGAGGCGCGACGTATTTCAGCAACAATAGCCAGATCACGAACAGACGCTTGCCAAGTGGCGACTGATCGGCACGCAGTTCTTCCATCAGCACCTCTCTCTTCATTTTCAGCGGAACAAAAATGGCAATCAGCAAAGCCCCGAGCGGCATCAAAATATTGCTGACGAGATAATCGAAGGCGTCGAAGATCGACTTCCCAAACACGGTCACATCGCTCCAGACACCAAACGATAACGCAGAGGGCACGCCGACCACGAAAATCAAGAAGCCCACGATCCACGACAGACGCTTCCGTTTGCGTTCCTCCCCTTTTGCCAGGGCAGCCACAATGATTTCCAGCATGGAAAAGGCAGAAGTCAGGGTCGCAAACAGGAACAAGGCCAGGAAGATGAACAGGAACAGACCGCCAAACGCAATTTTTTCAAAGACAGACGGCAAGACGATAAACAACAGACCAGGACCAGCCGTAGGCTCCAAACCGAGGGAGAAGACGGCTGGGAAAATCGCCAAGCCGGCAAACAGGGATACGAGCAGATTCAGACTGACAATCGAGCCTGCGGAACGAACCAGTCCTTCCTGCTTCGCCAAATACGAGCTGTACGTGACCATCACCGATACGCCGACACTGAGCGAGAAGAACGACTGCCCCAGCGCGTACAGGATCGATTCCGCACTCATCTTGGAAAAATCAGGACGGAGGAAAAACGAAACGCCTTCCATCGCCCCCGGCAAAGTCAAGGAACGGAACATCAATACGAGAAACAGAAGAAACAAGGCCGGCATCATGTATTTGTTGGCCGATTCGATCCCGCTCTGCACGCCGCGGGCAACTACCCAGGCCGTAATCAGCATGAAGACAAATTGGGCAGCCACCGCACCCACCGGAGCCGAGATGACCTCTGCGAAAAGCTGGTCATACTGAGCTCCCATCAATTGTCCCGTCAGTCCGCGCATCAGATAGGTGAGAATCCAGCCTCCGACCACACTGTAAAAGGACAACAGCAAAAAGCAGGTCACGACGCCAAGATGGCCGATCCAATGCCACATCGTCCCTGGCGCAATCGCCCGGTAGGCGCTGATCGCTTCTTTTTGCGTACTGCGGCCAATCGTAAACTCGCCAAGCAATAGCGGCATGCCAATGATAAGCGTAAAGATCAGAAACAGGCAAAAAAACGCGCCGCCTCCGCTCGTCCCTACCATATACGGAAATTTCCAGATCGCTCCCAAACCAATAGCCGAACCTGCTGCGGCCAAAATAAAGCCAAGCCGGCTCGTCCACTGTTCCGCTTGCGTTTTCATATCATTCACTCCTCAACCAAACATGTTGCTACAAACCAAACAAAAAAACCCGCCCCCATAAGGGACGAGTTGTTCGTTTCTCGCGGTACCACCCTACTTAGACATCGCCTTCTGGCGCGAAGACATGTCTCGCCTCGTCATTGATAACGGGGATGACCCGGACTCTCCTACTTGCGGCGCCTTGCGTTCAGAGGTCAGCTCCAGAGGGAATTCTACGAAGGCTCACCTGCGGCTGCTCTCAGTCTATGGCAGCACTTCCCTGTCAGGCAGCAACTTTTCGTATACTAGTCTCTTTCATCGCTATTTTCTTTGTGCAGGAAGGCAGACGAACAGAAAAAACCCGTCCAAAAAAGGGACGAGTCTGTTCGCGGTACCACCCTGATTAAGCACCAGGAACCCTCGCGCTCCCGGCACTTCACTTGCTCATCGTTAACGGAAATGACCCGTTTCCTCCTACTTGGCTCTACCGTTCAGAGGGCTGCTCCGGAGGGAATTCCACGAATCTCGCTTCAAAGCTGCTTGCAGTCCGGGGCAGCTTCTCCCTGTCAAGCGGTGTCTGTCGTGTACTGGTCTCCGTCATCGCATTTTACTTATAGTAAATACATGAGTATTAATTTAATATATACGTTACAAATGCGCAAGACTTTTTTTAGAAAAACGAAAAGCGAGGATGATGGCCGCTCTCCTCGCCTTACTTTTGATTGAACAGTTCATGAAGAGTCGCCAGTTTGCGTTCCAATGAACCCATAATTTCACGACCAATATCTTCCGCAATCAGTCCAAGGCGAACTGCATACTCTACTTCCCGAGAAAGCCCGAACATTTGGGTATCAAGCACTTCTTCATACAGCGGGCACTGCGGCATGGTCAGGTTTTCCATCTGTACGTCGATGAGCTTGTAAATCTTGTCTGCGTCTGCTTTGAGCAGTGCTAGCGCTTTCTGTTCCAGATCAGGAACTTTAATTTCTGTCAAAACCTATCCCTCCGTTTGCCTCCATCCTTATCATACATAGTACGCGATTCTGGGCCGTTTGAAAAGGGGAGAAGCTGGATCAACTGCAAGTAGCTAAAAGATACCAAGATTCCATTCTTTCGCGAGAAGCGCAAGCAGCTTGACTCCGGCAACCGAATTTCCTTTATCATCCAGAGCAGGACCAAAGACCCCGATCCCCATTCGCTGCGGCACGGCAGCCATAATGCCTCCGGCCACGCCGCTTTTCGCAGGAATCCCGACATCAATGGCAAATGCTCCGGAAGCGTTGTACATGCCGCATGTTACCATAAAGGTTTTACAGATGCGGGCGACCTCTAGGGGAATCACTCTCTCGCCTGTCTCCGGGATCACGCCGTCGGCAGCAAGCACCATGCCCACTCTCGCTACTTCCTTGGCCGTGACCTCGATGGCGCAATGCCGGAAGTACAAATCCAGCGTCTCTTCCACATCTGTTTCCAGGACGCCGCTGTCCTTCAAAAACCAGGCGAGCGCCCGATTGCGGGCAGCGGTTCGTTTCTCCGAACCGTACACCGCTTCGTTGATGGACAGCGCGGAATTTCCCGTCATCTTGCGCAGCAGACCGAGTACAGCGTCCAGCCGCTGCTCCACGCTGTTGCCCCGGATCATCCCCGCAACGGCGATCGCCCCGGCATTAATCATCGGATTGAGCGGCTTGTGCGGCTTGATCGTCTCCAGCTTGATAATCGAATTGAACGGGTCCCCTGTCGGCTCCTTGCCTACTCGCTCAAACACATGCTTCTCCCCGTTCTGGCACAGCGCGACAATCAGCGAGCATATTTTGGAGATGCTTTGCAGGGTAAACGGAACCTCTGCATCTCCCGCTGCCAAAATCGTCCCGTCGGGGAGGCAAACCGCAGCACCGAGCAGGTGCGGGTCCACTTTTGCCAGTTCGGGAATATACACGGCCACCTTGCCTTGTCCCGTCACATCCCTGGCCGCTTTCACTGCCTCAGCCAGTTGAATCGAGGCCCGCCCGAGTTCCATCCGCCATCCCCTCTATTCCTATTCACGACGTATATGAATAGATTGTAGATTTGAATGCGGTGGCTGTCAAATTGTGGGACGCAGGACCGCTCCCTTTTCCCGATTCCTATTCCATGAGCGCGCGCTTCAAACGCTCCATCGCTTCTGTGACAACAGAGCGCGGACAAGCAAAATTGATCCGTTGAAACCCTTCTCCTTCCTGTCCGAAAACAACTCCGTCATGAAGCCCGAGCTTGGCCTTGTCGCGAAGCAGACGGTTCAACTCCGCCTGTTTCAGACCCAGACGCCGAAAATCCATCCAGCCCAGGTACGTGGCTTGCGGTACGGGCATGCGGACGTCCGGTACGTGCTCGGCCAGAAAGCGATGAATGTACGTCGCGTTCTGTTGCAGGTACAAAAGCAGCTCATTCAGCCATGGCTCTCCATGCCGATAAGCGGCAATCGTGGCCTCCAACCCGAACACATTCATGTTTTCGTAGCCCATTTTGGAAGCGGTCGCGGTAAAATCACGCAGCAGCTGTCTGTTTTCCGTCAGGATATACGACGTGAACAGTCCGGCCAGATTGAACGTTTTCGAAGCGGCCAAAAACGTGACGCTCTGTCTGGCCAGCTCCGGGGCAAGCGAGTAATATGGCGTGTGGCTGCCTTGTCGGTAGACCAGGTCGGCGTGAATTTCGTCGGCCACGACCAGTACGCCATGCTCTACGCACAAGGCGCCCAGCCGCTCCAGCTCCTGCTTCGTCCACACTCTGCCGACCGGATTGTGCGGGCTGCACAAAAGCATCAGCTTTACCTTGGGATCGCTCAGCTTGGCAGCCAGATCGTCCCAGTCCATCTCGTAGTGACCGTCCTGCTCGCGCAACGAGCTGCGCACGACTTCCCGCCCCCGGTTTTCGACAGCACGGAAAAACGGATGGTACACCGGCGTCTGAATCAGGACGCGCTCTCCTGGTGATGTATATGCTTCAATCGCTACATGGATGCCAGGAACGACCCCCGGGATGCCCGCCATCCAACTCGTCTCTACCTCGACGCCGAACCGCTTGCGAATCCACGCCTGCAGGCTCTCAAAAAAAGCGGCGCTCTTCAGCGGATAGCCGTAGATCGGGTGCGCCGCCCGCTGCACGATCGCCTCCGTCACTTCCGGCGGGCAGGCAAAATCCATGTCGGCCACCCACATCGGCAGCATGCCATCGCCGTTCACCTTCGGATTGTCAATGTCCCATTTCACACTGTCCGTTCCTCTGCGCTCGATTCTCGTTTCAAAGTCGTACATGGTGTCCCTCCCGCCTTTTGCATGCTTCCCGTTGCCTGTTCGCATCGTTTCGGCCACACTTTCCTTCTCTTGTTCAGCATAACCGCTTCGGCAGCGATTGTCCAAGACTTCCCCTGCATGTCGCTCGGCCTGGCAAACGCACCCTGCGCTCGGAAAAGGGCACAGCATCTGCTCCAATCCGTGACGTCTCATCCTGGCAGATGGTTTGCCCATTCGCGAACAGGTATAGTACAATGCTAGATGACGCTGAAAGATTACGGAGGTATGCTTCATGTCTGATGTTATCGTGTTCAAAGGGGCTGTCACGTACCCGATCACTTTGGACCCGACTGTCTGGGTTTTCGACGAGCGCAAGTTTGATTTGAACACGTATACGGGGGAAGAGGACACGTCCCTGTCCGGACAGACGCACTATTTGCAAGGGACAGGAACGCAATGGGACAAGGAACTGAGAGAAGGCGCCCAGCTGCCCTCGGAGCGCAAAAGCTTGGCAGAAGAGCGCAAGGTGCTGGACGGAGACTACGGGATTCGGCTCGAGCCGTTTATCGCGAACGCGGCACCGCTGCCAGAGGCGACGCACGTCCGGCTGCATCGCGAGAACGCGGACCCGATCGTCCTCCCCCTGTCCGAAGCGAAGCGGGCCATCCTGCAGTTTGCCAAAGCCGGCAAGCCGATCAAGGAGAACGGACCGGTGTACCTATACTCGCCGGAAGCCTTGCTGAAAAAAGAAGCGCCCATTACCGGAATCACGGCACTGGAGTTTTTCACTGCCTGACGGCGCACAGCGAAAGAAAACTGCCCTACCGATGAACGACAGAAAAAGCCATCCTTTCCCTGAACGGCCCCTTCCGTTTGCCAGGAGTCTCTGACAATCCGGGTGCCATTCATCGCCAAGGATGGCTTTTGTCGTTTGGTTCTTATGTGTGCTGCTCTTAGGCGCTGGCCTGTGTGATGCGAATGTTCCGCGTCTGCAGCTCTGCCCGAAGCAAATCAATAAAAGCGGAATCTAGCTGAAGGTCGACAGCACGATGATATACTTCTATCAGCATCTGGTCGCTCAAGTATTTCACCCTTGCTCACCTCCATCCTTTCGTATGGGTTCATTCTACCAGATGATCGAGTATCGAACAACCGTTCTGATATCCACAAACGATGTGGAAATGCTGTGAGTAACTTGTGGGCAGTCTGTGTGTAACAAAGAAAAACGCCGCTGTATGTATGTGGATTTTTCTTCCACTTTTATCCACAGGAAGTCGGATTTTGTCGAACGATTACAACCCGACTTGTCTTACTCGTCCCCATGCAAAAAAACAGCCTTCCTTGCCGGAAGGCTGTTTTGTCTTGGTTACGCGTTTGCTGTTTCGGAGACGTGCAGCACTTGCTTGATGCGCTCGATCGCCCAATCGAGTTCTTCCTTGCTAATCACGAGCGGCGGTGCAAAGCGGATGGTCGTTTCGTGCGTTTCCTTGCACAGAAGACCCAGCTCTTTCAGCTTCTCGCAGTAAGGACGGGCAGCAGTCGTCAGCTCCAGACCGATGAACAGACCGCGGCCGCGAATTTCCTTGATGATCGGGTTGCGGATTTCCTGCAATTTTTCCATGAAATACGTTCCCATCTCCAGGGAGCGCTGTACGAGACCTTCGTCCACGAGAACGTCCATCGCCGCTACGGCTACGGCGCAGCCCAGCGGATTGCCGCCAAAGGTAGAGCCGTGGGAACCTGGTTCGAACACGCCGAGGATTTCTTTGTCTGCTGCGACGGCAGAGATCGGGAACACCCCGCCGCCGAGCGCTTTCCCCATGATGTACATGTCCGGCTTGACGTCTTCCCAGTCGCTGGCGAACAGCTTGCCTGTACGTCCGAAGCCGGTCTGGATTTCGTCACAGACGAGCAGCACGTTGTTTGCTTTACATACTTCTTGTGCCTGTTTCAGGAATCCCTCTTGCGGAATGATGATCCCCGCTTCGCCCTGAATCGGCTCGAGCATGAACGCGGCGGTATTTGGCGTGATCGCTTGCTTCAACGCCTCAATGTCGCCGTACGGAATGATTTTGAAGCCAGGCGTGAACGGTCCGAAGCCGCGTCTGTACTCCTCTGCGGAAGAGAAGGACGTGATGGTCACGGTACGGCCGTGGAAGTTGCCTTCACAGACGATGATTTCCGCCTGGTTTTCCGGCACCTTTTTCACGTCGTAAGCCCAGCGGCGAACGGCTTTGAGAGCGGTTTCCACTGCTTCCGCGCCCGTATTCATCGGCAGGATCATCTCTTTGCCTGTCAATGCGGACAGCTTCTCGTAAAATTCGCCCAACTGATCGTTGTAAAAAGCGCGGGAGGTCAGCGTTACTTTGTCTGCCTGATCTTTCAGCGCCTGGATGATGCGCGGATGGCGGTGCCCCTGGTTCAGCGCGGAGTACGCGCTCAGCATATCCAAATATTTATGGCCTTCCGGGTCTTCTACCCATACGCCTTCTGCCTTGGAGATGACAATCGGTAGCGGATGGTAGTTGTGTGCGCCGTATTTTTCGGTTTGGTCAATGACTGCTTTTGTTTTTGTCATGCCGATAGCCTCCTTCGATTTCACTTGCTACTTTTAACCAAGCAAGAATGATGCCACTATCAAAAATCAGAGGAAAGACGACGAACAGGCCGTCTTCAGCAAAAAATTTTTGCATGCCCTCTCCACAATATTTTGCAGGTGCATAAACATTTTGCACACTGATCGTTGTATGATATGATACTGTCACGAAGAAAGGCTGGTGACCCTTTGTGTCGTCTTCAAGGCAAGAGAACTCCCGCTACACGCTTTTACGCATCTACGAGCATATCCTGGACAGAATGAACGAAGGCGTCCACGTCATTGACGCCAGCGGAACGACCATCGTGTACAACCAGAAGATGACCGAGCTGGAGTCGATGGCAAGGCAGGACGTCCTGCACAAACCTCTGTCAGAAGTTTTCCAGTTCCCCAGCGGACAGGAAAGCACGCTGCTCACCTGCTTGCGGACAGGAAATCCCATACTCAATACGCGGCAAACGTATTTCAACGACAAGCAAAAAGAAATCACCACCATCAACAATACGTACCCGATCATCGAGAACGGGCACATCATCGGCGCGATGGAGATCGCCAACGATGTGACAAAGATGGAGCGGCTCATCCGCGAAAACTTGCTGGCGAAAAACGGCTCCCGCTACACGTTTGACCAGATTATCGGAAAAAGCGGAGCGATTCTCGATGTGATCGAAAACGCCAAGCGGGCAGCGCGCACCTCCTCCTCCGTGCTGGTCGTCGGCGAGACCGGAGCAGGCAAGGAGCTGTTTGTCCAAAGCATTCACAATGCCAGTCTCCGTTCATCCGGCCCGCTCATCTCGCAAAACTGCGCGGCGCTCCCCGACAGCCTGATTGAAGGCTTGCTGTTCGGCACGGCGCGCGGCGCTTTTACCGGAGCGGTGGAGAGACCAGGCCTGTTTGAGCAAGCAGAGGGCGGCACGCTTTTTCTGGACGAAATCAACTCGCTTAGTATGCCTCTCCAGGCCAAATTGTTGCGCGCCCTGCAGGAGAAGTCGATCAGGCGCATCGGGGACACGAAGGATCGGGCGATCGACGTGCGCATCATTGCCGCGATCAATGAAGACCCTGTGGAGGCCATCGCCAAGTCTCACCTGCGCAAAGACTTGTACTACCGTCTCGGCGTCGTGACGCTTTTCCTGCCTCCGCTGCGCGAGCGCAAGGAAGACATCCCGATGCTCGTTTCGCATTTTATTGAAAAATACAACGAGCTGTTTCAAATGGAAGTGACCGGCGTCGCGAGCGACGTCCTGCAATTTTTCCAGGAGCACGACTGGCCCGGCAACGTCCGCGAGCTACAGCATCTCATCGAAGGGGCCATGAATCTGATGGTCGACGAAACCACGATTCGCTACGAGCACTTGCCGCTGCACTACTTGCGCCGTTCTCCTGCCGCCAGTGCCGCCGTCACCGGACAAGCAGCTCCCGGCTCCCTCCCGTTTATCGAGGAAGGCAAATCGTTGAAGGAAACGATGCAGGAGTTTGAGACCGCTTATATTCATCACGTCGTGGACCGTCACAACGGCAACATCTCACGCGCGGCCAAAGAACTGCAAATCAGTCGGCAAAGCTTGCAGTATCGTCTGCGCAAATTGGGAATCAAGGGATAATCGGCCTGTTTTTTGCTTAAAACGCCAAATTTCTTGGCGTTTTTTTATTTTTTTTGCACCGAAGCGCCTATTTTTTTTGCTCCATTCCCCATAAACTACCTGACAAAGATGATTTTCTTGCGCTGAAATTTTTGGTATCATTCTTGCAGATCATATAGCACGCTTGAAAACGCATTCATAGATCGAATGAATATTTCTCGCGTGAAGGAGAGGGTTTTATGACACCAAGCAGCAATGAACAGCACAATGAACTAAGACGCAGTATGAACAGTAGGCACCTCTTCATGATTTCTCTGGGGGGCGTAATCGGGACCGGACTGTTTCTCGGTTCCGGCTATACGTTAAGCCAAGCTGGCCCTGTAGGCACGATTCTTTCGTTTCTGGTCGGCGGCTTTATCATGTACCTGACGATGCTGTGCCTCGGCGAACTGGCGGTCGCGATGCCTGTGGCGGGTTCGTTCCAAACCTACATGACCCGGTTCGTCAGCCCGTCCCTCGGCTTCGCAGTCGGCTGGCTGTACTGGCTGGGTTGGGCCGTAACGGTTGCCCTGGAGCTTCTGTCTTCGGGCCTGTTGATGCAGCGCTGGTTTCCCGACTCCCCTGTCTGGATGTGGTGCGCCATCTTCGGTGTCCTTCTGTTCCTGCTGAATGCGCTTTCTGCCCGTGCGTTCGGTGAGTCCGAATTCTGGTTTTCCAGCATTAAAGTAAGCGCTATCATCCTGTTCATCATCTTGGGTGGAGCGGCTATGTTTGGCTTCATTGACATGAAAAATGGACAACCTGCTCCGATGTTTTCCCATTTCACCGACAGTCCGCTGCTTCCGTTCGGGATTACCGGTCTGTTGATGACCATGATTACCGTGAACTTCTCCTTCCAAGGGACCGAATTGATCGGTATCGCAGCAGGCGAAAGCAAGGAACCGGAAAAAACCATTCCGAAGTCCATCCGCACAACTGTTTGGCGCACGCTCGTCTTCTTTATTTTGGCAATTTCCATCGTGGCCGGGATGATCCCGCACGAGCAAGCCGGCGTCATCGAAAGTCCGTTTGTCGTCGTGTTTGACAGCATCGGTATCCCTTATGCGGCAGACATCATGAACTTCGTCGTCTTGACGGCGCTGTTGTCTGTGGCAAACTCCGGCTTGTACGCCGCGACCCGGATGCTCTACTCCCTGTCCAACGAGAAAATGGCTTCTCGCAAGCTTGCGATTGTCAACCGCAAAGGAATTCCAATGAATGCGTTGCTGATTACCTTTTCCATCTCCCTGCTGTCGCTTTTGTCCGGCTTTTTCGCGGAAGATACCGTATTTATGGTGCTTCTGTCCATCGCCGGCCTGGGTGCTCAGGTAGGCTGGATCTCGATTTCCGCCTCCCAGCTCGCTTTCCGTCGCCACTACCTGAAAAACGGCGGCAAGCTGGAAGACCTGAAGTTCCGTACGCCGCTGTACCCTGTACTGCCTCTGGTTTCCCTGATTTTGAACCTGACTGTACTCGTGAGCCTGGCCTTCGATCCGGAACAGCGGATCGCGCTCTACTGCGGCATTCCGTTCATCCTCATTGCCATTCTGGTCTACCAGCTTCGCTTCAAGAACCAGCTGGAGCCGCAGACAGAAAACGGTCTGGCCGATTACCGCAAAGCGAACAATCTGTAAAGCAGAGGAAAAAAGAAAGCTTGCACTCCCGCAGAAGGAGGGCAAGCTTTTTTGCTTTCTTGTTGCGATTCGCTGGCACGGCTACAGGGAGATTCGCACAATTTCTGTGATGACGACCATAGTAAAGACGGCAAATCCAAAAGAGCCCGTCACCAGCAACATTCGTTTCAGTTTGTTCATATCTTCCATAGGAGAATCCCTCGCTTTCTTCGCGCCCATCATTATCGTTTTCTACGTTATATACGCACCACCCAGGGAATTTGTTTCAATTTGCGCCCCGTAACTTTTCGCCTTTTCTCGCCAAAAAGCTTACGATTGCGCGGTTTTTGTCAAATTCCTGCCGATCTTGAACGTATCTTGCTCCATCTGATGAAGCATCCAGGCAACCAGCAGACCCACAGCCAGGCAGATCGTCCAGGGAAGCCATCCCGCCTGCAGCTTCGTTCCCATATCGTATACCCAGCCGCCTGCAATCTGGCCGAGCGACCCGCCGACGGCGATCGAGTATCCGTTGAAGCCGTAATAGGCGCCGACCAAATCTTTTGGCGCAAACCGGGGAACCACATCGACCAGGTTTGGCACCGCAATCATCGTACCCAGCGCAAACAGGAAGACGTCGATGAGCAGCATCCACAGCGAATCGGCAAACGCAAACAGGAACAGTCCCACTCCCATCACCAGTGTGCCAAGCCCGATCAAGGTCAGTCGGTGCGGATAACCTTCCAGCCATTGCGTCACCTTCATTTGGAAAAGAATGACGAACAACGACATCGCAGCCAGGACAATCCCTACCGAAGCCTTGCTGCCAGTTCCATGCTCCACCAAGAGCGGTATCGTCAAAAAGATTTGCATGTTCAAGTAGTAGTAGCCCATCAGGATGACCGTAAAACGGACAAAACGCTTGTCCCGCATCACTGTAAACACGCTCTCCCAAACGCTCTGCCGCGTACGGGTGACAGGGATCGGCGACAGGAAAACGAAGGAGACGACGGCGCACAAGCCAAAGATCGCTCCGGCAAACAGCGACAAGTACGTAAAATCAACGGCCGAGAGTGCGGTTCCCACGATTTGCGAGCCAACCACCGCAATATTGCCGAGTACATTGCGAAAGGCAAACACTTCTTTACGTATGGCATCCGGCGTCAAAATCGCAAACGCTGCCGAGCCAGCCGGGTCAAACAACGCCCCGCCCATGCCGGACAAAATCGCTGCGACAAAAAAATGCCACGTCTCTGTGCAGAATGCGAACAGCGCAAATCCGACCGCGCGCACGACCATCCCCAGAACCATGGCTCCCTTGTACCCAAAGGCATCCGCCATGATCCCGCCCAAAAACGCCAAGCCTTGCTGGGAAAACTGCCGCACACTGAGCGCGAGTCCCGCCATCGCCAGCGTCCACCCCATACTGCCCGTCAAATACAAGGTCAAATACGGAATCAGGGCATAAAACCCAAGGTTCATCAAAAAGGATGTCGTCAAGAGCAGCTTGACGGAAAACGGCGTTTCTTTCCACATTTCCTTCTTCATTCGATACCCCTCGCTCCCCCTCTGCCTCTCCTGATTTAGGGATATCCCCAGCGTAAAGAACAGGGTATAATTTGGGAAACGAACGTTTTTGTATATAGTTATCAAATATTTAGATAAGAGGGAAACACACGCTATGGACTTCGAACAACTGCGTGCCTTTTACACGTTGGCACAGACCAAAAACTTCACCAAGGCTGCGGAGATGCTCCACCTCGTCCAGTCTACGGTGACCATGCGAATCAAGCAACTGGAAGAAAAAGTCGGGAAGCCGCTTTTCATCCGCGACAAGCGAAGTGTGGAAATCACACAGGCGGGCTTGACGCTTTTGCCCTACGCCGAAAGAATCCTCAAGCTGTCCCACGAGGCGCTGAGCGAAGTAGCTTCTCTTCAGCCTTATGAAGATTACTTGTCCATCGGCAGCCTGAACGCCATCTGGACGTCTACGCTCGAACCGATTCTGAAAGAGTATCATTACCGCTATCCGCAAATCGCCATCAGCACCAAAACCGGGCATTCCTCCGACGTCATCCAGTATTTGCTCGACAACGTCATTCAGATCGGAATCGTGTACGTGCCGCCGTCTTTGCCGAACTTTGAGGTCATTCCCACCTGGGACGATGAAATCGTCCTCGTCTGCTGTCCGCAGAGCAGCGTCGCGAAGGCTACTCACGTCGACTCGCGCGAGCTTCGCCACCTGCCGCTCATCTACATGAACTGGGGACCGCCCTTCAACGAGTGGATCAGACAGACGCTGCCGCGCAACTACGTGCCCAAGCTGACCGTCGACAAGGCGGAGCTGGCCATCGATTTGATCAAGGAAGGGCTGGGCGTCAGCCTGTTGACCCGGTCCGCTGTCAAGGCAGAGCTGACTGCCGGAACGCTCAAGGAACTGCCGATTACCGGAAACAAACCTCCGAAGCGCTCTGCGTACATCGTTCTGCCGAAAGACAAAAAAAATAAACCCAGCGTGGAAAAATGGCTGAGTCTCATGAGTGAATTAGGGTATTCGACCACCTAGCAAGTCTAGCGCGATTGCGGGAGGGAATCGACGATGGCCCCTCGTCGCCCCAACCTTCTTTCATAGCCCCAGCGCACGAGAAAATACCAGCACAGCGACAGGCAAAATCCCGTAAGCACGTCGCTCAAGTAATGCACGCCGAGGTATACGCGGCTTGCCGCCAGCAGCAGGACGACGACGAGCGCAACCGGCTGTATGTACGCCGACCAGCTTTTCTCCCGATACCAGCGAGCGATCAGGAAGGCCAGCATGAGGTAAAAGCAAGGAGCGATCATCGCGTGGCCGCTTGGAAACGAAAACGAATCCGGCAGCTCCACCAGATGGAAGCCGACAGGTCGGGGACGGGCAAACACCCGCTTCAACAGCTCGTTTGCGATCTCGCTCCCCCCTGCTGTCAAGAGGATCACGGCTGCCTCCAGCCTGTGTCCTTTGACGGAAAAGGCCACGATCAGCACGACGCAGAGCGGCGCCAGGATCGTGGCGTCTCCCAAAGCCGTGAGCAGCTGGAAAAAGCTCGTAGCCGCATCCGAGCGGACGTCGGCGACAAACGCAAAACCCGCCTGATCCATCCCCGCTACCTGGCCTGCTATGTACTGGCGAAACATCCAGACTCCGAGCAGCGCAAAGACGATGCCGCCAACAAGCAATCCTTTGTCTTTGACCGTCCCGTTCATGCGTGTTCCCCTCCTTCCAACAACGAACGCAGCACAGCCGCAAAGCGCCGGTCATCTTCACGCGTGCGTGCCGACGGCCCTCGCGTTCTTCCTCCCCCGCGACGATAGCGGGCTTTTTCGTTTCTCTCCTCCAAATGAAACGCAATCCGCTCCGGCTCCATGAGCAGTCCGTGCGGCGTCAGCGCTCGCGCCCTTTTGCCGAGAACGAGCGCGGCCAGTCCGATGTCCTGTGTTACGACCACATCCCCCGGACGGGTTTCGTTGGCGAGCCGCAAATCGACCGCCTGCGGCCCTGCATCGACCGTTACGTGATGCGCAGAGCCAATCTGATGATGGTAGCTGGCAAAGGTCAGGCAGAGCCAGCCGAACTCCTTGCACAGCTCCTGTGCGATGGCGAGCGCCTGGCGTGGGCAGGCGTCGGCATCAATGAGAACGCGTCCTTTTTGCATGCCAATTCCTTTCGTGCGCTTTTCTCTCTCCCCGCGCTGTCCCGTTTTTGGTATGATGGAGGAGGAGAGGAGTGAGTTCACCTTTGCGCAATTATTTTGTTTTCGATGAACGATTAGGCATTCGCCTTCCTGCATTGGATATGCCCTGGGAGGCTTATTCGCATGCGGAACGCGCGGACATTTTGATGGAGTGGGAAGAAATCCGCGCGACCATCCCGGATCAGATCCAGCGGGTGGAAGCTGTCATTATCGAAAAGACCAAGCAGTTGTCCGAAGAGGAAAATTTCGCCCGTTCTTGTGAGCTGAACAGCGAAATCCATGAATTAGCCAGCGTCATTAATGATCTTAATATATGGTTTCGCGTCCAGCAAGATCATGACACCAAAGTCCATCAGTAATCCTGCGGGGAAAGCAAACCGAAACAAACAAAACAAGCTCCGTGGCCACCTCGCTGCCATGGAGCTTGTTGCGTCTTCGCCTATTTCCTTTTGTTTCGCTTGCGGCCGATTTCGAGCGCCATCAGACCGGTAACGTGCGGGGCAGCCATGGAGGTTCCGTTCAGCTTTTTGAACTGGTTGCCGGGCCAGGTCGATAAAATTTCCACGCCGGGCGCTTTCCTGTTTACCCCTTTGCCGCGTGCGCTGAACGACGCCAGCCTGCCCGACTGATCGATGGCGCTAACCCCCATGACGCCTTTGTACCTGGCCGGATATTCTGCCTCTCCCCCGCTATTTCCCGCAGAAGCGACCATGACGATGCCGTGCTCGTGCGCCTTTTCCACCGCGCGCGCCAACGCCTCGCTGTACTGCGGCATGCCGAAGCTCATATTGATGATATCCATTTGATTGGCGATCGACCACTGCAACGCCTGCAAAATCGTCGACAGCGACGCTTTGCCTTCGTGGTCAAACGCGCGCACGTCGTACAGGTGGGCTTCGGGAGACACACCGACAATCCCGCGCTGGTTCATCTCCGCCACAATAATGCCGGCCACATGCGTGCCGTGCCCGTTTTGCTTGCCCCGTACAAAATGAACGCCGCCTTTGATCCGGCCTTTCAAGTCAAAATGATCGCGGGAGATTCCCGTGTCAATGACGGCGACTTTCACGCCCTCCCCCCTGCCTTTGCGCCACAGCCGCTCTGCTCCGACATAGCGGACGCCCCACGGGATTTCGTCTTCGCCCTCTGTCTCTGTCTTGGCGTGCACGTTTACCGTCACGTTCTCCTCTACCATCGCCTCATACCTGCGAAAATGCTCGCAGTGCTGCTCGTATATGTGTTCCTTGATGCACAGACAACCCCAGTCATCGTAGCATCGCCAAGGAAGTCTTTCCGTTTTGGTCATCACTTTTTTCTGCAAATCGGTCAAAATTTCGTGAAAGGGCATCCCCCGCTGAAAGCTGATGATTTTCAACCTGCTAGCCTCCTGTCATGCATGGCGTTGCCACATCTTATGTCGCAGCCGCCTGTGTCTCTTTGGGCATTCGCACATAGCCGACAAAATAGGCGATTGACCCGGTCGCTCTGTCCAAGCAAACAGGAGGCTTCTCCCATATATTTGCAAGGGCAGGCGCAAATTCATCGGAAGAGAGGAGCGAGTGCGGCATGGCAAAAGCAAAAGGCAAAAACACAGGCGATCTCCTGAAAAAAATCAACAAGAAGAGCAAGAAAAAATGGAAAATGGACGATATCAAGTCATTGGCGAAGGGGATCACGAAAAAGGATCTGAAGGATGACAAAAAGCTGGCCGACCTGATCCAAAAGGTCAGCAAGGCTGTCGGGGTCAAACTGTCCGACAAGCAAATCGCCAGCGTCAAAAAGCAGGTGCATGACAGACTGGGCTGACCGATTTTGCGACAGCAAAAAGGGAGAGCAGCTACGCTCTCCCTCTTGCTATTGCCAACCTATGCAGCCGGTGTTACCTCGTTAGTCGCAAGAGCAAGCAACGATTGTCAGCAATACGAACAACACCAGAATCAAAGCAAAATCGTCGAATCCTCCGTTGAACAGACTCATTCGCTTTCCCTCCTTTGTCAGCAACTAATCATACTGTATGTGCGAATAGCCAATCTTGATTGGACGCTCGCCCATCCAGTGCCCATTTCTGGTTACGCGTGTAGTTGCCGGGAGGAAAAACAGCGTCCGCTCAACTTGCGCGACGCTCGATCGGCTCCAGCAAGCCGTATTGCTTTTTCATCACAGACTGCCAAAACGGAATCGTTCTCTGGATCATCGGCCCCGTCAAGAGGGCGATCAGCACCGTCCCGATGGAGACAGGGCCGCCCAGTGCTGCCCCCGCAAGCAAGACCGTCACCTCAATCATCAGCCGAACCTTCTGAATGCTCCAGCCCAGCCGCTCGTTCATCGCCAGCATGAAGCTGTCACGCGGTCCGGCCCCCAGGCGAGGCGACAAATACATCCCGATTTCGATGTTCATGACCACGAGGCCCACGAGCAACATGGCCAAGCGCGCCCAGACAGATGACAGCTCCGGCACGATATCGAGCCACAAGATCAGATCGAGAAAGCCCCCGAAACAGACCATGTTCAAAAACATGCCGAAGGTCGGTTTGATTTTGGCCAGCAGGTAGGAGGCCACAATCACGGCCAGGCCGACGATCTGCGACCAGATGCCAATCGTGAATCCAAACGTTTTTTGCAAGCCGATGTGGAACGTATCCCACGGCGCCACTCCCAGGTTGGCTTTGATCGCAAGCACACAGCCAAACGCCCCGATAAACAACCCCAGTACAAACATGGCGTAACGCACGACAATCGACCTGCTGATCCGCCTATCGGACACCGTCTTTCCCCTTTCCTCTCCCGTTATGCGCGCTCGCTTTTCCGGCGAAAAACGTCTTCCCGGACAGGCTGCACGCCTGATTGCTGCGAGCCGGAAGCCATGGTTCATTCATGATAGCAGCGTTACTCGGTTTCTTCCACCGTTTTTCGCACACGCTTTACCGCGATGCTGCCCAAATCCTCTGCGAGCTGCGTCTGCGGAAAAATCGCCTGCGCTTCCGCCAGCAGGTCCGCCATGGAAAAATCGCCGTCCTCATCTTCATAGCGCGGACTGAAGTGCGTCAGACAGAGCGCCTTCACGCCTGCCCGCTTGGCCAGCTCGGCAGCCTCCTTCGCTGTGGAGTGCCCGCTGCGCACAGCCAGCTCCTTGTCGTGGTCCGCGTACGTAGCCTCGTGCACCAAGAGATCAGCTCCTGCTGCCAGCTCTTCGACACTTTGGCACGGCTCCGTATCGCCGCTGAAAACGATTTTGCGGCCAGGCTGCGGCGCGCCGACAAAGTCCTTGCCATCCAGCACGCGCCCGTCCGGCAGCGTGATCTGCTCGCCCCGCTTCAACGCGCCAAACAACGGCCCGGCCGGCACTCCCGCCGCTTTGGCCCGCTCGACCAGAAATGCTCCCGGCTTGTCTTTTTCTACGACGCTATAGGCGAACGACAGCACCCGGTGCTTCGCTTTGCGGCAGGTGACGATCACCTCCTCGTCTTCGTACACGACGCCTTCGCTGACGATCTTGAGCGTAAGCGGATATTGCAAATGCACCGGGCTGACCTCCATGATCGCGCGAAAATAGCGGTCAAGCCCTGGCGGTCCGTACAGGGCAAGCGGAGGGGCTTCCCCGTTGCGCAGCGATCGGGAGGCAAGCAAGCCGATCAAGCCGTACAGGTGGTCGCCGTGCAAATGCGTAATGAAAATCTTGTCCAGCTGGCTGATTTTCATCGGAGAGCGCAGCAGCTGATGCTGCGTGCCTTCCCCGCAGTCAAACAGCCACCATTTTCCTGCTTGTAAAAAGCGCAGCCCGATTCCGCTTACATTGCGGCGCGTAGTGGGCGCCCCTGATCCCGTCCCTAAAAATGTCACGATCACGACTGTTGCACTTCTCCTTTCGTGGAGCTTCCCGCAAGCGTGTGCCTGTCATGGTCTGTAGGCATTCACCCTTTTTTGGCTGGGCGCATACGTTACAACAAACAACAGCCTAGCAAGGAGGGACTCCCGATCATGAAACGAATTTTTGTGCTGGGGCTGGCTGCCTGTCTGGCTCTGATCGCCGCTTTGACCGGCTGCTCCAGCACTTCTGAAACCATCCGAATTGGCGAAGTAACCCGCTCCCTGTTTTACGCTCCCCAATACGTTGCGCTGGAAAAGGGATTTTTTAAGGAAGAGGGCCTGGACGTGGAGCTGGCCACGATTCCTGGCGGCGACAAGGTGATGTCCGCTCTCTTGTCCGGCGGAATCGAAATCGCCTTGGTCGGTTCGGAAACGAGTATTTACGTCTCCCAGCAAGGAGCAGCGGACGTCGTCGTCAACTTCGCCCAGCTGACCCAGACAGACGGCACCTTCCTCGTCGCTCGCCACCCAACCGACCATTTTTCGTTTGACCAGCTCAAAGGCAGCGTCTTCCTCGGGCAGCGCAAAGGCGGTATGCCGCAAATGGTCGGAGAGTACGTGCTCAAAAAGCACCAGATCCATCCGCAAAACGATCTGGAGCTGATCCAGAATATCGAGTTCAAAAACATTGCCTCTTCCTTTGCTTCGGGAACCGGCGAGTATGTACAGCTGTTCGAGCCGGAAGCGTCCCGCTTTGAGCAGGAAGGGATCGGATATGTCGTCGCCTCCTTCGGCAAAGAAAGCGGCACGGTTCCTTACACGGTCTACATGGCGAAGCAAAGCTACCTCGACAGCAATGCCTCGACTATCCAAAAGTTTACCAATGCGGTCTACAAAGGGCAACAGTGGGTTGCCAGCCATAGCGCCAAGGAAACGGCGGACGTGATCGCCAAATACTTCGAGCAGATCGACCCGCCGATTTTGGAGAACGCCGTACAAAGGTATCTGGAGCAAGGCTCCTACGCCACCGATCCGGTGCTGGAGGAGGCGGAGTGGAACCAGCTGCAAGCCATCATGGAGGCGGCAGGCGAGTTGAAGCAACGGGCGGATTACACCAAGTTGGTCAATACCACTTTCGCCAAACAGTCTAAGGAAGGGAATTAATCGTCATGAACCAGATTCCTTCTACGCCGGCCAAGATTGAACTTTCCCACGTGACCCACCTCTATTTATCCACAACCCGGGCGTTCATGGCGGTCCAGGACATCAACCTGCGCGTGGAGGAAGGCGAGTTCATCTGTATGGTTGGCCCTAGCGGTTGTGGCAAAACGACACTGCTCTCTCTCATCGCGGGACTGGAGACGCCCACTGCCGGCCGCGTACGGATCGACGGAAAACCTGTCCGCGGAACGTCCCCGCAGGTTGGCTACATGCTCCAGCAGGACTATTTGTTCAACTGGCGCTCCATTGAAGACAACGTGTTTCTCGGTCTCGACATCCAGGGAATCCGCTCCAGGGAGACGGAGCAGTACGCCTTGCACCTGCTCGATGAAATGGAGCTTGCCGACGTGCGCAAAGCGTCTCCCCAGCAGCTGTCCGGCGGCATGAGACAACGGGTCGCCCTCGTCCGCACCCTTGCCTGTCAACCGGATGTGCTGCTGCTCGATGAACCGTTTTCCGCGCTGGACTATCAGACGAAGCTGAAGCTGGAGGACCTGATCTTTTCCACCTTGCGCAAGCATAAAAAAACCGCCATTCTGGTCACGCACGACCTCTCCGAATCGATTGCCATGGGCGACCGCATCTACATCTTTTCGCGCAATCCGGGGCGAGTCAGCCGCGAACTGGCTGTCCCTGCCGCCATTCGCGACTCCCTGCCTTTCGACGCCCGCAATCAGGATGGCTTCCAAGACCTGTTCCATCGCGTCTGGAAAGAGATGGAGGTGGTATCCGATGCAGCCAAAGGACATTGACGCCATCCACCGCAACTACTTGAAGCGGGAAGCAACGGTCCGCTACTGGGTGTTTTCCACGCAATGCCTGTTGTTTCTCGTCTTTCTCGGCCTGTGGGAGCTACTGGCCCGCACGAACACGATCAATGCGCTCATCTTCAGCTACCCTTCCAAAATCGGCGCACAGTTTTGGTCCCAGCTATTGGATGGCAGCCTGCTTCCTCACGTAGGGATGACGGTGTGGGAAACGGTCATCGGCTTTCTGTTGGGCACGCTGCTCGGCGCGGTCATCGCCACGGTCATCTGGTGGTCCCCGTTTCTCTCGCGGGTGCTGGAGCCGTATCTCGTGATCGCCAACAGCATGCCAAAAGTCGCGCTCGGCCCGGTCTTCATCGTCGGCTTCGGCCCGGGACTCCTATCTGTCATCGCCATGGGCTGCGCGATCTCGATCATCATCACCACGATCAACGTCTACTCCGGCTTTCGCGAGGTCAACCAAAACTACATCAAGGTCGTCCAGACGCTCGGCGGCAACAAGCGGCAAATTTTCCGCCTCGTCATTCTCCCTGCGACGATTCCGACCTTGCTTGCCACGTTGAAGGTAAATGTCGGCCTTTCCTGGGTGGGCGTCATCGTCGGCGAGTTTCTCGTTTCCCAGCAAGGATTGGGCTATCTGATTATTTACGGGTTCCAGGTGTTTAATTTTACCCTGGTCATGATGAGCCTCGCCATCATCGCGGTCATCGCCACCTTGATGTATCAAGGCGTCGCCTTTTTGGAGCGGCGGCTCACCAGCCAGTTTAAATAGATGGAGTACGAAACAGCGCGATCATCGTCCGGGGATGGTCGCGCTGTTTCGCTGTTGGCGTGTCTTGCCGGGGCGCTTTCGTCCCTCGCTTACTCCGGCGCTACGATCTCCACCTTGATCCGATCCGGGTCTTCGCAAAACAGCGCGTAATGCTCCCTGCCGCCCGCGTGTGGATAGCGGTCCTCGTAGAGCATCGACACGCCTCGCCGCCACAACTCCTGGCGAATCGCCTCCACCTGCTCCCGGCTGCGCGCTTGAAAAGCCAGATGGTTCAATCCAACGCGACAGCGGTGATACGGCCCATCAAGAAACCTCTCCTCTGCCTGCACGAACACAGATACGTGTTGCCGTGCTTCCAACTGATCCCGCTCGCCCATTGCTGGTAGCGCTCATAACCAAGCTGTTCCTCCAAGAGCCACCCCCAAAATTCCGTTGATCGCTTCAAATCCGCTACATACAGCTCCAGATGGTGCAGCATGCTTCGTCCTCCTTTTTACTGGCGATCTTCTGGCTCGGCGGCCCCGTTCGCTCGCGGCTTTTGCGCCAAGCGCGCGTGACTGTTGCCTGCGTTCGCCGCACAGGTTGTCGCAACCGCATAGAAAAACGCCCGACAGCCATACGTCGGGCGCTAGGTTTTGTGGATGGCGCTACTTCCAAAACTTCCACCAGCTCTTTTTCGTCGCCTGATCGCCAGGCTGGCTGTCCGCTTGCACTTTTTGCTGTGCCGCCGCCTCCACTTCCAGCGCACCGGGCACCCGGGCGAGGAAATGGTCGACCATCGGCTTGTAGTTGTCCGGCAAATGCTCCTGCATGGTGCGCAGAATGGCAATCGCCTTTTCCTTTTGGTCGGTAGCCAGCAAGGCATTGGCGTAGTTGAATCCGGCATACGGATACGGAAACTCCGGCGTCCAATACTTCTCGCAAAGCTGGATCAGCTGATACACATAGCCTGCCTGCCCCAGCTCGCCCGTTACCGTCATGACCACTTCGAAGCGATCCTTGGCTCCCTCAATGGCAGCCGTGTACCATTTCATCGCATGCAACAGATCGTTCTCGGTCAGAGCCAGACGGGCCAAATGAAGCTGTGGCCGCCAGGCTCCTTCCTTGACAGAGAGCGCTTCCAGACGGGAGCGAAGTTCTTCGCGCTTGCCGCTCTGCAAAAAGCTCTCGACATACATGTTCAGACCGTTTTCCTGATTCGGGTCTTTGTGCAGGCCCGTATTCAAGATTTCGAAGGCTTTTTCCTCTTCTCCCTCATACGCGTAAATCTTGGCCAGATTCGTGCAGGCCGCCCCGGATGAAGGGAAGCGCTCCAGGCAATCGGTCAGGATCGTCTTCGCCCGCTCGAATTCTCTCGCCTGCATGTGAACAACGGCGCGGAAAATGAGGGCGGACTCAATCGGTCCGTACAGCTCAAGCAGCCTGTCCGCCGCAACAGCGGCCTGCTCGTGAAATTGCTCCTTCACCAACTCCATCGCAAAGTCGCGAAGCTTTTCTTTTTGGTCCCAATACAGCTCCAGATTGTGTGGAATCACTTTTTTCTGGTAGTCCTCCCGGGACATCTCGATAGTTTGACCAAATTCATTGGTAAACGTCACAAATTCCGACATGAAACAGCCTCGCTTTCATTCCTTCACCATAGTATCCAGGGACAAGCCCTGTCCTGCAAAGAAAAGCGAATTTCCCCCTAAAGGGAAACCGCCGATCGTTATATCCAGGCTTTCAGATTGACTTTACGGATAAATTCTTCCATGGATTCCTTCGCTGGTTCGTCATGTGCCTCTTCTTGTTCCGACATGCCCATCAGCTGTCTGAAGAGAGCCTCGTTGCGCGTCGCCAGGGCGAAATCCAGCAACGCTTCCCGCGAGACACGCTCCGCTTCCTCCTCCAGCAGTTTTTCTTCCAAGGCGATGTCGTCTTCTACCACTGGAATTTGCTTATCTATTTTGGGTATGCGAATGACCCATGCAAACGCACTGTCCGGGTTGCGGTCGCGTGCGATCAAATACCCGTATTCGCCGATCGGCAAGCCTTGCTCGAAAGTGTCGGCAACAATGACGACGCGTTGTCCAAGCTTGAACATGAGCGTCCACTCCCCATTAAGATTAATTCTAATCATACTAAATTGTATGTGTACTTGGGAAGAGCAAAGCGCAGGATGGGCACAAGCACAAAAAGTTTGTTGCCCGCCGAAAAATAAGGTACACTTGATCTGGACAGGCATTTTTTACGGATTACGGTTACGAGGTGTACGCACATGAGTGAAATGTCTACAGGTTTTTCCCTGTTTATTATCGCATGGACGTTTGTGCTTGTTGGTTTGATGGGAATCGGCGGCTACTTCATGTTTCGCAAATTCCTCAAGTCCATGCCGAAACAGGACGGGAAGTCCGATCTCGACTGGCAGGACTACTACATCGAACAGACGCGGTCGCTGTGGACAGAAGAAGGTCTGACATTGCTTAACGAGTTGGTCGAGCCTGTACCGCAGCTGTTTCGCGATGTGGCCAGGCGCTCGATCGCAGCGAAAATCGGGCAGATTGCCCTGGAAGAGAAAGCGACCTCCATTACAACCGAACTGATTGTCAAAGGATACATCGTCGCGACTCCCAAGCGCGACCACAAATGGCTCATCGCCCACCTGCAATCCAAGCAAATTGACTATACCCCTTACGAAAAGTATTTGAACGCCTAACGGATGCGGACCTGTACCGTTCGTCCAAAGGTCGGCCCTCCCCCGCGTGAAACTTCTTGGCGGTTAATCCGTAACCATCCTTATACGGATCGTCGGCCTGCGCAGAGCAATTTGCTGTACGGAAGGCTTTTTCCGCGACAAGCGGGCCGGACAAAAGGAGACGATGCAGATGTCAGTCATCCTGACCATTTTAGGAATCGGGTTCGTGCTGTTTCTTGTCGCGGTCGTCATTGTCGTGGCACTCTTGAAAAAAGGCGCACGATTTTTTGGGAAAATGACCGGGCGCGGCTACCGCAAATACAGCAGCAGCGGCTATCGCCATCGCGGCCCGCTGTGGAAGCTCGGTCACAAATCGTATGGCCATCACTTTTATCGTCGCAAACATTCCAGCCGCAGCGGTTTTTTCAGCAGCTAAGGCACCCGACAACAGCAGGGCAGCTTCACGGCCAAACGGTCGGAAGCTGCCCTGTGCACGTTCCGTGGAAAACGATACGCCAAAGCTGCCTCATGCCTGGCAGCTTTGTTCGTTTTCGGCTTTGGTGGCCGCTTTTTTGCCCGATACCCCGCCCGAGATGAGAAACGCCATCACCTCGGCGCTGTCCATGTCGAGCGGCTGCACCTGCTCGCTTGGAAACAGCAGCAGGTTGCCCGCAAAATTGTACGATTGCGGGAGATAAACGGCAACATGGTCGGCCAGCCCGTATGTATCCATGCTTTCTTTTGTCACGAAGCCGATGACTTTGGCTCCCGAGTCCTTGGACAACCTGACCAGAACTGGCTTGTCAAAGCTTTTTTTGTCCCCCACAAACGCCCCGGTCAAATCCTTGATCGCCGTATAGATCAGCTTGATGAACGGCACTTTTTCAAAAACGCTGTCCACAACGGCCAATAAGCCGCGCGTCAGCACGTTGGAGGCCAAAAACCCGACAATCGTAATGCCCACGATCGTAATCAGTACCCCCACGCCGGGAAAAGGGAGAGGGAACCGCTTGCTGACCAGATTGTAAAACCAGCTGTCCACCGTTGTAAAAAAGGTGTATAAAATGAAAATCGTCACGGCCAAGGGAATGACGTACAGCAAGCCTTCGAAAAAGTATCGGACTACACGCTTCATCCTGTTACTCCTCTCTACCGCCACATTTACAAATATTGTACTCGATCTAATCGCCATCTGCTATGATGAAGAAAACATCAGAAAGCAGGGGGAACGATGCAAGCACTTGTCACACCACAATGGCTCCGCGATCATCTGCACGACGAGCGGATCGTCATCGCCGATTGCCGCTTTGCGCTGTCCGCTTCCGAACAGGGGGCGCAGGAATACGCAGCCGATCATATTCCGGGAGCCCTCTATTTCCATCTGAATCGCGATTTGTCCGGTCAAAAGGGCGCGCATGGCGGACGCCATCCGCTTCCCGATCCCGCCGCTCTCGCCGCGCTGTTTTCCCGCTCGGGCATTGACGAGCACACGACAGTGATCGCCTACGATGACCAGGAAATGGCGATGGCTGGACGTCTCTGGTGGCTGCTGCGCTACCTCGGTCACGACCGCGTCGCCGTACTCGATGGCGGATACGCCGCCTGGAAAAAGGCCGGCTACGAGGTGACGGCCGACGTGCCGACACCGCAGGCGCGCACGTTTGTCCCGCGCCCTCGCCCGGAGATGCTGGCGAGCATCGAAGACGTGCAGAAGCGCAAGCCCGAGACGGTGCTGCTCGATTCGCGAGCAGGCGAGCGCTATCGCGGCGAGCTGGAGCCGCTCGATCCGAAGGCCGGACACATCCCTGGCGCCCGCCATTTCTTTTACAAGGACAACCTGGCTGCGGACATGACCATGCTGCCGCCGGAACAGCTCCAGGCTCGCATCGCCGACTTTGCGGACCGGGAGATCATCGTCTATTGCGGCTCAGGGGTCACGGCCTGCACCAACCTCCTCGCCTTGCACCAGGCAGGACGGACTGACGCCAAGCTGTACGCAGGAAGCTGGAGCGACTGGAGCTCCTACGATTTGCCTGTCGCCAAAGGCCCCACTCCTGCCGACGACATCGAAGAATGATCCGCTTCATTCGCCTCCTGCTGCACTTCGCGTATCAGGAGGCCCTGTCTTGTCTGTTTCCCGTCTTCATCTTCGCTTCGCTTGCGGTATCCAAATTCGTCGCCATCCCTGGTCTGCCCCGATACGACCTGTTGCTGCTGCTCTGCCTGGCTTTTCAGGTGTGGATGGTGAAAAGCGGGCTGGAGTCGCGGGACGAACTGAAGGTCATCACGGTCTTTCACCTGATCGGCCTGTGTCTGGAAATCTACAAGGTGCAGATGGGCTCCTGGAGCTATCCGGAGGACGGATACAGCAAGGTGTTCGGGGTTCCGCTTTACAGCGGCTTCATGTACGCAAGTGTCGCAAGCTATTTGTGCCAGGCGTGGCGTCGCCTGGACGTCAGCCTGACCAACTGGCCGAAGCCGATCTGGGTAACCTCGCTCGGTGCGGCGATCTACCTCAATTTTTTCACCCATCACTTCATCTGGGATCTGCGCTGGGTATTGATGGCACTCATGTTCCTCGTGTTCTGGCGATCGAAAGTATACTTTCGCGTCACCCACGAGCGCTTTTCCATGCCGCTTCCGCTCGGCTACTTTTTGATCGGCTTTTTCATCTGGATCGCGGAAAATATCGCCACCTTTTTCGGCGCCTGGGCCTATCCGAACCAGCGCTCCGGCTGGGAGCTGGTGCATCTGAGCAAAATCAGCTCGTGGTTTTTGCTCGTCATCGTGAGCTTCATCATCGTGGCGGAGCTCAAGCATGTGAAAGCGCGACGAGCAGGCGCCACGTCCATGGAAACAAAGAGACCGCCTGACAGCGTATAAAAAACCAAACCGCCGTCCGCCTGCTGCGAACGGTGGTTTGGTTTTCGTTTGGCTTATTTCAGTACGTTTTGAAGTACGTCCTCGATCATCTGGCGGTTGGCGATCACGCCCGTGTACAGCCAGCTTGATTCTGTCGTAAAGTCGTAGACATGTCCGTTTTTCACCGCAGGGATGTTCGCCCAGACCGGCTCCTTCAAAAACTCGTCCTTGGACACGCCTTTGCTGTTGACGATAAACAGGTAGTCGGCGTCAAGCTGGGCCAGTTTTTCCAGAGACACGGCGTTCCAGTTGGCCTCGCCCGACTTGGAAATTTCCTGGACGACGCTCGGCACTTTAAACCCGAGGTCTTTGTACAGCACATCTCCGCTGGACAAGTCCTGACGCGCCATGTAGATGCCTTTCGCTGTCACCCAGAGCGCAGCCGCCGATTTTTCCCCGATTCCCTGCTTCAGCTTTTCTTTGCTCTCGGCCGCGTACGCATCGTAATCGGCCAGTACCTTTTTCGCTTCCTCGCTCTTGTTCAATACCTCGCCCACGATCAGAAGCTCTTTGCGCCAGTCGCTGTTCTTTTCTTTGCCAATCGTATACGTCGGCGAAATTTTGGCGTACTGGCTGTATTTGTCTCCCGCTACCAGGTCTGCATTGTCCATGATAATCAAGTCGGGATTGTAGCTCATCACGACTTCAGGCGGCAGGTCGTACGGAATCGCCGGAACTCCCGCCAGTTCTTTTTGCAGATACCCCTGCACGTCGCCTTTGCCGACCGACCACTGGGCGACCGGCTTCACGCCCAGCGCCACCAGATGGTCTTCCAGGTAAGAAGCGATGATCCGCTGTGGATGCGCAGGTACCGTCACTTTGTTGCCCAACCCGTCTGTCAATTCGCGCTGGGCCGCTCCGGCCTGCTCTTGTACGCTCCCCCCGGCTTGCGGTGTCGGACTTGCCGTGCCAGAGCACGCGCTCACGAGCAGTGCGAGACTGACCATGAAGAGAGTTGCCATGTGGCGCGTTGATTTTTTGTTCATGCGAACGATCCCCCCAAAGCTTCGTTGATAACGATTATCGTTAACACTATAGCTTTCCCGCTTCTCGTCCACAATAGACAATCCGGACTTTCCATATAGACGATCCGGAACGGCAGGGGCCGTCCGAGCCTGCCTGGAAAAGGCGCTCGGCGTCATCCCGGTATGCTTTTTGAACAACCGACTGAAATAGAGCACGTCCGGATACCCGACAGCAGCCGCTACTTCCTGCATGGTCGCGTCTGTTTGGGCAAGCAGCTCCTTCGCCTTTTCCATTCGCAGCGAGATCACGTAGTCGATCGGGCTGTGGCCTGTTTCTTCCTTGACCAGACGGGTCAGGTAGCGGGCACTGTAGCAAAACTGCTCGGCGAGGCTCTCCAAAGAAACCCGCGTCGTGTAATGCTCGTCCAGGTAACGGACGACCTGCTTGGCAAGCGGCTGCCGGGCTTGCGACAAGTCCTGCCGGCTCAACTGCTGCAAGACTTCGTGGACGAATTGCAAAAACGTCCCTTTGACGCGCAGCCGCTCGTTTGCGTCCCATTCGCGGGACATGGCCGCCACCAGCTGGAACAATACCGTCGGCTCGTGCGGAACAAAGCCGTACGGCAGCTGAAACAGATCGGAACGGTCTATCAATAGGTGACGCTTGCCCTGCTGAGGCAGCATCCCCTTTGCTTTGTACAAAATGAGATAAAACACAATCCCCTCTTCAGACGGCTGCAAATCCAGCACCGCCCCTTTGCCGCCGTGGAGCAGCAGGAAGCGGTCTGCCGCATATTCGCGTCCGTCCAGCCACACTCGCGCCTGTCCTTTGCAAGCGTAAAAATAGCTGGAGGTCGGCAGGCGGTAGCTGCTCCACGTCTCTTGCGCCTGCAAGGCAAACTGGCGTATGTCGATGACGTGAACGGCGGCATTCGTCCACAGCGCAACCAGATCCTTGATCTTTTTGTTATCCTGTTCCCTCACCCAAATGACACCTGCCTATTCGCATCCGTAGCCGTTTGCTTCTCATTGAGAATAATTTTCAAAAAACACATCGGTATTATAAGGGAATTTGCTCCCCCGATCAACCCACGGATCCTGCCAGCGGCGCGGTGCGAAACAGCTCTCTCAGCGCGTCACCCCGCTCAGCAACAACCGATGCAGCCCGCCAATCAAACACACTCCTGCCGTGACGAAGAAGGCAATAAAGTACGAATGATGCCAATTCCCCAACAAGCCCGCGATGACCGGGCTCAGCACTGCTCCGACGGACAGCACCGCCGAGTAGATGCTGAACACGCTGCCGTACAGCTCGCGCGGCGAATGTACCGTCAAGATCGTGGCAAACGTCGGAAACAGCATGCCGAAGCAGGCGCCGAACAAAAACATCATGACCTGAATCGGGATCGCCACCCCGAGCGCCAGCATGTACAGAAGCGCGCTGAGCACCCCGAGTCCGGCGAAGCCGCGCGTCTCCGCCGGGACTTTGTGCAGCCAGAACTGGCAGAGAATCGCCAGCGCCCCCAAACCTTTCAAGCTGAACAATATGCCGGTCACGGCTGGCGACATTCCTTGCTTTTGCACGAGCAGCGGCACCTCGTAAATGATCGTCCCTTGCGCGTACATAATCGCAAACCCGCCCAAAAAAGCCGGGTACAGCAGACGATTTTCCAGAATCATCAGCAGGCGCTGCCGCCCTTCCGCCTGGGGCAACGGCTTGGCAGGAACGCCGCCGCCAGCCACTTTGGCCGGAAGCACGAGCCAGGAAAACACGCCAGCAACGATCATGATGTAACCGAGAATGACAAACGATTGGCCGTAGCCGAACTGAACGGCAAAAAAGCTGCCGACCGCAGGCGACACAATCCCCGCTGTCGTAAGCACCAGTCCTTTTTTGCCCATGATTTCGCCTTGTTCAAGCGCTGTTCTGCCCGTCTCGCCCAGCATGGCCGAGCAAGCGGGAGAGACGAAAGCCATGACAAAGCCAAGCAACAGCCGAAAAGCAAAAAAACCGCCCGTATGCGTCACGACGCCCTGACCAATCAGCATAAACCCGGCCAGAATCAAGCCTCCGGCGATAAACCACTTTTTCGGAAACCGATCAAGAAAAGGACCCGCGAACAGATTTCCGGTCAGATTGCTGACCGCATAGCCGCCCAGCACAAAGCCGATCATGGCGGCCGACACACCCAACATATTCAAGTACGGCGCCAATAGCGGCGTCTGTGCGTGCATGTCGAAGGCAACGAGAAACAACACGACCAACAACAGAACCCTCACGACATTCCCTTCCTCTCATCCCGCCCGTCTTTGTCCCAGTATATGAGGGGAGTCGTCCAAGTAGGATCGGAAAAGAAAAACAGGACCCCGCCGCTTGCGCGAGATCCTGCTCTTTTGTGTCGGTTACGCTTGTGTCGCCTTCAAGCCGAGCGAGCTTTCGTGGAACTTGATCGACGAATACTTTTCCATGGCGACCCGCAGCTGATACTCGCTTTCAAACAGCATCACCGGGCGTCCATAACGGTCGGTAACCGTCTTGTTTTTCACGGCGTCGAGCGCCGCCTTGTCGCCTTCCAGCCAACGGGCGATCTGGTACGGCATTCTCGTCAGCACGATCTCGACTCCGTACTCGGCCTTGAGACGGTATTCCAGCACCTCGAACTGCAGGACGCCGACTACGCCGAGAATCAGTTCTTCCATCGGATAGGTGCGGAACAACTGTACCGTCCCTTCCTCTGTCAGCTGCATGATGCCTTTCTGGAACTGCTTGTGCTTCATCGCGTCTTTCACCATCACCTTGGAGAAAAACTCCGGCGAGAAGTGCGGCATTTCCTCGTACTCGAACGATTGGCCGACGCAAAGCGTATCGCCGATCTGGAAAATGCCCGGGTCGAACAAGCCGATGACGTCGCCAGCAAACGACTCCTCGACGATTTCACGATCCTGCGCCATGAACTGCACAGGCTGAGCCAGCTTGATGTCTTTGCCGAGACGCACGTGCTTCACGGACATGCCCCGCTCGAACTTGCCGGAGCAGATGCGCAAAAAGGCGATGCGGTCGCGGTGCGCCGGATTCATGTTGGCCTGGATTTTGAAAATGAAGCCGGAAAACGGATTCGTGTACGGATCGATCAGGCCGATATTGCTCTTTTTCGCCGAAGGGGCTGGCGCCATTTGCAAAAAGTTGTCCAGGAAGGTCTGCACCCCGAAGTTGTTGATCGCACTGCCGAAAAATACGGGTGTCAGCTGTCCTTTGGCGATCAGTTCGGGATCGAATTCGTCCCCGGCGACGTCGAGCAGGGAGATTTCATCCTGCAACTGCTGCCACAGCTCCTGACCGACGCGCTCGCCGATCAGCGGGTCCTCTGCTCCCTCGACCGGGAAAAACGAAATTTCTTCGTGCTGCGTGTTGTTCTGGTACAGCTCGACGCGGGATTTCATCCGGTCGTAGACCCCGCTGAAGGAGCTGCCCATGCCAATCGGCCAGTTCATCGGGTACGAGCGGATGCCCAGCACGCGCTCGATCTCTTCCAAGAGCTCAAACGGGTCCTTCCCGTGGCGGTCGAGCTTGTTGACGAACGTAAAAATCGGGATGCCCCGCATCCGACAGACTTTGAACAGCTTGATCGTCTGCGCCTCCACCCCTTTGGCCACGTCGATAATCATGACAGCGGCATCGGCGGCGGTCAGGGTGCGGTATGTGTCTTCGCTGAAGTCCTGGTGACCGGGAGTGTCCAAAATATTGATATGGTGCCCTTTGTATTCAAAGTCCATCGCACTGGACGTCACGGAGATTCCGCGCTTTTTCTCGATCTCCATCCAGTCGGAGGTGGCGTGCTTGGAGTTTTTCCGCCCTTTGACCATCCCTGCCTCGCGAATGGCTCCGCCGTAGTAGAGCAGCTTTTCCGTCATCGTTGTTTTGCCCGCATCCGGGTGGGAGATAATGGCAAAGGTACGGCGTTTTGCTATCTCATGTTCCCATTGGGGGTTGGTTTGACTCATTTTCATTCTCCTGTCATCGCAAATAAGATGCCTGATTGTTTTCCTCTACGATTATACCGACAAATGTGCCCTGCATCCACCTAGTAATTTTTCTGCAAGCCGTTATAATAGTATGTAGTAAAATTTTTTTGAATGCATGTCATACATATTCATTACCTAGCTATGCACATCAAGCAAATAGGAGGAACTTCATGACGACGAATCTCGAGACACGCGCGGCCGATTTTCGGGCCTATGTGAAAAAAATGACCAGCTACAACCAGGCGCTCGCCGTCCTGCATTGGGACAAGGCGACACAAGCTCCCCGCAAAGGAATGGATGCCCGCTCCGAAATCATCGGCGTGCTGGCTGGCGAACAGTTCAAGCTGGCGACGTCCGCGGAAATGGAAGCGTTTCTCGCCGAGCTGAGCGAGCCGTCCGCGCTGGAAGCGCTCGATGACATCACCCGCCACACCGTACTCGAATGCAAAAAAGAGTTCGACCGCAACAAAAAAATTCCGGCAGCCCAGTACCAGGAGTTTGTCGTGTTGACTTCCCAGGCGGAAACGGTGTGGGAAGAAGCCAGGGCCAACAACGACTTTGCCATGTTCCAGCCGTACCTGGAGAAAATCGTCAACTTCCAGCTGGCGTTCATCGATTATTGGGGACACGACGGCAAGAACAAGTACAACACCTTGCTCGACCTGTACGAGCCGGGCATGACCGTCGATCAGCTCGATCCGATCTTCGCCACCTTGCGGGAAAAAACCGTCAAGCTGGTCCAGGCGATCGCCGACTCCCCGCACAAGCCGGACACCTCGTTCTTGCGCAAAAACTTCCCTGTTGCCGAGCAGGAAGCGTTCAGCCGCTACGTTCTGGAGAAAATCGGCTACGACTTCAAGGCGGGCCGGATGGACAGAAGCGTGCATCCGTTCTGCACGACCTTCAATCCGGGCGATGTCCGCATCACAACGCGCTACGATGAAAACGATTTCAACTCCGCCTTGTTCAGCTGCATTCACGAGGCGGGCCACGCCATGTACGAGCAAAACATCAACCCGGAGCTGCTGTTTACCCCGCTGTGCGAGGGCACCTCGATGGGCATTCACGAGTCGCAGTCCCGCTTCTGGGAAAACATGATCGGGCGCAGCCTGCCGTTCTGGAAGCACTTTTTCGGTGATCTGCAAAAAGCGTTCCCGACGCAGTTCGCAGGCGTGACGGCGGAAGACCTGTACCGCGCTGTCAACTCGGTGACCCCGTCGTTCATCCGCACCGAGGCCGATGAACTGACGTACAACCTGCACGTCATGATTCGCTACGAGATCGAAAAAGGACTCATCAACCAGACGATCCAGGTGGCCGATCTGCCGCAGCTCTGGAACGAAAAGATGAAGGAATACCTGGGTGTCGAGCCGCCAACCGACACGCTGGGCGTCCTCCAGGATGTGCACTGGTCCGGCGGCAGCTTCGGCTACTTCCCTACTTATTCGCTCGGTAACGTGTACGCCGCCCAGTTTGCTCATGCGATGAAAAACGAGATCGCAGGCTTCGAGGAACTCGTGGCGCACGGAGATTTCGCGCCCATCCGCGCTTGGCTCAAAGAAAACATTCATCAGCACGGCAAAATGAAAAGCCCGCTCGAACTGGTGCAAGCGATCACCGGGGAGGGCACCAACGCCACGTACCTGATGGATTATCTGGAGAAAAAATATACCGACATCTACAAACTGTAACAGGTTGTACCTACAGCGTTCCCGATCCGGGAGCGCTTTTTTCATGACCGCTACTCGTGCGTGCTTCGGCAAGCATTCTTGGATGTGCTACAATGGGGAAAAAACGGAGGGAATCGCCTTGGCCGACTTTACAAAACGATGGCTGCCGACCTACATCCGCCGCAATCTGGCGGTTTTGTTTTGCGGCATCAATCCCGGCCGCGTCTCGGCAACGGCCGGCTTCCACTACGCGAACCCGGCGAATTTGTTTTGGCGCGGCCTGTTCGAAGGCGGGCTTACTCCCCGGCAGTTGCGCCCGGAGGAAACCGCCCTGCTTTTGGAATACGACTACGGCATCACCGATCTCGTCTCGCGCCCTACCCGCTCGTCGCAAGACCTCACCCGCGACGACTTCGCGACAGGGGCCGAGCAGTTCGTGCAGATGATCCAGACCTATCGCCCGCGCGTCATCTGCTTTAACGGGATCACCGCCTTTCGCCATGCCACGGGCCAAAAGAAAGCGGCTGTCTCGCTCGGCTTGCAGCCGGAAAAAGCTTTCGGCACCACGGACTGGGCGGGCAGTTATTTGTTCGTGATCCCGTCCACCAGTGGCGCCAATGCGTCCTACACGCGCGCGGAGAAAATCGCCAGATTCGCCGAGCTTAGCGCCTTTTTGCGGGAAAAGAACTGGCATCCGCTGCCTGTGCCGCGCGACTGAGCCGGTTTGTGTCAACTCCGCGCTCCCTCGGGCGTACGATAATCGTACGTTCTTACACGCAAGGGAGGCGCAAACCGGATGAACGACCTCATCCGCAAGATCGAGCAAAAATACGCCCTGACCGTATCGCACCACGAAAAGCTTCGCGAAACGCCCAAATCGCTCGTTGTTTTTTTCGATACCTCTATAGGCAAATTCATCGGCAAAATCTCATATTTGCCGAAAGAGCGCCAGCATTTCATCCTGAATGCCGAAGCGTATTTGCGCAAAAAGGGCATCCTCATCCCCGGTATTCAGCGGACGAAAAGCAGCAAGCGTTCGATCGTCTGGAAAGGCAATCTGTTCGTCCTCCATCAGTGGCTGTCCTGGCCGAAAATCGCCTACAACTCGCCCGCCAGACTGGAGCAGGTCGGCGCTGTGCTGGGGCGGTTTCACAAAAGCTCGCTCGGCTTTACCTCCAAGCACGGCGAGCTGTACAACGGCGCCCCCACATGGTCGGAGGAATACAAAACAGACCTGGCCGCCCTGGAAAAGTGGGAACAACGGCACAAAGACAAACAGAAGCCGCGCTTCTCCACAATCGTCGAGTACCTCCCCTATTTTCGCCAGGCCGGAGAGACGGCACGGGAGCAGTTGAAGTCGTCCGCCTATTTCGCCAAGTGGAAAAAAACGCCACTTGACAGGCACTTTCTCTGCCACGGCGATTTCAACAACGGCAATTTGCTCGCACGCAACAAACGGATCGCGATTATCGACTGGGAAGATGTCCGCTACGACTTTCCTTCCAAAGACATCAGCCGCGTGCTTTCGCTTGCCATGCGCAAGAAGGGGGACTGGAACGAGCAGTTGTTTGTCTCCCTGCTGCGCGGCTATTTGCAAGAAAATCCGCTGTCTACCGAGCAGCTGCACCTGCTGTTTGTCGATCTCGCCTTTCCGCACATGCTGGAACGCTTTTTGCGCATGAAGCAGTACGAGCAGATGGATGCGGCGGCCATTCACCAATTTTGCACACGCGAAGCATTGAAGACCGCGTACATGCTCGACCAACTAAAAGCCCTCGCGTAAACGACCAGGGCTTTGCCTGTGTCTGAAGCGAGGGCCTGTTGGCCAGAGGGTGAAAAAGCGGGTGGCAGCGGGAGCCTTCTAGGGCTGGGCCGTTTTGAGCAGAGCGCTCTGCTGGCGCACGTAGGCAATCAGTTCCGCAGCCATCTCGTAGTAGTTGAAGGGCGTAATCAGGTAGATGCCGTTGAAATAGCGGACGGCCGCATCAATCAGCTCTTTTGCGATGGCGATTCCTTCCTGTCTGGCTGCCGGACCCTGCACCTTTTTCATCCGCTCCAGCGCCTCTTGCGAAAGCTTGATGCCCGGAACTTCGTTGTGCAGAAACTCCGCATTGCGGGAGCTGGTCAACGGCATGATTCCGATAAAGACCGGAACCCCGATGTGCTTGGTCGCCTCGTGTACCAGCCGAATCGATTCGACGTCGTATACTGGCTGGGTCATGATATAATCGGCCCCTGCCTCGACTTTCTTTTCCAGCCGGGCAACGGCTGCCGCCATGTTGCGGACGTTCGGGTTGAAGGCTGCGCCAACGATAAACTGGGCCTTTTGTTTCAATGGACGTCCCGAGAAGGAAACGCCTTCGTTCAACTGCTTCACCATGCGGATCAGGTCGAAGGACGTGACATCGAACACCGAGCTGGCCCCTGGCAGATCGCCGAAGCGCGACGGGTCGCCGGTAATCACGAGAATCTGGTCGATACCGAGAGCGTGCAGTCCCATGAGATGGGACTGCTGCCCGATCAGATTGCGGTCGCGGCAGGCAATGTGCAGCAGCGGATCGATCCCGTGCTTGTTTTTCATCAGCGCCCCGAGAGCCATGTTGCTCATCCGCACCGTCGCAAGCGAGTTGTCTGCCAGCGTAATCGCATCCGCCCCTGCCTTGTGCAGCTCGCAGCAGCCGTCCAAAAACTGCTCGGCGTCGAGATCGCGCGGCGGGTCAAATTCGACGATGATCGTGGTGCCTGTTTTTACCCGTTCCACAATGCTTGGCTTTTCCCGCTCACGGGTGCTGACCACGGAAATGTGCGGGCGCTCTCTCGCAGCAACCGGCGGATTCACGCGGGCTTTCGGCTGTTGCGAGGCGAGCGCGTCTGCCATCGCCTTCACGTGCGCAGGAGTGGTTCCGCAACAGCCGCCAATCAGGCGAACCCCTTGGTCGCGCAAGCGCAAGGCGCTTTCGGCAAAATAGTCGGGAGACGACTTGAAGGCGTACTCCCCATCCGTCATTCCCAGCCGTCCGGCGTTGGGAAACGCCGACAGCAGCGAATCGTCCGGGAAGATCGTACTTTCAAACGAGCGCAAAATTTCAGCCGGTCCCACCCGACAGTTCAGCCCGATGATATCGGCTCCTGCTTTTTTCAGTTGGGGAAACGCATCCGTCAGCGAGTAGCCGTCGCGCGTCCGCCCTACCTCCAGCGTGGCCAGCTGGGCGATGACCGGCACATCGGTCAACGGACGGATGACTTCGACGGCGAGCAAAAGCTCCTCCAGATCAAGGAACGTCTCCAAAATCAGCGCGTCTACCCCGGCGTGCAGGAGGGCAATCGCCTGTTCCTCGTATTGGTCCCGATACTCATCCAGTACCTTTTTCTTGACTCGCCCGGCCAAAATCGAGCCAATGCTGCCTGCTACATACGCATCATCCTGGGCCGCCTCGCGGGCAATGGCCACGGCAAGGCGGTTGATCCGCGCTACCTTGTGCTCCAGGCCGTAGCGGCTGAGCGCGTCCCGGTTCGCCGAAAACGTATTCGTTTCCAAGAGACGCGCCCCTGCCTGATAGTACGACGCATGGACCTCATGCACCACGCGCGGGTTGGATATACACAATTCTTCAAAACTGACACCAACCGGGGCACCCAGCGCATGCAGCTGGGTTGCCATGGCTCCGTCTCCGACCAGCAGGTGATCTTGCAAATACGCGCGTAAGTCTTTCTTGCTCGTCGTCAACTCAATCCCTTCTCTCCTAATTTTCATATCGACGATTGATCGTCTATCCTTCAAACACCGACGGACCCGCGTTAAAGTAACGCGCTTCCGGGTGGGCAAAAACCATCGCGGATACAGAAGCTTCCGGTTCCATCATGAAGCCTTCTGTCAACTGAATGCCGATATCCTCCGGCCGCAGCAGACGGAACAGCTGCGCCTGATCCTCCAGGTTCGGGCAAGCCGGATAGCCGAACGATACGCGAATGCCCTGGTAACGGGCGCCGAAGCGCTCCAGCATGGTCATCTCTGCCGGATCCGGAATTCCCCAGACGTCGCGCATCATGTGGTGAATCCGCTCGGCGAACGCCTCCGCCAGCTCCAGAGCCAGCGCTTGCAGGACGTGCGAGCGCAAGTAGTCGCCGCGCTCCTTCAGTTCGGTCGAACGCTCGCGGATGCCGCCTCCTGCCGTCACAGTCAAAAAGCCGACGTAATCCATTTCCTTGCTCTCTACCGGACGCAAGAAGTCAGACAGACACAGATACGGCTCTTCCGGCTGGCGCGGGAACGAAAACCGCTCCAGCACCTTGCTGTGATCGCTTGGATCGTAGACGAGAATGTCGTTACCGTCTGCTTGCGCAGGAAAAAACTGGTAGATTCCATGCGCGCGAATCGTTCCGTGCTGCTTCGCCTCCTGCAAGAGAGCTTCGACGATGCCGTACAGCTCCAGCACTTTTTCGTCGCCCGCTTCGAGCAGCTTTTCCACATTGCCGCGCACGCCGAGATGCTTGCCGAGCAGCATGCGCAAGTTCAGGTACGGCTGCAAGTGGCTGATCGGGTACTGACGCAGCACATGGCGGTCGCAATCCGGCGGCAGGTGGATCGGAACCGTTCTGCTGATAGCCGAACGCGCCGGGAGCGGCGCTTTTTTCTCCTGCACGACAGGCTGTGCGGCCGCAGCCGCTTCGACCAGATTCTGCTGTTCTGCGATCAGCCGCTCCCGCTCCTGCGGGTTTTGCAGGCGGTTGACGAGGTCGAGGCCGTCCATCGCGTCTTTGGCGTACAGCACAACCCCGCGGTATTCGGGCGCGATTCGGTTGGAGGTGAACTTGCGGGTCAACGCCGCTCCCCCGACCATCATCGGTACGTCAATGCCCGCGGCACGCAAGTCCTGGGCGGTAATGACCATCTGCTGGGCCGATTTTACCAGCAGCCCTGACAGGCCGATCGCATCCGGCTTCTCTTTGCGGCAGGCGTCAATCAGTTGCTCAGGCGGCACCTTGATGCCCAGGTTCACAACGTGGTAGCCGTTGTTGGCCAAAATGATCTCCACCAGATTTTTGCCGATATCGTGCACGTCGCCCTTGACGGTCGCCAGCAAAATTTTGCCTTTGGACGCGGAATCTTTTTTTTCCATGAACGGCTCCAAAAACGAAACGGCGGCTTTCATGACTTCCGCGCTTTGCAGCACTTCCGCAACGATGAGCTGGTTGCCGTTGAACAGCCGGCCGACCTCTTCCATCCCGGCCATTAGCGGACCGTTAATGATTTCCAGCGGCGTGTACGTTTCCAGTGCCAGCTTCAAATCGTCGACCAGTCCGTCCTTTGAGCCTTCCACCACATAGCGGGCCAGTCGCTCTTCCAGCGTCAGCGTGGAAGCTTCCACGCGCACTTCCTTTTTCTTCTGGCGGTAAAACTCCGTAAAGGCCGCCAGTGTTTCGTCGTTGGTTTCAAACAGCAGCGCTTCCGCCAGCTTTCGCTCCTCCTCCGGAATGGAAGCGTAGCGCTCCAGCTTCTCCGTATTGACGATGGCAAAATCAAGTCCGGCGAGTGTCGTATGGTACAGGAAGACCGCGTTCAGCACTTCCCGTCCCGCCGGGGGCAGACCGAAGGAAACGTTGCTGATGCCGAGAATCGTCTTGCACTGTGGCATCGCTTCTTTAATAAGGCGAATCCCCTCCACCGTCTCCCGCGCGGAGCCGATATATTGTTCATCCCCCGTCCCTACGGGAAAGACAAGCGGGTCAAAAATGATATCCTGCGGCGGAATGCCGTACTGGTTGACCAATATGTCGTACGAGCGCTTCGCGACCGCAAGCTTTTTCTCGCGGGTAATCGCCATCCCGGCCTCCTCGATCGTTCCGACGACGACGGCCGCTCCGAACTTGCGAATCAGCGGCGCCACTTCCTCAAATCTCTCCAGTCCGTCCTCCAGATTGATCGAGTTGAGAATCGCTTTTCCCTGGGAATAACGCAAGCCAAGCTCCATCACTTTCGCGTCCGTCGAGTCGATCATGAGCGGAGCCTTGACCTTTTTCACGACGAAGGGCAAAAACTTCTCCATGTCCGCATACTCGTCGCGATCCGGGTCGGCCAGGCAGGTGTCGATGACGTGCGCCCCGCGCTTCACCTGGGCGCGGGCGATGTCGGACGCTTCCTCGTACTGCCCCGCTGCAATCAGGTCGCGGAATTTTTTCGAGCCGATGACGTTTGTGCGCTCTCCGACCAGCAGTGGACGGTTGTCGTCCTCAACGTAGACCACCTCGATCCCGGAAACGGCACTGACGGCCTCGCGGACGGCCTGGCGCGGCTTGCAGTCTTTGAGCGCCTCCGCCATGGCTCTGATATGCTCCGGAGTCGTTCCGCAGCAGCCGCCTGCCACGTTCAGCCACCCCTGCTCGGCAAACGCGCGCATTTTCGCGGCAAGCCCTTGCGGCGTCTCGTGGTAATGCCCGTTCTCGTCCGGCAGCCCCGCGTTCGGATAGCAGCTCACCCCGCATTGCGCCAAGCCGGACAAGGTGCGCAAATGGTCGCGCATGAATTCCGGCCCTGTCGCACAGTTCAGGCCGATTGTCACGGGCTTCAGGTGCGCCAGCGAGACGTAGAACGCTTCGATGTTTTGTCCGGCCAGAGTCGTGCCCATCGGCTCGATCGTTCCGGAGAGCATCACCGGCAGTTCTACCTTCAGCTCTTCAAACGCCTGGCGAATGCCGATCCCGCCTGCCTTGACGTTCAGCGTATCCTGCGACGTCTCCAGCAGCAGGACATCGACGCCGCCGATAATCAGCCCTTTTGCCTGCCGGTAGTAAGCCTCGACCAACTCCTCGAACGTGACGCCGCCTGTCAGCGCGAGCGTTTTCGTCGTCGGTCCCATGGCCCCTGCCACGTAGCGCGGCCATTCCGCTGTGGAGTAGGCATCGACGGCTTCCTTCGCCAGACGGGCGGCGGCGATGTTCACTTCCAGGTCTTTGTCCGCCACGTCGTACTCGGCCAGCACGACCGAGGTTGCCCCGAACGTATTGGTCTCCACGATGTCCGCGCCCGCTTCCAAATATTTTTCATGGATGGAGCGAATCACATCGGGTCTGGTCAAATTCAGCAGCTCGTTGCATCCGTCGTAGGCCTCGCCGCCAAAATCATCGGCGGTCAGGTTCGCCTGCTGCAGCATGGTGCCCATCGCACCGTCCAGAATCAGAATTTTCCGGGAAAGCTGTTCGCGAAAAGTGGGTTTCATTGACGTGCTCCTTTTCTCCCTTGCGTCGGTTTATTCTCAGCCGTTTTTTTGCATCAAAAAATCCTCTTCCTGAGAAAGAAGAGGATTTGTCCGCGGATACACTTGCGCCTGAACCATCCTCTCATCTTTCAAAGCCGTAGCTTTGCTGGAATTGGCACCGGATTTTAACCGGTTGCCGAGGCTTCATCAGGCCAGTCCCTCTGCCTCTCTTGATAAGAGTTGTACCATGTTATTCCATTTTTGACTTTCAGGTTTGAAAGTATCTTAACACCGCGAAAAGTCTTCGTCAATTGAGAATTTGTCTATTCTTCGCGCTCTTCCCGCTCTTTCGCGCCCATTTTTGCTCTTACCGGGCATCCGCCCACGCCAATCTGTGCGTATGTGTATAGACTGTAGCATAACGGAAAGGAGGGGGAACAAACGTGAGTACATCGTACTGCGGAAATGGCATCTTTGGAGACAGCTTCGCACTGGTGCTCGTACTGTTTATCCTGCTGGTCATTATTGGGTGTTCGAACGACGACTGCTAAGTAAATGACAGGAAGAGGCTATCCCCCTCCCAGGCTGCTGCTTGAAGGGATAGCCTCTTTTTTCATGTCGCTTGCCGCCAGGAAGCCTGCCCGCTCACGCCGTCTTTGCCCAAACAGACAAGCTACAGCCATGTGACAGGCAAGCAGGTGGTGGCGTCTGCTCGTTGACTTGCTCATCGGACATGCCTTCATTGTCAGAAAGAAAGGCTTTTGCTATCATGAGGCTTACCCCAACCCATGAAAGGAACGATCAATGATGGACACTCTGTTCGCTCGCGAAAAGGACGAATTCCTGTCCTGTATCGAGACCGTGAAAGTACTGGAAACCTCCGAATTTGAAACCTACTCAATCGTCAAGCATACCGCAACAGGCGACCACTATTTGCGCTACTTTTTGTCCCACATCAACCTGTCGGAAGGGGGCCGCAGAGACGACTACGACCACTTCCTGCCGATTGACTCGGATGACGTCCTGGGACTGTTGTTCGGCGAGCAGCCGTACCGCTTCCCGGACAACTGGCGATCCCCCTACCTGCGCAGCGGCAACGACAATCGCCTGATTCCGTTTGATCCGTCCGAGAATTACGATCTGGAAGAGGAAGCGGCTGCCGAACTGGCGATGGTGGAGCAGCTGGAGCTTTACAAGCAGCAGTGGATGAACGCGGAAAATATGAGCGCGGAGGAAAAAGAAAAGCTGACCAAGCAATATTTCGCCGAACTCGACAAGATTTTGAAAAAAACCGAAGAGTAAGTTGCATCCGGGCAGCAAAAACGGCTATAATGCTAGATAAACAAGCGAATCGTTGATGAGGATAGTACTCCTGGAATGAGGCTGTAGCGAGTCGGGGATGGTGGAAGCCCGACGCCGACCCCTGTGAGGAAGCGCCCCTCGGAGATGCGGCCTGAACATCCAGCCAAGCGAGTCTGGATCGCGTAGGGTCTTGCCGGGTCTGCCCGTTACAGCAGCACAAAGCGGTTTTTGCCTGACACTCGCATGCAGGCAAAAACAACAAGAGTGGCACCGCGGGAGCAGAACCTCTCGTCTCTTTGATCCAGGAGACGTCGAGGTTTTTTTGTTGTCTTTTGCGGACCTGAGCTTTTTCCCATTTGGAAAGGAGAATCACAATGAGTTACAAGCATCAAGTGGCGGAAAAAATCGCCGCTGCCCTCACCGAACTGGGTGTGGACACCTTCCCGCAAGAAACCGTATACGGCATGCTGGAAACGCCGCCAAATCCCGCTATGGGAGATATCGCCTTCCCTTGCTTCCAGTTGGCCAAAGCGCTCCGCAAAGCGCCGCCGATGATCGCCACAGAGCTGGCCGAAAAAATCCAGGGAACGCCGCTGCGCTCTGCCCAAGCGGTCGGACCGTACGTCAACCTGTTTCTCGACCAGGAAAGCGTGGCCACCCAAGTGATCGGAACGATCCTTGAGCAAGGCGGCGCCTACGGCAGCAGCCAGGTCGGGCAGGGCCGCAACGTGCCGATCGACCTGTCTTCTCCCAACATCGCCAAGCCGTTCTCCATGGGCCATCTGCGCTCTACCGTGATCGGAAACGCGATTGCGAACATCATGGAAAAACGCGGCTACCAGCCTGTGCGCATCAACCACTTGGGCGACTGGGGCACACAGTTCGGCAAGCTGATCGTCGCGTACCGTCTGTGGGGAGACGAGGAAAAAGTAAAAGCCGATCCGATCAAGGAATTGCTCAACCTGTACGTGCGCTTCCACGAAGAAGCGGAAAACGACCCTAGCCTGGAAGACCAGGGCCGCGAGTGGTTCAAAAAGCTGGAAGACGGCGATGAGGAAGCCCAGCGTTTGTGGAAATGGTTCCGCGACGAATCGCTCAAGGAATTCATGAAAATCTACGAGCTGATGAACGTCTCCTTCGACTCCACGCATGGCGAAGCTTTCTACAACGACAAGATGGATCGCGTGGTCACCCTGCTGGAGGAAAAAGGTCTGCTGACAGAATCGGAAGGCGCGCTGGTCGTCAACCTCGACGAGTACAACATGCCGCCGTGCCTGATTAAAAAATCGGACGGGGCGACGCTGTATGCGACGCGCGATCTGGCTGCGGCCCTCTACCGCCACGAGACCTACGACTTCGCCAAAGCGCTCTACGTCGTTGGAAACGAGCAACGCCTTCACTTCCAGCAGCTTTACAAGGTACTGGAAAAAATGGGCTACGCCTGGGCGGCAGACATGCATCATATTCCATTCGGCATGATGCTCAAGGACGGCAAAAAAATGTCCACCCGTAAAGGAAAGGTCGTCCTGCTGGAGGAAGTTTTGGCGCAAGCGATTGCCGATGTGCAAAAAGTGATCGAGGAGAAAAACCCGACGCTTGCAAACAAAGAGGAAGTGGCCCGTCAGGTCGGGGTCGGCGCTGTCATTTTCCACGACCTGAAAAACTACCGCCTGAACGACATCAACTTCTCCTGGGAAGAAATGCTCACCTTCGAGGGCGAAACCGGACCGTACGTGCAATACACGCACGCCCGCGCCTGCTCGCTTTTGCGCAAGGGCAACTACCAGCCGCAAGCGGCAGCGAGCCTCGTTCCGGGTGCCTTGGACAGCAAGGAGGCATGGGCGGTCATCACCTTGCTGAACAGCTTCCCGGAAGTGATCGAGCGGGCCGCCGACCAGTTTGACCCGTCGCAAATCGGCAAGTACGTCATCGACCTCGCCCAATCGTTCAACAAGTTCTACGCCAACGTCCGAATCCTGGCGGAGGAAGAAGACGTGAAAGCCTCCCGCCTCCAGCTCGTGGCAGCAGTGGTGGTTGTGCTGAAGGAAGGGCTGCGCCTGCTCGGCCTGGCTGCGCCGGAGGAAATGTAGCACCCTCCTGCTCCGTTCATCCATCCGTGGTTGCTAGAACAAAAGCCGGCAGCTTCCTGTTCTCAGGAGGCTCCGGCTTTTTTGTCTTAGTCCTCGATCTTTTTTGGCGCTTTGCCGAACCAGGTCTTCGCCACCAGCTCCACCACTTGCTTCGGCAGCGACTGCGGCGGCTGCACTTCCTGCCCCGACGCATCGACGCTCCGGTACAACAGCGCGGTGTCGTCCGCGGGGTCCGACTTCGTTTGCAGCGTCCACTCACCGATTTGTCCGGCGTTTGTCCACTCCTCGATCATCAGCTGATACTCGCCTGGCGCCAGCTCGATGTAGTCGTCCTCTGTCACATCGACGATCGCGTAGCCGTCATGCTGGATGTCGGCATCGTATATCTTCCCGTTGGCTGCTTCGTAGAGAGCCAGTTCCTCCGGGTTGTTCAAATTCTCTTTCAGCGCAGCAAAATCGTGGATCGTTACTTTGATCCGCTTTGCCATAGGTACCCCTCCCTCGTTGACCACATCCTTTCACACTGTACCACAATCGGGTCAAGCCTGCCAATCGTTCGCCAGGCGACGGACGTGGCTGATTTCTTCGCGATGACCCCCGCTTGATCCCCGTGCTGTCTCCAGGACAAGCGGCAAGCCCTGCAACTGCGGCGTACGCAACAGCTCGGCAAAAGCCGCGTCCCCGATCCTCCCCGTTCCTATCCGCGCATGCCGATCGCGAAACGATCCGCTTGGATAGACCGAATCGTTCAAGTGCACGGCGGACAAATAGGGCAAATAGTCCAGTTCCTCCATCCGCTGCACGACCTCGCACCAGTTTTTTCCGTCCCACAGCCCGCTGGCAAACGCATGGCACGTATCGAAGCAAAACCCGACCTTCTGCGGCTCGGCCAAAAGCTGCCGCACCTGCACCAGCTCCTCCAGCGTCGTGCCCATCCGGTTGCCCTGTCCGGCGTTGTTTTCGATCAGCAGCTTGGCCTGTCCGTCCCAGCCGTCCAGGATGTGATTGACCCGTTGAATCATTCGCTTGTATCCGGCAAGGACATCTGTTCCTTTGTACTGTCCGAAATGGACAACCACGCCAAGCGCCCCGCACGCCTCGGCAATCTCCAAATCGTTGCGGACCGATCGCACAGTCGCCTCGCCAAGCTCGCCGTCCTCCACGCAGAGGTTGACCGGATAAGCTGTGTGGGCAATCGACAACAAGGCGTGTTCCTGGCAAAAAGCGCGACAAGCTGCCGCATCAGCCCGATCAAACGGTTTGACCCCCAGGCTGCGCGGGTTTTTCGGAAAAAACTGGTAAGAAGCAGCCCCTTCCTTGTGCGCGGTTTTCGCCGCCTCTGTATAGCCGTGGCGGATGCTGACGTGACACCCGATTTTCATGCGTTCCTCGCCCCTTCGCTCGCTTTCCCCCATTTTTCCCCTCGCCCTTCCTTCTCAATCGTCAGGCCGCCAAGCGAGTGTCAGACTCCGATCCGCGCGGCGCGTACAAAAAAGCTGCCCGGAGTACGGACAGCTTGTCTGTTCATGAATGAGCCTATGATTTGACGATCAAAAGCGGTGTTTTCGTACGGTGAATCATTTTGAAGGTCACGCTGCCAAGCAGCGTGCCTGCGATGCCGCCAAGCCCGTGGTGACCGAGCACGATCAGACCTGCCTGCTCCTCTTCGGCAGTCTGGCGAATCACTGTCGCCGGGTCCCCGATCACAACCTTGCTTTCGTACGGAATCTGCGCCGCCTCCAGCACTTCCTCGCAAGTGCGCACCGTTTCTTTGCCCCATTTGCCCAGCGTCGCTGTGTCTTCCCAACCTGCGCCATACACACCGGTATAAGCGACAGGAGGCGTCACCACGCTCAAGAGCAGGTAGGAAACCCCCGGAATGTCCTGGCTCAAGGCAATCGCTTTTCGCGCCGCGTTTTTCGCCTGCTCCGAGCCGTCCACGGCAATCAGCACTTTTTGCCAGGGGAAGCGGCTGGCATCGGTCTCCTCGGAAATGAGGAAGACAGGGAGCTGTGCATCGTGAATCGTCGGATAGCTGACGCTTTGCAGCAGGAATCCGGTGATCCGGCCGTATCCGTGCGTGCCCATGACAATCGCGGCATGCTCGCCTCTTGCCGCGTACTTGGCAATCACTTCATGCGGCTCTCCAAACTCGATTTCCAATTCGTAAGAGACTCCTGCCTCTTCGACAATCGTCAGAAACTTTTTCAAGTCTTCTCTCGCTTCATCCAATTGAAAATCTTGCACGCTCTTTTGGCCGAGCTTGCGGACGACATTGCGCGATGGAAACGGAGGAATGGCATGAAGCAGGATCAGTTCATGCTTATCTTTGGCGTACGCAAGAGCAAAGCGAACCGCCTGGATGGACTGTGCAGAGAAATCTACCGGTACGAGAATACGGGACATACGGACACGCCCTTTCCACTTTCATCGTCGCAAAAAGTCGAATTCCGCGACTTTTCGCCTCCTTTTATTGTAGACTTGCCACCCTGATTATGTATGTAGGGGAATTCCCTGATCTTTATTCCAATACGCCCACGATAAAAATGGTAGGTTCCGCACCGAGATCGATATCGCATATCTCGTGATCGTCCGTCATCCGCCGATTCGCCTGCTGCTCCCGTCGGATCACCCGCACGACCGGACGAGCGGGCAGACCACGGTTTTGGTCGATGACGACGCCGACCTCGCCTGTGCTCAGCTTGAGCGACGTGCCGATCGGGTACAGGGCGATCGAGCGCAAGAAGTGGATGACCATTCTGTGATCGAAGCGCTTTCCCGCCAAGCCCATGATTCGCTCGCACGCCTCGTAGGGAGGCAGCGTCTCCTCTTCCTCGGAAAGCGGAGAGATCAGATTGTCGTAATCATTGCAGATCGCCACGATTTTGGCGAACTCATGGATCTCGTCACCGCTGAGTCCGCGGGGAACCCCCGTTCCGTCAACCCATTCGTGGTGCTGCAAAGGAATATGCGCAGACACGATGCTCATTTCGTGCTTTTTTCGCAAGATTTCAAACCCTGCCCACGTATGGTGATGAGTCCCGCTGTTTTTCTGGTAGGCAGGCGCTTCCTTGTCCGCCGCCAGCTTGCCGATGTCATGCAAGAGCGCGCCAATCGCCAGCTCTTTCAGTTGAGCGGTGCTGTAGCCAAGACCGACGCCCATCACGGTAGCCATCATGCAGACGTTGAGCGAATGGATGTACAGGGCGTTGTCCGCCGTGCGAATTTCCCCCAGGTTCAAAAGCACCTTGCGATTGCGCAGCGTTTCCTCGACGATGTTGCCCACAGATTTTTGAATGCCGCGCACATCAAAATCCTTTCCGGACTGCACGCACGAAATCGCCCCTGACAAATTGCGAATGGCATCTTTTCGCGTCGTCTCTGTCACGACCTCCTGTTCCTTCGCTTCTTCAAAAAAAGGGTCCTTGATACTGAGCATCGTCACGCCAAAACGGCGCAGTTTATTGATCATGCCGACGGTCAGCTGTACCCCTTTCTGCAAAAGCGTCAAGCCCTCGCTTGTATAAATGCTGCGAGCCAGCACATCTCCAGGCTCAATTTGATCCACGCTCACATATCTCATGGGGTCAATCCTCCTGATTCCTTCTCCCCTGATGCTTTTCCCTCTCTACGTCTGGCAAAAACCTGTTTCGCAGAAGTTTTTACGAACCGTGCCGCACACATAGGAGGTCGTTCTGGCGTGATTTATTCAGCCCGGCCCGTGTCCTGCTGCTTTCCCTTCCCCAGCCAGTCGAGTAAGTCGGAAAAGCAGGCGCGGGCATCTTCATAGCCGAGCGTATAGTAGCGAAGCAGCTTTTCCTGGCGGCGTTCAAATCCCCGCATATAGGTGCCCGTCGGCGGCGCGATGACAAACGCCTTTCCTTCCTGCTGCAACTGTCTGACTTGCTGCGTGGCTTCCAAAAACACGCGAAAATGGCGAATGAGAGCCTGCCCGATCTGGCTACCCCCCGCGAACAGCCTCTCCACGCGCCACATATTGCGCGTCACCCAACCGGGAGACTGGGAGGAAGTCAGAATGACGACATGGCGTTCGTTCCCGTCATTCAGCGATTTTTGCAGCGGAATCGGATGGGTGATTCCTCCGTCCCAAAGCTGACGTCCGTTGATGTTGACCTTCGGGGAGACAAACGGCAGGCTACAGGAAGCGCGAATGACCTGAAACAGATTGTCGCACTCGTTCTTTGTAAAGTAGACGGCTTCCCCGGTCGCACAATCGGTGGCCACGACGACAAATTCCTCCTCCGCCGCCCAAAACCGGTCCAGGGCAAACGGCTCCACCCTTTGCAAAAGCTCGTCGAATATGAAGTCCATGCCGAGCAGAGGCCGTCTTTTCACCAGGTTCCAGGCGTGAAAATAACGCGAATCGCGAATGTACTTGGTGTGCATCGTTTTGCCCAGCCCCGGCTGTCTGGCGAGATAAGCCGCTCCGTTGCAAGCCCCTGCCGATACAGCAATGACGTAGGGAATGTATAGCCCCTGCTCCATGAAATAATCCAGGACACCCGAGGTGTAAATCCCTCTCATGCCCCCTCCTTGCAGAACGAGACCGACCTTTTCCATGGGATCACCCGCCTGTTGTCATTACGGCTAGTATGATTGGCTGGGGCACGGTTCATACAGGCTCTGCGGTGCCAAAAGTGGCCAGCGGAAAGATCCCTACCTTTTTCCACGCCATGGGACAGAAATCAGGTCGCGCGTATCCGAAAATCAGGCATGCACAAAAAAACGACCCGTACAGTGGGGTCGCCGCTTCTTACTCTTCTTTCTTCATGACGCTGTATTCATCGCCCACCATGGTGACGTCCTCTCCTTGCTGAGTCAACTCCAGCTTGTAGAGAATGTCGGAAAGCACCGAGGCAACCATCAAGGTCAAATCTCCCGTATGGACCGGCTGGCGAAAATAGTGCCCGATCATCTCATATCCTTTTCGCTTGAACGGCTCCGGATCGTCCTCGTCCAAGACCTCGCACAATTCAGCGATCAACTCGTTCAGCGCCATTCGCGCCCGCTCGTACACGTCAGGCTGATCGGGGGAAACGGCGTCTGCTTCCTTTTTCCGGTCCAATGTCCTCTCCTCCTTCCCCTTTAGGGTGGAGCAGGAACAAATTTTTATGCAGAATCCGCCTGGCGCGCCGCCCGCGCCTGTGAAGCCCGGATGCCCGTCAACGCCTGGAGCAGCACAAGATCGTAGTGCGCTTCGGCTTCAGGCTTGCGGGAATCCAAGAGCGTGCCGAGCACAGCGCCCAAAAACCCGAGCGGAATCGAGATCAAACCGGGGTTGGTCAGCGGAAAAAGCGGTTCGGCCAAAATCAAGCCCGTCTCCGGGTTCATCACGGTCGGTCCGGCCACGACAAGCGCGACGGAAGCGATTAGCCCCGTCAAGACGCCGCAAATCGCCCCGCGCACGGTAAAGCGTCGCCAGTACAGCGTAAACAATAAGAGCGGCAAATTGGCCGAGGCGGCGACGGCAAAGGTCAGGCCGACGAGAATCGCAACGTTCATCTTTTCCGCGCCGATCGCCAGCCAGATGGAGGCGAAGCCGACGGCCACCGACGAGCATTTGGCCATGGCGACCTGTTCTTTTTCCGACGCCAGCCCACGCCGGATCAGATGGCTGTAGACGTCATGGGCAAAAGCGGACGAGGCGGACAGCACCAGCCCGGTCACCACGGCCAAAATCGTGGCAAAGGCGACTGCGGCGATGTACGCCATCAAAAATTCGCCGCCGAGCGCATCCGCGAGCAGCGTCACCGTCAAATTGCCGCCAAAGCCGACGTTTTTCAGCGCCTCATAGCCGACGAAGGCGCTTGCGCCAAAGCCGAGGAAAATCGTCAGCAAATAAAACGCGCCGATCACCCACGTAGCCGTGTAAATCGAGGAACGGGTAGTCACCGCATCCTTGACCGTAAACAGGCGGGAAATGATGTGCGGCAGCCCGGCGGTGCCGAGAATCAGGGCGAGATGCAGCGAGATCGTCTCCAGCGGCTCGTTCAGTTGGTTGCCCGGATGCAAAAATTGCTCCTGCCACGGCGTAATCGTACTCACGTGGGAAAACATCTCCGACAAGCTCCAGCCGAAGCGGGAAAAGACGATCAGACTGAGGATCAGCGTCCCTGTCAGCAGCAAAATCGCCTTCACGATCTGCACCCACGAGGTCGCGACCATCCCGCCGAAGACGACGTAAAACGTCATCAGGCTGCCGACGATCATCACCGCCGTATCGTAGTGGACGCCGAGCAAATAGTGGATGAGCGCCCCTGCTCCGACGAGCTGCGCGATCATGTAAAAAATCGTAATCAACAGCGTCGTACAGGCGACCACCCCGCGCAGCCACAGGCTGTCGAAGCGGACGGCAATCGCGTCGGCGAGCGTATAGCGCCCCAGGTTGTGCAGCGGCTCCGCGATCAGAAACAAAATGATCAGATAGGAGACAAAAAACCCGATGGCGTACACAAAACCGTCAAAGCCGTACATGGCAATCGTCCCGGCGATGCCGAGAAACGAAGCCGCGCTCATGTAGTCGCCCGCAATGGCAATGCCGTTTTGCAGACCGGTCAGTCGGTTGCCGGCGGCGTAAAACTCGTTGGTCGTGCCCGTCTGCTTGGCAGCCGAATACGTAATCGCCATCGTCCCGATGATGACAGCCAAAAAGAAAATGATCGTCGTCACGGACCCGCTCTCCTTTCCCCGCGCCAAACGAAAAAGCCCAGGGATCACCCTGAGCCTTTTAGTCTGGCAGGAGCTTCCTTGCGTATTTGCTTCTACGCCGAGTCCTTTATTCCTGTGTTCGCCCGCACCAAAATTTCATCGTACTTCGCATCGTTGCGCGAGCTGGACAGCAGTGTGCCAATCCAGGCGGCCAAAAACCCGAGCGGGATGGAGACGATTCCCGGATTCGGCAGCGGGAACAGCGCTTCTCCGACCAAAATCGCTTTTCCGGCAACCGGATTCCAGACGTTGGGGCTCAAAGCCACGAGAATCAGCGAGCTGAACAGCCCGACCAGCATGCCGCTGACCGCCCCTGTCGTGTTAAACCTTCTCCAGAAGATCGTGAACAAAATGACAGGCAGGTTGGCGCTGGCCGCAACGGCGAAGGCAAGGGCGACGAGAAACGCCACGTTCAAACTTTGGGCAAACAGCGCAAGCACGATGGACACGATTGACACCCCTACCGAAGCCCACTTCGCCATCTTCATTTGCTCTTTTTCCGTCGCTTTGCCCTGGCGGATGACATGGCCGTAAAAATCGTGGGCAAACGCCGAGGCGGCTGTCAGCACCAGTCCGGCCACGACGGCGAGAATCGTCGCGAAGGCCACGGCGGATACAAAGGCAAAGAGGAAGTTGCCGCCGAGCGCCTGGGCGAGCAGCGGAGCGCCCATGTTCCCGGCCGCATCCATGTTTTCCGCTCTTACAAACGCCGCTGCGCCAAAGCCGAGGAAAATCGTCATGATGTAGAACAGGCCGATCACCCAAGTGGCGTAGACGACGGACTTGCGGGCCGTCGTCGCGTCTTTTACCGTAAAGAAGCGAATCAGGATGTGCGGCAGCCCGGCCGTTCCCAGCACCAGCGCCAGGTTGAGCGAGATCGTGTCCAGCCCGACCTTGAACTTGTTGCCCGGATTGAGAAACTGCTCCCCGAGCGGCGTCGCCGTCTTCATCTGTTCGAACATCGTCATCAGGTTGAAATCAAACTTGGCAAAGACCATCAGCGAGATGATAAACGTGCCGACCATGAGCAGCACGGCTTTGACAATTTGCACCCACGAGGTTGCCGTCATGCCGCCAAACACGACGTAGACCGTCATCAGCGCCCCTACAATCAAAACAGAGGTCGTGTACTCCAACCCGAGCAACAGCTTGATTAGCGCCCCCGCCCCCACGAGCTGGGCGATCATGTAAAAAATCGAAATGGCGATGGAGTTCAGCGCGGCCACACCACGTACCTGCTTATTGTCAAAACGCGCGGCAATCATGTCCGCCATCGTGTACTTGCCCAGGTTGCGCAACGGCTCCGCTACCAGATACAAAACGACAAGGTAGGCGACGAGAAAGCCGATGCTGTAAAAAAAGCCGTCAAATCCGCTTAGTGCAATCATTCCGGCAATTCCGAGAAACGAAGCGGCAGACATGTAGTCGCCTGCAATCGCGAGTCCGTTTTGCCAGCCGGTCAGACCGCCGCCCGCGGTGTAAAACTCGCTGGTCGTATTCGTCCGCTTGGAAGCGTAATACGTAATCACCAGCGTAAGCAGAACAATCGCCAAAAAAAGTAGAAAGGCCGTTACATTCATTCACCCCTGCCCCCTGTCTCCTGCTTGATTTTCTCCACCAGCTCGTCAAAGCGCGCGGCCTTTTTGGTGTACAAAATACAGAGGCCCCAGGTCATGATGAACTGGGCAAAGGCGAACACCCACGCCCACGAAATCGCGCCAATCGCCGGTCGATTGAGCACGGTGAAGTAGGAGGTCAAGATCGGTAACGTAAAGTAAAACACAAAGAAAAAAATGGAAGATGGCAGGATGAACGCTCGTTTGCGGCGCAACAGCTCCTTGAAGGTGTCGGATTGGATGATCGCTGTGTAATCACTGCTATCCTGCTTCTGGCCCTGTGCGTTCGGCACCGAAAGCGGCTTGCTCATTGGAACCTCCCCCTCTACAAACAAAAATTGTAAGCGCTTCCTCTATTGTAGGAAATCCTGCTCTGTTCGTGTGGCTTTTCGCGCAAGATGTCCGGGGGCGTGCGCCAACGGCTGATTTTGCATCGCGATCTGCAACGCCTCATTCTTCGAGGCGTCTCAGCAAGTCTTTGGCCGAGGTTCGGGACACGGGAATGCGCGTCTTCGCTTCGCCGCCTTTGAGCAGCAGGTTGTAGGCGCCGTTGAACCACGGCTCCAGTTCGCTCACATAGCGCAAGTTGACCAGATAGCTTTTGTGCGTACGGAAAAAATCGTAGCCGGCGAGCTTCTCCACAAGCTGGGTCAGCGTCATCCGCGTGGAATACGTATCGGTCTGGGTGATGATGCGCACGAGCCGTTCTTCGCGCACCGCGTAGACGATCGTATCCGGGTCGATGACGACCAGCCGGCTGTTGTCCTCCACAAGCAGCTTGGAGCGCTTGGGGGCAGCAGGCTCCTGCTTTGGCTTGACCAATCGCTCGCGGATGCGCTGCATCGTTTCCACCAGCCGCTTCGGCTCCGTCGGCTTCAGCAAATAATCGACGGCGTTCAGCTTGAAGGCGTCTACGGCAAACGTCTCATACGCCGTACAGAAGACGATGAGCGGCTGCGGCTTGCGGGCGGCCAGCATTCTCGCTGCCTGTGCCCCTTCCAGCTCCGGCATTTTCATATCGAGAAACACGACGTCCGGCTCGTGCTCGTCGACCATTTCCAGCAGTTCTCGGCCGTTGGTTGCGAAAGGAAGCAGTTCGACATCCCCCTCCTGCTGGAGCAAGTAGCTCAGTTCTTCGCGTGCAAGTCGTTCGTCTTCGGCAATCATGATGCGAATCGGCATCAGGCACTCACCTCTTTTTGAATGGGAATCGCAAACGTAATGGAACTGCCGCCTTCAGGTCTGTTGGCAAAATGCAGCTGGGCATCCGGACCTTGCAGGCTGATGAGCCGCTGGTTGACGTTGTGAACCCCGATACCGTTTCCCTCCTTGCGCTCCATCGGGATTTTGCCCAGGAGAGGAAGCAGCTCTTCCGGAAACCCTCTGCCGTTGTCCTCGATGGTGAACACGACGGCATGGCCCTGCCGCTTTACGCGCAGGCTGATTTCCCCGCCTGCTCCCATGTCGCGCAAGCCGTGGTGGATGCAGTTTTCAATCAGCGGCTGCAAGGTGCCGGGGGGCATGAGCGCGTCTTCCACGCCGGGATCGACCGACGTATGCACGGCGAACTGCTCGGAAAACCGGATGCGGATAATCTCCAAATAAGCGTGCAGGTGCTCCAGCTCCTGGCCGACCGTGACCAGCGCACTTGACGTGAGCTTCAAATTAAAGCGCATGAATACGCCTAGCTGTATCGTCATATGACGGGCAAGCTGCGGGTCGATCCGGATCAAGGTCACGATCGAATTGAGCGTATTGAACAAAAAGTGCGGATGAATTTGCGCTTGCAGCATCCGCAGCTCCGCGTCCTTCATCAGTCCCTTCATCTGCTCGGCGAGCGAGAGCGTCAGCTGGTTGGAGATGAGGTTGCCCAGCCCTTTTGCCAATGCCTCCTGGACTTTGCCGATTTGCTGGGGACGGCGAAAATACAGCTTGATTAGGCCGACGACGCTCCCCCCTTCCTTGATTGGGACGAGAATGGCGGCTTGCAGTTGACATTGCTTGCGCTTGCAGCCGAGCAGCTCCCGGCCCACGCCTTTGCCAATCGAGCCGCTGGCCAGCACACGCTGCTCCAGATCGCTCTGAATCGTTTCTCCGGGCAAGTGATGGTCGGCTCCGGCCCCGACGTGGGCCAGCACGCGCTCCCGATCCGTCACGGCTACCGCGATCGCTTTCGCCTCGCGTTGCAGCACGAGCGCCGCTGCCTGCGCTGTCTGCGGCGTCAGCCCCATCTTCAACTGCGGCAAAATGCGCTGGGCAATCGTGAACGCACGCTCCGCCTCCAAGGCAGCGGAGCGCTCCTCTTCTTGCAGGGCGACGCGAATCATCGTCGTAAAAATGGCAATCGAAATGCTGTTCGTCAGCACCATCGGAATGCCGATGACATTGACCATCGTGCGAACCAGCTCCGGCGGTCCCGACATAATCAACAGCAGCGACATCTGGATCACGGGAGCAAACATGCCGATAAATAGCGCTTTGGAGGGCGAGATCACCCGCTCCTGCGAAAAAAACCGCGCCACATAGCCAGCCAACAGTCCGGTGAGCGGAACGGATAAGCCCATGGGAACGGCGGCGAACCCGCCCAACTGATACAAGTGCATCCCGGCAATCATTCCCGCGCCCAGCCCGACCATCGGCCCGCCCAGAAGTCCTCCGATTACGACGCCGACCAGCGTGGAATTCGCCACGATCTCCTCCCCTGCAAGCGGAAAGATCCAAAAGCTCGGGATGTACCCTCCTCCGCGAACCACCACGCCTGCATATGTGCCCGCGATGCCGAACAAGCCGAACATCATCGAAAAGGCGATGGAGGTTCCAAGGTGCAACTCCCGATCGAGCAACTGGCGGAACAGCGGAATTCTTGTCAGAATGAATCCGAGCGTCAAGAGAATGCCCATCCGTTCGATGAGCAGCAGCGTGAGATTGTCCACGGCTTCCTCCTGTTTTTTGGAAATCTTCTATAAATTCAGCGTTTTGCTCGCAATTCCCTGCTGGACAGACAATCAAGCTGGGCTTTTTGCATACGCTGAGTGTGCAATGCTTCATGGGAAGGGTGATGGGAAGATGTGTGGAATCGTAGGTTGGATTGATTGGGAAAAAGACCTTTCCCAGGAGCGTCTGGTCCTGCAAAAAATGACCCGGTGCCTCACGGATCGCGGACCGGACGCCGAAGGCTTTTGGCTGACTCCACAGGCCGCCCTCGGTCATCGCCGACTCGTCGTGGTAGACCCGGCTGGCGGGCAACAGCCGATGACGGCTCTCAAAAGCGAACATGCCTGCACGATCATTTACAATGGGGAACTGTACAATACGGAGGACTTGCGGCAGGAGTTGCTCGCCTGCGGGCATGCCTTCCAGTCTCATTCCGATACAGAGGTGCTGTTACATACGTACCTGGAATGGGGCATAGGCTGCCTTTCCAAACTGAACGGCATTTTCGCTTTTGCGATCTGGGACGAACGGGCACAGCATCTGTTTGTCGCACGCGACCGGATGGGGGTCAAACCGCTGTTTTACGCGCAACGCGGCAGCTCCTTTCTGCTCGCTTCCGAGTTAAAAGCGCTGCTGGCACACCCCGACGTACGGCCGGAGCTGTCGCGGGAAGGGCTGGCGGAAGTGTTTGGCATCAGCCCCGCGCGCACGCCGGGTCACGGCGTGTTCCACAACGTGCACGAGGTACGACCGGGTTGCTTCCTCACCGTCACACGCGACCGGGTCAAACAGGAACGATACTGGCAACTGGAGAGCCGACCGCACACCGACGATCTGGACACGACGACAGCGCGTGTCAGAGAACTGGTCGTCGATGCCATCAAACGCCAACTGGTGGCGGACGTCCCGGTCGCGACCCTCTTGTCCGGCGGGCTTGATTCCAGCGTCATTACGGCTGTGGCCGCCGACTCTTTCAAAAAAGAAGGCCGCGGAACGCTCCACAGCTACTCCATCGACTATGTAGACAACGACAAGCATTTCAAAGCGAGCGCCTTTCAGCCGAATGAGGACGCGCCTTATGTGCAGCTCGTTTCCACCTTTTTGGGCACGCAGCACCATCGAATCGAATTCGATACAGCTGACCTGGTCGATGCCTTGAAAAAAGCGACACTCGCCCGCGACCTGCCGGGGATGGCGGACGTGGACGCTTCGCTCTACCTGTTTTGCCGCGAGATCAAAAAAGAGACGACCGTGGTCCTCTCCGGCGAATGCGCAGATGAAGTGTTTGGCGGCTACCCGTGGTTTCACCGGGAAGAGCTGCTCCAGGCGGGAACCTTCCCTTGGTCGCGGGCGGTAAAGGAACGGGCCTCGTGGCTTGCGCCCGAACTGCGCGCCTGGGTCAAACCGGAGGAATACGTCGCGAGGCGCTATGCGGAATCGCTCAACGAAGTGCCGCACTTGCCGGGTGAGGACCCGCTGGAAGCGCGTCGCCGGGAAATGTTTTACCTCAATCTGACGTGGTTCATGAACACGCTGCTCGATCGCAAGGACCGGATGAGTATGGCAGCCAGTCTGGAGGCGCGCGTGCCTTTTTGCGACCACCGGATCGTCGAGTACGTCTGGAATATCCCCTGGGAAATGAAAACGCACGGCAATCGTGAAAAAGGGATCTTGCGCAAAGCGATGGAGGGCATTCTCCCCGCCGAAGTGCTCTACCGCAAAAAAAGCCCGTATCCGAAAACGCACAACCCGTCCTACACCGAAGCCGTCCGCACCTGGCTGCTTGCGATTTTGAACGACCCAAGCTCCCCGCTGCTGCAACTGGTCGATGTCCCGGTCATCCGCAAGATTGCCGAGTCGGACGCCCAGGCTTCCAGCATTCCGTTCTTCGGTCAGCTGATGAGCACGCCGCAACTGTTCGCGTACCTGGGCCAGCTGGACTACTGGCTGCGCGAATATCGCGTCACGATCAAGGCGTAGCGTGCCGATGGCAAAAAGCAAGCTCCTCGACCCCATGGTTATGGGGTTTTGAGGAGCTTTTTCTTCCCTTTGCCCTTTGTCTTTTTGGTCGATCTGGCTTCGGGCTTCGCCGCCGGATGCAGGATCGGCTTCGGCATAGGCTTCGGCACTGGCTTCGCAGCGGGCTTCGGCAGCGTCTGCACAGCCGCGGCAAGCGGACGGTATCGCACGTCACCTTCACGGCCGGACCGCTTCATGATCGTAAAGGCATCGGTTTCTCCCGCGCGAATCAAGCGGTAATCCACTCTCGTCTTCTGTTCGCCCCCGACGAGGATCGCTGCCACCACTCGCTGGTTGGGGCGGTTCGCTTTTACCTGTATGGACTGTACGATGCAAGGGAACGTCGGGACCCTGCCATACGGGATGCACAGCTTTCCTTTTAGCGTCCGAAGTTGGAGGTTGCGAATCATCGTCTCGGTCAGTTGCTTTCCCCAATACCTGCGAAAAATGCGGGAGATTTTCCGCTTCGTGTTGTATTGGTCGGGCAAAGGCGTGTAATCGACACCATTGACGGTGTAGACGACCTTCCCGCGCGGCGAGGTGGCAATCTGCGTCCAGACTTGCTCGGCCGAGCTGATTAATTGCTTGAACATGCGCCATTCATCCAAGAATTTCACCCCCTCCATAAACCGTATGGAGAAGGGCTTATGCTAGTACGCCCTTTTTATTTGGCGAGCCTTGCAACGTCCACTCGCCCGGAGAAAAAAGTCGCGCCGCCGCCCATGTCGGCCATGCGATCAGGGGTGAGCGCATTCACATAATGCCTGGCATCCGGGGCATCTGCCCACAAGCCCTGGCTGACCACCACGCCCGGCAGAACATGGTCCCCCACCGATACGACCAGCTCGCATTCTCCCCGATCGTTCCAGACGCGCACCGTATCGCCATCCTCTATGCCTGCGGCGCGAGCATCCGCGCTGTTCATATGCAGGCGAGGAACTTTCTCCATCTTGACGTGCTTGTCATTGTTGGAAAACGTCGAGTTCAAAAAGTTGTGATTCGGACCGGGCACGAATTGGTACGGATAATCGCCGTCCTTCACCAGAGGCGTATAGGTCGGCAAAGCCGGGTATCCTCTGTCTGCCATCGCTTGCGAGTACAGCTCGATTTTTCCGCTCGGGGTATTCAGGCGGCCGGTAAAGTACGAGCCGACTTTCGCTTTCATGAAGTTTCGTTCCGCGAGCGTCTCGAAGTCGATTCCTTCCAGATGCGGATTGCCGTGTCCTTGCAGCGCCTGGCGAATCATCTCCTCGTCAGAATCGCGGAAGGCCGGCTCGTCGTAGCCCATGGCGGCAGCGAGCAAGCGAAATACTTCCGTGTTGGACTTGCTCTCGCCGTAAGGGGGAAGCACCGGCTTTTGCAGGTGAATGTAGTGATGCCAGTAGCTTGTGTAAAAGTCCATGTTTTCGTACGAGGACGTAGCAGGCAGAACGATGTCGGCATAACGCGCCGTCTCGGTTACAAACAGATCGTGGACAACCGTGAACAAATCTTCCCGCGCCAGCCCCTGTCTGACTTTGTTGCCGTCCGGGGCGACAATCGCGGGGTTGCTCGTGTACACAAACAGCGACTTCACGGGCGGGTCGGCCGTAAGAAGCGCTTTGCCCAGCTCGTTCATGTTGATGACGCGCGTGTTTTTGTTCGCGAGCAGGTCCGGTCGCTGGAGGGCGTTTTTGTTGTGCTCCAAATAGCCTTTGTTGCCTTTGATCGCGCCCCCGCCGCGCACGAGCCACTGTCCGGTGAGCGCGGGCAGACAGGCGATCGTTCGCACGCACATGCCGCCATTGTCGTGATGCTGAATGCCGTTGCCGATGCGGATAAAGGCTGGCGATGTCTGTCCGTACATGCGCGCCAGCTTGTAAATATCGTCAACCGGGACGCCGGTGATCTTCGATACGGTAGCCGGGTCGTACGCTTTTACATGCTCCCTCAGTTCTTCGTGGCCGACCGTGTACGCTTGCAAAAAGGTGGAATCGACCAGGTTTTCTGCGAACAACACGTGCATGAGTCCGAGCGCCAAGGCGGTATCTGTCCCGGGCAATATCGGAATGAACCAGTCGGCCCAGCGTCCTGTCTGGTTTTTATGGACGTCGATGACGACGATTTTCGCGCCGTTTTTCCGCGCCTGCTCGGCCAGCACGACCTGGTGCATGTTCGTGCTGACAGTATTGATTCCCCACATGATGAGCAGCTTGGCGTGTACCGTGTCCTCGGGGTCTGTCCCGAAGGCGCCGCCCATCGTGAAGTTGTAGCCGACCGCTCCGGCGCTGTTGCAAATCGTGCGGTCGAGAATGCTCGCGCCCATGCGGTGGAAAAAGCGCCGATCCATTCCCTCCACATTGATCCGGCCCATGTTTCCGTAAAAGCTGTACGGCAAGATCGCCTCGGGGCCGTCTGTCGCAATCAAGCTGCGCCAGCGCGAAGCAATCGTCTCGATCGCTTCCTCCCAGCTGATGCGGACAAATTCGCCGCTGCCTTTTTTGCCGACGCGCTTGAGCGGATAGGCCAGCCGCTTTGGATCGTACAGGCGCGCGGCCATGTTGCGCACCTTGTTGCAAATGTTCCCTCTCGTCACCGGATGGTTCGGATCGCCCTCGACTTTCACCAGCTTGCCATCCTGCTTATGAAGCAACAGGCCGCACTGATCCGGGCAATCCAGGGAGCAGACGGCCGGAAATACGCCATTTTCCTCTGTCGTGAAGGTCACGGTAGGTTCCCTCTTTCGTCTTTTGCTTTGTAATTCCATGTAACCAGATCAAGTAACAATCCTTTTTTTGTATTGTAGCACGAGCGGTGAACATTTTCGCTAGCAAAAACGCTGCTGCCTCCTTCTCGTGTCCCTTTCCCTCTCGAACCGAACAGAAACGGGAAAAGCGCGATAGAAGCGAAAAGAAGCTGCCCTTCCGTAGAAACATCTACGGATGGGACAGCTCCTCTTGTTCTCTTATCCAGCAGGAAATGCTATAAGCCAGGTTCTGTCTCTCCCGTGCTGCAAGCGGGACGCATCCCTCGCACCAAGAGCGGTAGCCATCTATCTATGGCATCCGAAGATACCATCCGTCCCTTCCGTTTGATTCCTTCAGGACGGTTCCCCTACCAAATTTGGGTTTCTCGCTCGCAGGGTTTACCGCGTTCCATCTTTTCTGTCGCCAGAAAAGCTACGTTTCTGTGGCACTTTCAGCGTACTCGGGCCTCAGAGAGAGCCCTTTCCACGCCGTCAGCGAGGCCAAACCTCGCTGCCCTGGCTTGCGCCAGGTACGAACACTCCAAGCATCTCAGCTTGGGCGAGCCTGGACTTTCCTCTACCGCCCATCGCCGAAACGATGGCGGCAGCGGCTACCCGCATTTCCTGCTTGTTCAGAATCAGTACTGTCTAGTCTAGCATATACCCGATAAGCAGTCAATCGGCAAAAACCGGAACGTTCCCATTCGATCCTGTAGCCAACCTGTAGTACAATAAAGAAGCTACAAGGAGGGATGACCGTGATAACCATTACTCCGCAGGCAGCAGCACGCCTGGCTCTGATGATCGCGGAAGAGCGTGACGCAGACAAGCTGGGGATCAAGCTCGTTCCGACAACGACAGGCTGCGGCAGCTTTACCTACAGCATTGCCATCACCGAGGCGGAAAAACACGACCAGGTACAGCTCATCAACGAGATACGCTTTTTGTACCAGCCGCAAGACGTAGACAAGCTGCTCGGAACTGTCATCGATTGCGATCCTGTCACGGGGCGGTTTTCCATTCTCCATCCCCGGCCGCAAGAGGCACATTGCCCGCATACTCACTGACCAGGAGGTTATTATGCTACTGCTTTCGTTCGAAAACATCAAGCCCAGGATTCATCCAACCGTTTTCCTCGCCAAAGGCTCCGTCGTATCAGGTGACGTGGAAATCGGCGAGGATTCTTCCATTTGGTACAACACCGTCATTCGCGGCGACATCGCGCCGACCATCATCGGCAAGCGCGTGAGCGTGCAGGACAATAGCACGCTGCACCAAAGCCCGAACAATCCGTTGATTCTCGAAGACGAAGTAACGGTCGGCCACAACGCCGTGCTGCACAGCTGCATCGTCCGCCGCGGCGCTTTGATCGGCATGGGCGCGATTGTGCTGGACCGCGCCGAGATCGGCGAAGAAGCGATGGTCGCGGCTGGCGCACTCGTCCCGCCCGGCATGAAAGTGCCGCCCCGCACGCTCGTGGTCGGCAACCCAGCGAAGGTCAAGCGGGAGCTGACCGAAGCAGACTTCCAAGAGCTGGTGCGCATTCGCCAGTCGTATGTGGACAAAGGAAAAATGTACCGCAAGCTGGAAGAAAGCCCGCTGGAGCGGTAATGGAGAAAGGTCGAGGCCAAGCGTGCCCCGGCCTTTTCCTTCGTACCCGTTTATCCGCTTACCCGCTGCCCGCTGCCCAGAAAAAAGGGGCCTGCTGACATGGACAGAAAAAAAGCAGCGTATCCATAAAAGGACACCCTGCTCTTTTCCTGCCTGCCCGCTCGCATTCAAGCGGAACGCTGCCGCTCCACCTCGCGAATGTGCTCAAACAGCAGATAGGAGCGAATCGCCGTCTCCAGGTGCAGGCGATCCGGCTCTTTTGTCGTGAAGTGCTTTTGAAAAAAGGCGGACAGCTTGTAAAGCGCGCCGCAATATTTGCGCACGTAGCGATCTCCGAACATGCCGACCAAAAGACCGCCCACGCCGCAGACCACGCTCCACTCCAGCGGCAACCACCAGACCGCGAGCAAAAATCCGACAAAAAACCAGACGACCAGATTGGTCGAGCAGCCGTCGTTGACGATATCGGCTTTGGCGATTTGCGGCAAGGCCGCCAGCGACTTTCTGCCCGGATAGCTAAAGACTTTGTGTTCAGCACCGTGAAACTTTTTCATCATTCTTGGAAACACAAAATGGAAGCCGGCGATATACACCGCTACCCACAGCGGGTCGACCATCGCCCATGCCGGATTGACCAGGGCTGCAACCGCATAACCAGCCAGCAGGAGGTGAAAAAGCTGATAATACCAGGGAAAGGAGAACAAAATACGATACCACAGCTTTCCGATCGTCTTGAGCGTAATTTTTTCCGCCCACGTATGGATGACGCCGTTTTTTACTTCTGCACAAGCAAGCACGTTTCGATCATGAAAAAGCACACCGCGTCCAAAAGACATCCCCATAATCATGCCGTTAGCTATTCTCCTTCCGCTCTAATGTCGTTATAATAGGTTGAGTTGTACGCAGAATGAAGGAGGTTTCCACCATTGATCCGCATGGTTCCAACAACCCCACTCACACCGATTCACGATCCATGGGAGCCGTTGTTTAATGCGACACCCCCCGCTTACAAATTGACCAGCGTGGAGTTTACGGTAACGAATCTGTGCAATCTCCGCTGCGAGCATTGCGCGGTTGGTGATACATTGCGATACAAGGACGATCCTGCCCTGCCAGTCGATCTGATCCTGCGCCGTCTGGACGAAGCGAAAGATTTGCTTACGCTAAGTATAACAGGCGGAGAACCGATGTACAGCGAACGAACGGTCAAGGAAGTCATCCTGCCGATCCTGCGCTACGCGGCGGACCGCGGGCTGCGCACACAGATCAACTCGAACATGACCATGCCGTTTTCCCGTTACGAGCTGATTTTGCCGTATCTGGATGTGCTGCATATTTCCTGGAACTGGTCTACGCCCGAGGAATTTCATGCTATTGTGTACGCAAAAGCAAGGCAATCGGTTTCACCGAAACAGGCAGAAGCGCAGTTTGCGCGCATCATGGACAATTCCCGCAAGCTCGCCGAGGCAGGCGTGTTCGTCTCTGCGGAAACGATGCTCAATCACCGGACATGGCCGAAGCTCGATACGCTGCATCGGCAAATTCAGGAGATGGGCTGCCGCCGGCACGAGGTTCACCCGATGTACGCCAGCGACTTTGCCCGCGATCTCAACGTGCTGTCGCTGGATGAGCTGCGCCAGGCCATCCACCGGATGCTCGACATTCGCAACGAAAACGTGTGGATGCTGTTCGGGACTCTCCCCTTTTTCGCCTGCAGCCCCGATCCGGCGGACAGAGAGCTGATCCAAAGACTGCGAAATGCGAAAAATGTGACGACCCGCAATGATCCGGACGGTCGGAATCGCTTGAATATCAACATTTTTACAGGCGATGTGATCGTGACAGACTTCGGCGACGTCGAGCCGCTCGGCAATATCCGGCATGACCAGCTGCAAACGATGTTTGACACCTGGCAGCGCCATTCCCTGAACCAGAAGATCAACTGCTTCTGTCCGGCGGCCAAGTGCGCCGGACCGAACCTGCTCGTTGCCAACACTTACTATCCGGAGACGAACTTCACATTGCGCAAGGCACTCGTCTAGTGGGCACACTAAGCCGAGAGGTGATCTCCATGAGCAGACGAAAGCGCCCTCTCGTCCCAGGTGCCAGAGAAGGGCTCGATGCCTTGAAAGCGCAAGTCGCCCATGTCTCCGATCCGAACCAGGCGAAGTACGAAGTGGCTTCCGAGCTTCACGTCCCGCTGCAGCGCGGCTACAACGGCCAGCTCAGCTCGCACGACGCCGGCCGGATCGGCGGACGACTGGGCGGCAGCATGGTAAAGGAAATGGTGCGAATGGCCGCGCAAGCCATGAAGCCAAAATAAAGCCAATCGGCAGCAGCGCCCATACAAAAACCGCCCCGAAGATTTTGGAGGCGGTTTTTTGCTGTTTGGCCCATCATTTGAGTTTGTCGAGATTTTTCGCACTCGGCTTGCGTGGTCCCAGCATCGACTTGCTGATGTTGTTCACTTTGTGAAAGGAATCGAATACCTGGTCGATGACTTCCACCAGTTCGCGAATCTGGACCACTTTTCCATAGACGCCCATGAAATGGTGTCTGACGTTTTTGCCGTTAAACCCTAGCATGGCCGCACCTCCTCGTAATCCTCTCGTACCACTTTATGCAGCTAGGGGCCAAGAGGCAATGGCGGCGGGGAAAATTCTTTGCCCCTGGCAAACGGAAAAGACAGGCCCGGCCATTCGGCCGCTTAACGCGGACGCGGAGTGGTGGTCGGCCGTGGTCGAGGAGTCGGAATGGGCAACGGACCGGGAACGCCACGTTCCAGCTGGGTCACACGTCCCTCCAGACGGTTGATGCGCGTTTCCAGGCGATCCACGCGATCATCTACTTTGGTATAGTCTTCCCGCAGGGCGTCCACCCGGTTTTCCAGACGATTCAATCTCCGTTCCACATCACTCGTCGGCGCTGGCGTGGCAGCGACCGGGATGTACAGGTTTTGACCGACGTAAATGTAATACGGGTACGCGATATTGTTTACGCGGATCAATTCCTGAACGGGCACGCCAAAACGAGCAGCAATACTGTTCAGGGTATCTCCGGCACGGACTGTATAGTTCACGAGGCTCCCTCCCTTTGTCGTTTCTTGTTCGTTACTAGCCTATGCCCGCCCGGAGATAGGGGAGATAAACCAATACCCATTTTTACAAAGATAGGTAGACACCCAGTCTATTCGCCGTTGCAGACGCGCATCGCCAAGGCGCGAAAAAAAGCCTCCGGCGCACATGAGGCGCCAGAGGCTGTTCATCTGGAAAACTTGTGAGGCTTATTGAAATACGGGATCGGCAAACTGCGCCAATTTTTCCAGGGACGATTTCTCGACATCCGCATGCAAGCTGTTGCCGTGGGAATCCATCGTCACGATGGCGGCGAAGCCTTTGACACGCAAATGCCACATCGCTTCCGGAATGCCGAATTCCAGGAAGTCCACGCCCTCTACTTTTTCCAGGCACTGTGCGTAGTATTGAGCGGCACCCCCGATGGCATTCAGGTACACAGCGCCATGCTCGTTCAGCGCTTTCAACGTTTTTGCGCCCATTCCGCCTTTTCCGATTACGGCACGGATTCCGAATTTCTTGATAATCTCGCCCTGGTATGGCTCCTCGCGGATAGAAGTCGTCGGTCCAGCCGCTTTTACATGCCACTCGCCCGCTTCATCCTTCAACATAACCGGACCGCAATGGTAGATGATTCCCCCATTGAGGTCCACAGGACAGTCGTGATCCATGAGGTAGCTGTGCAACGCATCGCGGCCTGTGTGCATGATGCCGTTGATGATGACGACGTCGCCTACTTTCAGGCTGCGGATTTGTTCTTCCGAGATCGGCGCTTCGAGCACAACCTCGCGACGGCTTTCGCCTTCCTCGCTCGCTGCTGCCGCAGGAGCCACGTCCATCTCGACTTTCTCGTCCTTGTACAGGTACCGGATGATTTCGCCTGTTTCGGCGTTCAGACGCACGCCTTGACGGCGGAACGCCCAGCAGTTGTAGGCAACGGAAACGAAAAAGCTTGCGGGCAGGCGGTTTTCCACGCCCACTTTACAGCCGAGCAAGGTCGAGTTTCCGCCGAAGCCCATTGTCCCGATTCCCAGTTGGTTCGCCGTTTCCATAATGTAGTTTTCCAGCGCAGCCAGGTCCGGATTCGGATTGACATCATCCACTGGACGGAACAGCTGATGCTTCGCCAGCGCATAGCCCGAGGTGCGATCGCCGCCGATGCCTACGCCGATGAAGCCGGCGCTACAGCCTTGGCCTTGCGCCTGGTAGACGGCATGCAAAATGCATTTGCGCACGCCATCGAGGTTGCGGCCCGCTTTGCCCAGACCTTCCAGCTCACAGGGCAGCGAGTACTGAATGTTCTTGTTCTCACAGCCGCCGCCTTTCAAGATGAGCTTGATCTCGATTTCATCCTCTTCCCATTGCTCGAAGTGAATGACCGGAGTCCCTGGTCCCAGGTTATCCCCGCTGTTTGCTCCTGTCAGGGAGTCGACGGAGTTGGGGCGCAGCTTGCCTGTCTTGGTCGCCTCCGCAATCGCTTCCTTGATCGCTTGCTTGATGATGAGCTGGTTGACGCCAACCGGCGTTTTCACCTCAAATGTCGGCATCCCCGTATCTTGACAGATCGGGGAGACGTTTTCCTCGGCCATCACGATGTTTTGTGCAATCGTGGACAAAGACAGCGCGGCACGCGTGCCCAAATCTTCTTTCAGCTTGGCTGCATTGACGGCGCGACGCACGTCTGGCGGCAGATTCGTTGACGTATCCGTGATGAGTTCCAGAATGCTTTGCTTCAAGTTTTCCATCTAGGACGCCCCTTTTGACGTAAATGTGAATGGTAGCTTAAACCGCCTATTATTATAGCACACGCTCTCCCCCCTGTCCGTAGATTGCTGACCAAAGACGCGTGAAACGTTCAGGCAGCCTCCTGCGTCCTATGACTGAATACACATCCAGCCAAAATAGAGAGCCGAGGGGATCGAGATGAACAAAAAAACAGCGGGACTGATCGTGACGGCCGTCGTGCTGTGCGCTTTGCCGTTCCTGCTGCCGGCAGGCCCGGTCAAGGAGCCGACTGTCACAGCTGCCGGCGAGCAAGACGGGTTGCCTGTCGTCGGTTCCTACGAGCAGTTCAAGAAGCTACTGGAAAAAGCGCAGACCCACTACGCCATACCCGAAGCCGAATGGGCCCGACCCGCGTCCGCTCTTGCCACCTCAGGAGGCACAGCCAGCAAAAGCGCAGCAGCCCCTGATTTTTCGGCGACAAACACGCAGGTGCAAGGCGTCGATGAAGCGGACATCGTCAAAACGGACGGCACCTACCTGTATCAGGCGACGGCGCGGGAAGTGCGTATCGTCAAAGCTTACCCGGCTTCGGATATGCGCCTTACGAGCAGGATCAGCTATGACGACGGCCTGTTCACGCCAGTGGAGATGTTCGTCGACGACAAGCGGCTGGTCGTCATCGGTCAGGCGAACAACCTCGTCGACCTTGCTCCCTTGCCTGCTTCCAAGCGCGGCATCCCGTACTACCGAAACAACCAGCTGACAAAAGCGCTCGTCTACGACATCGCGGACAAAACGCAGCCCCGCCTCGTCAGACAGCTGGAGGTGGAAGGCCAGTACCTGTCTTCCCGCAAAATCGGCTCCAACCTGTATGTGACGGCCAACCACTACGTCGACACCTACCGGATTTTGCAGGAGAAAGCAGAGCTTCCTGGCCCCGCCTATCGCGACAGTGCCTTCGACGAGCAGTATCAAACCGTTCCGTACAGCGACATTCGCTATTTTCCGGAAAGCTTGCAGCCGAATTACCTGATGGTGGCCGGGGTCAATCTGGACGATCCGAAGCAAAAGCTGTCGCTTGCCACGTATTTGGGCGCCGGAGAAAACGTGTATGCCTCCCCAACCCATTTGTACGTAGCCGTCACGGAGCAAAAGGCGGAGCCGGTCAAGCAGAAGCCGAGCGAGTCGTTTGCCCCTGGGCTGGTTCCCCCGTCGCTTCCTGCCACCGACACGACGATCTACCGTTTCGCCATGAACGACGGCAAGATCGCCTTCTCGGCCAAGGGCAGAGTGCCGGGCCGCATTCTCAACCAGTTCTCTCTGGACGAATACGACGGCTATTTGCGCATCGCGACAACGAGCGGAAACATGTGGCGCACCGATGCGGACACTTCGAAAAACAACGTGTACGTCCTCGACAGCAAGCTCCGCATCCACGGCAAGCTGGAAGGCATCGCCCCCACGGAGCGCATCTACTCCGTCCGCTTCATGGGAAACCGCGCCTACATGGTGACCTTCCGCAACGTAGACCCGCTGTTCGTGCTCGATTTGGCAAAGCCCGCTGCCCCGCGTATTCTGGGAGCGCTGAAAATTCCGGGCTACAGCGATTACCTCCATCCGTATGACGAAAATCACATCATCGGATTCGGCAAGGAAGCAGAGTCAGACAAGGACATGGCGTTCTACCAGGGCATGAAAATCGCGCTATTTGACGTCAGCGACGTGACCCAGCCGAAAGAAAAATTCAAAACCGTCATCGGCGACCGCGGAACGGACTCCGAGCTATTGCACAACCACAAAGCCCTGCTGTTTTCCAGGGAAAAGGAACTGCTCGCCTTCCCGGTCACCGTCTACGAATGGTCCGAGGAGCAAAAGGCCAAGCAAGACATTCGCGGATACGGACGCTTCACATTCCAGGGCGCGTACGTCTACCGTCTCGACCTGGAAAAAGGCTTTACCTTGACCGACAAAATTACTCATCTGGAACAAGAAGACCAAAACAAGGCCGGGGAAGGCTGGTACGACAGCTCGAAAAACATCAAGCGAATCCTGACCATCGACCATACGCTCTACACCGTCTCCGACGACTTCGTCAAAGCCCGGCAGCTCCAAGGGCCAAAAGAAGAGAAGACCTTGCCATTGACAAAATAAAGGGAATGGTCTGTCACGCGGACGGGTTCTGTGCTAAGATGGGGGAATAGAGGCAGCGCAAAGAGAGGGTGTCATTAACGTGGAGTATTTGAGTCTTACTTGGACTTCAACACTGGCGGGACTGGCTGCCGTGCTGTTGGTCATGTTCATTCGCCTGCACTGGCCCTTCCGCTTTCAATATATGGCGAATCTGTACAAGCGCCGATTGGATGTACGGCTTAGCTGGCTGGAAGCATCCTATCGAAAAAATCGTTCACGTGCGGTAGCCATGCTCGATAAATCGACACATGAAATCATGATCGGCAATTACGAACGGGCGGAAAGGTTCATTGTATCGGGCATCAACGTCTGCAAGGAACGCCCTTCCCTGTTCAACCAGGCCATGATTCACTATCTGTTTTACAACCTGGCGATCGTCTACTACTCGTCCGGCCGCTACAACGAATCGCTGGAAGTCGCCTTCCGCATTTACCAGCGCGACCAGGGGATGACGGATTCGCTCGCGCTCATCGCCTGCTCGCACGCTCGACTGGGTGAAATCGAAAGCGCGCTCGAAGCTTATCGGCTGATGGCCGCCAAACGTTCCGCCAAAGAGTGGAAGCTGTTTTGCCTGGCGGAGATTGAAGCCGCCAAAGGCAATTACGAGTATGCGTTGACCCATCTTCGCCAGTTGCTGAACAAGTCGGCCAACTCGCTGCACCTCAGCCGCTCCGAGCTGGAAAAGCGCCTGGAGGAATGGCAAAAGGCTTCGACCCACGTCAGTTAAATCGTTTGCCCGCTTTTCCCCATTCCCATGACACCGCACATGACTTTCTGGTGTGCGGTTTTCTATTGCCGCCGCCTTCCGGAAAAGCGGCATATGTGGCGGGAATGTGGCCGTTTCCCTTCTGGATCGCTGCTCTCGACGAATACCACAGATGTAGGCAAGAAAGCGAGGTTCTTACCATGAAAAAGTTTGACATCTCCCTGCTGACAGTCGCCGTGCTCCTGACGGGACTGGCCGTGATCGGCGTATCGCAGGCAAAAGATTCGACTGCCGCCCATACAGGTGCCGTAGCTACGGTCGGCAACACCCCGATTACGCAATCCGCGCTCTATGAACAGATGAAAAAAGAGGCCGGCGCCAAAGTCTTGACCGACCTGATTGCCATCGAGCTGTGCAAGCAGGAAGCGGCCGCGCAAGGCATCAAAGTAACCGAGCAGGAGATCGACGCGAAGATCAACCCGATCAAGGATAAATTGAAAACACCGGAGAAATTCCAGGAATATTTGCAGGAACGAAACATGAACGAAAAAGAGCTGCGCGAGCGGTTCGGCATGCTTTTGCTGCGCGACAAAGTGTTCGCAAAGGCCTATCCGGTGACAGAGGAGCAAATCAAGGAATACTACGAGAAGAACAAGGAAAAGCTTGGAAAAACCTACGAAGAAGCGCGTCCGGAGATCACAGAGAAGCTGCAGGAGCGAAACAGACGCAAATATTCGGACGAATGGCTGGAGCAAATGAAGAAAAAATACAACGTCCAGGTCATGGACCCGGTTCTGGTGGAGCAGCAAAAGGAATAGTCGCGCTTGATCCACCCGCACGCCTAATGCCAAAAGACTTGTGTCGCCCGTTTTTTCGGTGCACAAGTCTTTTCTTTTGCCGCCCAAAAGCTACGGGCGTAAAATCGCGAGCAGTTCCTGCAAAAAGTCGGCGATGTCGCCCTGCAAAATCGGGCCGTGTCCCGTCGCCAAAAATTCGATGGGCCAATCAAGCAAGGCTTCCAGCCCCTCCACGTACTCCGCGACGCGATCAGGCTCGTTGATCGCCCAGCTTTGTACATGCGCCTTGTACGCCGCCCGACACTCGCTTTCTTTTCCGACGATTTGGCCCAGCTCGGCTTTTTCAAAACAGATATAATCCCCGACAAAACAAATTTTGCTCTGCGGGTCGAAAAACGCCACGGACCCTTCCGTATGAAAGGACAACTGGCGAAACCGCAGCGACGGAAGGTCTCCCCCGCTCCCCGTGAAGGTGTGCCCGAACAGCGTCTGCGAGAAATCGTCCAGCTCGTAGTAATCGTCGAGATGAATCCAGTTGTTTCGGGATGGAAACATGTCGGCATTCCCGATATGGTCCGCGTGCCGATGGGTAAAGTAAACGTATTCAATCCGCTCCGGCTTGGCACCGATTCCCTCCAGCGCCTGCTGAAAGTACGTACGCTGCTTGCGCAAGTGGGAATCGATGACAACAAACGATTCACCTTGTTTGATGACGTAGCTGTTGACGTAGCTCTGCCACGCCTCCTCGTAGGTGATGATCGCCCAGGTGGAGTCTGTGATTGGTGCAATCACGTTGTTCATGCCTCCATCTCTCCTCTCCTCCCAGCTTTTCTTCCTACTGCTATTATACACAATGATACACAAGGTTGCCGACTCTTGCCAAAAGATCGGCTGTTACCGCACCGATGCCTCTTCCCCCAGGCTGACCCACGAGCGGCCCCGTACACGGGCAATCTGGACCGGAACCCCGAAAAAGCGGCTCAACCCCGCTGCCGTCAGCACCTCGTCCGTTTTTCCGGCCTGTTCTACCTCGCCCGCCTTCAACAGCAGGGTATGGGTAAAGCAGGGCAGAATCTCCTCGATATGATGCGTGACATACAGCAAGGTCGGCCCATCCGGCTGCCTGGCAATCTGCTCAATCATCGCCAACAGCTGCTCTCTTGCCAGCAAATCCAGCCCGGTACAGGGCTCGTCCAAAATAAGCAGCCGGGGAGACGCCATCAGCGCCCGCGCAATCAGCACCTTTTGCCGCTCTCCTTGCGAAAGCGCTCCGAACGGCCGGTCCCTCAGCGCCGTGCAGCCAAACGTTTCGAGCAGCTCGGACGCTTTTTGCACATCTTCCTCCGCCGGGACGGAATACAGCCCAATGGTCGCTTCTCTTCCGCTCAAAATGACGCGAAAGGCCGTCTCGTGCTCGTGAAGCTGCGCGAGCAAAGCCGTGCTGACCCAGCCGATCGCTTTTCTTACCTCGCGCAAATCAACCGTTCCATATTCCTGTCCGAGAACGCTGACCCGCCCTTTTGTCGGCCATGTATAGCCACAGATGATTTTCAACAGGCTCGTTTTGCCGGAACCATTCAAACCGACCAGGCACCAGTGCTCGTTTTCCCGCACCTGCCAGCTGACGTCGCGCAAAATGACCGTATCGTCCCTTTGCCACATGACTTGCTCTACATCAAGAATCATTGGCTCTCCCCATTCCTGTCTTTCTTTGTCGGAAGCCGTCCGCTTTCTGATTATTTAGAGTATACCTGTCTATTCTTGATCGATCAATTCTTTTGTCCTTCCGGGCACGACGGAAAAAACCTTCGTGGCCAGTTGCGCGCCGCGAAGGTTTTCGCCCATACCGTTGGCTTAAAACTTCCCTTGGATTTGGAACACGATCTCCGCAAACAAGGTCGCGAACAGGAACGTCCCGGTGAAAACGACGAGGGATACGACGACGATTCGGGAAGCGAGTACACGGCCGCAGCGATTGCCAAGATCAACCTGCTGCGTCCGCCCTTGCCCTGGATCTTCAGATCAAATCGATCCGTGGAAGAAGTGAGCGCGCCGTATAAAAGGCCGAATTTTCCGACTGGCATGGAGGAAGCCAGATGGATCCCGATAATCGAATCCAGGCCGTCCGCCGCTCCTGCCCGGACAATCTCGACAGCGCCGCCTGGCGGAAGCTCCTCTGCGTGCTGGAAAAAGAAGCGCACCTCTCCTTTGATGCGGTCTTTGTACTGCGACAAGATTTTCGCCGCTCCAAGCAGCATCGCCGTATGTCCGTCGTGTCCGCACGCATGCATCACGCCTGCATGACGGGAAGCGTACGGCACATCGTTTTCCTCGTGAATCGGCAAAGCGTCCATATCTGCGCGCATCCCCAGCACTTTTCCCGGCTGGGAGCCGATCAGGCGAGCGACCACACTCGTTTTCGTCGGACGGGACAACACCAGATTCCCAAACGATTGCAAGGTTTCATACACATACCGGGACGTCTTTTCTTCTTCAAACGACAGCTCGGGATGCTGGTGCAAATGTCTGCGCCACGCCACTACCTCCGCCGCCAATTCGTCCGCCAATCGCTTCGTCTCCAAACTCACAGCCCCCATTCGTTTCCCCTTTCGCCCATTCCGTTCCCTATCTGTCGTGGAACCAATCGGCTGTTGGTACATGTTCCCGCTTGTCGATTCCGCCTCCCTTTTGTCCAATTATTTGTTATTTTAGAATTTTTTCTCAAAAAAGTCCACGCAAACGAACGACGAACTGGGAAGTTTTCATTCCAGACCAGCTTTCGGATTGGGAGATACTACGGGAAGACGACGATCCCGGGGGTGATTTCCTTGATCCGTTTGGGCTATGCCTGCATCAGCGTGAAGCTGAAAAACAATCCGAACAAAAAGACGACCGTTGCGCAAATCAATAAACTGGAGCCGCAGGCGCGCCTGAAAAAGCTGCGGCACGTGTTGCAGACGAATTTTTTCAATCTGATGGATTTGCTTGCCTACAACGTGGAAAACCGGATTTTTTTGTATCGCCTCCCCTCCGAATTCGTGCCGCTGGCTACCCACCCGGTCACGGCAAATTGGGACTGGGCCAAGGAGTTTTCCTGGGACTTTCAGAAAGCCGGAGAATTCATCCGCAACAACGGCATTCGCCTGACAGCGCATCCGGGGCACTACAGTATTTTGAACAGCGACAAGCTATCCGTGGTCGAGGCGACCATCGCGGATTTCTCCTATCACGCCAAAGTGTTTGATCTGCTTGGGCTGGACGACAATTCCGTGCTGGTCACGCATGTCGGCGGGGTGTTCGAGGACAAGGCCACTTCCCTGGAACGGTTTGCGGCGAACTTCGCGCGGCTTCCCGAGTCGGTCAAGCGCCGACTGGTCGTGGAAAATGACGACACTTCCTTCACCATGCGCGAGGTGCTGGAGCTGTGCGAGCGGATTGGGGTGCCGATGGTGTTCGACATCCATCACCACCAGTGCCACTCGAACGGCGAGGACTGGACAGAGTACCTGCCCCGCATCCTCCGGACATGGGGGGATCGCCTCCCGAAGATGCACATGTCCTCTCCGAAGTCGCCCAAAGAATTTCGTTCCCATGCGGACAACATCGATCCGGACGATTTTATCGCTTTTGTCAACGCTCTCGGGGATGCGGATGTCGATATTGTGCTGGAATGCAAAAATAAAGACGATGCGCTGTTGACCCTGCGCCGGGATTTGAAAAAGCGCGGGGTTGAGGTCGAGGCGTTTGCCGCTGCCCCTTGATCGCTTGATGCCGACCGTTGCGATTCGCTCATGCAAATCACCCCACAGCAAAAGGACGCCCGCACGAAACAGGCGTCCTTTGTGAGGCTTTTGGCTTAATCGCACCCGCAGCCACAGTCGCAACCATGCCCGGAGGATGAGCCTCTATGTCCGTGAGACGAGGAACTGCTGCGACCAAATGAGCTGCTGCCCCTATGATGCCAGACCTGGCATCGATCGTGGTAATGTTTCATTCTCCGCTGATGGTGCTTGTAATGTCTGCGGTATTCGCTGTATTTGCGGCGATGATCCTTGTATTGTTCGCATTTGTGGCGGAAATACTGCATCCGGTCCATATGGAAATGGAACTTGAACAGGTAAAGCTCGATTTCGGAGCCTGGTCGGACATTTTCCGACGACGGCGGCCTCATGTTTGGCGAAGCGTTTGGCGGACGGCGATTCGGCATGGCATTCGGCGGCATCGGATTGGCCGGCCTGCGGTTCGGCGGCATCGGGTTCGCCGGCATCCGGTTTGGCGGCATCGGGTTCGCTGGCATTCGGTTTGGCGGCATCGGATTCGCTGGCATTCGGTTTGGCGGCATCGGATTAGACGGCATCGGTTTTGGCGGCATCGGGTTTGGTGTATTCGGCAAAATCTGGTTAGGAGAAGGCACGTTCGGCCGCTGCGGCATCGGGCGCGCCGGGACGTTGTGCTGCGGATTCTCCGAGCTTTGCGGCGTTTTGGGCTTCGACGGTGACGGTACATTCGGTGAAGGGAGGTTCGGCGAAGGTACGTTTGGTGACGGCAATGGCATTATCGAGGAAGGCGGTTTCGGCATTTCTTTGGGACGCCTTGGAGACGATGGAGGCACGGGCGGCATCTTGCGTCGCTTTTCCACGGAATTGAACACGTCCTTTCTGATGAAATCACACAGTACATGGTATGACATTTATCCCGCTCAAGAAACGACACTCGCCCAGTTTCCCAAAATGGATTGAGCCCGTTTTTTCCCCTATAGGGAAGGAGCCGTGCCAATCTTGATCTTGACTGCGCGCTGACTTCCGTTACAATAATACTAATCACCATAATCATCTGACAGTTGCGAAAACGAAAGTGAGGACAGACGTATGCGCCGACTACCAGGCTTGCACGTTTTATCCAATCACATAGAACCCGGGAGCGAGGGTGTAGGATCAAGTGTCCTACACCCTCGCTCTTTTCGTTCTCTGCTCTGCTAAAGGAGGAAACTGCCCGTGAATCCACAATCCCCTGTCATCCAAATGAATGGAAATCAGCTGCGCATTGAAGATGTCGTCCTGATTGCCAGAAATGCCTACCGGATCGAGTTGACCCCCGAAGCGCTGGAAAATGTGCGCCGCTCGCGAGCGATGGTCGAAAAGATGGTTCAGGAGCAAAAAGTCGTCTACGGCATCACCACAGGCTTCGGCAAATTTTCCGATGTCATGATTCAGGGCGAAGATGTCAGCAAGCTCCAGGAAAACCTGATTATGAGCCACGCCTGCGGAATGGGAGAGCCTTATCCGGCGGAAGTCGTCCGCGCCATGATGGCACTGCGCATCAATGCGCTGGCAAAAGGCTATTCCGGCATCCGGGAAGAAACGCTGCTTCATCTGGCGGAGCTGTGCAACCGCGGCGTCCATCCGGTCATTCCGCAGCAAGGCTCGCTTGGCGCCAGCGGCGATTTGGCCCCGCTCGCGCACATGGTGCTCGTCATGCTGGGCAAGGGCGAAGCGTTCGTCCACGGACAGCGGATGAGCGGAGCCGCTGCCCTCCAAGAGGTCGGACTCTCCCCCATTCGTCTCCAGGCAAAAGAAGGTCTGGCCTTGATTAACGGCACGCAGGCCATGACCGCCTTGCTCTGCCTGGCCTTGTACGATTCCCGCGTCGTCCTGGAAAGCGCGGAGCTGATCGCCGCTATGACAGTGGAAGCCTTGCGCGGCATTCCGAAAGCGTTTGATCCGCAGTTGCACCTCGTCCGCCCGCATCCCGGACAGCAGGAATCGGCGAGGCGACTGCTCGCACACCTGTCCGGCAGCGAACGAACCTCTGAGCAGGGCGAACCGCGCGTCCAGGACCCGTACAGCCTGCGCTGCCTCCCGCAAGTCCACGGGGCGACACGCGATACGCTGGAGTACGTCTGGGCGACCGTCACCCGGGAGTGCAATAGCGTGACCGACAACCCGATTTTATTCACGGAAACAGGCGACGTCATCTCCGGCGGGAACTTCCACGGGCAGCCGATGGCCTTTGCCGCCGATTTTTTGGCGATTGCCATGGCCGAGCTGGCCAACATCTCCGAGCGCCGCACAGAGAGGCTCGTCAACCCGCAACTGAGCGGCCTGCCCGGCTTTTTGACCGAAAATGGCGGTCTCCATTCCGGCTTTATGATTACGCAATATGTAGCCGCTTCCATCGTCTCGGAAAACAAAGGGCTGTGTCATCCTGCGTCTGTCGATTCCATCCCGTCTTCGGCAAACCAGGAGGACCACGTCAGCATGGGGACAACCGCTGCCCGCAAGCTGCGCACCGTCGTCTCCAATGTGGCAAAGGTGCTCGCCATCGAGTATGTGGCGGCCGCGCAGGCGATTGACTTCGGAAGCGGGGAGCTGGGCGCAGGTACGAAACAAGCATACGATGAGCTGCGCCGCGTCATTCCCCGGCTGCACGAGGACCGGGAAATGCACCCCGACCTGGTGAAAGCAGAGGAACTGATCCAAAAAGGGGCGCTTGTCATTCTCGGGTAGCGATTCGCGCTGGGAAAGCCCTCCCTTCTCTGCTATGATGAAAGCGAAGGCAGTACGACCCGCACGACCATTCGATTCGCCGGAGAGCATGGAGGGCTGCCCGATGAAGCCAGCATCTGAGCCGCTGCAACACCCGGACTATCTCTTGTTGTTCGACGGTGTTTGCCATTTGTGCAACAGCGCCGTTCGATTCATCCTCAAGCGCGATCCGTCCGGCAGCATTACCTTCGCTTCCTTGCAGTCGGAAACAGCGCAGCACATTTTGTCTCGCTACTCGTATGACCAAAGCGGGCTGCCATCTGTCGTCCTGATCGCCCATGGACGGCTGTACACCAAGTCAGATGCGATTTTGCGCGTGACGCGCAAGCTGTCCGGGGCCTGGCCGCTGTGCTTTTACCTCGGCCGTCTCATCCCCCGTCCCGTCCGTGATTTCGCTTACGACTGGGTGGCGAAAAACCGTTACCGCTGGTTTGGCAAACAGGAGCAGTGCATGCTGCCTACGCCCGCGATCAAGTCCCGCTTTCTGGACTGACTGATCGGGCAGATTCATACCAAAAAAGAGGAGCCGTCGCGATTCGTCGGCTCCTCTTTTTGCTATTTGACCCGCGCTTGCGGATGATCGTCGCTTGCGTAGGCAGCGGCTTTGGCGTTTGCCTCCACCTGTGCGGGGCTTTTGCTGCCCGGGATGACCGTCGTGACGGCCGGGTGCTTCAGGCACCACGCCAGCGCCCACTGCGCCATGTCCATGCCCTCCGGAACCTCGCTTTCCTTGATGCGGGCCACCTCTTCCAAGAGGCGGGAGACGTGCTGCGGATCGTGGCGGTGGCGCACATCGTTTCCGGCAAATACGGCTCCTGGCTTGTATTTGCCGCTCAAATAACCGCTCGCCAGCGGCACGCGGGCGAGCACGCCCAAATCCTGCTCCACGCATGAAGCAAACACCGCTTCCTCCGGCTTGCGATCCAGCCGGTTGTAGACGACCTGGATCGTCTGCGCGTTGACGCGGGAGGCTCCGCCGACCTGATGCAGGTTGTCGTTTTTGGCAATCGACAAGCCCAGATGGCGAATCGTTCCTGCCTGCACCTGCTTGTCCAGATACGTCCACAGCTCGTCGTTGTCAAACGCTTCGTCCGGCCCGGAATGGAACTGGTACAGGTCGATGTAGTCCGTCTGCAAGGCCCGCAACGATTTTTCCAGTTGCTCCTGCACGGCGGCAGCGCTATACTCGTTGGTCCGCGAAAACTTGTCGTGGAAATGGTGTCCGAACTTCGTCGCGATGATCCAATCGGTACGGCGGTTCTTTTTCAAATAGCCTCCGATCAGCTGCTCGGACAAGTGATCGCCGTAGCACTCTGCGGTGTCAATCAGGTTGATGCCCAGTTCATGCGCCGTGTCCAAAATCCGATCGACTTCCGGCTGCGAGAAGTCTTGCCCCCACTCTCCGCCAAATTGCCACGTCCCCACGCCAATCACGGAAACAATCAGTTCCGTTTTCCCCAATCTGCGGTACTTCATCGTCGATTCCTCCTCACGTCTCTATGTAGAAAAGGCCCTGAGCGAACCGTCGCTCAGGGTGAACCTACACGCCTATCAAATCGTCTTTTCGATATTTAACTGGCTGACGAACGCTTGCAGGCTGTCTTTTCGTTCCTTGCGCATTTTTTTGCGCTCCTCCGCCGTCGCCATCAACTTTTTCTCTTCTTCCGTCTCCGGAACAATGGCCGGAACTTCGGTAGGATTGCCCGCTTCATCCAGGGCGACAAAAGTCAAAAAGGAAGTGGCGGTCAGCACTCGTTCTCCTGTTTGCAGGTTTTCCGAGACAATTTTCACAAAGACCTCCATCGAGGTACGCCCCGTCGAGGAAACAAACGCTTCCAGGCAGATCGAATGCCCCATTTTCACGGGCGCCAAAAAATCGATGGAGTCTATGGAAGCCGTCACCACCGGTCGGCGCGAATGCCGCATGGCAGCGATCGCTGCTACCTCATCTATATAGGCCATCATCGTCCCGCCAAAGATGGTCCCGTGGTAATTGGTATCGGACGGTTGAACCAAGGATGCCTGGATGGTGCGAGATTCTTGTGTAGTCTTGACGTTCATCGCTGTTGCTCCTTTGTCAATCATTTCTTGCCTTCCCCATCATATCACAAGGGCATCCGTTGTTCCAATTCCATACGGGCACTTGTCCGCTGGCTGCTCTCTCGCAGATGGCCCAGCACGTTTTCCGCCTCTTCCCGCAAAAAATAGCGCAATAGCGGCACGTTCCATTCGTAAGCGGGGCGATAGCCGTCCAGCGCGAACCAGTTTTCGGCGATGTGCGCAGCCAGCTTCCTGCGCTCGCGATTCGCGCAATAAAACTGCTCCAGGTAATCCGTTCCCCAGCGGGAAAAGGACGATGTCGCTTCGGTCACGGCGGTCAACAGAACTTCCTGGCCCGTATCGATCAGATCGAGCGGATACAGCTGACAGCTAAACGGCTTGAGCGGCAGGACATCCTGCCCTGTTTCTTCCGCGTAGGCGTGGATCGCACAGCCGAAGCGGCCGTTGTTTTCCTGATAGAACAGACAGTTGCCATGCCGCATGCGAATCGTGCCTGGCAGCTGTCCCTGGGCCCACACACCGTAGCGCTCCCAATTTTCCCGCTCGCCTGCTGCCTGCAACCGGGAAGCAATCGCCGGGACTTCTTTTTCCAGCAGCGGAATTTGGCTCTCCTCGACAGCGTATGGCTGTCCCCCCTCACAACACGTCTCGCGGTGAACCGCCCGGCAATTCCAGCAGTCCAGGTGAAACAAAGCGAGCAGAGCGGGTACGTCCACCAGGTACCGCCCTGCTTTTATCATCCGATGCCTGTTTTTTTTCACGTACATTTTGCAACTGTACACTTCTTTTTCACTCATCGGATCGGGTGTTCCTACGTAGTGATAGGATGACTTGTTCTTCATTTTTCCAGGACGATCTCCGCTTCCGTGCCGAAAATGTTCAGTTTGCCGTCTGCATAGGTGGCGAGATCCACTTCTTCGCCGGGAATTTCCATCAAAATTTCTACGCTCTCCTCATCCTCTGCCACAAACAGCAGCCAGAGGTCTTTTTCGTCGAATTCGTTGTCGGTGAGCTTCATATCTGTCAGCTGCCCCTGAAACTGCGCCACTTCTTCATCCTCTTCGCTCTCGGTGTCCCATTGGGTAAAGGTGACGGACACCGTTTGCTTGACAAATTCGTCCGCAAGCAGGCGCAAAAGCTGTTCGTGCTGTTGAATTTCCATCGTTAATCCCTCCGAAAAACTGTCCTTCCTGCCCATCATAGCAAAGTGCGGGCAAAAAACCAAAAGAAAACCGCTTCACAAAACGAAGCGGCTGTTTTTGTCCTGACGCTAGCTTACTTTGCTGATCGTCTGGGCGAGGGCAAAATCTTTGCCCGTCAGCCCTTTTTCCTCGCGGGTCGCGAGTGTAAACGTGACGGTTGCGCCAGACAGGTGAATCTCGACATGCTGACTGTCATGCTCAAGCATTTCCGCCACGCGGTTTACAAAACTCACGGCCGTGGCGAAATCCCTACAGTAGTAGGTGCGCGACAGCGCCATCCTGTCTTCGACCAGCTTCCAGCCCGGAACCTTGCCCAAATACAGTTTGACCTGCTCCAAAGACAGCTTGCTCACTCACATCGCCCCCCTTTTGTCCGATGAATCGGTGGTACCACCATCATATTCAGCGGACAGAAAGGTTAGTCACGCTGATCCGCGCCCCTTATCGCTTGATGGCGTAAAAAATCATCCGCGGCGACTGACTGGCTCTGTACGGTTCAAATTGGTAATTGCCATATACCTGAATGTGTCCGAATCCGGCCAGCTCCAGCATGGCCGTCATCTTTTCCATGGAGAAAAGCCGCACCTGCTCGGTGTACTCTCTCGACTGCGCGGCAGGATCGTCGCGAATGAGAATCCGCTTTTTCACAGCCTCGTCCTCTATCCAACGCTTCTCCTCGATCAGCATTCCGTTGACCTCCTTGGTGGAGTGCGGGACAAGATGCTGCTTCACGTAGGCAGGGTTCAGGTAGTCGATGACGACTTCCCCGTCTACCTTCAATGCCTGCGCCATATTGCGAATGACCTGCGCGTTTTCCTCATCCGACGAAAAATAGCCAAAGCTGGTAAACAAGTTGACAACGATGTCAAATTCGTCCCGATACGGAATATGGCGCATGTCATAGCGAGCGAAGCTCAGGTTCGGATAAGTGTTCTGTTCTTCCGCCAGCTGCAATAGCACTGGCGACAGGTCGACACCCACGACTTCGTACCCTCTGCGAGCCAGCGCGCGCGAATGCCGCCCGCTCCCACAGCAAAGATCAAGTACGCGCCCCGTGTCCTTTACCGGCAATCGCTCCAGCAGATTGGCGATCTCGCTGTCGGCCGCCGAATCATCCCGATGCTGATAAACAAGTATGTAATCTTCGCGAAAGCTGCGTTCAAACCATTCTTCTGCCATTGCCTTGCTCCTTTGATTCCAAGATGCTCTCATTATACCACAGCGGGGTTAGTCCACAGCCGATTTCCCCCGGTGCAAGTGCACGACAAGGCGCAACCCGTATCTCGATCAGGCTGGACGGACAGACCCTCCACTCGCATTCCCTGCATGCCGTTTCCCAAAAAGAACCCCCTATTCCTGCTGGCAACAAGTCTCGTCTTGCCGCCGCGCGGAAGTAGGGGGTTTTTCTTTTGCTGCTTGTGTATGGTCTGGCTGGCTACGGCAGGCGGGCTGCTCGTCCCAGACGAATTTTTTCCGCCGCACGGGCAATGATGCTCTCCACCGAGGCCGGATCGTCCACGGCGTCGTACTCGTTGATGTTCACGCGCAGAACAGGACAAGAGGTAAACGAATGAATCCAGCGTTCGTAGCGGTCGAACAAATCGCGCCAGTAGTCAATCGGGGTCTGCTGCTCCATCGGACGTCCCCGCTCTTTGACGCGTTCGATAATATCGTCAAAGCTTCCTTCGAGATAGATCAAAATATCGGGATGCGGGAAGTACGGGGTCATCACCATCGCTTCGAACAGCTCTGTGTACGTGCGGTAGTCTTCCTCGGTCATGTTGCCCTGCTCATACAGCATGCGGGCAAAAATACCGGTATCCTCGTAAATCGAGCGATCCTGCACGAAGCCGCCGCCGTAGTCGAACATCCGCTTTTGCTCCTTGAAACGCTCCGCGAGGAAAAAGATTTGCAAGTGAAAGCCCCAGCGGGACAAATCGTTGTAATAACGGCTCAGGTACGGGTTGTTGTCCACTTTTTCCACGGACACGCGAAACCCAAGCTGATCGGCCAAGGCGTGCGTGAACGTCGATTTTCCGACGCCTACCGTTCCGCCGATGGTGATGACCGCATTGCTCGGTATGCCGTATTTTTCACGAAGATGGCTGTGTTGAAACCTAGACATGTACGCAACTCCTTATCCAATTATTGCCATTCACGCGTGCTCGTTACGCCTCTTTACCCGCGCAACTCCTGGATGCGCGGCAGGATGAGGTCGAGCATATACTGCCGATCCTCGGGCCGATGCACGAAATCCAGCTCGTCACAGTCAAATTTGATGACAGGCGTATCGGGGTGGTGCTTCTCAAACTCGTCCATGAATTCGTTGTAGTCGGCGATCAGATTCTTCATATACCCTGCATCCATCCTCCGTTCCACCTCGCGATCGCGCATGGCGATCCGCTTCATGACCGTGTCGAGGGACGCCGTCAAGTAGATGACCAAATGAGCCTGGGGCAAATCCTCTGTCAGGATCTCATAAATTTTGAGATACTTCGGGAGATTGTTGTCTGACAACGTTCGTTTGGCAAAAATCGTATTTTTGAAAATATTGTAATCGGATACGACAGAAATGCCCTGGTTAAGATAGTGGGCGTGAATATCCTGCAATTGCTTGTAGCGGTTGCACAGAAAAAACATCTCCAGCTGAAAACTCCACTCTGCGATGTTTTCGTAAAATTTTCCGAGAAACGGATTTTCATAGACAATTTCTTCCAATAATTGCAAATCGCATGTGCGGTGCAGTTCCCGTGCCAACGAGGTTTTTCCGATTCCGATCGGCCCCTCAACGGTTATCAAGATGGACTTCATATACGCTTCTGTTCCTTTCGCCAAAATGAGAGCACTCCATATTTTAGCACGCGTACTTCCATTTGTCGAAACCATTCGTTTTCTGTCGCGCGCCGTTTTTTTCCAGCAAAAAAACTGCTCTTGTGATGTGTAAGAGCAGTAGAGAGACGGGGCTTTGGCGTTACGTAAAATACTCGATCTTCGCCTGCGGAAACAGTCTGGCAATCTCCTTCTCCAGATGAGCCTGCAAGGCTTTGGCCTGCACGTCCGGGTAGACGTACTTGCCTTTGCCGTACTTGCCCCATTTGTACTTGCGTTCCTCTTCGTTCATCGCCAGCTTGGTCTTTGGATACCGCTGCAAAATCAAGCTTTTGGCAATTTTGGTGAAGCGGTGCTGAATCAGCTCGAAGGTGAGGTCAGCCGTTGCTTCCGGGACGAGCTGGCCTTGCAGCCGTTCCAGCAAATCGGTGTAGCCTGCCTCCCATCCGTCAAACCAGTACAAGGGAGCCAAAATAAACCCGAGCGGATACCCGGCCTGGGCCACTTTGCCTGCCGCTTCCAATCTTTGCGCAAAGCTGGAGGTGCCAGGCTCGAAGTTTTTGATGACGTAATCGGCATTCATGCTGAAGCGAAAACGGGTATGTTTGTTATGCTTTGCGTCAAGCAACGAATCGACGTGGTGAAACTTGGTGACGAACCGCAGGCGTCCGTATTCCTGCTCCCCCATGAATTCGATCGCGCGCTTGAGGTTGCCTGTCAGATGCTCGATGCTGACCGGATCGGACGTACAGGCGGCCTCGAAGCGGGTGATCTCTCCCCGCCGCTCCTCGATGTATGTTTTCGCCTGGGCCAAAATTTCATCCGTATTGACGTAGACGCGAATGTACGGCTTGGACCCGATGTTCGTATTCAAATAGCAGTAGTGACAATGCGCCGCACAGCCTGTAGCCAGCGGAATCGCGTATTCGGCAGACGGCTTGGAGGTCTCGAACTTCAACGTTTTGCGCACCCCGATGACCAGCGTTCGCTTGGCATTGCGGTACTTCTCCACGTCGGTCTCCCCGGGAATGCCGCGAACCTGATTGTGGCTGGTGGTCATCTGCAACGGAATGCCTTCTGCTTTCAAACGATGGTACAAGTCCTGACCGAGCGGGTAGTTCAGTGCGTTCGGCTCGACGAAAACATAGTCGGGCACGAACAGCCCCGCTTTTTTCTCGGGTGTGTCCAGCAGTTTCGTTACCATAAGCGCGTGATCCCTCCCCGTGTGTAGTATGGCCGACACAGCCGGACAAGCTCCAAGGGGATCACTGGTTGCGGGGAGAGCGCATCCGCTCTACAGCGTGCTTTTGAACTCGCGCAGCCACTGTCGCGCTTCCGCCACCTGACTGGACGGCACCTGTAGCGTGTACACATACCCGCCTTTTTTCGTTTCTCTGGCCAGCAGCCTGACCCGGATTCCTTTCATCTCCAGGTAGCGTCGGCACTCGCTCGCCACCCTGGGGAGCCCGTACGATTCATGAATCGTTACCCACTTGGTCCACATGCCTTCCCCCCCTACCGTGCTTCTTGCTTTACTGTAAGCAGCCGGCAGGCAGTTGGTTCAAAAAAGCTGCTTCGAAAAAAGCAAGCCCGCAGGCCCCCTTTTGGACGTTCCGCTTCGTTTACGTGGATGCGTTTACGTAGTTTACCGGACCAAATAAAAAAAGCAAACGGCCCCGCAAAGTGCTTTTCCAGCCTGCGGAGCCGTCTGCCTGTTCGTCTCTTCTCGTCCGTTAATCCACAACCGCCCAATGGTTGGTCGGACCATGACCGCCGCCCAATTGCGGAGCGGTCTTGATCGCGGCAAAAATAAAGCGGTTCGCTTTTTCGACCGCAGCCGTAAGCGGCGTATGTTTCGCAAGCTCCGCCGTCAGCGCAGCCGAGAACGTGCATCCCGTTCCGTGCGTATGCCGGGTCTGGATGCGCGCATGCGACAGCTCGAAAAAGTCGCGGCCGTCAAACAAGATGTCGATGACCGTGTCTCCGTCGAGGTGGCCGCCCTTCATCAAGACGTTGCGCGCCCCCAGCGCATGAATGGCGCGGGCGCCTTCGCGCATATCGTCCGGGGTGCGAATCGTCATGCCCGTCAGGCACTCCGCCTCCGGCACATTCGGCGTCACGACCTCTGCGAGCGGCAGCAACTCTGTTTTCAGCGCGTCGATCGCCTCGTCTTGCAGCAGCTTGGCCCCGCCCTTGGCGACCATCACCGGGTCGACGACCAGCTTTTCCAGACCTGCGGCGCGGACCTCTGCCGCTACCGCCCGAATGATCTCCGCATCAAACAGCATCCCGGTCTTCGCCGCGTCTGCCCCCAGGTCGCGCAGCACCTCGCGCATCTGCTGGGCCACCGCTTCTGTCGGCAGCGGATACACCGCGGACACGCCCAACGTATTTTGCGCCGTAATCGCCGTAATCGCGCTCATACCGTAGACGCCAAACTGGTGAAACGTCTTTAAATCGGCCTGGATGCCTGCTCCTCCCCCGCTGTCTGATCCTGCTATCGTCAATGCTTTCGCAACTGTATGCATGAATCTCCCTCCTGCTCTTCCCACCATTTCTCCTACGAGTATATCATCCGCTTGTCCCATTCGGTATACTTAGGAGTGATGACCAACCGCAAAGAAGGGATTTCCGATGTCGTACCGCTTGTTTTACTGGCTGACCGTGCTGATTCCCGCCATCATTATCGGCGGCTTCGAATTTATCCGCCACGATTTTTTGCTGCCTTATATGTCCATGGAAACGGGCAACGTCTACATCACGCTATTGACGCTCTTCCTGTCCTATTTGTTCGCTACCTGGATGTTTCGCACGATCAAGCAGATGAACGCGCGGATCGTCGAGGAGCAAGCCAGACGGGCCGTCTACGAGGAACGCGAGCGTCTGGCCCGCGAGCTGCATGACGGAATCGCGCAGTCTTTGTTTTTTCTCAATGTCAAGCTGAAGCAGGGGCACATCGATGATGCCAGAGTAGCCGTCACTGCCATCGACAACCACGTGCGCCAGGCGATTTTCAACCTGCGCTCCTTGCCCGAGGAAGGCAGCTTCGACCAGCGGCTGGAAAAATGGCTGACGCAGTGGAGCGCGCTGTCCGGCGTGGATGTTGCCTTGGACCTGCGCGTGAAGGAAAGCTTTTTCACCCCCGCGGAGGAGGTCCAGCTGTTCGGAATCATCCAGGAAGCTTTTGCCAACATCCGCAAGCATGCGCAGGCCAAGCATTCCTGGATTCGACTGACGACAGACGAGCCGCGCAGCTGGCAACTCGTGATCGAGGATGATGGCGTGGGAATTGCCCACACCCAACCCGACACGAAAAAATACGGCCTGTCGATGATGCGCGAGCGGGCGCGCCAACTGAACGCCGCCATCGACATTCAAAAACGGGCAGACGGCGGTACCATCATTCGCCTGACCGCCCCTTCTGGAGGTGTTAGACCATGAACGCATACCGTGTGCTGATCGCCGATGACCACCCGATGGCCCGCATGGCGATTCGCTCGCTTCTGGACCCGGACCCTTCGTTTGAGGTGATCGGCGAGGCGGAAAACGGCGAGGAGGCTTTTTTGCTCTGTGGACAGTTGCAGCCCGATCTGGTGTTGATGGACATCAACATGCCGAAATGGAGCGGCCTGGAAGCGACCCGCGAGGTAAAAAAAGCGTACCCGCATATCAAGGTCGTTATCCTGAGCGTCTCGGATGACGTCGCAGACCTGATTACCGCGATTCAATTCGGCGCGCAAGGCTACCTGCTGAAAAACCTGGAGCCGGACGACTGGATCAACTACTTGCACGCGTTGCTTGGCGAAGACAGCGAGCTGACGCGGGAAATGGCCACCCGACTGATGTACCGGTTCAGGCAGGAGGAGCACGTGGACGATCTGGTCCCGGATGTGCTGACGCCGCGCGAACGGGAAATCGTCATGTACGTCGGCGCGGGAAAAACGAACCGGGAGATCAGCGAGGCGTTGACGATCGCCGAAAACACGGTGAAAAACCACCTGAAAAACATCCTGGAAAAGCTACAGCTCGCCAATCGCGTACAGCTCGCCGCCTACGCGGTTCGCCACCATCTGGTCATGAAAAAATAATGTTCCGCCGACGCAAAAACAGTTGCTTTCCGCCCCAACCACTGTCATCCTTAGAAGGACCATGTAACGATCCAAGACATTAGAATGGCAGGTGAACCCCATGCTTGAAGTCAAGACCTCCAAGCTGAGCAACGGAGAATTAAACAGAGGCGTTTTTGCCATGCGGGCTTTCGCAAAAGGCGAATTGCTCCACGAAGCCCCGGTTCTTCCTTATTTGAACGAGGAGCACGAACATATTGAAAAAACGCTTTTGGCGGATTACGCCTTTGAATACGGTGCCAACCATACCGCGTTTTTGCTCGGCTACGGCATGCTATTCAACCATTCCTACACGCCAAACGCCACGTACAGCATCAACTTCGACAACCACACCTTCGATTTCTACGCCTATCGCGACATTCAGGCGGGCGAAGAGATATTGATTAACTACAACGGCGAGGAAGATTGCGACGATCCGCTCTGGTTTTATGAAGACGAACAATCCGGTGCGCCCAAAAAATAGTCCCGATACACCATCAGGCAGGGGAAGCTCTCCCCTGCCTTTTTAATCAGGTGGCGGACAACCGGGACAATCGCACACTCGCACACCGGAAACAAAAAGCCGAGCAGTCCAGCAATCGGCAGCGCGACGAGCGGATGCTTCAGCATCCAGCGCCTGACCTGCTATTCCGAGAAAAAACGTTTTGACATCGAGCCAGCGCGGCGACCATTCGATGTGAAAGTCGGAAAACCAGCTACGCTGGCTTCCAGCGGTAAGCCAGACTACACACAATCCAAGAAGGACGGCCCCTATGATCTCTATGAGGAAATGACGAATGTTTGCAAGCACGTATGGTGTTCACTCCTTTTGTAAATCGTCATCATTCCTATTAGATGCAGGGTCCCTAATTAGACGCGAGGTCGACACTTTCCTTCTGCTGCGCGCCTTTTTTTCCGTCCCTATCCGTTTTATAATGGATAAAACCGACTGTGCGGAGGGAAGAACATGGAGCTGGAATTTCAGCGTGCTGCGGAAGAAGAAGGAGATGTTTGCGAGATCCAGGCGGTCGATGAAGCGAAGGTGAACAGGCTGCGACCGAAAATGAGCGAAACAGAAGGCGTCGCCCCCCTGTTCAAGGCGTTGGCTGACGACACGCGCGCAAAAATCATTTACGCCCTGGCGCTGGAGGGCGAGCTGTGCGTGTGCGATGTCGCGGCCACGATCAACAGCTCGATTGCCAACACCTCCCACCACCTGCGCCTGCTGCGCAATATGGGGCTGGCCCGGCACCGCAAAGACGGAAAGCTCGTCTACTACGCCCTGGACGACGACCACGTTCGCCATCTGATTATGTGCGGAATCGAACACGCATCCGAGTTAAAGCAATCGAAAAAGACAGCCCGTTCTTGAGCGGTCCCCTTCTGGCTCGTCACTTTTGTGGCGGCTTTTTATTTTTTACCCATCATTCAAACGTTTGTTTGAATATAAGAATGATTGTGGTATGATGGAGGTACACGCTCAGCCGAATGAAGGTTCTCCCCTGCGTGACCTGGAAGTCAAGGCAATGCATCGGCCTTTCGTGCTTTCCAGCGGGCTGCTGCATGCCCCTTTTCCTTTGGCCGTTTTGGGGAAAAATAGGTCGGACGGCATGCTGTGCACGGGTCTATGTAACGACCCTACTCGCCATGAATAACGCGTTCGCGAAAGCGTCCGCTAGAGGAGGATACCACTATGGGATTCCATCATCATGACCACGGAGATGGACACGCTCATCACCACCATGGAAAAGGAGCCAGCAAAAAAGCGCTGCTCGCTTCTTTACTCATCATCAGCGTCTTTTTCATCGTCGAGACGATCGGCGGCTTTTTGACCAACAGTCTTGCGCTGTTGTCCGATGCCGGCCACATGCTCAGTGATGCCTTGGCGCTTCTGCTCAGTCTCGTTGCCATGCATTTCGCCGCACGTCCCCCATCGGCGCAAAAAACGTTCGGGATGCAGCGCTTTGAAATTCTCGCAGCACTGACAAACGGCGTCACGCTTGTCCTGATTTCCTTGTTTATTTTCTGGGAAGGCTTTCAGCGTCTGCTCGACCCCCCTGAGGTAGCCAGCGGAAAAATGATCATCATTGCCACAATCGGTCTGCTGGCCAATATCGCCGCGGCCCTCGTCCTCATGCGCGGCGACTACAAGGACAACGTGAACGTGAAGAGTGCCTACCTGCACGTTCTGGGCGACATGCTCGGGTCTGTCGGCGCGATTCTCGGCGGCATCCTGATGCTCGCTTTCGGCTGGTATATCGCCGACCCGATCATCAGCCTCATCGTCGCGTTTCTGATCCTGCTCAGCGCCTGGCGTGTCACCAAGGAATCGGTCAATATCTTGCTGGAAGGAGCGCCGTCCCGGCTCGATACGACAAAGGTGGAAGCGCGCCTCGGCCAGCTTGGCGGCGTGCGCAAGGTGCACGATCTGCACATCTGGACGGTCACTTCCGGCTTTGACTCGCTGACGTGCCATCTCATCGTGGAAGACAACGTGCCCAGCTACCCTGTTCTGGATGCGGCGCTGAATCTTTTGCAAAAGGAATTTGGCATCACGCACGCTACGATCCAGATTGAGAACTCTTCGATCTCGCACGGCAAGCTGCATTGTCAGGGCGGAGAGCCGGAGCATGAACACGGGCATGCGCATGAGCACGGGCATTCGCACTAAGCACGCGAACGCACTCATTCACGCCCTCTCCTGCATACGAGCGCCCATTCCCAAGTCTCTCCCCCACTGAGCAAAAAAAGAACCATCTCCCTTAGCCAAGAGAGGTGGTTCTTCGTCTGTTCGTCTAGTCTTCCATCGTGGACAGATCGCCTGTCGGCAACCCCAGTTCCCACGCCTTGAGCACACGGCGCATGATTTTGCCGGAGCGCGTTTTTGGCAGTTTGTCGCGGAACTCGATTTCGCGCGGGGCGGCATGGGCAGCAAGCCCTTCCTTCACGAACTTGCGAATGTCGTCCATCAGCGCTTCGCTTGGCTCATAGCCTGCACGCAGCGAGATGAACGCCTTGATAATCTCACCCCGCAGCGGATCGGGCTTGCCGATCACCCCTGCTTCGGCCACTGCCGGATGCTCGACCAGCTTGCTCTCGACCTCGAACGGCCCGACGCGCTCGCCGGACGTGTTGATAACATCGTCGATCCGGCCCTGGAACCAGAAGTAGCCTTCCTCGTCCTTGTAAGCGGAGTCGCCCGAGACGTACCAGCCCGGGATGCTGAAATACTCGGCGTATTTCGCCGGATTGTTCCAGATTTGCCGCATCATCGACGGCCAGCCGACGCGTATGGCGAGGTTGCCCATCCGGTTGGGCGGCAGTTCGTTGCCTTGATCGTCGATAATCGCCGCGTAGACGCCCGGGATTGGCTTGCCCATCGAGCCTGGCTTGATCGCCATGCTGCGGAAGTTCGAAATCAGCTGGCCGCCCGTCTCGGTCATCCACCAGTTGTCGTGTATGCGTTGGTTGAATACGCGCAACCCCCAATACACGACCTCCGGATTGAGTGGCTCGCCAACGCTCAGCACGTGACGCAGGCTGGAAAGATCGAAGCGCTTCACGACCTCGTCGCCTGCTCCCATCAGCATGCGGAACGCGGTCGGTGCGCTGTACCAGACCGTTACTTTATATTTTTCAATCGTTTTATACCAGTCTTCCGGCGTGAAGCGGCCGCCGCGAATGACGTTCGTGACGCCGTTCAGCCACGGAGCGAAAATGCCGTACGAGGTCCCTGTCACCCAGCCCGGGTCAGCTGTACACCAGTACACATCGTCCTCTTGCAAATCCAGCACCCATTTTCCCGTCTGATAGTGCTGAATCATCGCGTTGTGAACGTGCAGCACGCCCTTTGGCTTTCCGGTCGAGCCGGACGTGTAGTGCAGAATCATCCCGTCTTCGCGATCCACCCACTCGATCTCAAGCTCGGAGGATGCTGTGGCCATCGCTTCTTCAAAGCTGATTTGCCCTTCCGCAAGCTCCTCTTTGGCCCCGACAAGAATGACATGCTTGAGCGCAGGCAGCTCGGATACCGGAATGCGCGGCAAAAGAGCAGGAGTCGTCACAATCGCGGTCGCTTCGCTGTTTTCCAGACGGTCGCGTACCGCCGCTTCCATGAATGCCTCGAACAAAGGCCCGACGATCGCGCCGACCTTCAACGTTCCTAAAACGCTTACATAAAGCTCTGGGGTGCGCGGCATGAAGACGAACACGCGGTCGCCTTTTTTGATCCCCAGATCGCGCAGTACATTTCCGAATTTATTGGACAACTCACTCAGTTGGGCAAAGGTGTAAGATTCTTCGCGGGTCAAATCGCTGTACAAAAGCGCGACCTTGTCCTTGCGCTCGGTAGAAAGATGGCGATCAATGGCTTCATAAGCCATGTTCACTTTTCCGGTCTCATACCAGGAAAATTGCTTTTCGACATCCTTCCAGTCAAAACGGGCGTACGTCTCGTCGTAATTCTCCAGGTTGAATCGGCCTTCTGTCGCCGGAATTTTTTCTACGTTCATGCTCTCACTCTCCTAAACCCCTCAATGGATTCTTTCACTACGCAACATTCATAATATTTCTGCACTTTTCGCTAAATTCCTTCTGCCAGAACCTACTTATTCGAAACGCGCAGAAATCGAGTATAATGACACTACCTCAAGAGAGGAAAGGAGATGGCCGGAAGAAATGCTGTGGGTTTTGCTGATGGTCGCTGTCGCCTTGCTCTATGGAAAAGCCTATCGCAATACGTTTGACCTCCGTACCAACTATGTCTCAATCCCGCTGCACTCGTCGCAGCATAGAGAGGATCGGCAAGACTTCGAGCCGCTCTCTATCTTGCATCTGTCCGATTTGCACATGGAAAATTTGTCGATTGACCCGATGCGAATCGTCCGCGATTTTTCCGGACAATCGGTCGATCTGATCGCCATTACCGGAGATTTGCTAGATCGCCATAAAAACATTCCGAAGGCCGTCGCGTACATCGAGAAGCTGATGCAGTTGCAGCCGACGCTCGGGACGTTCGTCGTTTTCGGCAACCACGACTACGTTCTCGCGCCGCCAAAGCTGGCCCAGCTGAAAGCGGAGCTTGCGCGAATCGGCTGCCGCGTCCTCGTCAACGAGCACGTGACGGTCGACCATAAAGGCCAGCCGCTGCACATCATCGGCGTCGACGATTACAGCACGCGCCGCAGCCAACTGGAGAAGGCGTTTCAAGCCGTTCCCGCGACAGGCGCGCGCCTCGTTCTCACGCACGACCCGAATATCGTCTTGCATATGAACGATTACGCCTACGATTACTTGCTGGCGGGACATTTCCACGGCGGGCAAATTCATTGGCCGCGTCCCTACCATCTGGCCAAAATGGGAAAGCTGCCGCGGCTGAATATGGTCAAGGGGCTTCATCAGATGAACGGACGGCCTTTTTACATCAGCGAAGGCTTGGGGCAAACCGGACTGAATGTCCGCCTCCGCTCCCGTCCGGAAATCACGCTGCACACGCTTGGAGGCGCAAGCCAGCTTGCGCTCGCCGAAGCGAGGAGGAGAGAGTCGTCGGTATTGCAGGAAAGCGCCGCCACGCTTGCGCTGGAGTAAGGTATAATAGACTTACGTGAGCTGTTTGTGACGGAGGTCTACACTGTGGAAAAATGGATGAAAGAAATCGAGCAAATCAGGCAGGTCACGCATTTGCCGATCGTATGCGTCAAAACAAAGGAACACGATAGAAGCCAGACCCAACAAGAATGGGAGCAAAAAGGCTGGGAGCTTGTTACGTTTGCGTCTGAACGCGATATCGCCTATCTCGTGCTGATTGAAGCAAAACAGTGGCCCGCCTCTGCCCGTTCCTTGCTGCGTCTGTTTTTTTCCCGTTCGGAAGAAAAGCCGCCTTCGACACGGTACGAGCGGATTGCCGTGTGGCTGCAATCCATGGTGACGGGGCCGCGCCAGGCTCCCCCTGAACGCCTGGATGCCCTCTGGCCGTGGAAGGAAGAACGCCTCTCCTTTTTGATCGAGCGAAACCGGACGGAGGGCACCGGCACATGGGAAGCGCTGCAAAGCTGCTTGTACCCGTTTTTCCGCGAAACGACTGCCTGCGCGCCGCATGATCTCCGCCTCGCCTTTTTTCCGTTAGGTTACGCTTATTCTGTCCTGCTGCTCCCCGTTTCTATCCTGGGCGGTGCAAGGGAACGAGCGGACTTGCTGGAATGGGCATCCGGTCTGCACGACCTGATCTCGACCGAATGGATGGAGCCAGTCCGCATCATTGTCAGCACGCCTGTGGACGCGCCGTCCTCCCTGGAACAAACGCTTGCAGGCCAACTGCTGCTGTCTCGCGCCCTGCAACAATATCGGGCACAGGTGATGGTGGCGGGCGACTGGATGTACCCGCTGGAGCGCTGGGCCGCCTCGCTGCCTGCGGAAGCGGCGAAAGCGATTGCCCGCGAGTTGGCCGCCCACATGTCCGTACCGCAAATCAGCACGGAGCAGCTTGAAACCTTGGAAACGCTGTTCGCCCAGCAGCTAAATGTCAGCGAGACGGCACGCCAGCTTTTTTTGCACCGCAACACACTCTTGTACCGACTCGACAAACTGACGGAGCAAACCGGGCTTGATCCCCGCCAGTTCGCTGACGCCGTTTTGCTTCAGTTGTACTTGCTGTTTCGGCAGCATTAACAAAACATTTTGTACAGGTCGTCCATAGCCATACTGTCTAAAAATTGGTACTCTTGCAAAAAAGTCACCCGAGAATTCGCCCCCACCATTCTAGGAGGTGCCTCTTCCATGGCAAAAGTGACCCTGAACCATCTATACAAACGGTATGGCGGCAATATAACGGCGGTCCATGATTTTCACCTGGAGATTCAGGACCGGGAGTTTCTCGTTCTCGTTGGGCCATCCGGCTGCGGAAAATCGACGACGCTGCGGATGATTGCCGGACTGGAAGAAATTTCCGAGGGCGATTTGTACATAGGTGATCGTCGCGTCAACGATGTCCCTCCCAAGGATCGGGACATCGCGATGGTGTTTCAGAGCTACGCTCTCTATCCGCATATGAATGTCTATGAAAATATGGCGTTCGGCTTGAAGCTGCGCAAATTTTCCAAGAGCGATATCGACAAGCGGATACAGGAAGCGGCGCGCATCCTCGATATTTCCCACCTGCTGGATCGAAAGCCCAAGGCGCTTTCCGGCGGTCAACGCCAGCGTGTGGCCCTTGGTCGCGCCATCGTGCGGGAGCCGCAGGTCTTCTTGATGGACGAGCCTTTGTCCAACCTCGATGCCAAGCTGCGCGTCCAGATGCGGACGGAAATCCTCAAGCTGCACCAGCGGCTGAATACGACCATCATCTACGTTACCCACGACCAGACGGAAGCCATGACCATGGGCGATCGGATTGTCGTCATGAAGGACGGCCTGATCCAGCAAGTGGCGACGCCGAGCGAGATTTACAACCATCCCGTCAATCTGTTTGTGGCGAGCTTCATCGGCTCCCCTGCGATGAACTTCATCAAAGGGCAGGTTACGGAAAAGGACGGCGCCCTGTATTTCGCTGCCGACAATCTCCACGTCCGCTTCCCCGAGGACAAGGCGAAAGTGTTGCGCGACACCGGCTATGTGAACAAGCCGGCGATCTTCGGCATCCGTCCCGAGGACATCTACAGCGATGCCGCTTTTATGGAGGCCAATCCGTTCGAAAGCACGCTGACAGCCCAGATCGAAGTGGTGGAAAACATGGGCTCCGAGCTGTACGTGTACTTCCACAATATCGGCCAAACCCAAATGGTCGCCCGCGTGGATGCCCGCGAGAATCTGAAGCCGCACATGGCGGTCAAGCTCGCCATGGATCTTTCCAAATGTCATCTATTTGACAGCGAGACGGAAGTGGCTGTATTCTAATAGCGAAGTGAAAAGGAATGCCTTTTCCGGCATTCCTTTTTCTGTTGTGCGCAAACGTGGCGGCTTCTGTACTGCCGCTGCTTTTTTATGCAAATAGAGAAAAGAGTGGAGAGAACAAAATGAGCTACAAAATTGTCTTTTTTGACATTGACGGTACTCTCTTGAACACCGCGCACACGATCCCGCCCTCAACCGTCGACGCCGTACAGAAGCTCAAGCAAAACGGCATTCGGGTTGCGATCGCAACGGGCCGCGCGCCGTACCACCTGATGCCGATTGCCGAGCAGCTCGGGATCGATACGTTCGTCGGGTTCAACGGCTCGTATGTCGTGAGCGAAAATCGGGTCATCCACCATACCCCGTTTGCCGCAACGACCCTGGCCGAACTGGAACAGCTGGCAAAAGGGAACGCGCATCCGATGGTGTTTTTAAGCCATGAAGAGTGCTATGCGAATACAGAAGATCACCCGCATGTCCTCGACTCGTTCGACTTTCTGCGCTTGCCCGCGCCTGCCCATCACCATCGCTATTGGGAGGTCGCCCCGATCTACCAGGCGTTTCTGTATTGCACCGCCGAAGAAGAAGCGATCTATACGCAAGCCTTCGAGCAAGTGTCGTACGTACGCTGGCATCGGCACGTCCTGGACATTCTCCCGAAAGGCGGCTCAAAAGCGCGCGGCATTGAGGCCATCCTCAAGCACGCGGGGCTTACACCCGCAGATGCCGTCGCCTTCGGAGATGGACTCAATGACAGGGAGATGCTCTCCTACGTCGGGATGGGCGTCGCCATGGGAAATGCCCATGAAGAAGTGAAACCTTTTGCCCGGATGGTTACCCGTCACGTAAACGAGGATGGCATCCGGCACGGCTTGCTGCAACTTGGACTCATCAACTAGGAAGGACGCTGAAGGATACATGTCTTGGGAATATTTTAACATCATCGGCACCGTAGCGTTTGTCATCAGCGGTGCGATCATTGCCATGGAGGAAGAATACGACATCTGGGGAGTCATCGTTCTCGGAATGGCTACCGCTTTTGGCGGCGGAATCATGCGCAATATCTTGCTCGGGATTCCGCTCACCGCTTTTTGGAATCAGGGAACGCTGTTTACCATTGCGCTCGTTTCCATGCTGATCGTTTTTGTCCTCCCACACAAATACCTGGACTACTGGAATCGCTGGGGGATGTTTTTTGACGCAGTGGGGCTTTCTGCCTTTGCTATCCAGGGCGCGATTTACGCCACCCAGATGAACTACCCGGTCAGCGCTACGATCGTGGCAGCCGTTCTGACCGGAATCGGCGGCGGAATCATCCGCGATGTTCTCGCCGGACGCAAGCCGCTCGTGTTCAAAGAAGAAATCTACGCCGTCTGGGCCATGGTCGCCGGGCTGGCTGTCGGTCTCAAGTGGGCGACGACCGTTGGCGAACTGTACACCTTGTTTTCCGTCATCATCGTTTGCCGGATGATTTCCTATCATCAAGGCTGGAAGCTGCCGCGCCGCTCGCTTCGTGCCGTCCCGGTTCGCCCTTCTGACAACCGAATGTAAGCTATTTCCTTCATAATCACTCCCTCCCTGTGCACGCTATAAGTATCAGCACTGGAGGGAGTGAGCTTTTTTTGCGCGTCTTGCCCCCGATCATCGTCGCTCTTGCCTTGGTCGGTCTGGTCGTTATCCCTTTTCGCTATCAGCAACACGCTGAGCAGGAAATGCGCGAACCTCACCCCCGCGTCACTTCCATCGAGGCGACCATACCGCGGATCAACTATATCGAGCAGGTCAAAGACATGCGCAGGGATCTGGAAAAAAGCAGCCATGTCGAGACGCTGCACCACAATCCGCGTGACCGCAGCCATTATGTCGAGCATGAAGTAGTCGTTCGTTTCTCCCCTCGCCCCGAGCGAAAAAAAATGGATCAGCTCATCGCTTCCATGGATGCCAAGATCAAACGCGATTTTGAGCAATTCCTCATCATCAAGTCCAACAGCCTGACGACGAAGCAGCTGATGAAAAAGCTGGCCGAGCATCCCGACTCGGTATTTGCCGAGCCGAACTACCTACTCCTTCCCAACCGCAAGCCAAACGATACGTACTATGCGGAGTACCAGTGGAATTTGCCGCTGATCGGCATGGAAGAGAGCTGGGATGTGAGCGAAGGCAGCAGTGACGTCACCGTCGCTGTCATTGACACCGGGATTGATCTCCAACATCCGGAGTTTGCCGGAAAGCTCGTGGAAGGCTACAACGTTCTGGACGACTCCCATCATCCAGAGGACGACAACGGGCATGGCACACACGTCTCCGGGGTGATTGCCGCCAAAACAAACAACCGAGACGGCATTGCCGGCATGTCGTGGAACAGCAAGCTCATGCCGATCAAAGCGATCGGGGCGGACGGCTCCGGCTCCGCTGTCGATATTGCGCAAGGGATCTACTGGGCGACCGATCACGGAGCCGACGTGATTAATCTCAGTGTCGGCAATTACACCTCATCCGCCGCTTTGCGGGAAGCGTGCCGCTATGCGTATGAGAAAAACGTCGTTCTCGTTGCGGCAGCCGGAAACGACGCCACCAACCAGCCGAGCTACCCCGCTGCCTATGAGGAGGTACTCGCGGTCGCCGCTGTCGACCATCGCAAGGAGCGCGCCGATTTTTCCAACTTTGGCGATTACGTGGATGTCGCCGCTCCCGGTGTCGATATTCCAAGCACGTACATCTACAGCGATTACGCCTCGCTCTCCGGCACTTCCATGGCTTGCCCGCACGTGGCAGCGCTCGCTTCGCTTGTGCGTTCCGTCCATCCCGCCATGTCAAACCGGGATGTGATGGAGCTCATCCGGCAATCGGCCACAGACCTCGGCGCTCCCGGGCACGATCAGCTGTACGGCTACGGGATGATCGACGTCCGTCAGACGTTGCGGCAAATCAAGCCGGCAGAGCCAGCCCGCACAGAAAAAACGCCGCATTCGGTCGGCGGGCTTCTCAACAAATTTTTTATGCGCCTGCGCTTTGGCTTCGAATAAGCGTACCACACGACGAACTGACGAAAGGGATGGATTGATGAAAGCCTGCATCGTATTTGCCCACGAAGGAAAAGAGAGCTTCTGCCATGCTATTCTTGAACGCGTTACCCGCTCGCTGCAAAAACAGCATGTAGACTTTACCGTGCGCGACTTGTATCAGATGAAATTCCAGCCTGTCTTCGATGCGGCAGACATGCAAAACGTGTCGAACGGATCTGCCTCCCAGGATGTTGCGACAGAACAAGAGCTGATCTCGGAAGCCGATTTGCTGGTGATGATTTACCCTGTCTGGTGGTGGTCTGCTCCCGCGATCCTCAAAGGCTATATCGACCGTGTGTTTACCAACAACTTTGCCTTCCGCTACGACTCCGACGGCCCGGTCGGCCTTTTGGCAAACAAGCAGGCCATCGTCCTTACGACCACCCGGGAGTCCGAAGCAGACATGAAGGCGAGCGGGCTGGGCGATGTAGTGAAGAAACAGATTGTGGACGGCACGCTCGCCATGATCGGCTACGATGTCACTTATCGTCATTTCGCCGCCGTTCCTTACGTGGACAGCGCAGATCGCGAACAGATGCTTGCCGAAGTCGAGAAAATCGCTGCGAGTGTGCATCAGCCGCTCGGCGTGTAGCCCCGGATAAAAAAACCGGGCTTGCGTCAACAGCTTGACGCAAGCTTCCTTGCTCGCATGCGGCATGAGGCCGGGTCTCGCAAAAAAACAAGCACAGGGTTTACACCTGTGCTTGTTCGGTATGCCGCCGTTTTTTGGCTATATAGTCATTTTCGTAGTATTGCAATTCATCGCGCATTTGTTCAAACACTTTCGACAAGGACAAGGTCAGCTGTTGCAACTCGGGCGTTACCTGCTTGCGGAAAATGATGCAGTCCTGACCCGTGTAGGCATAGCGGCCGTCTTCCTCATAAACCTCGCCTTTGGGATAATAAAAGTAATTGACACAGGTGTGGTACACCTGATACAGGACTTCCTCGGCAAACTCTTCGTTAAATCGTGCTCGGCGCAGGGATACCCCCAGCCTGTCGTACGCATTTTCACAGTAAACCAAAAGGTGGCGCAGATCGGAAAGGTACGTTCGATAATAAGCTTCATACTCCTCCGGATCGCCCGATGCAGATACTAGACTAGGCAACGTAACCTGATTGAGATAACGCTCCAACTCCATGCTTACCTTTTTCAATTTGGTGTACGTTTCTTCGCACAATTGTTTCAGATGAGTCGCTGACATAGTGTCCCCCTTGCGTTGAAGAATCTGCCTTTTTTAAGTAAGTATATAGGATAGATTCTTTACAACACAAGGGTTTCTTTTCTGCAAATCTCGCTAAACCGTTGTCGTTTCAGCAGTTACTTCCTTTTTTTCCCTTGCCTGTAACAAGTATAGGACGTACGCGAAGAACAGGCCTAACACGGTCATGAAGCCTAACACCGCCAAATCGTGGGTGACGTAGGACAGGTCATGCCCTTTGCTCAAGATCTCCCGCACGCTGTCCAGGAAGTAGGTCAATGGCAACGATTTCCCAATCGCGGCAACCGCCGTCGGCATCGACGCCAGCGGCCATGTGAAGCCGGAGAGCATAAACGAGGGAACGGCAATCATCATCGCCGTCTGGGTAGCTTGCAGCTGGTCTTTGGCGAAGAAGGAAATCGCGTAGCCGATGGCGAGCACTGCCAGGTTAAAGGCCGTTGCGACCAGCATCAGGTCAACCGTGCTGCCGTAATAAGGAATTTCGAACCCTTTCAGCAGCAGGGTGAAGCCCAGGAACACATTCAGCGTGCCCGCCAAAAAGTACGGCAACAGCTTGCTTGCGGTAATGGCGAAAAAGCTGTGGGATGCCAATGTTTCCTTCCAGGTTCCCGCTTCTTTTTGCTGGGCCACCGACAGGACAATGCCGAGGAACAAAACTTGTTGCAGCACGGTTCCCGTCAAGCCGAAGACCATGAAGGACATGTAGCTGAACGTTGGATTGTACAGGACGCGGTAGCGGTAGTCAATCCCGGTGAACAGGTTTTTCCCTTCCTCTCCCCAGCTGCCCTTCGCTTCCATTTTCTTCAGCGTTGCGCCTGCGGACACGGATTTGACTACGGTGCTTGCGGCGCGGACAGCGGTGTTCGAGATCATGATGTTACTGCCGTCAATGACCGTCAAAACCTCTGCGGGCCGTCCGGCTTTGATATTTTTCTCCAGCTCGGCCGGAATGATCAGAGCGATATGGGCCTCGCCCTGATCCACCAGACGCATGGCTTCCTCTTCCGATCCGACAATAGACGTAATCCGGAACGTCTGATCGACCTCAAACGCACGGTACAGCTCGCGGCTCAGCTCTGACTGGTCCGCATCGACCATGACAGTCGGGATGTTCATCACTTTCTTTTCGCTGTACAAAAAGCCGAACAACGTCAAGTAAAGGATGGGCACGATAAACAGGACATTGCGAATTGTTTTATTGGCAAACAAATTTTGCCATTCGCTCCAGAAGAGCCGGGGGAACTCACTCACCTTCAACAGCTCCTTCGAGCTTCCATTCGACCGTCAAGCCTGGCCGAAGCTCCGGATCAGATACGAGCAGCTTCACCTGGAACGAACGGATGTCGCGATCGCCCAGCTCCTGGGTTGCCTTTTTGACGGCAAAATCAGCCGCCGGGGCAATCGTGGCAATACGGGCCTCTACTTCCCGCTTGAGCGCAGGGACAAACAGCTTGACGGTGTCGCCTGGCTTGATCTGACTCAAGGCATATTCGCTGACGTACAGCTTCACATAGTGGTCGGATTTCGCTTGCAGGGTAAGGACGGTAAACCCTTGCGCGACCAGTTCGCCTTTTTGCACGGCCACGGATTTGACCACGCCGTCCACTGGCGCTACCAGCTTCGTATTGTTCAGATACGCCTCGATTTCATCCAGGGCGCCTTTGGCTTGCCGCACACCCGCCTCGGCTGATTTCACATCCAGCTCCTTCAAGCCTACCTGGCCGCGTGCAGCCACCGCTTGCTTGTAGGCTGCCTTGGCCTGCTCAAGTTGTGCCTGCGCGGCATCGACCTGCTCGCGGCGCGCTCCGGACTGGGCCATTTTCAGCTGTTCGTCAGCGGCTTTCAGCTCCGCTTGCGCTTTTTCCGCCTGCAATTGCGCTTCCTCCACCTTTACCTGGGGAACGGCTCCCTCTGCCAGCAGCTTTTTCATCCGCTCCAGATTCGCCATCGCAATCTCATTCGACGTTTGGGCCGCGTGCAGCTTCGCTTTCAATTGGGCGATTTCTTCGCTGCGCGCCCCGTTTTTGTTTGCCGCAAGCTGGGCCTCGGCCGAGCTGACTACCGCTTGCGCCTGGTCTACCTGGGCACTGCTTGAGTCATCCGCAATCGACACGCCTTTTTTCGCCTGCTCGAGCTTCACCTGCGCCAGTCGGTAGGCTGCTTCCGCCTGTTCCTTTTTCGCCAGCAACTCTTCGCTGTTCAGGGTAGCGACCACTTGCCCTGCCTTCACTTCATCACCTTCCTGAAACGCGATCTGTTCGATGGAGCCACCCATTTTAAACGACAGGTCCACTTCCGTTCCTTCGATGACACCTGTCAGTTGTGTCGATGTATGCCCGGCCAGACTGCTTCCGCCGGATGCGAACAAAACGGTTCCCAGCACTGCGATTCCGGTCACAAAACCGGTCACTCCGATCCATGCACGTTTATTCATTGTCGATTTCTCCTCTGTGTTGTTTCTGTATGCACCTTACGATTGGTTTGGTTGATTCGCTTGGTTCGCTTGCAGCATGCCTGCCAAAAAGCAGCGCAGCGTATGCCGGTTTTCCCTTGTGTCCAACGGCTCCTTGCGATATTGCTTGCGGATCGCCGTAAACCCGACCATGCCGAACAATCCCGAAGCAAGTGTCCCGATTTCGATATCCGGGCGTATGTAGCCTTGCTCCTGCATGTGTTTCAGATAGCCTTCCATCATCGTAAAATACCCCGTCAGCAGCTTGGCGACCGTCAAATCGCGCTGTTCGTCGCCCGTAAAGACGCTGAGCAGGAGGAAGCAAAGCTCACGATTTTCGGAAAAGAAGCGAAGATGCTCATCCAGCACATGCAGCATGCGATCCTCCAACGACAGCTCTTCGTTCTGCATCACACGATCCACATGATAAATCAGCATCTTCACGCCTTTTTCAATCACGTACAAAAATAGCTCCTCTTTTGTCGAGAAATGATAGTACAGCGTTCCTTTTGCTACCTGTGCCATCTCCGCAATCGCGTCCATCGTCGTTTCGCTATACCCCAGCTGGGCGAACGCGGTAAGCGCTCCTTGGGCAATTTGATCTTTTTTGGATGGTGCCATCACTCCCGTCCCCCTTACCTGTTTTGAACTGACTGGTCAGTACAAAAATCAGTGTACGAAACCATCCTCGTTTTGTCAACCGTCTGCGCATCATCCGCTGGCGTTTTTTTGTCAGGCAACACAGCCAATCGTTGGCCCTGGGCGATGGCGGAGCCTTTTCGCTGCCCTTGTGCTGGGCAGAAAAAAAAGACCGCTTTTACACGGTCTTTCATTTTTCCCGGATGCGGTTGTACGTCTCCTCTGTCGCTGGCATCGGCGCGACCCCGAGCTGTTCCTGCAGCTTGGCGACGCATTTTTTGTACCAGCGAATCGCCTGCGTCCGGTTGTTTTGCTCGTAGTAAGCCGTCATCAGCAGCCGATACGCTTCCTCCCAGCAATCGTCCACCCGCAAAATCGCCTCGCACCAGCGAATTGCCTTTTCCAGCTCTCGCTGCTCCAGCCGGATTTTCGCCAGCCTCTCCGCTCCCCGCAAAAACAGCGCCTGGACTCGCTCCCGTTCGTCCACGCACCACTCCTCGTAGCGGCACTCGGGCATGTACTCGCCCTGGTAGTAACTGAGACCTTTTTCCAGCAACAGCGCGGCCTGGCGTTCGTCCTGTTCGGCCAATCCCAAGGTGACCAGCTTCTCAAACTCCTCGACATCCAGGTGATAGCCCGATGCGAGATTGAATCCGTAGGAGCTTCCGTGCCGCTGGATAAAAAAGGTGTCGGTCCTCGCTGCCCTGTCCGGCTCCAGCGCTTTGTTCAAGGCATTGAGCGCGACCTTGAAATCGCGGATCGCCGCCTCCTCGACGCTGTCCGGCCACAAGCGATGCATGATTTCCTCCCGAGTCAGCAGGTGGTGGCGCTTCGTCAGCAGCAGCTGGAAGAGCAGCTTGGCGGTTCCGCGCTGCCATGCCTTCTCACTCAGCTCACGCTCCCCCAGCCAGACGCGAAACGCCCCCAGCGTCTGGATACGCAGCGTATAGCCGGGATGAAACGTGACATTTTGCAGGCCGAGGTCGTTCAACAGCTGGGAAACGTACTCCGGCGATACTTTTCGCCGCTCCGCTTCCAGCAGAATCGGCATCAGCTGCTGGACGTCGTAAGGGGTAAGCAAGGTCGGACGCTGCAGCAAAAAGGAGTATTCCCCTGTCTGCATCAGCGACAGCGCCTGCGTCACCGCGGGGACGAACAGCTCCCACCGCTTGCTGCGATACGCGAGAAAGCTTTGCCACAGCTGGCAAATCGCCACATGATAGCTGTCGCCGCAATGACTCAGCCGCTCCGAGCATTCGCGAAACGTCTCCAGCGCCTCTTCGTCTTTGCCGCATTTGGCGTAGGCAATTCCCATCGCCATCCGCACCAGGCTGCCCAGCCAGTCGTCGCGCATGGCTTCCGTCTCGTGGATGCCTCGCTTGCCGTGGGAGAGCGCCTGATCGAGTGCCTTTTGACTGGCGTGGAACAACGTCAGACCGAGCAGCGTCTCCGATTTTCCGCGCGTGGACTGCAATTCCTCCATCATCTGCAAGCCTTTTTCGTACAGCTGACGAATTTCATCGACAGGCAGTCCCTGGCTGATGAGCGCCGCATGCGCTTTGCGGACGTAGCCATTCGCCTCCACGAACGGGGAATGCGCCGCACGCCCCAGCTGAATGGCCGTCTCCGCCGCCTCCAGCCCGCGCTCCCACTCGCCGTTCAGCGCGTAGACAAAGGACAAGAGCAGCGACGTTTCCCGATACGAGCGCGTCAACGTCGGATGCCTGGTCTGCTCCAGCTGCCATTTGTTCTCCAAAAGCTGGATAGAGGACTTCAGCCGCCCCGTGCGAAACAAAAGCCGCGACTCCAATTCTACCTCTGTCTGCTGCTCCAGCTCCTGACTTTTCTCATACCAGGCCGCCGCCTGCCTGGAGTCTCCCCGATTCGTATAAATTTCGGCCAGCAAGCGATACAGCCTTGGCGCCATCTCGCTTTCCTGCTCTTGCGGCGGCAGCAGCTGAATCGCCCGCTTGAGCAGTTCCTCCGCCCGGACGCCCTGCACGCTGTCGAGATGGACTCTCGCTTTGCCTTCCAGCCCCCGGCACAGGCCGATCCGATCCTGCTTTTCCTCGCAAAAAGCAAGAAACTGCTCGTAGGAGGCGAATGCCTTGGCGTACAGACAGCGGTATCGCTCCACCTCTCCTTGATAGAACCAAAGCCAGTGCTCCTGCGCCTTGATCGAATCCGGCAGCAGCGACAGCCATTTGTACAGACCGTCCAGCACGCCTGCACGCAAGAACCGCTCCGCAGCCAGACAAAGCCACGCGCCGAGCACATCCCACTGCTCGATCAGGCGTAGCCGCTCAAAGGCCCGCTCCTCGTCGCCATTGCGGCGGTACCAGACGGCCGCCCCCTTGTTGACCCGCCGGTACATGTCCTGATGCGAGGCCAGCTTGCTCGACAGCAGCCGCTGAAACAGCGGATGGAAAACGTACATGCCCCGTTCATCCACGTACAAAAACAGATTGCGCCGCCTCGCCTCCAGCAGCATGTCCTCCGCCCCCGCGCCCAAGACCTGCTGGCAGTCTTCGCGCGTAAACGATTCCAATACTGCCGCCTCCATCAAGAACTGCTGCATGCCCTCGTCCAGTCCGACCCATACGTCCGCTTCCAGCAAATGCAGCAGGCGGGACAGCTCGTGCAGGCTGTCAGAGAGTTTGAAGCCCCGGGCCATTTTTTCACCGATCGAGCGCAGCGCGATCACCCAGCCACGCGTGACCTCCTCTACCTGCTTCCATTCATCGTCAGTAAGCGCGATATCGTACTGATCCGCGTACAAGGCTTCGCTCTCTTCCAGCGTAAACGCCAAGTCGTCCGCCGCAAGCTCCAGACATTCGCCGCGCGCGGCGAGCAGCTCCAGCTGAGTCCAATCGGGACGGACGCGCGTCAAGATCGCCAGCTTGACGCGATGCGGCAACAGTTCAACCAGCCGGGAAACGAAACAGTCGGCTGCACTTCCGGCGGCAATCCGGTGATAGTTGTCCAGGACGATCACAAAATCGTCCGGAAGCAGGACGCATTCCTGGGCAAACCATTCCGCGAGCCGCTTGGCTTCCGCCGGATACTCCTGCCCCTGTCCCGGCTTCAATACGGCATCCAGCGACTGTCCAAAGCCGGGCACCACACGCCGGATGCTCGCCAGAAGACACCGTAAAAAATCGCCTACAGTCGCATCTTCCTCGGCAATCAAATACCAGGAGGCAGGACGCGCTTCATCGTGCAAAAACGTGGCAAAGGATGTGGTTTTGCCGTAGCCCGCTCCGGCGTGGATCAGACAGAGCTGGGCATGCGCCAGGAGCCGCAGCTTCCTCGCCAGCGCAGGACGCCGCAGCACGTAAGGCTTGTGCGAAGGAAGAGTGATTTTGGAAATGGGTACCTGGAATTGACTCATCGGTTGCACTCCTTGCCGTTCACCTACTCTTCCAGACTATTTTCCCCATTTTCGGCAAAACTCCTGCCACATGCCCCGCTCGACAAAAAGCCCACCCGGGCATCCAGGTGGTCTTTTGTCAATCGACGAGATTGTAGCCTTTCACTGTATAGCCGATGTCATTGACCAGCACCTGGAACTCCTCGTTGCTGACTTCCTCGCCGCGAAGGATGCGCTGGTGCATATCGGCCAGACGATCGTATATCGCCTTGTTTGTGGACACGTACATCAGATTGAAACGCGACTCGCTCTGCAACCTGCTGCGCAGACGGTCGACCACGCGCTTTTGCAGCGCATCTGTATGGCCATTGTCGTTGCGAATGATTTTTCCAGGGGTATACGGGATCGACGGACGGGGATTGACTTCATCGGGTTTTGGCGTATCTGTTGGCCATACACCGACCAGCAGATTGTCCTTGTATGCCAGCACCTTGATATCGACTACGCCCGGCAACCTTTCCGCATGCCGCTCCAGCAGGGCGACGAGATGCGGCTCGCGGTTATGGACCATTTTCTGGCTCATCATCGCGGCGGGACCTTTGTCCCTTCCTACGTTGTCATTGCGAACATTAATCCCGTACGCATCGAATTTGGCCGGGCTTCCGTTGCGATCCTCGGTGCCTTGTTCTTTGTTTGGCGAGCAGCCTGTCATCAGACCGACAAGCAAAATCGACGCGCATACGCTTACACCTATTCGCTTCAACAAAAAACACCTCCTTGCGCATAGTGTGGTGCGCGGGAGGTGTTCTTACTCAGGAAGTGGCTGGCTTAGTTTACGGGCTGGAATTCGCCTTCAAACGTATCCGCTTTACCGGCTACTTCTGCCTTCACCGTGAACTGGCGAATGCCATCGTGCGTCGTTTGGAAAAACTCAAAGGTTCCGTCTGCGTTCACATCGACAGAATAGGAGGTTCCTTCCAATTCCACGACAACCTCTGCCTTCGGGTCTACTTTCCCTGCTACTTTATAGATCCCCATTGGCGACAAGAGAAAATATTGGCCTCGGACGCTTTCCTTGTCGATCAGACTCACCGTATCCTGCTGTTTGCCCTCTTCCGCAGGCTTGGTCTGCTCCTGAGGTTTTCCTTCTGTCCCATTTGGGTTCGAAGCGGCTTGATCCGCAATCAAAACCGTTTGCGTAGCCGGGTCCCAGTCGACCTTGTAGTTCAGCGCCTCGGCAATGAAGCGTACAGGCACGACGGTGCGCTGGTTGACGATTTGCGCAGGCACATCCAGATGGATGGTTTGTCCATTGCGCTTGGCAATTTTTTGCGAGATGACCAGGCGGATATTGTCGTTTCCTTTGTCAATCGTCACGGTTCTCGTTTTTTCGTTCCAGTCGACTTGGAAGCCCAATGTTTCCGCAATGGGACGAATCGGCACCAATGTCCGGCTGTCGCGGATCAAAGGCTTTTGATCGGGAAATACAATCGCTTTTTTATTGTACGTCACCTTGACAGCCGTCTGCGCAGCGACGGGCGCTGCCGCGGCAGAGAAGGCGGCCATCGGCACCAAAGCAAGTGCCAGCACGAATGATGCGAGTTTTTTCAGCAAAAAGGTTCACTCCGTTTCCGAATAAGATTCACACGATTCCTAATCTACTATAGGCTTGGGGCCGTTTCAAGCCATTCCTGCAATGGCCTGCCAGGATCGCACTGTCATTGTAGAAGGAAGCAAGCCGCTTGGACAAGCAGGAATCAGCTGGAAATCGGTTAGAAAAGTACGGGGTTCCTCTGCCTTTAGACCCAATTTCAAATTGTTACAAAAATACAACCAAATTGCTGGCAAAAACCGTTACAATGAACAAGAAACGACAGTACTTTTCTTCGAAAGAGGCAATGCTGATGAAAAAGTTGATTCCCTTCCTGATTCTGGCACTCATCTTGACCTTGCTTCCCCCTGGGGGCAGCTCTGCCAACACCGCTGCCATTCAATTGGGTAGCGACGTGCTGTTCGACCGCTTTCATCCACTCATCGAGGGGAAAAAAGTCGGATTGCTGACCAATCAAACCGGCGTCAACAGTCAGGGAACGAGCACGATCGACCTTTTGCGCCGGGATCGCTCCGTCACCCTCACCGCCTTGTTCGCTCCCCCGTACGGGTTGGATGGCAGGGCGCAAGGGGGAACGCACACCGATACGTTCCTTCACCCGGTGTACGGCATTCCGGTTTTCAGCCTGGATGACCCGACCCGTCAGCCGACTGCGGACATGTGGCGGCAGGTTGATACGCTTCTCGTCGATTTGCAAGACATAGGCGCTCGAACCTCTCCCTACCTATCGGCGCTGCAATACGCCATGACGGCTGCCAAGGAGCAGGGAAAGCAAGTCATCATCCTTGACCGTCCCAATCCGCTAGGCGGCACCATCGTGGAAGGGCCCGTGTTGGAAAAGCCGTATCAGTCCTCCATCGGCGTAGACGAGCTGCCTTTGGCTCATGGAATGACCATCGGCGAGTTGGCTCTGTTTTTCAACCGTTCCATTGGCGTTGACCTGTACGTTGTTCCGATGCAAGGCTACACCCGGACGATGCTCTACCCGGAAACCGGGCTGAACTGGGTTCCGCCCTCCCCGCCCCTTCCTGATCTGACTTCTGTCTATGGCTATATGGCAACAGGACTTGGGGCAGGCACGCCTGTTACCCCGAGAGACTATTTCACCTGGGTGGGCGCAGAAGGCATCGATTCTGTGCAATACGCCGATCTCATGAACGGAAGCTTGCTGCCTGGCGTATTGTTTCTCCCGGAGAAAAAGGAGAAGGCAGGCGGCGTACGGCTGCATATTTACGACCCGCGCAGCTTCCGTCCGGTCCAAACCGGGATGTACGCGCTCGCCTATGCGAGACAGCTCCAGCCGTTTCCCGTACCGCTCGGCACAGACAAGGAAATGACACTGTTCGAGCAGATGATGGGCACCAACAAAATCGGCCAGCTGCTTGCGCAAGGGAAGAGCCCGCACGAAATCGTTGACTCCTATGCAGACGCCCTGAACAAATTCACGGAGCTGCGCAAACGCTTTTTGATCTATAACGACGTACCGTTCGTTCCTGTCGCAGCTATCCACAGCCAGCCTGCGGTGCCCGGAACAACGCAGACGCCTGACACGGCTACTCCAGCTCCCAAGCCCGGAACTGCCCAACCGCCTGACACGGCTACTCCGGCTCCCAAGCCCGGAACTGCCCAACCGCCTGACACGGCTACTCCGGCTCCCAAGCCCGGAACTGCCCAACCGCCCGGCACGGCTACTCCGGCTCCCAAGCCCGGGACTGCCCAGCCGCCCGGCACGGCCGCTCCGGCTCCCAAGCCCGGGACTGCCCAGCCGCCCGGCACGACCGCTCCGGCTCCCAAGCCCGGGACTGCCCAGCCGCCCGGCACGACCGCTCCGGCTCCCAAGCCCGGGACTACCCAACCGCCTGGCACGACTGCTCCGGCTCCCAAGCCGCCAGCTTCGCCAGCGCCGAAGCCGGGCGAGAAAATCGCTTACTTGACGTTTGACGACGGTCCTTCACCTGTCACGCCGCATATACTCGATACGCTGAAAAAATACCAGGTGAAAGCCACCTTCTTTATCGTGGGCAGGCATGTCCCCGGAAACGAAGCGATCCTGAAACGGGCGGTTGCAGAAGGCCACGCCATCGGCGGACATACGTACTCGCACGATTACCAGGTGGTTTACAAAAGCACCGAGGCCTTTTTCGCCGACTTGGAAAAAGGCAACCAGCTGATTGAAAAAGCGATCGGGACGAAGCCCGTGCTGTTCCGCTATCCGGGCGGCAGCACCAATACCGTCAGTCTCAAATACCAGGATCCGAAACGGTACAACAACCAAAAAACAGTCATGAGCGCCATTAAAGCCGAAGCGAACAAGAAAGGCTATACGTTCATCGACTGGAATGTCACCAACGGAGACGCCCGCAGCAACCATTACACGGCCCAACAGGCGCTCGCCAACATCAAGCAGCAGGTGAAATCGCAGAAAGAAATTGTCGTGCTGATGCACGATGCCAGCACCAAATCGCCTACTGCACAAGCCCTTCCGGAAGTCATCGCCTTTTTACAGGCAAAAGGCTATCGCTTCGCAGCCATCAGCCCTGACCATCCAACGGTCTCCCATGTGAAGTAGGATAAACAGGAAAAACCCGCTCGACGAACCGGTTCATCCGGGGTCGGGCGGGTTTTTCAGCTAGGTGGTCGGAAGCGTGTCGTAGCGAAGGCGCAGTTCGCGTTTTAGTATTTTCCCGCTAGGGTTGCGCGGCAGGGTGTCGGTGATAAAGACGTACTTCGGCGCTTTGAACGGGGCGAGCCGTTCCTTGCAAAATGCAAGCAGTTCCTCTGACGTCACGGTCTCGCCCTCCTTCGGCACCACGACCGCCGTTACCGCCTCGATCCAGTACGGGTGCGGAATGCCGATTACGGCCACTTCCGATACGCTTGGATGCTGATAGATCAACTCTTCCACTTCCCTGCTCGCTACGTTTTCGCCCCCCGATTTAATCATGTCCTTTTTGCGGTCAACGACCGTGATGTACCCTTCCTCGTCCATGATCCCCAGATCACCGCTGTGAAACCAGCCTCCCTGGAAGGCAGCGCGCGTCTTCTCTTCGTCGCGGAAGTAGCCGATCATGGCGTGGCTGGTCCGGTGCACAATCTCACCGATGCTGCCTCTTGGCACCTCGATGCCCTCCTCATCGACAATCTTTGTCTCCACGTTCAGCGCCGGCTTGCCTGCCGAGCCTGCTTTGCGGATCTGGTCTCTCGGCGGCAACACGGTCGCCAGCGGGGCTACCTCTGTCTGTCCGTAAAAGTTGTAGAACTGTGCGTTCGGCAGACGCGTCCCCAGCTCCTTCAGCACTTCCACAGGCATAATCGCCGCTCCGTAGTAACACTTTTGGAGGGAGGAAAGATCGCGGGAGGCAAAATCGGGCGAGCGCAGCAAGGCAATCCAAACCGTCGGCGGACAAAACAGCTGCGTCGCCTTATGCGTCTCGACCATTTCCAGCATCAGGCCGGGAGTCGCCTGCTCCAAAATAATGCCGGTACCGCCCAAATAAATATAGGGGCCGAGGAAGCAGTGCAGCTGTGCGCTGTGGAACAACGGAAGCGCGTGGATCGCCACGTCGTCGTGGGACATGTTCCCGTCAATAATCGTGCTCACGTACTCGGACAAAATGCTGCCGTGCGTCAGCATGACCCCTTTTGGCCGCGACTCCGTACCGCTCGTGTACAAAATGTGGGCGACATCGTCGTCGAAAAGCTCCTGCTCCGGCTCGTCCGTGCGCGCATCCTGAATCAACGTGCGAAACGGCACCCACTCCCCTTCCGGCTTCGCCGGTCTGGAGATAAGCGACAGCAGCTTCGGCGAAAGCTTGGCCTGGCCGATGGCCGCTTGCGCCACGGCGAGAAACTCCGGCGCCACAAAGCAGGCGCTCACCTCGGCATGCCCCAGAATAAACGCCACATCGTCAGTCGTCAGCATGAAGTTGATCGGCACCAGAATCAGCCCCGCTTTGGCCAGCGCGAAATTGAGAATGACAAAGTCCATCGAGTTTCTGGACAGCACCGCCACTCTCTCGCCTTTTTGCAGACCATGGGCGAGGAAGGTGTGAGTCGCCTGATTGACAAGCTGGTCCAGTTCACCGTATGTAAGCGCTTCCTCTTCGAACTGCAAGGCGATCTTGTCCGGGTAACGCATTCGACTTCTTCGCAGGATGTCACCAAGCGTATTTCTTCTGGCTCGCTGGGCTTCGTTCATCATGATCCCCTCCCTCAACCTCGTTTCCTTTTATTATATCGCAATTTTCTCTCTACTGTTTATTTTCTGATTTTTTATCGCATAAAAAAAGCGGCAGCCCCTTCTGCCTTATTGAAGCTGCCGCAGGCCCCAAGAAACAGTCGAGTCCTTGTGTTCAGCATATCTCATCTCGCGCCAAGCTTCGATATTGGTTCTTCTGGATTTTCAGGAAAAAAACGGCTGGTCTGTCCAGCAGCCGTCATGTGCTGTTGGACCCGACTTTTGGCCGTTTCCTGTTGAAAAAGAAAAAGACCTCTTCCGCAAAAAAGAGATCGTGCCCGCTTCGCTTATAGACTGCTTGACAAAAGATGGCGGAGGGAGCAGGATTCGAACCCGCGTGAGCTTGCACTCTAACGGTTTTCAAGACCGCCCCGTTATGACCACTTCGGTATCCCTCCGCGTTGCTACTTCATTCAAATCCACTATAGCACAGCCCCAAGCGTACTTGCAAGCGCCTCCAAACGAGGCCGCCGGGCTGACTCAGCGCTTGACCACCACGAGCTTCAGCTCGCTCAGCTCGTCAGTGGCATATTTGACCCCTTCTCTTCCCAGACCGCTTTCCTTGACGCCCCCATACGGCATATGATCGACCCGAAAAGTGGGAATGTCGTTGATGATGACGCCGCCAACCCGCAGTTCATCCGCCGCTTCCAGCGCAGAGGCCAGATTATTTGTATACACCCCTGCCTGCAAACCGTAGCGCGAATCATTGACCAGCCGAATCGCCTCTTGCATGGACGCGACCGGATGAATGAGCACGACCGGACCCAGCACTTCCTCGCGAGAAATTTTCGCTTCCGGCGGCACATGGGTCAATACGGTCGGCAGCAGCATCCGTTCCACCACTTCGCCGCCACAGGCAAGCCGCGCTCCCTGTTGCACCGCCTCGCCAATCCATTCCAGTACCCGCTCGGTCTCTCGCGGATGAATCATTGCGGAAAAATCGACGTGCTCCTCAAGCGAGTCGCCGCCGCAGAGCGCCTTCGTCTGCGCCACAAAGCGGCTGAGAAACTCGTCGTACAAGCGGTCTGCGACGTACATGCGCTGAACCGACGTGCAGACCTGACCGGAATAGGCAAACGCGCCAAACAGGCAGCGCGGGATTACCTCGTCCAGTTGCGCGTCGGAATCGACGATGACCGCAGCGTTTGCTCCCAGCTCCAAAATCACTTTTTTCAGGCCCGCGCGGTTGCGAATGTCGATCCCGACCGCCGGACTTCCCGTGAAGGTCAAGGCGCGAACTCTCGGGTCTGTCACCAGCGTTTCGCCCACGACGCCCGCGCTGCCTGTGACGACGTTCAACGCCCCGGCCGGAAGTCCCGCCTGTTCTGCCAGTTCGGCGAGAAACAGCGCACTGAGCGGCGTCTGGGAAGCAGGCTTCAGTACCACGGCATTGCCAGCGGCGAGCGCGGGTCCGACCTTGTGCGCCACCAGATTGAGCGGAAAAGGAAACGGCGTAATCGCCCCGACGACGCCCAACGGCTCGCGGACCGTGTAGGCCAGGCGACCTTCTCCGCCGATTGCGGCGTCGAGCGGGATCGTTTCTCCGTGCAGCCGCTTGGCTTCTTCTGCTGCAAACCGATACGTCTGCACGGTGCGGATCACTTCCCCGCGCGCCGTCCGGATCGGTTTTCCCGCCTCAAGCGCGACAATCCGGGCCGCCTCCTCCATCCGTTCGTCCAGCAGCAGGGCGATTTTCTCCAGAATAGCCGCCCGCTGGTAAGCAGGCATCCGCCGCATCGTCGTCGTCGCTTCCTCGGCTGCCGCAATCGCCCGTTCTACTGCCTGCGCGTCGGCCTGGGGAACATGGGCAATCACCTGGCCCGTACAGGGCGAATACAACGGGGCATGGTCTGCCATCGGCACCCATTTTCCCCCGATATAACACGCTCTTTTCACCGCCATCTCCTCCGTTCCTCAACGATTGGACTTTGCGCAACCTCTCCAATCATTCTCCAGCGCAGATCGCGCTTCCTTGTGCGGAGGAGAAACTTTTTCATTTTTCGCACAAAAAACACTCGAACCCTAAGCCGAAAACAAGCCGTTCCAGGGAAGCTGCCCGCTACCCGCTCGCCTACTTCGCTGGCCCTTCTGCAACGCCGCACCAGTCCAGCATGGTCAGCGCAAAAATCTCCGCGCAGCGGAACACGTCATCCAGCACGATGTATTCGTCCCGATAGTGCGCGACCTGTGTAACGCCCGGCCCCACGACGATGGCAGGCGTGTCGGCCAGCGCCGTCAGCAAACCGCCGTCCGTTCCCCATGGCGAAGCTTCCACGATTGCGCGCTCGCCAGTCACCGCCGCGAACTTGTCCTGCAAAATCTCCATGAGCGGATGATCTTGCGCGACATCTCCCGGCACCCAGCGCGCCCCGTACCACTCCAGCTCGACTGGCTGCTCGGCAAACCACGGATCGACCTCGGCCAGCCGCTGCAAGGCCGCTTCCATCTCCGCCTTGGCATCGTCCATCTGCTCGCCCGGCGCTACGCCCATCCTGCCTTCCAGCTTGACGAGATCGGCGACGGACGACGGCCATTTTCCCCCTTCGATCACCCCGATGTTGATCGGAATCGGGATCGGCAGCTTGGCGTACAGCGGATCGTCCAGGCGATCGTTGCGCTCTTTTTCCAGGCGGCCGATCGCTTGCACGACCAGCATGCTCTTCTCGATGGCGCTCACCCCTTCGTAGCGGGTGCCACCGTGAGCAGAACGCCCCTTGACCGTCAGACGGAACCACATCGAGCCTTGCTGTTTCGGGAAAATTTTCATGTTGGTCGGCTCAGGGATGAGCGCCGCATCTGCCTTGTAGCCGCGCAGAATCGTAGCGAGCGTTCCGGCTCCCCCGCTCTCTTCCTCCACGACGCTTTGGTAGATGACGTCTCCCTTCAGCCGGACGCCCAGCTTTTGCAGGACGGAGATCGCGAGCAGCGACGACAGGTTCCCGCCCTTCATGTCCGTTGCGCCTCGGCCGTACAGCTTCCCGTCCTTGACTTTTCCGCTGAACGGATCGTCGCTCCACTGCGCGTAATCGCCGGCAGGAACGACGTCGACGTGCCCGTTCAAAATCAGCGAGCGACCATCGCCTGCGCCCTTCCAGACACCGACGACGTTCGGGCTGCCCTCAAACGTCTGGCGGGGAGACACGAAGTACGGATGGGAAACCAGCTCCTCCCCCTGCATGACCCACAAATCGACGGCCAACCCCATTTTGGCCAACAGCTCGGCGATGCTTTTTTGAATCGGCTCCTCCGCTCCTTGCACACTTGGGCTTTGCACCCATGCCTGCAACAGCTTGACGGAAGCTTCCCGCTCTTTTTCCAACTGCTCTCGTATCAACGCTTGCCAGTTCGCCATGTTCTTCCCCCGTTCTTTGCGGAATCGTCTTGCCTAGCGGAATACGCTCACTTCTCCCTCGATTTTCAATTCGGCTTCGGTTGCCCCAATCACATCAGCGACGCTGTACGGATACATGACCTCGCGCAAATACAGACCGTCCGGCTTCACTTCCATCACGGCCATGTCGGTAATGATCCAGTCTGCCGCCTTGCTTGCGGTCAGCGGAAGCGAACATTCGCGCACGACTTTGGAGCGGCCGTTTTTGTCGAGGTGGGTGGTGACGACCATCACCTTTTTCGCTTTTTGCGCCAGCTCCATCGCTCCGCCCATTCCCGGCACGCGTTTGCCCGGCACGATCCAGTTGGCGATATCCCCGTTTTGACTCACTTCGAGGACGCCGAGAATCGTCATGTCCAGCAAGCCGCGGCGAATGATCGCAAAGGCCGTGGCGCTGTCAAAAAACGACGCCCCCGGCGCCAGAGTAACCGGAAACCCGCCCGCATTGCAGAGCATGGGGTTTTCTTCCCCTTTGGCCGGGCTTGGTCCGGTGCCCAAAATGCCGTTTTCCGCGTGAAACAGGACGCGTTTGTCCGGCGGGATGAAATCGGCCACCAGCGTGGGGATGCCGATCCCCAAATTGATAATCATGCCGTCCTCGACTTCCATCGCCGCCCTGCGCGCGATTCGCTCGCGGTAGCTCACGATCTCGTTTACTTCTCCCACGCCCATTGCCAGTTCACCCCTTCGCTTTGTACGATGTAGTGGACGAAAACGCCGGGCGTGACGATTTCCTCCGGGTCCAACTCGCCTACCTCCACGATTTCGTCCGCTTCGACAATCGTAATATCTCCCGCCATCGCCACAAGCGGGTTAAAGTTGCGGGCGCTCGTATCGTACACCAGATTGCCGAAACGATCCGCTTTCTTCGCATGGACGATTGCCACTTCCGCCGTCAGCGGCGTCTCCAGCAGGTACTCTTTTCCGTCCAGCACGACTTTTTGCTTGCCTTTTTCCGCGATCGTGCCGATGCCCACGTCGGAGAGAATCCCGCCCAGCCCGACGCCGCCTGCCCGCACCCGCTCGGCGAGAATTCCTTGCGGGCAAAACTCGACCTCAAGCTCGCCTGCCGTCATTTGCGCCCCTGCGTTCGGGTTGGAGCCGATGTGGGAGGCGATCACTTTTTTCACGCGTCGTTCTGTTATCAGCTTGCCGATCCCGATGTGCGGAAACGCCGTATCGTTGCTAATCAGCGTCAAGTTGCGCACCCCCAGATCCAAGATACCCTGGATCAGCGTAGGGGGATTGCCCACCCCGCCAAAGCCGCCTGCCAGAAGCGTCATCCCATCGCGAAAATGGGAGAGCGCCTCCTGGACGGACACCACTTTATCAAAACGGTTTGCCATCGCTCTTCTCCCCCTCTAGCCAATCAGCGCCTTGTCTTTTAGCTCCTGCTGAACACTGGCAATCGCCTCTTTCAAGAGGGCGATCAGCTCGTCAATCTGCTCTTTTGTCATCGTCAGCGGCGGAGCTACGATGAGCGAGTCGCCTGCCACGCCTTCGATTCCACCGATGGCCGGATAGAGAAGCAGACCTTTTTCGAAGGCTCTCGCAATGATCTTGGACGCCACTCCCTCCGACAAGGCGAACGGCTCTTTTGTCGCTTTGTTTTTGACAAATTCCAGGCCGCACAGCATGCCGAGTCCGCGCGCCTCTCCGATCAGCGGCAGTTCATCTGCCAGCTCCTGCAGGCGAGACAGCAAGTAAGCGCCTTGCTCGGCCGCTTTTTCGATCAGGCCGTGCTTCTCGACGTATTGCAATACCGCGAGCGAGACGGCAGCCGACTGCGGATTGGCGCTGTAGGTGTGCCCCGCCATAATCAGACCGCTTCCCTGGGTGATCGTCTCGATAATCTCATCCGTCACCATCGTGGCCGCCATCGGCGTATAGCCGGCGCTCATGCCTTTGCCAAGCGCCATCAGGTCAGGCACGACGCCCCAGTGATCGATTCCAAACGCTTTTCCGGTGCGTCCTACCCCTGTCATCACCTCGTCGGCGATGAACAGCACTTCGTATTGGTCGCAAATTTCGCGAATCCGCTGGAAGTAGCCGTCTGGTGGCACGACCGCACCGCCAGAGGCGCCAATGACCGGCTCGGCGATAAACGCCGCCACCTGCTCGGCTCCGACGCGCAGGATGGCCCGCTCCAGCTCATTCGCGCATTCCAGGGCATACGCTTCCAGCGACATGCCGGCTGGTCTGCGATACGGATATGGCCCGGTAATCGTCGGATAATCCTCCAAAAGCGGGACGAAGCGTTTGCGGCGCAGTACGTGCCCGGACATGGAGAGCGCCCCCATGGTGATGCCGTGGTAGCTCATCCAGCGGGAGATGATCCTGGTTTTCGTCGGTCTGCCTTTTTCCTGCCAGTATTGGATCGCGATTTTTTGCGCCGTCTCCGTCGCTTCGGAACCGCTGCTGACAAAAAACGTCCAGTTCAACGAGCCGGGCGCCCATTCGGCCAGCTTCGCCCCCAGCGCCTCCACAGCGTCGCTGCTGAAATGCGAGCGGTACGCAAACGATACCTTTTGGGCCTGCTGGTACATCGCTTCCGCCACTTCTTCCACCCCGTGGCCGATGCTCGCGGTCACAGCCCCGCTACAGCCGTCGATATAGCACTTGCCGTCCGTATCGTATAAATAAATGCCTTTTCCATGCGAAATGAACGGATACGTCTTGCCCAACTCCGGTTTGATTACATAGCTTCTGCTCATGGTTGTCGCCACCTCGTTTCTTCTCTCCCTTTATCCTAGCCGACCTGTTCTGTTCATCCATCCGACGCGCTGGCAAAAAAAGATGGCGAAGAGACCCAATCTTTTGTACATTTTGTATAAAGATTCGTTGCCATCCGGAGGTGTGTCTCGTGACGATTACGATCAGAGAGGCTCTGCAACTGCCTGACATGGTGCAGACGCGATTGGTCGCAGGAGCGGGCGGACTGGACAATCCGATTCGGTGGGTGACGATTGTCGAGGTGCTGGAGGACGCCAGCCGTCTGCAGGAAGGCGAATTTTTGATTACAACCGGCTTCGGACTCGCGGAAAACGGGGAGCGGCAAAGCTCGTTCATCCCGACGCTGGCCAAGCAAAAGCTGAGCGGGGTCGCGATCCACACCGGGTTTTACTTGCGGGAGATTCCTGAAAGCTTTCTGGCGCTGGCCGATCGCTATCAGCTCCCGCTCATCGAAATTCCTACCGAAATCAATTTTTCCACCATCACCAAAGCGATTTTGCAGCCGATCGTCAATCGGCAGTTCGAGACGCTCGCCTACTCGCAGGCGATCCACAACCGCATGATTGACGCAGCCCTGTCCAAAGGCGGGCTGCCCGCCATCGCCGCCGAGCTGGCCGAGCTGACCGGTGGCGTCGTGACGCTCCTGGACGCTCTCGGCTTTGAAGTGACGCAGCACGGTTGCACAACAGCATGGTCCCATGGCGATGCAACAGAACAGGTGCATACGGTGCCGATCCGCGCCAGTCGCGAGCATTTTGGCACACTCAGTCTGGTCAAGCCGCGCGAGGCGTGGAAGGAGCTGGACGAGGTGGCGCTCCAGCACGCCGCCACCTTGTGTGCGCTGGAATATGTAAAAGAACGCGCTGTTTCCGCGACGGAATGGCGGCTCAAGGGCGACTTCGTCGAAGAGCTTTTAAACGGAAAGCCGATGAGCCCGCAAGAGTTGGAAAACCGCTGTCGCATGCTCGGATATCCGCTGTCGGGCAAGCATTTCGTCGTAGCCGTCAAGGTGGACACGGCGGAACCGGACAGACTGGGCGAGCTGCACCAAAGCGTCATCACGCTGATGCGCAGGCTTTGCGACCGCCACCAGCGCTCGTATCTGCTGCGGGAGCGTCCTCACTGCCTGTTGTTCGTCCTGCCCGATGACCGGACCAGCCTGCAACTGCTGGAGCAGTTCACGTCACGCTGGCAGGGGCTGCACCCTTCCCCCGCCCTGCAGGTCGCCATCAGCGATTCGCGCGATCAACTGACAGACGTGTCAGGCGCCGCGGAGGAAGCCATGTTCGCGCTGCAAGCCTATCCCTTGCTCGCTCGCGCTCCTGCCATACTGCGCTATCACGATATGCAAGGCTACCAGTTCCTGTTTCCGTACCGCCGCGATGAACAGAGCCTGCTGAGGCTGTGGAAGCCCGTTCTGGAGCCTGTCATGCGTTACGACAGCAAGTACAACCAGCAACTGCTGGAAACGCTGGACGTGTACCTGGCCCAAAACGGGAACGGTCTGCAAACCTCCCAAACGTTATATATTCACCGCCACACCTTGAAATACCGCCTGACCCAGATCGAAGAAAAGACAGGCTGTCGCCTGGACGACGCCCATCAACGCTGGCAGCTTCAACTGGCGCTTATGGCACGCCGTCTGCACCTGCAGCTGTTTCCTTCTCCCAGCTAGACGGATGACTCCCTGGTCGGCCGCAGCGGCTTCACCCAGATGTTCATGTCTTCGAATCCGGAGAAAATCGTACAGTTGTTGATGAGCCGCCCCCGGTATTCATAGCCCATCTTGGCCGCTGTCACGTTCATCCCTGCCGATTGGGCCCGTGTCAACGTGTAGAGATAGTAAATCCCTGCCTCCTCCATCCGTTTTTCCAAGGCGCGAAACAGCGGCTGGAGAAGGCCCTTTCCGGCGTGATCCGGATGGGTGGCACAGTCGGTCATTTCTGCCGAGCCCATGCGTTTTGACACCTCGGCGGAAGCTGCGCAGGCAATGTTTCCTGCCTGCTCGACGACGTAGTAGATCGTGCCCTCCTGCATTGTTTTTCGCACGTACGACGGATCATCCATGGGAGTTGGATACGTTGCGAACACAAGGCTGTACAGCCGTGCCAGCTCCCCTGCATCCGCCTCGGTTGCCGGCCGTATGCGATACCCTTCCGGCAGCGGCTTTTCTTCCCCTGCGCCCGCTTTGGCCAGACTCAGCGCCAAAATTTCCTCGGCCAGCTCCGGCGCTGCGGACGTTGCCCGTTCCTCTGTCGTATACGCTGCGAGCATGTAGGCATTTTCTCCGCGAAAAAAGCCGTCAATGACCCCTTCCTGCCGATAGCCAAGCGCGAGCCACTCCGCTACATCCCGCTTCTTCCCGTACACGATCAGCTTGGTGGCATGGGACTTTGCTGCCACCTCCCGCAGCATCTGGTCGTATGTTTTCAGCTGCGCCGAATCGTACTGATGCAGCTTGACCCGGCGGTTTTTCGGATCGTCCACCAAATCTCCGGCGGCAAGCATCTCTTCCATCTGTGGCATGTCACTACCCCTTCCCTGATTTCCGTGTGCTTTCATTGTAGCAAATGGAGCCTCCCCGTCATCTGCCAATCTGTATAAAAAGTGGGCAGCCAGGCACAAATGAGGAGAGGTTGGGCATTCGACGAGCGCCATTTTCCCTATTGGCTCATAAGATGAAGGGAGTTGCTCCATCTGGGAAGGAGGGGGTATTGATGAGCTGCAACAGAAACAACGACTTCGCCCTTGTCTTGGTTTTGTTCGTTCTCCTCGTCATCGTTCTCGTCTCGATTTCATAGGAACACGTTTGTGCCCCTCACCATAGGCAGTATTGAGGGGCGACTTACATATGCTTGTAAAAGGCACGAAACGTCTGAGAAGGGAGGAAGCCCACGTGTCCACACTTGTGTTCGCGCATCGCGGCGCTTCCGGCCTGTATCCGGAAAACACGATGGAAGCCTTTCATGCTGCTGTCCGCAAGCACGCGGACGGGATTGAGCTGGACGTCCAGCTCAGCCGCGACAACAAGCTGGTCGTCATCCACGATCACCGGCTGGAACGGACAACAAGCGGCCATGGCCCCGTGCGCGGCTATACGCTGCGCGAGCTGCGCCAGCTGCGTGCAGACAAGGTTTGTTCCACGCGTTTTCCCAAAGCCCGGATTCCCGTTCTGCGGGAGGTATTGGAAGCTTTTTCCGATACATCGTTGCGCTTCATCATCGAGTTGAAAAACTTTTTTCAAAAACAGCCCGACCTTGAAGAAAAAGTCATGGAGCTGATCCGGCGCTACCAGCTGACGGAGCGAACAATCATTTCCACGTTTAACTTCGACAGTTTGTTGCGTATCAAAGAATTGGACCCTGCGCAAACGACCGGACTTTTATACGTCGGCCCGATCGCCAAGCCGTGGGCAGTTGCCAGCCAGTATCGCTGCGAGCAGTTGCACGTGCCGTACGACCAGTTGACACCCGAGCTCGTCCAAGAAGCCAAACAGCGCCATTTTACCGTCTACGGCTGGACGGTAAACAGCAGTCGGCAAATCCAGCGGGCCGTCGATATCGGCGTGGACGGGATCATCACCAACTACCCGGGGCGGGCCAGAAAAATCATTCAGGTCGAGTAGACCAACTAAAAAGGAGCCTCCGCAAAGGCTCCTTTTTGCTTGACCATTCCTTCTTATCCGCGCGGAACGTACAATTTTCCCTGCCAGCTGTTTCGACGGTTCAGCTCGGCATGGATTCCGTTCAGCACTTCCCACTTCTTGCGACTCCACATCGGCCCGATCAGCAAGTCTTTTGGCCCATCGCCTGTGATACGGTGAACAATCATTTCCGGCGGCAGCATTTCGAGTGTATCCACCGCCAGCTTGGTGTACTCCTCCTGCGAAAGAAATTTCAGCAGGCCCGCTTCGTACTGCTTGACCATCGGCGTTTTGCGCAGCAGGTGCAGCAAGTGGATTTTGATGCCTTGCACGTCGAGATGGGCAACCGCCTCTGCCGTCTGCATCATTTCCTCGTGCGATTCTCCCGGCAGCCCGTAAATGATATGCGTACAGACGCGAATGTTGTGCTTGCGCAGCCTCGCCACCGCATCGACATAGCAGGCATAGTCGTGTCCCCGGTTAATCAGCTGCGCGGTATGCTCGTGTATCGTTTGCAGGCCCAGTTCCACCCACAGGTACGTCCGCTCGTTCAGCTCCGCCAAATACTCCACGACATCGTCCGGCAGGCAGTCGGGGCGTGTAGCGATCGAGAGACCTACTACCCCTTCCTGCTTGAGAATCACCTCGTACATCTCTCGCAGTTCGTTGACAGGCGCGTACGTGTTCGTATACGCCTGGAAAAAGCCGATGTATTTGGCCTGTGGCCACTTTTCGTGCATCCGCGCCTTCACATCGTGAAACTGCCGCTCCAGGTCCATTCTCCGGTCGCCGGCAAAATCGCCGGAGCCGCGCGCGCTGCAAAATGTGCAGCCCCCTGTCGCTACCTTGCCGTCCCGATTCGGACAGCTGAAACCTCCGTCCAGCGGAACCTTGAAAATCTTTTCGTGAAAGATGGAACGCAAGTGGTAGTTCCAGGAATGGTATCGTTTGTCTCCCCATAGCAAGGGAGTGACGTCATTGTCGTGTTGGGGTGCCAGCTTCCTCACCGTCTTCCTCCTCGTCCCGCAGCTGCGTGCTTCTTGTTGGCTCGCAGCCCATGCGCCCATGCCTTGTTCCCGGCTGCACGGCGCTCTCTTTGGTGCTGATCGCGTCATTATACCAGATCAGCGGCTTCTTCCGCCACTGTCCCTAACAGGAAAGCCACAGGTGCAGATCGCCCCTGTGGCTTTTGTTTATGCGTTTGCGTTTCGTGCCTATTGCTGGATCTCCTCGATGCGAATCGCGCGGGTGTGGGACGTATGGCTCCACACCTGATTTTTCTTGGTGAAAAATGCGTAAAACAAGATCGGCAACCAGGTAAGGAAAAAGAACGGCAACAAGAGCAGTCCCAGATATCCTTTGAGCGGCACCTTTTCGAGGTAGAGCGCCAGAAACGGCAATAAATAAAACACAGCGGTAGATCCGTACACCAGCCAGGTTGGCAGGATGGTAGCAGCAGGCGTCAGAGCCGCAATGTCAAAATACCGGCCCAAAAACAGCAAGGACATCATCGTCACCATCAGCACGTACATCGGCTGGAACAGGTAGAAGGCCGCGTCAAGCATGCCCAGTCTTCTTGTCTTCACGGCGTTTTTCAGCATACTTCCAATGTAGCGTCCCGCCACATCGTAGTGGCCCTGCATCCAGCGCAAGCGTTGGCGCATGGAAGCTTTCAGGTCAATCGGCTTCTCATCCCATACCTTCGTATCATGCGCCCAGGTCGGATAAATGCCTCGCTCGATGCAGCGTGTGGCAAACTCCAGGTCTTCCGTCAGGCTGGTCGCTCCCCAGCCCATCTCCTTGAGCAGGCTGCTCTCGATACACAAGCCCGTGCCGCCCAATGTGTTCGGCAGACCGAGGTTGTGACGGGCCAGCTGCCACATGCGGTTGGTAAACCAATACGTCACAGCATAAGACAGGGTAATCCAGGAGTCAAACGGGTTTTTCGAATCCAGATAGCCTTGAATCACACGCTCGCCTTTGAGCAGACGGTCGTTCATCACTTTCAGGAAGTTCTTTTCAACCAGATTGTCTGCATCAAACATGACGACGGCATCGTACTGCTTCGGCCTTGCCCAGAGATTCTCCAGCATCCACTCAATCCCGTAGCCTTTTCCGCGCTTGGACGCGTCAAACCGCTCGCACGCAATGGCTCCGTGTGCCCGACTGATCTCAGCTGTGTTATCTGTACAGTTGTCGCAAATGACGAAGATGTCGTACATTTCGCGTGGGTAGTCGAGCTTTTTCAGGTTCTCAATCAGTGGAGCGATTACGGCACTTTCGTTATGCGCCGCAACCAATACAGCAAATGTTTTTTGTGGCTCGCTTGTCACCTGCTCCTTCTTGCGGAACAGGCCTGCACAAGAAACCAGTGTTTGGTACGTGCTAATGACACCTACCGTTGAAGTGAATCCGATGAATAATCCCTCAATGATCTCTCTAATTACACTCATGGGTTCTTCTCCTCGACCTGATCAAATTGGGTCTGATCTGATTCAGGTAGTGTTGTTTTTCCAACATTTCTCTATTGTCTTTCTCCCAATTGGGAGTGTACATCAAAAGCGGTTCAAGATCAATGACCCAAAAGTGGGAAAAAAGAAGGCACTGCTAACACCTTTCCCACCTTTTTCTCTTTCTATTCGACAAGCCCGGAACATGAGCAGAAAAAAAAGCCCTTGTCGAAAAGGCTTGATTTATTTCGAAAACACGAGATCCGATCTTCGTCCTCGCTGGGACACGATGGTGCGGTCGGCGAGACTCGAACTCGCACGGGTCTCCCCGCCACCCCCTCAAGATGGTGTGTCTGCCAATTCCACCACGACCGCCTGTTGCAGCAAACAGATTCCTTGCCTGCCGCAGAATCACGCTCTTGAGTATACACAATCCAATTTTCGAAGTCAATAGCGAGTTCCTCCATCCGAATGCCCAAATTCCACCCGGAAACCACATCCGCTCTCTGTCGAAGCATGCGGTTTTTGTTGTATTTTCCAAAAAAGATGGACGTGCTATGGGGACCTGTTCTCCGCGATTCGCCACGAGCACCCCCAAACTGCGGCGCGATATTTTTCGGCTTTCTTACATATTTCATGGCGAAAAAGACAAATTATGAGCAAGAGCAGACGATCCGCATTTTCAAAAAAAATTTTCGACAACGGGGGAAAACGATGATTCCCGAAACGATCAAACAGCTGCTGCACGATATTCGGCTCATTGGCGGCGGCATGAAGCAGTATGAACATCCGGATGATTGGCAGCTGATTCGCAACCTGGTTGGCGACAAGCTGGAGGTCGATTTGAGCGATGCCACTCCCGAGTTTTGGGAGAAGCTTCGTGCGTCTCTGGAGAGCGAAAAGGCAACGGCCCTAGAAAAAGCCGAGCGGCGTTACCTGCATGGTCTCTACTACTACAATCCTTTTAGTTGACCACGACGTGTTTCGTGGTCTTCCTTTCTGGTCTGCGGTTTTACGATGCGCCGTACTCCCCAAGTATCCGTCTGCCAAATCAAAATGGTTGTCCACATGCGTATCTTTTTTTCTGGTCATTCGTTCTATCAAAGAGGGGATTCTTGTTTGCGGGAATCTACTCGTAAGCATATGAGAAGCTTCCTTATTATATGTCTGTCAGGATTCGTCATTTTCTGTCGATAAAATGACGGTTGTTCAACGAAAAGACCTCGTACAAACTCAAGCGGCCGTTGAGTTTGTACGAGGTCTTTTGGCATAGATGGCGTCCCAGGAGAGATTCGAACTCCCGACCGACGGCTTAGAAGGCCGTTGCTCTATCCAGCTGAGCTACTGGGACAAGAGATGGAGGGAGTACCCGGATTTGAACCGGGGATAAGGGTTTTGCAGACCCGTGCCTTACCCCTTGGCTATACTCCCGTAGATGGGGCGATCGATGGGACTCGAACCCACGAATGCCGGAGCCACAATCCGGTGCGTTAACCCCTTCGCCACGACCGCCATGCAGAACGCTTCGCTCTTCTGGCAGGGGCAGTAGGAATCGAACCCACACCAAAGGTTTTGGAGACCTTCGTTCTACCGTTAAACTATGCCCCTTTGGTAGCGGTGGAGGGAATCGAACCCCCGACCTTTCGGGTATGAACCGAACGCTCTAACCAGCTGAGCTACGCCGCCGAAATACAAAATGGCGGAGAGTGAGGGATTCGAACCCTCGCTACGCTTGCGCATACTAACGGTTTAGCAAACCGTCCCCTTCGGCCTCTTGGGTAACTCTCCGTAATACTATGTTTTTTGCAAACGGAATATGCACACTGACTACATGAATAGACACATTCAGGCGATGTCAGCCTTGCCCTTGTGGCAAATTCTCACATGGGAGACGTTCTTTAATATAGCATAGATTAATCCAAAATTCAACAGGAATTAATAAATAAGTGGGAGAAAACATCGTCTCTCCACGTATCTCCCCATTCCCGACTAGACCACCGGAAAGCTCGTCGATACTAGAGAAGAATCCGCACAAGTCACACCGAAACAGGAGCCACCATGCTACGAGCAATCAGTTACAACATCCACAGCGGCCGCGATCTCTGGTGGCGTAAACGCCTTCCCCAGATGGCTGACACGTTGTCCGCATGGAAGCCGGACATCGTAGGCTTGCAGGAGGTCCATCAAAACGCCAAATACGGCTATCAGGCGAGCTTTTTGGCAGAGCAATTGGGGTATCATCTCGCCTTTGCTCCATCCATCCCGCTCGGCAATGGTCACTACGGAAACGCCTTGCTTTCCAGATATCCTCTCGAAAGCGTCCAGACCGTCGCCCTCCCGGCGAAGCGTGAGCAACGAACGCTGTTGCAAGCCACTTTTCGCTGGGGCGGCAAAAGCATCTCCGTCTGGGTGACTCATTGCAGCTTGAATCAAACCAGCCGCACAGCGCAGTTGCAGTTCCTCTCTGCGCTACTTTCCCGACACAGGGCTGCTCCTGTTCTCTTGATGGGCGATTTCAACGCTACCGATGTGTCCTTCGCCCCTGTCCTGCAAGACTGCGCTGTCGTCTGTGGACAGGAGAAAAAGCACACCCTCCCGGCCTTTCGCCGCCGCCTGGATTACATTTTTGCATCCAGCCACTGGGATATTCAGCAGTATGCCGTCTTGCCTGTCACCTGGTCGGATCACGTCCCGATCATTGTGGATGCGCGGCTGAAATAACGCCCAGCTCGCGTAAAATAAAGTCTTTGACATCCACCAGCCGCGCCGGCAACGGGAATGAATGAGTCGCGCCAGCAATCACCAAAGGAATCAGCGAGTCCCGTTTGTGCAAAGAACCGTGACTGCCCCCTCCGAGATGGGTAGGCGCGCATTCGGACAAAAATTCATACCCCGGTGCCGCAGTCACGATGACAACCGGGCCTGGCTGCGCGAACGCCGCTCCGTACAGCCGGGAAAACGCATCCGGGTACGTATCGAATGTCAGCACCTCTCCATCGTACTGCACATCGAGAACGGACGGATCGCCAGCCATTCCCCACGAGCATCCATACGCGTCAGGATACGCAGCCCCGCGCCAAAAGCTCAACTCCTGCCTTGTCCCCCCGCGGCGCACGCTGATTTTCTCGCCATCCTTCCAGGCAATCAGGTCAATGCGTTCATCAACGCTAACCGCTTCGATGATCGCCGCCTGCTCCGTCCCGTTGACCGGATACAAAAAGCTCATCCGCTCATTGTTGCAAATGACGACCTCTACTTCCGAGGTCACTTCCTTGCCCAATGCATGAATGGAGAACCCGCGCAGAAGAGCATCCAAGGAAATGTTGTGCTCTTCCCCTGCTCCGATGACCGTCTGGCCGTGGTCCGAGATCAGGATGCATACGTTTCGGGCAAGCATTTGCTCCCACGAAGGGAAGCTGTCCAGAAAGCGCACCAGCTCTTTGTCCACAGCGGCCAGGTGCTGAACGGCATTTTCCGGCGAGCGGTGGAGCTTGTGATCGTTTTCAGGAAGGTAGACCAAGGTAAAATGAGGCTGCTTGCCGCTGCGAATGACTTCAATCAGCACGTCGATGGCGTAGGAGTCATTGATCCCGTAGCCTTGTAACACCGTCTGCGCCAGATTCCACGTAACCGGACGGAATATGTCTGGCCGAACCAGCGTCCCCATGCTCATGATCGTCGGACCGCTTACCGTCTCGCGAAGCTGAAAAGATGTGATGGCATCCAAAAGAGGCGGCATGTGAACCTTGTGCTGCTTATGGCCCCGATGAGCAATGACATTGATGGACCCAGATACAAGCTGATGCTCTTCCAGCACCTCATGGATCGTCTTCACGTCCTTGCTAAGATGTCGCTCGTTCAGGTCAAACAGCACGTTGCTGGCACAGTGAGCTATGCCCATCTTGCTCACCGGAATCGCGCCGTTAATGTAATTGACCATTTGCTTTTGTTCCGAATCGTACCAAACGAGTCCAGGTATTTTGTGCTGATCCGGGTACACACCCGTTAGCAACGAGCAGTCGATCGAAGCCGTCATCGTCGGAAACACAGTAACGCAGTCTGGGATGTACTGGCTATGTTCCAGCAAAAAACGCAAGCCCGGCGCTTTGTTCTCGGCAATGCAACGCTCCAGCACATCTGGCATCATCGAGTCGATCAAAAATAGAATTACCTTTTTCATCGGTCTGCCATCCTTCGTTCTTCAGTAGTATCGCACCTGATAGTGTTCGGCTTCCGGCAGTCGACTATACTACACGCAGCAGGAAAACTTCACCCCCGCTTGCCAGAAGCGCTGCCGGAATGCGGAACCATCGGCTTCGTCCATGCTTGGGAAAAGGCTGGGCTTCGCCTCTGTCGAAAAAAGCCTCCGCTGTCTACGTGGATCATTCCACGGGCAGCAGAGGCTTTTCGTTTCGTCAGGAGGTATAGGTCAAGACGTGAAATCCATGTTTGCTTTGCAGCTTCAAGGCGGGGTGTTTTTGCAAATAAGGCGCAAGCTCCACATACTCTTTTTCCCCGATAGCAGGGTCTTTCAGCAAGTGCGACAGAACAGCCGCCCTGATTTGCAACCCGCCTGTTCCTTGCTTGAACAGCGGTTCCACGGTAGGAAACGGGATGCCGTTGATGATCGTGTCGCCCTCCTCGTCGCTCAACTCCCACTGGCGAACATGCAACGACTGGAGAGCTTCCACGACTTGCGCCCCGTAATCCTCCACCAGGATGTCCGGTGTGAGTCCGACGTGATTGACGACCATATGCTTGGGCGTAAAATACTCGTTGAGCGTCAGCTTCAGCGCATCTCCCTCCGACAGCGGGATGACTTGCTGCGCGCTGCCTTTTCCATACGTTTTTGTGCCTACCAGCTTGGCGATGCCATGATCGCGCAAGGCGCCTGCCAACAGCTCGGAGGCGGAGGCTGTCCCTCCATTCACCAAAATCCGCACAGGAATGCCGATGTCTCGCCCGTTTCTCACCCAAGTCTCCACTTCCACCCCGTTGCGGTTCGTCGTGTACATGAGCAGGCCGTCTTCCATAAACAGGCTGGCGATGTCTCGCGCAGTCGCCAAGTATCCCCCACCGTTGTCACGCAAATCCAGCACAAGCCCGGTCAACGGCTTGGATGAGCGAGAAAACTCCAGCAGCTTGTCGCGCATCTGCCAAGCCCCCTCGGAGCCGAATGTTTCGAGGCTGATATAGCCAATGGCCCCGTCGGAAAACAGCTGCCCCTCCGCTTCGGGAAGCGTCATCATCGCCCGTTTCAGCTTGACCTGAAACTCGCGCTTTTCAGCGGGACGATACACAGTCAGGACCGCTTCCGTTCCTTCCGCTCCTTTCAGGTAGGCGAAAGACTCCTCGAAGCTTTTTCCCGCAAGCGAAACGTCGTTGACCTTTTGCAGTTGGTCGCCGCGCTTGAGAACCGAGGCAGCGGCCGGAGAGCCGGGAACGATTTCGCGAATCATCAGATGATCGTTCTGCATGCGCAGCCGAAACCCGAACCCGACGAACTGGTTCTCCACGTCAGACTGGAACAGCCGCAGTTCGTCCGCTGTAAAAAAGACGCTGTGCGGATCGTCGAGGGTCGCGAGCATGCCGTCGATCGCCCACGCGTTCATCGAAGCCGCATCGAACCCGCCTTTGGCTTGCCATTCTGCCAGCCGTTGCTCCAACTCGCTCCACGTGTCGTCCGCAGGAGAGACGGCCAGCTGCAGCTTTTTGCGCTCCTTTGCCTGCTCGCTGACCGCTTGCAGCGCCCCTCTCACCAGCTGCGCTGCTTGCGGCTTGCTCAGATGACTTTCCATGACGTATCTGAACACTTCTTCCGTTTCCACGTACGGATTCTCTGCTGCCTGAACCGGCGCTTGCCATGCCGATACGGCCAACAGGGCTACCGCCAGCCATTGACGAAAACGCTTCATGGAGTCACCCCTTTTCGCACTTCATCCGGAATGGATACTTTCACGTTTGCGGCATACTCGTACTGATCCGTACCGGAATACGCGACATATTCATCGCTTGTGTAAATCTCTTCGTAGCGCCACGTGTGCTTGACCACGCGATCGCTGGCCCGATCAATGTAATACTTGTTCATGAACAGCGGCACGTGTTTGACTTTCCCGCGCTCCAGCATGAGCGAGGCGGATTTTTCTTCGAGGGCGGCACCCGGTATCCACTCGGTAATCACATCGATCTCCCCGAAGGATTGCTTGAAGTAGCGGGCATGCAAGCTGTTGGCACGTTCCGCTACCGGCAGGGCGCCGACCCATTCATGCAAAAAGTCCAGCCTGTCTGTCTTGTGCCGCTCCCATTTTTGCGTTTCGGAGTCGTAGGCGTATTGCACATGGTTCCGACCGTCGGTATAGGTAAGCAGCTTGTCGGATACCAGCTTTTGCGGCGACTGGTAAAATCCGTTGAGCTTGCTGACCTGGCTGCGCTGGTCAATCTCCTGCGTGTACTTGAAGGTGAATCCGCTGAGCACCGCTTCGCCCTTGACCTGATAGGCGTCCGTGTTGTCCAGCCGGCGAAGCGAATAGCCGAGGTCACTGACGATCGCCGCTTGCTCCCGCAAGGAGGCCAGCTCCTGCTTCAACAGCTTGACGAGCTGTACCATCCGGCTGTCGGCGGCCTGGGGCTTGACCGCTGCAAGCAGTGCCTCCGCTTCCTCCAGGCGCCCGTCCTGAGACAAATAGTAGCAGGCGTTGAGCAGTGCTTCCGGGTTTTGGACGGCGAACTGCTTGTAGCGGTTCAATGCCTTTTCCGTCTGCCCGCTCCGGATCTCCAGGGCACCCAGGTAGATGGCGAGCGCCTCCCACTCTTTTGACTCCGGCTTGACTTTTGGCTCGTAGGCGCCCAACCGTGCCAGCACCTTTGCGAACTGCTGCGAATCACTGGCCCCGAGCTGGAGCGCCAGGTCATACACATTGGCGCTGAGCAGCCGCAGCGTATCCGGCGCAATGATCTTGTCCGCAAAATAAGCGTCGATGGCCTTCAGTGCTTCCTCGAGGTTGACGGAAATCTCCGTCTCCGGGTCCCAGCTCAAGTAAAAATGCAGCCCGACCCGGTTGTCGAACGAGGTTCCCTCCAGCTTGCGCAGCACTTGAAAGGTCTGCTCCGAGTCTTCGTGATTCCGAATCGCGTCCACGGCCTCCACGTAGGCCTTTTCCTCAGCCGTTTTCCCAATCGTGTAGGTTGCAAAATAAGGGAAAAGCTCCTCAATCTCCGGAACCATCGGAAACTTTTGACCATCGTAGTCCAACAGCGGCAAGATCGTGTCCTGCACCAGATACGTCATCATGCGATCGGCAGCGACTGCCGCCTCTCCCCGCTTCAGCTTGTCTGAGCGCTCGCCTTCCAGCCACCCCCAAGCCTTGACTTCCTCCCATGCTTTTGCACTGTCTGACGCCATCGTGAACATCGACATCAGTTTTGCCGCTTCTTCCTGGGTGATCGGCCGGTTCGGGTTCATCGCCTCTCCAGGAAAAACCTCCTGGATGGCACCAGGACCGTACAACCTGTCCAAAATGACGGACACGCGCAACGTCGGATCGTACATCCACGTCAGCCGATCGACGTCTTTATAAGGGAGGTACGGCTCATCGAACCCTTCTCCTTTTGTCCATTCGCCATGTTCGGATAAAAACGTCAGCGGGTACAGCTGATACTGCCCTCCGTTGTACAAGCGATCCATCAAGGCCACGAATTCAGCGCGGGTCATCTCCCGATTCGGGTAAAACAGCGGCGCATTCGGCCCAGCCGCAAACAACCCTGCCTGAACGCCGCGAATGATGGATGCTTTCGCCTCATGCTGACGAATGTCTTGGTAGGGAAGAAAGCCCCCAGCCGCCGAAGCGACGCCGGGGGTGAGCAAGGCAGCGACGAGTAGTCCGCTAGAGAGCGTTCGAATTAGTTTTTGCACACAAAATCCTCCTACCTTCAACTGGACGGCCTATCCGTCTTTTTACGGCGTTTCGCGCTTACACAAATTGAAACGGATCCGTGTGCACAGAAGAGGCGATGACTTCAGTTTCTTCATAGCCGTTTGCTTTCAACTGCTCCCGCAAGTATTCCGCCAGTTTTTGCTTCATGATTTTTTCGATATTGTGACCTGCGTCAATGATGGAAAGCCCGTCAGCCTGCGCATCATGCGCAGTATGATAGCCGATATCCCCGGTCAGGAACACATCTGCGCCTTTGAAAATCGCCTTGGAGACAAACGAGCTGCCATCTCCGCCGACGACCGCTACTTTTTTGACCGTGGCATCCAAATCGCCTACGACGCGCAGCCCTTGCAGCGAAAAGCGCTCCTTGACCAGCTCAGCCAATTCGCGCAGCGTCATGGGGGCAGGCAGGTAGCCAATGCGCCCGATCCCGTACGCCTGGCCGGACTGCTCCAACCCGATGATGTCGTACGCGACTTCTTCGTACGGGTGGGCCGCCAGCATCGCTTTCAGCACCGCTGGTTGTTTGGAAGCAGGCACCACCATTTCGATGCGCACTTCCTCGACGGCTTCCAGCTTGCCTTGCGAGCCGATGTGCGGATCGGTTCCTTCGCCTGGCAAAAAGGTTCCCGTCCCCTCCACCTGAAAAGAGCAGTGACTGTAGTTGCCGACATGCCCGGCACCCGCTTCAGACATGGCCGTAAATACTGCCTCTTTGTGCGTGGCCGGAACGAAGACGACCAGCTTTTTCCACGCTTCTCGTTGCAGCACATCCAGCACGTCCACATCGACCAGCCCAATCGCTTCCGCCAACCAGTCGTTCATGCCGCCTACTGCGACATCCAGATTCGTGTGTGCCGTATAGACCGCAATATCATGCTTTAAGAGCTTTTCAAAGACGCGGCCTGCCGCCAGATCCGTCCGCAAGTGCTTGAGCGGTCGATAAATGACGGCGTGGTGCGCGACGATCAGATCGACGCCTTCCGCAATCGCCTCATCCACCACCGATTCGAGCACATCGAGGGCGACCATCACTTTTTTGACTTTCTTTTGCAGCGTCCCGACGTGAAGGCCGATTTTGTCGCCTTCCATCGCCAAAGCTTTTGGCGCCAAACGCTCTACGTACTGGATGACGGTTTGTCCGTGCGCAAGCATGCTATCACCTCATGGATCCATTCTAGTTCTCGCTCGATTTCTGCCACTCGCTGGACAGCTTCCGGTTTGTCCGACCGCTGCAGCTGGACCAGAATCTTTTTCCATTTTTCCGCTTCCTGGCTCCATTTTTCCAGGAGGATCGCTGATTTTTCTTCCCAGAGGAACGGACCGATCCGCAGGAGGTCTTCTTGCGGACGATCCTTGTTTTCATAAGGAACGGTGGGAACGCCTCGTTCGGCCACCAAAATTTCGTAAATCACGCCGTCTTCCTTCAAAATGGTCTCGGCGACCAGCTGCCACTCATGCCTCAACAGCCAGCGGCGCACGACCTCTTCCCCGACATTCGGCTGAAGAATCAGGCGCTGCACGCCTTCCAGCTTGGGCAGTCCTTCCTCCAAAATGGTGACAATCAGCTGTCCGCCCATCCCGGCGATGCAGACGACGTCGGCTTCCCCCGGCTTTAGCACGGCCAAGCCGTTTCCTTTTCGGACGGACGCGCGGTCTTTTGCCTGCAAGGTATGTATTTGCTTTTTCGCTGCTTGATACGGGCCTTCGTTCAGCTCGCCGGCGATCACGAACGAAGCGATTCCTTTCACAAGCAAATAAGAAGCCAACAACGCATGATCCGACCCGATGTCGGCGACGCGGGCTCCTTCTGGGCAGTAGCGGGCAATCGTTTGCAGCCGCTGGGAAATGGTTAATGATGTCATCTCTATGTTCACCTTCCGTTGCCTCTATTCTACCCTATTTGCCAGCCATTGCGAAAGGCAAATTCCTTGACAGCCCCCGCGCAAAGAACGACAAAATCCCCGCCGTTCCACCAGCGAGGATTCCTTGTGTTCCAAAAGTTGTCAGCAACCAATTTCCCTGGCGATCACGTTGCGCAAAATTTCCGAGGTGCCTTCTCCGATTTCCAACAGACGGGCATCGCGGAAGAAGCGTTCCACCTGGTATTCGCGCATGTAGCCGTACCCGCCGTGAATCTGGATCGCCTGATGAGTGGCTGCCATCGCGACTTCCGAAGCGTACAGCTTCGCCATTGCCGCCTCTTTGGTGAATGTGCGTCCTTGATCCTTGAGCCACGCCGCCTTGTACACCATCGTCCGGGCGAGTTCAATCTGCATCGCCATGTCAGCCAGCTTGTGCTGAATCGCCTGGAAGTGGCTCAAGGTATTGCCGAAAGCCGTACGCTGCTTGGCGTATTGCAGCGCCTTGTCGTAAGCGGCCTGTGCGATTCCGACCGCCATCGCCCCGATGCCGATGCGCCCGCCATCCAGCGTAATGAGAAACTGCTTGAAGCCCTCGCCGCGTTTTCCCAGCAGGTTTTCTTCCGGCACGCGGACGTTTTCCAGTACCAGCTCGGTCGTATTGGAGCTGTGCAACCCGAGCTTCTCGTAATTGGCCAGCACGCTAAAGCCTGGCGCATCGGTCGGGACGATAAAGGCAGAGATTCCTCTCGACCCCTTGTCTTTGTCCGTGACGGCGGTCAGGGCCAAAAACGATGCGTACGACGCATTGGTAATGAAACATTTCGAACCATTGATGAGCCACTCTCCCTCGGACCAGACAGCCGTCGTCTTGGTTCCGCCTGCATCCGATCCGGCGTTTGGCTCCGTCAAGCCGAAAGCGCCAAAGCTTTCACCGGAACAGATTTTGCTCAAGTATTTTCGCTTTTGCTCTTCCGTGCCAAATAAGTGCAGCGGAGCGCCGCCCAACGAAATGTGCGCCGAATACGTAATGCCCGTCGAGCCGCAAGCACGGCTAAGCTCCTCGACCACGATGGCGAAGCTCGTAGAGTCAGCTCCCCCTCCGCCGTACTCCTCCGGAAACGGCAGGCCCATCAGGTTCAACTCGCTCATCTGCTTGAATATTTCGACAGGAAATTGCTTCGTGCGGTCCCGTTCATCCGCGCCAGGCGCAACGACTTCATCGGCAAACTCCCGCATCATTTTCTTGAGCATTTGCTGCTCGACCGTTAAATCAAAATTCATGGTTAGCCCCCCTTGAAAACGCTTTAGGCACGATGTAGCAAGACACGCGCCCTTTTGACTGAGCGTTTGTTCAGAATTCTTTTCCATTATACACCACGAATGGCTTGGATGTGTGATTTCCACAAAAAAAACACGCCTATCGCTGGCGTGTTCCCACGAGGATCGCTCCCACAAAGGCCAGAGCGCCCAGTATGTATCCGATGCTGTACGTCTTGACTCCCATCAGCTGTGCCGCAGTTTCTCCGCCCAGGAAGACGGCAGCCAGCAAAATCCCGATCAATACTTTCCACTTGCTCTCCAATTCCCTCACCTCTTTGTTCTCTCTCCTCATTGTAGCAAATCGGACAGGCGAAAAAAACGGGACTGGCCTACAGTCTGAGCCATGTATACCAGTAGGCGCGCGTAAAGAAAAACAGCGCCGAAGCTACAAACACCTTGATGAACAAAAGAAGCTGAATCATATCCCTTTTCGCATCTGCGATATACAGCGCTTGAATCTCGGCGCCAAAAAAAGCGAGGAGGCCGCACACGGCAAAAACCCCTGCCCATTTCGGGTTGCCGCTGTTCATCAGAAAGCCGAGCCCCGTCAGCAGGCAAGCGAGAGGCACCCAGTACAGCTCCGACTTCCACCACGTGTAGTCCAGCCCTACCCGATGCAGCGTCGCAATCCCGTACAAGAGCGCGAGACCGAGCATGCCGCCATAGAGCAAATAAGCGTAGCCGAACAGAAAGGCACTCGCACATGCCAGCAGGCAAATAACGCCTACATACAACAGGATCAGCGGCATGGAACCGTTCAGCAGTTGAATGCCGTAGATTCCTCCCGCCACCAACAGAAGAAAGGAAAGCGCCAGAAACAAGTGCGTGAGCGGCGGGGCTTGACGGCGAAAGCCAAATCCCAGAATATAGAAAATGAGAGCGAAACAGGCAAAGATGGCAATTTGCATTGAGGTCGTAAAACGGGTAAAATGAAAAGCAAGCAAGATCAAACCAGCCAGGACAAAGGCGCCAAGGAGCCAGGCCAGCACCATTTTCCCCGTAACCGGAGCTACTTGTCTGGTTGCGTAGGCATAAGGGGCAGATGGCAACGAGTTGCCTGTCGCAACCCCTGCTCCCGCTCCCCCTGTCGCATCCGTTCTCTTCCCTTCTCCCTTGCCCGCGGATGCCGGTGAACCCGTACTCGGCCGCTCCCCTTCTGTATACAGGTTTAACAAGAAAATGCAGTAATGTTCAGGCAGCAGGTGATTGCGCCGCCAGTTTTCGATCTCGGCTATGATGGTTCGCTTGCGCTGGTCGTCCAACGCGGCCCCTCCTTACTCGTAACCCGGCATGATATGGAAAACGAAAAGCCTACGTCGGCTAAAACGTAGGCCTCATACTCCTTATATCGGCTATTCCAGGAAATCTTTTAAGCGTTTGCTTCTGCTCGGATGACGAAGTTTTCGCAGCGCTTTTGCTTCGATCTGACGAATGCGCTCGCGCGTGACGCCGAACACTTTTCCGACCTCTTCCAGGGTCCGTGTACGACCGTCATCCAGACCAAAGCGCAGGCGAAGAACATTTTCTTCGCGGTCCGTCAGGGTGTCCAGCACGTCTTCCAGCTGTTCTTTCAACAGCTCATACGCCGCTGCATCCGAAGGCTCCAGCGCATCCTGGTCCTCGATGAAATCGCCCAGGTGAGAGTCGTCTTCTTCCCCGATTGGCGTCTCCAAGGAAACAGGCTCTTGCGCAATCTTCATGATCTCCCGCACCTTTTCCGGGGTCAGATCCATTTTTTCCGCGATTTCCTCCGGCATCGGCTCGCGGCCCAGCTCCTGGAGAAGCTGACGGGAAACACGGATCAGCTTGTTGATCGTTTCCACCATGTGCACCGGAATCCGAATGGTCCGGGCCTGGTCCGCAATCGCACGGGTAATTGCTTGACGAATCCACCATGTCGCGTACGTACTGAACTTGTAGCCTTTGCGGTAGTCGAATTTTTCCACCGCTTTAATCAGACCCATGTTTCCTTCCTGAATCAGGTCGAGGAACAGCATGCCGCGGCCTACATAGCGCTTGGCAATCGAGACAACCAATCGCAGGTTGGCCTCAGCCAGTCTTCGTTTCGCTTCCTCATCCCCCTGCTCAATACGCTGCGCCAATTTGATCTCCTCTTCAGCGGAGAGCAGAGGAACACGACCAATTTCTTTCAAGTACATCCGTACAGGGTCATTGATCTTAATTCCAGGCGGAACGGAGAGATCGTCAAAGTCGAATTCTTCGTGGTCCTCATCCTTCATGATCATTTCGTCGACTTCGTCGTCGTCCGTGTCATTGTTGTTGATCTCGATACCTTGATCGCCCAGGTATTCGAAAAACTCATCCATCTGATCCGAATCCTGCTCAAAACCTGCCAGGCGATCCGTAATTTCCTTGTACGACAAAACGCCGCGTTTCTTGCCTAATTCGACCAACTGCTCCTTCACTTGTTCGATGGACATTGCTTCCATGTCAGAAGTGATATTTTGCTTGTTCATCTACTTTCCCTCCTTCCCCGGGAATGATCTGAAGCTACCCTTCTTTTAAAGCATTTTCCAATTCAAGAATCTTCATCCCTGTCAAGGCAGCTTGAATTTCCAGTTGTTTGCGCGCATCCTCGCTGTCCGCTGCGGCCGCTTGGAGGTGTAAGCTCCGCTGCTCTTCGCGCAATCGTTCCAACTCGGCACGCTTCGGGTAGTTATTCACTTGTTTGATGTAGTCACCGATCTCTAAATCAGATACGTCTTCCTTGCACTCCATCATGGCCAATCCCGAGGCTAATTGCTTTAACAAATCGTCTTGCACGTAATGTATGAACCCTCCAGGGTCTTCCGGGTTTCCCTCTGCGTAGTAGGCGTACAGGTAGGCAGCCAGCGCGGCGTGTTCATCCACCTGAAAGTGGGCGCTGCATTCCTCCTGGACGCGGGCGGCTATATCCTGATTCCGCATCATGTAGTACAGCAGCATGCGCTCAGCCGTATGGTAAGCGGGCGGCAGTGTTTTCGCGAGCGTAACTTTGCCATTATTTATACTATTATTCCATGCTGGCAACACTTTATCCCTTTGTCGTTCACTTTTTTGCTGTTTGTAAACGCGCTTGGCCTCCCACTTGAGATCGCTGAGCGTCAGGGAGTATTCATCCGCCAATTGCCGCAAATACATATCCCGTTCGACCGGGCTTTCCAGCTCGTTGATGATTTCCAGGGCCTTGGCAATCAAGCGAGCCTTGTCCGTCTCATCATGTATTACGATCTGGCTTCGCAAATGTTTCAAGCGAAAAGCCGTAACCGGCATCGCCTGCAGCAAAACCTGCTGCGAAAAGGCATCAGCGCCGTGCTGGCGTATGTAATCATCGGGATCGACTCCCTGCGGCAAAGGAGCTACCCGTACAATGAGACCAGCCTGCTGCAGGACGTGGATCGCCTTGCTTGTCGCTTCCTGCCCGGCCGTGTCTCCGTCATAGCAGATCACAACCGAATCGACATTGCGCCGAATCATCCGTGCCTGCTGCTCGGTCAAAGCGGTCCCCAGCGTAGCAATGCCTTGGGGAAAACCTGCCTGCCATGCCGAAACGACATCGACATATCCTTCGAATAACAATGCCTGCTTCCTCTTTCTCATATACGGACGGGCACGGTGAAGGTTGAACAGGGTAGCGCTTTTGTTAAACAAAAGGCTTTCCGGGCTGTTTACATACTTCGGTTGCGATTTCGGCTGCGAGCCGTCCAGGAGGCGGCCGCCGAATCCGATGACATTTCCCTGCGTGTCGTGGATGGGGAACATGATCCGTCCCCGGAAGCGATCAAACACTTTTCCGCCATCGCTTTGCGCCAAAAGTCCGGCCTCGACCATCAGCTCTTGGGAAAACTGCCGCTTTTTTAAAAACTGCGTAAGAAAATCCCAAGAATCAGGCGCAAAGCCAATCTGAAACTCGTCAATGGTCTGCCTGGACACCCCGCGCCGTTCGAGGTACTTCATCGCCTCCACGCCATAAGGCGTCTCCGTCAGCACGTAGTGATACAGCTGCGCAACAAGCTGATGCGCTTCCTGCATGGCTTGCTTAGCGCGTTTTTCAGGAGCTTCCTCTACCTGCTGTTTCTGGGGCAGCTCGATTCCGACACGCTCCGCCAATTTGTACAGTGCCTCCGGGAACGTCAACTGCTCCAGTTTCATTAAAAAGGAAAAAACATCCCCACCTGCCCCGCAGCCAAAGCAATAGAAAAACTGTCGCTCTGCATTCACATTGAAGGAAGGGCTTTTTTCAGAGTGAAACGGACATAGACCGAGAAAGGCACGACCGCTTTTTCTCAGTTGAACGTACTCTCCTACAACGTCTACGATGTCGACAGCGGCACGCACTTGATTCACAAATTCATCTGAAGTGGGACCAGTCATGTCTTTCCACCTTTTTAGGAGAATCGCAATGAGATTATTTAGTTCGTCAAAATTCGTCAAATTCCTGCTTGGTCTCGAACTTCTTTTCTTCTTTTCTACTTTTCCACATTTCCGCGAACGGTAAACGCGGCGGCGCCCGTTGCGCCAAAACCTTTCGCTACACGTTTTCTACAAAAGTCGCCATTTTCCTTCTTTTGGCCTATTTCCTTTCGTTGCGAAGGTTGTTTTTGCGAATCATCTCCAAAATGATATTCGCGGTTTCCTCCACGGCCTTGTTCGACACGTCGATGACCATACAGCCCAGCCGTTCAATAATCTTCTTGGAGTACGCCAGCTCTTCCGCGATCCGGTCGAGATTGGCGTAATTGGCTTGCGCGGTCAATCCCAGCGCTTTCAGCCGCTCGGTGCGAATGCCGTTCAACTGCTCCGGATTGATGGTCAGCCCGACACATCGCTCCGGAGGCAGCTGGAACAGCTCTTCCGGCGGCTCCACCTCCGGGACGAGCGGGACGTTCGCCACTTTCAGACGCTTGTTCGCCAAGTACATGGACAGCGGCGTTTTGGAGGTGCGGGACACCCCGATCAGCACAACGTCAGCGCGCAAAAGTCCGCGCGGATCACGGCCGTCATCGTACTTGACGGCGAACTCGATCGCGTCCACCTTGCGGAAGTATTCCTCGTCCAGTCGGCGAACCAGTCCCGGCTTGCCTGTCGGCGGCTCGTTCAGCATGCCTTGCAAGGTGTGCATGAGCGGCCCCATCACATCAATCGCCGGGATGCCGTGCAAGGCTGCTTGCTGGGTAATGTACGCGTTCAGCTCCGGGATCACCAGCGTAAAGACGATCATCGCTTTCGATTCCTTCGCGGAGGCGATAATTTCGTCGATGGATTCCTTGTCTTCTATGTAGGGATACTTTTGCACATCAAACAAAAAACGGTCAAATTGACTGGCTCCAGCGCGAACGACCAGCTCGGCCGTTTCGCCGATGGAGTCTGAGACCACGTAGATGAGCTGTCCTTGTTGGTTACCTTGCATCCATTCTCCTCCTACACTTTCGGCTCGCTGCCCAGTTCTACAAATGCTTTGGCGATCGTCGTCTTCGTAACCCGTCCCATCAGCTCCATCTGCTTCGGGTCTTCGTCGCTGGGTCGCACCACAGGCAAGGAATCGATCTGGAAATCGATCAGCTTTTTCGCCGCCGCATACAAGGTCTCCTCCGGTTCGCAGGTGATGATATTCGGCATCCGCGACATGATGATGCTGACCGGCACATCCTCCAGCGTCTTGTTGCCCAGCGAAGCACGCAAGAGGTCCTTGCGTGAGATGACGCCAGCTAAATACCCTTTTTGATTGACAACGAACAACGTCCCGACATCCTCCAGAAAGAGGGTCACGATGGCATCGTAAGCGGAGGCGGACTCGGAAACTACGATTGGCACTGCCTTGTAGTCATTGACAATAAGCTTGTGAAGCCGTTCACTAATGACGGAGCTTGCTGGTCTGCCGGCATAAAAATACCCGACCCGAGGCCTGGCTTCTAAATATCCTGACATCGTGAGGATGGAGAGATCAGGGCGCAGTGTAGCGCGAGTCAGATTGAGACGCTCCGCGATATGCTCCCCTGTAATCGGTCCGTCATCCTTCACGATCTGTAAAATCTGCTCTTGACGCTTGGTAAGCTCGATGACCAATCACCCCGATTCTGTCTTTACCTCTTCCTAGTATTACTCTATTCGACCGGATATTCCTTCTTTCGCGGGGAAAAAAGGTGCCCCCGTCCGGATGTAAGACGGAGGCACCAGCCTCTTCGGTTTTTAAGCAAACACCAATTTGGCAAAGTCGGCGTAGCCGTTCAACAGACGGGAGATACGCAGGAGCAGGCCCAGACGATTGGCGCGAACCGCCTGATCTTCCGCCATGACCATCACCTTGTCGAAAAAGCCTTGAATCGGCTCGCGCAGCGTGGACAGCGTCGCGAGAATTTTTCCCTGATCGGCGAGTCCTTGCACTTCCTTGGCTACAGACTGGTAGGACTGATACAGCTTGCGCTCGGCCTCTTCGGCAAACAACGCTTCGTCCACGCTGTCCGCTTCCGCCTTTTGCGCCAGGTTGTTCACCCGGTTAAACTGCTCGACAATCAGCTTGAAGTCCTCGGCCGAGACGCTCGCCATCAGGGCCTTCGCTTTTGCCAGCACGTCGGGAACGCGCGTCACAGCTGCGCTCAACACGGCATCCACCACGTCGTAGCGCACCTCGTTTTCTTGCAGAACGTTTTTCAAGCGCAGCGCGAAGAAGTCGACCAAATCCTTCTTCACTTCCTCCGTGGTGCGTTTCTTTATGCCTTGCGCCGCATAGCCTTCCAGAGCGGCATCCCACAGTTCGTCCAGAGACAGCTGCCAGTTGCGTTCCAGCAAAATGGCGACGATTCCGGCTGCCATCCGGCGCAAGCCGTACGGGTCCTGGGAGCCTGTCGGCACGATGCCGATGGAGAAGCAGCCGACGATGGTGTCGAGCTTGTCAGCCACGCTCGCAATCGCCCCTTGGGCTGAGGCAGGCATAAGGTCTCCCGCGAAGCGAGGCAGATAATGCTCGAACACGCCGCGCGCCACGAGATCGGACTCCCCTGCCTTGCGGGCGTAATCTTCCCCCATGATACCTTGCAGCTCGGGGAATTCGCCGACCATGTTCGTCACGAGGTCAAACTTGGCGATTTCGGCGATGCGGTCTACCTGCTTGGCTTCTTCCGCACTCACGCCGAGCTTGCTTGCGATCAGCCCCGCCGTTTTGCGAACGCGGCGTACCTTGTCGCCAATCGTTCCCAGCTCTTCATGGAACACGATCGTCTCCAGGCGCTTCAGGCAGCTCTCGATGGACAGCTTCTGGTCCTCTACATAGAAGAAGCGGGCGTCAGAGAGACGAGCACGCAACACTTTTTCGTTTCCTTTTGCGACGTTCTCCAGCGCGCGGCTGTCGCCGTTGCGCACGGTGACAAAGTGGTTGAGCAGCTGGCCTTGCGCGTTTTCCACCGGGAAATAGCGCTGATGCTCGCGCATGGAAGTGACCAGAACCTCGCGCGGAATCGTCAAAAACTCCGCTTCGAACGTGCCGTAGAGCGCGGTCGGATACTCCACGAGGTGAACGACTTCATCGAGCAGCCCCTCATCCATCGGAATCGTCCAGCCGTGCTCCTGCTCCAGGCGGCGGATTTGCTCCACGATCATCGCTCTGCGCTCCTCTGGATCGACAATGACATGCTGCTCGGCCAGCTTGCTCACGTACTCGCCCGGATGGTTCAGCGTTACTTCCGTGCCCAGGAAGCGATGGCCGCGGGAGACGCGTCCGCTTTTCACCCCTGCGATCTCCAGGTCAATCAGCTCTTCGCCGAACAGGGCAACGAGCCAGCGAATCGGGCGAACGTATTTCAACTCTCGTGCGCCCCAGCGCATGTTTTTCGGAAAGCTCATGCCCGCAATCACATCGGCGAGCTGCGGCAAAATGTCCGTTGTCGCCTTGCCTGTCTCCGCTTTTCTCGCATGTACATACTCCACGCCGTTTACTTCCTTGAAGTACAGGTCGTTCGGGTCGACGTTGTTGCTGCGCGCAAAGCCGAGCGCGGCCTTGGTCCAGTTGCCTGCTTCATCCTGGGCGATTTTTTTGGCCGGACCTTTCGCTTCGTCGTTGCGATCCGGCTGCTTTTCCGCGAGACCCTGGATCAGCACGGCGAAGCGGCGCGGCGTTTCCAGCGCAGTGATCTGTTCAAACGGCACGCGTTCTTGCGTCAGCCATTTCTCCACTTTTTCCTTGAATTGCGACGCTGCCAAGGCGACAAACCGCGCCGGCATTTCTTCCAAACCAACCTCTACGAGCAAATCGCGTTTACTCATTTGTATCCTCTCCCTTCACCTGTGCCGTCTGTTCCACTTGTACGCCCTCTTTTTTCAGCAGCGGGAAGCCGAGACGTTCGCGCTCCGCATAGTACGTTTGCGCCACTTCACGGGACAGATTGCGGACGCGGGCGATATAGCCTGTGCGCTCGGTCACGCTGATCGCGCCGCGAGCATCCAACAGGTTGAACGTGTGCGAGCATTTCAGCACGTAATCATACGCCGGATAGACGAGGCGCTCCTTCATCAGACGTTTTGCTTCTGCTTCGTACGTGTTGTAGAGGGAAAACAGCATATCCGTGTCAGACAGTTCGAACGTGTATTTGGAGTGTTCGTACTCTGGCTGCAAGAACACGTCTCCATACGTGAAGCCGTTGCACCATTCCAGGTCGAACACGTTTTCTTTTTCCTGAATGTAGGAAGCCAGCCGCTCCAGCCCGTACGTCAGCTCGACTGCTACCGGCTTGCACTCCAGACCGCCGACTTGCTGGAAGTACGTAAACTGGGTGATTTCCATGCCGTCCAGCCAAACCTCCCAGCCGAGGCCCCACGCGCCCAGGCCCGGATGCTCCCAGTTGTCCTCTACGAAGCGGATGTCGTGCTCCAGCGGCTCGATGCCGAGTTCGCGCAGACTCTCCAGGTACAGCTCCTGGATATTGTCCGGCGACGGCTTCATAATCACCTGAAACTGGTGGTGCTGGTACAAACGGTTCGGGTTTTCCCCGTAGCGGCCGTCCGCCGGGCGACGGGAAGGCTCCACATAAGCGACATTCCACGGCTCCGGACCGATGGCGCGCAAAAATGTCATCGGGTTGAGCGTACCCGCCCCTTTTTCTACGTCGTACGGCTGCACGATCAGGCAATTTTGCTTTGCCCAAAAGTTTTGCAGCGTCAAAATGATGTCTTGAAATGTCATTTTCATGCTTTTTCCTCCTCCAAAAATAAAAACCTCCCGCCGCTACACTGTTGAAACACAACAGTGTAGGGACGAGAGGATTCTCGCGGTTCCACCCTACTTGGCGAAAAGGTTTTTCGCCCACCTTGTCAAGACCAAATTGCTCCGGAACGCCCTTCATCAGCATGGTGACCGGGCTTGCACCCTCCCCGGTTCGCTACGAACACCCAGTGGCCGACTACTCTTTTCCTTCATGGCAACATTTCGATATGTAAGTTTGCTACCTATCATAGCGAAAAGAAAATCGGATGTCAATCAGTCGCTGTCCGGCTGCGACATCCTTTCCATTCGCTCCAGCTGTTCCAGAAAGGCGCGACTTTTCAGCCGCAGATCGAGATGCTCATCCATGAAGCTGCGGATGACATGCTTGAGCTGGTTGCGCGTCGCAGGCTTTACCTCAATGTTGCCCAATCGTTCCAAATCAAATACCTGGAACAGCCGCAAGAGCTTCCAGGCAGAAGGCGTCACCGTCAAGGCGTACGGGTCCGAGGGCTGGCACGCCCGACACAGCAGGCCGCCTTGCGACACGCTGATGACGTACGGTTCCCGCTGTTGCCCGCAGTTCGCACAGGCCGACAGTTGCGGAGAAATTCCGGCCACGCTCAGCATCTTCATCTCGAAAATCCGGCAAAGAATTTCCGGGTCCACCCCTTCATCCAGATAGTGAAACGTCTGAAGCAGAAGCTGGAACAGATAAGGATTCGGCTCCCGCTCGTGTGTCAATCGGTCCAAAAGCTCCGCTATGTAAGCGGCATAAGCCGTCGCAGTCAGGCTATACCGCATATCCCGAAACGAATCCAGTATGTCGCCCTGTGACAAATCAGGCATTCCGGCTCCAGGTCCTGTTTTGCACAGAAAATACCCGTGTGAAAACAACTGGGAGACGGCGGCAAGACGGCTCTTGGTCTTTTTGGCACCGCGCGCCATCACGCCCAGCTTGCCGTTCTCCCGGGTAAACAACGTCACCACTTTGCTGGACTCGCCATAGTCCACGCTGCGGATGACAATCCCTTCCCACTTTACAAGCATGCCTGCGCGTCACCCAATTCCTCCTGGGCGAGATCAAGCAGCGCGTCTTCCGAGGTGCCTTCTGCCTGATGGTGATCGCGGTAGAGAAGGTAAGCATGGATGTCACCGGTTGAAGCGAAAACTCTCCAAGAAAAGTCACGAAGCATGGAGCATCATCCTTTCCTGTATCGGGTCTATCCACTTCCTTCTTAGAATCACCTGCGCCCGTTATTCTATGCCTTGGAAAAATTAACACGAAGGGAAAACAAAGGGCGTCAGCCCGCCTATTCCTCGTCGTAAAAGCCGAAGTTGCGCAGCATGCGCTCCTGGTTGCGCCAGTCCTTTTTCACCTTGATCCACAGCTCCAGAAACACCTGGTCGCCCATCAAGCGCTCGATATCGATTCGGGCCCGGCGGCCGATCTCCTTGAGCATCTGGCCTTTTTGCCCGATCAGAATGCCGCGCTGCGAGTCGCGCTCCACGTAGATCGCCGCGTAAATGTACAGCGTTTTCCCGTTTTCGCCACGCTTCATCTCTTCCACGACGACGGCGATGGAATGCGGCACTTCTTCGCGGGTCAGATGCAATACCTTTTCGCGAATCAGCTCCGCTACCACAAAGCGCTCGGGGTGATCGGTCACCTGGTCGGCCGGGTAGAACATCGGGCCTTCTTCCATTTCGCCCATGATCGCCTCTGTCAACGCGCCGGTGTTGTTGCCCTGAAGCGCCGAGATCGGCACGATCTGCTTGAAATCGTACTGTTTGCGATAGTCGTCAATGATCGGCAGCAACGCTTCCGGATGCACCTTGTCGATTTTGTTGATAACCAAAAATACCGGGGTCTTCACCTGCTTCAGCCGTTCGATGATGTAATCGTCGCCTGCGCCGCGCTTCTCGGTCGCGTCTACCACGAACAGCACGAGGTCGACCTCGTTCAGCGTGTTTTCCGCAACCGACACCATGTAGTTGCCGAGCTTGGACTGCGGCTTGTGAATGCCTGGCGTATCGAGGAAGATGATCTGTCCTTCTTCCGTCGTATGCACAGCGGTAATTTTGTTGCGGGTCGTTTGCGGCTTGTTCGACATGATCGCGATCTTGTGACCGACGATGTGATTCAAGAGCGTCGATTTGCCCACGTTCGGTCTGCCGACAATCGAGACGAACCCTGATTTGAATGACTTTTTGGTCTTGCGGTTATCCACGTAAATCCTCCTTGGAAAATGCCCCTGGCAACAGGGCAGATACTGTCGTTTCCTCCACGTCCCCTTTGAGGTTGGTCAAATACACCGGCATGTCCGGTGGGCACAGCTCGGCGATCACCTGACGGCAAGCGCCGCACGGAGACACCGGCCCCGGCGTATCTGCTGCCACCGCCAGAGCCTTGTAAGTGCGATCCCGCTCGGAAAACGCCTTGAACAGGGCGGTACGCTCCGCGCAGTTGCACAGCGAGTACGCCGCATTTTCGATATTGCCGCCGAGGTATACGTTGCCGCTCTCGCACAACAGCGCCGCTCCTACCTGAAACTTGGAGTACGGCACGTACGCCAGCTCCCTTGCTTCAATGGCTTTTGCCAGTAACGCTTGCTTATCCATTCTCATCATCCTCTTATGCGTAGTCTCTACCACGATTGTCAAAGAAACACGCCCGTCCTCCCGCCGAAGGGACGCCAAGAGACCAGACGTCATGCCCTTTCCCCAAAGGCTCGTCCGGTCGGTGGGATAGACGAAGGCTAGGCCAAGTCCCGCCTGAGACCTGCCTCGGGCTAGCCCGCTATTTTTTGCAGCAAAGGCGGCCCGAAGACAGCGATGCCAATGATGACAGACAAAATCGCCGCCACCAGCACAGCCCCTGCGCACGCATCCTTGGCGATTTTCGCCTTTTCGTGCCAGTCCGGGGAGGCGAGATCGACGACTGCCTCTACCGCCGTATTCGCCAGCTCCAGTGAAAATACCAGCGCGATAGAAAAAAAGACCAGCAAAACATCGCTGCGGGGGATGTGCAGCCACCATGCCGCCGCCAGTACAAGTACAGCAGCGGCTACGTGGATTTGCATGTTTCGCTGAGTCTTTACGGTATACGCAATTCCTTGCAAGGCGTAGCCGAAGCTTTTCGCCAGTCTGTGGAATGCCTTCAACGTGATCGCCTACCTCGTCAAGCCGATTTGCTCCAATACTTTCTCTTGACGGGAAAACATCTCTTTCTCCTCTTCCGGCGTACCGTGATCGTAGCCGAGCAGATGGAGAAAGCCATGCACAGCGAGAAAGCCCAGCTCTCTTTCGAAGGAGTGACCGTATTCCTCGGCTTGCTCACGCGCTTTTTGCACCGAGATGATAATGTCTCCCAGCATGTTGGGTACTTCGTCCGCTTCGCTCTCGTCGAAGAAGATTTCCATTTCGCCCTCCCCCGGCTCATTCATGGCGAAGGACAAAACGTCTGTCGGACGATCCACGCCGCGATAGTCGCGGTTCAGCTCATGAATCCGCTCGTTGGTAACCAGCGTCACGACGACTTCTCCCTCTACGTCCTCCAGCTTTGCGCAAGCTTCGAGGCAGTCGGTCAGCAGTTTTTGCAGGCTTTCCTCAAGCGGTTCGATTTCTTCATGGAGGATTTCTACAGATAGCACAGATGAACAATCTCCTTTTGACAAACGCGATTTATCAATAGCCGTGATCGACTTCTTCCTTGGCGTAGGCCGCGATGATCTTTTGCACCAGGCTGTGTCGCACGACATCCCCTTCCTGGAAATGAATGAAGGCAACATCCGGGATCCGGTTCAAAATCCGCTCCGCTTCACGCAGCCCGGACTTTTTGCCTTTGGGCAAGTCAACCTGTGTCACGTCGCCCGTAATCACCATTTTGGACCCGAACCCAAGCCTGGTCAAAAACATTTTCATTTGCTCGGGCGTGGTATTTTGCGCCTCGTCCAAAATGACAAACGAGTCTTCGAGGGTACGGCCGCGCATGTACGCGAGCGGTGCGACTTCAATCAGTCCGCGCTCCATCATTTTGGCCACCTGCTCGGTGCCCAGCATGTCATACAAGGCGTCGTAGAGCGGACGCAAATACGGGTCTACCTTTTCCTGCAGATCGCCAGGCAAAAATCCAAGACTTTCTCCCGCTTCGACAGCCGGTCTGGTAAGAACGATCCGTTTGACGCGTCCATTTTTCAGCGCGGTGACCGCTGTGACCACGGCCAAATACGTTTTTCCCGTTCCGGCTGGTCCGATTCCGAAGACGATGTCGTGCTTCTTGATCGCGGACAAATAGTGACGTTGGCCGAGCGTTTTGGCCCGGATCACCTTTCCGCGCTGGGTGCGTGCCACTTCCTCATCGTAAACATCCAGCAGTTGCGCTGCTTCTCCCCGGCCGACGAGCATCATCGCATACGAAATGTCGCGCTCGGACAAGGCAATTCCTCTGCGGATCAGCTGCAACAAAATGCCGATCAGCTCCGTCAGCTTTTCCACTTCGGGCTTGTCGCCGCTGATGACCAGTTCGCCTTCGCGGGTCATGATTCGGGCCGTGCTTTTTTCCTCGATCAGCTTTAGGTACGCGTCGTGCGGTCCAAACAAAAGCAGGGCCTCAGATGCATCTGAAAACGGGATTCTTACCTCATCTTGTACGTGCAACAGGCTTCCATCTCCTTGCAACGGTTCTCAGCAATATAGCGTCACGGATTGCCATTGTTCACGGGTGCCTGAGGGATGATCGGCTGTTCAACGGCAATGTCTTCGATGACGGAAAAATGAATGCTTACGTAAACTTTACCATTGTCTGCGGTGACGTGCAAAACTTTTTCGTCTTGAATGAACGCATCTTTGCCGGCTTTTTGCAAAATGTCTGCCCTGGCAAACTTTTTCGCTGTCTCTGTCGCCTCTTCGATGCTCAACTGCCTCGTACTCGGCTCGATTTGCCTGTACGTGACGGTCTTCCAGCCAACCGGCGACGTGTACCCGGCATAGGAGGGGACGAACCGTTTTTCTTCGGTCCGGGCGTCGGCGAACTCTTGCTTGTTGAACGGCCAAACCTGAATCGCGTACGGCCCTACGAGCAAATACTGCCGCTCCTCTTGCTCTCCGGTCAGCCGATAGAGCGTCTGCTTCAGCGGAACCGCCGTATTGCTGACATACCAGACCTCTCCTTGCACCTTGCCCCGCGCGGAAACAGCCTGTTGCCGCTCTTCGTTGCCGATGATGCCGGAGATGAGCACCTGTCCTTTTTCCACGAGCTGGTTGTTCGTCACCTGGCTTTTGCCCACTTCGGGGAGAATTTTATGGATCACCGCCCGCTTCTTGGCCACGAGATGGCGCGGCCCCGTCGCAAGCGGCTTAACAGGCGCTTCTTTTTCCACCACCTGCAGCCTGACCTTCGTGCCCTGGATGTCGATGCCGACCCAGGCTGCTTCCGGAAGCAGGCTCAGTAGCTCTTTTTGCAAGAGCAGCGGTTCTTTTAGTTTGACCTTCCAGGCCCCTTCTTTAACCCCGATCTGCTCGGCGGCGTGGATGACCCGCGCCGGATCGATATGCTTGGTTCCGGTCACCTCGACGCTCCAGACAAACGAGGAGAGCATGTACAATCCGATAAAAAACAAAGCCGCGCCGATAGCCAGTCCCGCACGCCTGCGCACACGCAAGAGCCAGAAAGGCAGGCCCTCCCTGTTTTCCACATGGCTGCGACAGCCTGTCTCCCTCAAGAGCGGTCGCAAGCGAAAATAGTCGCGAATCAGGATATCGCAGCGGCTCACCTCCGCCCCCACCTTGCGAATATTCCAGATTCGGATGCCATCCCGTACGGCCATATTCAGCAAACGCTCAAAACGCTTCCCCCGCACGGTGATGGTGATGTGTCCATCTACCCATTCCTTGAGTCCGTTTCGCATATGTGCCGTCTCCACCTTTCTTTATGCTACGAGCCCTGCGGCCCCGTCTCCAAAAATTTGACCCCGCCAATTCTCCCTTCGAGCAGCACTTCTTCCGGCAATATCGCGCGGATGACAAGCTGTTCGCCTGAGACAATCATCTGCCCGTTTGTCAAGAGCAAGCGCAGCTCGTGTTCGCTGAAATGCAGCACGCCGCGATGATTCTCTATGTACATTTGCAGGTGACCGATCATCGTAATTCGCGGGACTTCCAGGACCACATCTTGCGGCAGATCCAACACACCTCCGGCCAATTGGCGCAGACGGCGGCTCCAACGCTTCATGGATAAGCCCCCCTTCCACTGGCGCACGCGCCGTTTTCTACCAAGATCATTCTTACCTATGCGTATGCGAGCGAGCTGCGCGGCATTCATAGCAAAACCCGATCACCGTCCTTGCAAAGCTGAGAACGGATTGCTGGCGAAAAGGGGGCTTGGCGATAAAAAAACCTCCGTCACCTGGATTTTCCAAGCGTCAGAGGTTTATCGCTGCTGTTCTTTTTCCCGGATGGCGGTCCATCGCCGTTCGCTTCGCGTTAGCGTCTTCCATTTTTTCAAGACGCGCTTGACTTTTTCCGCAGAGCACCCGCAGGCAATGGCTGTCTCGTAGATGGATTTTTTCTCATAAATGGCAAGCCGAATCACTTTTTGGCGAAAGCGTCCCATTTGCTCAAAGATTTGCTGATTCATCGCTTGTCCCCTACCCCGCTTCTCACCGGAAACATTTTCTATACTTTCAGAATAGTCAACCAAGAAAGCGAACACAAGCCCTATCGTTCGACAAAGCCATTGGCGCAGTCGGCATGGCACTCATAAAAAACAGGCGAACGTGACGTTCACCTGTTGGTTCGAGAGCTTACTTGAGCGATTTGCGTGAACGCTCGGCAAAGTAAGGAGTTTTGGAGCGCGGCTCGCCAAAAATCAACGCCCACTTCATGCCCTCGCGCGGGTCCGCCATGCGCCCAGGCTGCGGCTTCGCTTGCTGTGGAGTCGGTTGCGCTGCCGCGGCGGCCACACGGATCGTAGAACCAGACGAAGCACGCGCAGGTTGCGGGAATGCCCATTCCTGCTCTACGCCGACGCCTTCCATCGACTCTGCCTCCCGCTCCACCGGCTCGTATCTGGCGGAGGCCCGCACCGTTTTCCGCTCCTCCGACACAGCAGGCGCTTGCCTAGCCCAGGGCGTCTCGACTGGCGTAAGGGGGCGGTTCGGCCTCCCTTGCGACATCTTCTTCCCGGTGCCTTTGCCGCCCAATCCCAGCAGCTTGTAGCCCAAGTAGCCCAAAATGAGAAACCAGAACTTTCCAATCAGAGGCAGAAGCCAGCCAAACAAGTCAACGAGGAGATCCAGGAGATCGTCCATGCCGTTCACCCTTACTCTTTCTTGTCAGGCGAGTCAGGGTCCTGTTTGTCTCCCGAATGCCCGAACGATTGGCGCATTTGCGTATCTGCTACAATGTTTTGCAGGTTGTAGTAATCCATGACGCCCATTTTGCCGCTGGTCAGCGCTTCTGCCAATGCAAGCGGAACCTGCGCTTCCGCTTCTACTACTTTCGCTTTCATTTCCTGTACGCGAGCGATCATTTCCTGCTCCTGGGCAACCGCCATCGCCCGGCGCTCTTCCGCTTTGGCCTGGGCGATGCGCTTGTCTGCTTCGGCCTGGTCGGTTTGCAGCTGCGCCCCGATATTTTTGCCGACATCGACGTCCGCGATATCAATGGAGAGAATTTCAAATGCGGTTCCTGCATCCAGGCCTTTGTTCAGGACGGTTTTGGAGATGAGATCCGGATTTTCCAATACGTCCTTGTGGCTGGCGGACGACCCGATTGTCGAAACAATCCCTTCCCCGACACGGGCGATAACGGTTTCTTCCCCCGCTCCACCGACCAGACGGTCAATGTTGGCGCGTACAGTCACTTTCGCTTTTGTGCGCAGCTCGATACCGTCTTTGGCCATGGCTGCTACGACTGGCGTTTCAATGACTTTCGGGTTTACACTCATCTGTACCGCTTCCAGGACGTCGCGTCCTGCCAGGTCAATTGCGGCAGCTCGCTCGAACCCGAGCGGAATATCTGCACGCTGCGCAGCGACCAGCGCGTCCACGACACGGTCTACGTTACCGCCTGCCAGGTAGTGGCTCTCCAACTGGTTGGTATCCAGCTGCAGGCCGGCTTTGCGCGCCTTGATGAGCGGATTCACGATGCGCGACGGAACGACGCGGCGAAGACGCATCGCGACGAGCGTAATAATTCCGACATTCACGCCCGACGCGAGAGCGGAAATCCAGAGCATCACGGGAACAAACGAGAAGAAAATCGAGAGGGCTACGATGATGACCGCCACCATAAATATGAGAGGTATCAATCCACTTTCCAACATGTGCAGATCACTCCTTTATTCTTGTTCGACGATGACGCGGGCACCTTCTACTTGCACCACGACAATCGACGTTCCGGCTTCGAGAAACCCTCCGGCAGAAACCGCATCGACGCGTTTTCCGTGGATTTTCACTACGCCCGCCGGACGCAGCGGTGTCAGGGCAATACCCGATTTCCCGGTGAGATCGCGCTGATCCTTCGGCGCTACATATCCTTCCTCGTTGCGCTGCGCATCGCCGAGAACGAATTTGCCAAACAGCCCTTTGACGCCGTACCGTTTGATGAGCAGAAACGCCACCAAAGCCGTAACAATGACCGCAATGCCCAACGAAGCGAGTCCTTGCTGCGTGTCGTAGGCAGCCATCACCAGGCCGGTTACGATGCTGACGAAACCGATCGCTCCGACGATACCGCCTGGCAGGAAAATTTCCAGGATCATCAAGATAATCCCGATGACGAACAGGCCGATGTGCAGCCAGTTTGCAAAGCCTGCCACGTAATGACCGAAGAAGTACAGCCCGAATGAAACGAGGGAGATCGTACCCGCGACGCCAAAGCCAGGCGCAAACAGTTCAACGACAATTCCCACCAGGCCGATAATCAACAGCAGACTCATGACGTACGGACTGGTCACCCAACGCGCCACCTTTTCCCCGCCTGTCGGCTCGATTACTTGGAGGGAGTCGCCTGAAATCCCCAGACTGGCTAGCAGTTCTTCCTTGCCGGAAACGACGCGATCCGCGTAGCCCAATGTTTTGGCTTGCCGGGCATCGAGCGAGAGCACCGTTCCCTTCGGCTTCAATCCCGGGAACTCCGTATCGATTTCCACCATGGCCCGCGCCACATCGGGCTGTCGATTGTTCAAGCTGGCGGCTGCCACCATTTTTTTGCTCCATCCGGAGATGAATTTGACATCGGCGGCATTGCCTGCCAGATCAATCGGGGTCGCTGCGCCCATGCTGCTGCCTGGCGTCATGACGATTTCATTGGCATTCAAAGCGATGTAGGTCCCCGCTGAGAAGGCTTGATTGTCAATGTAGGCAATCGTATGCATGGGAGATTGGCGAATCAACTGCCCAATCTGGTCCGCCGCATCCACGTCGCCACCCGGCGTATTCAGATGCAAGATGACAAGGTCTGCCTGCTGCTCCTGCGCTTCCGCAAAAGCTCGCTCCAAGAAGCGCTCCAGACCGCGCTCAATCGTATGGTCTACCGGAACCCAGACGGCTTTTTGATAAGACTGCGCAAACCCTCCCGGCGTCGCCACAAACAGCGCTAGCCCCATCATCAGGCAGAGCAACGAAACGAGCAAGCGCACGCTGCGTAACAATGGCCTTGCTGCAAACATTGCCTATCCCTCCTTCCTCGTATCAGCTTCAACGTATGCCCACTACGGTATACGAAGAAGCGGGACAAATGTTTCAGATTTTTGTCAAAAACAAAACCTCCCGGTACCTTGACAAGTTACCAGCGTATCGATTGGCAACATTCCGTTCCCCAAAAGAAAAACCCAGCCGTCGTCCGGCTGAGTTTCTCCGTTCGTATCTATATGAGGTGTTACTTGTCTACGATGGTAGTTCCTCAGATACAATCTTTTGCACGAGGGTTCCGTCTGCTCTGCCTTTCACTTTCGGCATGATTGCCCCCATCACTTTGCCCATCTCTTTTTTGGAGGCGGCATTTGTGGCGGCAATTGCTTCCCGAACGATATCGCGAATTTCGTCTTCGCTGAGCTGAGCGGGCAAGTAAGCGGAGAGCACGTCGATCTCTTCGCGCGATTTTAAGGCAAGTTCCTCACGGCCTGCCTTCTCAAATTCCTGGAGGGATTCACGGCGTTGTTTTAACTCACGAGTCAAGATGGTCAGCACTTCGTCTTCAGACAAAGTTCTGCCTTTGTTAATCTCTTCATTCTTTAAAGCGGCTTTCACCATGCGAATAACAGAGAGTTTTAGAGCAGCTTTGTCCTTCATTGCTTGCTTCATATCTTGATCGAGTCGCTCCATTACACTCATGATGGGCCCTCCGTCCATTAATACTTACGTTTGCGAGCTGCTTCGGATTTCTTTTTGCGCCGAATGCTAGGCTTCTCAAAGTGACGACGTTTACGCAGTTCCGCCATCACCCCGGATTTGGCGCTCTCACGCTTGAAGCGGCGAAGTGCGCTATCCAAAGACTCGTTTTTCTTGACTCGAATTTCTGCCATTTGTCTTCCCTCCCTCCGCTAAAACCGTGGGACGCCTGAATCGTGGTACGAACAGACTGTCACACTTCATTATAGGATAGATGTCTAATGAAGGTCAACCTTTCATTTGCTTTTATTCGTGAAATCCTGACAACAAGTGGTAACCAAGCATGGATGGATTCGAAAAGTAGACGGCCCGCGGCCCTTGCAACGGCCCGTCTCGCACTTTTGTCTTGCGGCCTTCCCTAGCGCGTGGTAGCATGACTTCGAGGTTCGAGAAGGATCATGAGAAAAAGGAGTTCGTGCACATGAAACCAATTGCCCTGGAACAGGCAGCAATCAACGCGGAAGGACTGCTGCTGGCAGGTTCCCCGCATCTTGCCGTGTCATCCGTTCACTTCGACACCCGCCAGTTGCATGCGGGTTCCTTGTTTGTGGCGATGACAACCGGTGCGCGTGATGGCCACGATTTTTTGCTGCAAGCCGCCGAACAGGGAGCGGTAGCCGCCATCGTATCCAATCAGGAGAAAATTCCTGCGGGCTTGCCAAAAGACTTCGGTCTGATTCTCGTCAATGACACGCTGCGCGCTTTTCAAAAGCTGGCAGCAGCTTACCGCAGAGGATTCACGATCCCGTATATCGCAATTACGGGCAGCATCGGGAAAACAACGGTCAAGGATATCGTTGCCCACGTACTGGAGGCACGCTCTCCCGTTTACAAGACATATAAAAACTTGAACAATCACCTGGGCGTACCGTTTTCCCTGCTGCAGGTCGAAGAAGAGCATCAGGCTGCCGTCCTGGAACTGGGGATGAACCACGCGGGGGAAATCGATTTGCTCGCCAGCCTGGTCAAGCCGCAAATCAGCGTCATTACGTACATTGGCGAGTCGCATCTGGAATTTTTCGGCACGCGGGAAAAAATTGCGCTCGCCAAGGCGGAGCTGTTGCCGCATACCGCCCCGGACGGCCTGGTGCTCCTGAACAAGGACTCCGCGTATTTGCGGCGAGTTGCCCATCTGTATTCCGGCGAAATCATGTACTACTCGGTCCAGGAGCCGTGCGACCTGTGGGCAGAGCAAATCGAGCCGACCGACAACGGAACCCGCTTTGACGTCTGCTTGGCTTCCGGCGAGCGCTTTTCTGCCTTTCTCCCGCTGCACGGCAAGCATAGCGTGCTGAACGCCCTGCCGGCTGTCGCCATCGCCAAGCGGCTGGGGATGAGCAACGAACAGATCGCCCAGGCTCTGTCGACTGTCAAGCTCTCGGGCATGCGCTTTGAGCAGGTTCTCTCCCGGCACGGCTCGCTGTATATCAGCGACGCCTACAACGCCAGTCCGTCGTCGATGGAGGCCGCTGCCCGCACGTTTGCCGAGCTGTTTCCTTCCCGCAAAAAAGTGCTGGTCCTGGGCGATATGTACGAGATGGGCCCGCACAGCGCCGAGATGCACGCCGGGGTCGGCCAAGCGCTCCGAGATATCGCGGATCGCATCGAGCTGCTCGTCACCGTTGGCGAGGATAGCCGCCATTTGCATGCGGCCTACAACGGCAACAAGCTGCATGCGGCCACGAAAAGAGAGGCGCTTGCCGCTCTCCTGCCGCTGCGCGATGCCAACCACGCCTTTTTGTTCAAAGCATCAAAGGGCATGGAATTGTGGACGCTGCTTGCCGATCTGGAAAACTGCGATTAAAAAAAGCGCCTCTCGTCTTTGGACGGAGGCGCTTTTTCAGTTGCGGCAGCGATTGGTTTGGGCTTTTTCGCTATTCCAATCCTTCTGCCTCGACAATGTTGCGCTGCTTGTCGGCGTGGCGTTCGAGCGCGAGCTGCACGAGGCGGTCAATCAGCTCGCTGTAGCTGACACCCGTCGCCTGGAAGAGCATCGGGTACATGCTGAGTGGCGTAAAGCCGGGCATCGTGTTCACTTCGTTGATGTACAGTTTGTCGTGTTTCTCATCCCAGAAAAAATCGACGCGGGAGAGTCCGGAGCCGTCCAATGCCCGGAACGCTTTTTTCGCGATCACGGCGATTTCCTCCGCTACATGTGCGGGAATGACGGCAGGAATGGCCAACTCGGTGCCTGCTCCCTTGTATTTGGCTTCATAATCGTAAAATTCCTTGGCCGCGATGACCTCGCCCACCACAGACGTCACGAGCTCCTCGTTGCCAAGCACGCCAATCTCCAGTTCCCGCGCCTGCACGAATTCCTCCACGATCAGCCTGCGGTCAAAGCGGGCAGCCAGATGGAGTGCCTGCACTAGCTCGCTGCGGTTTTTCGCCTTGCTGATCCCGACGCTGGACCCCATGTTGGCCGGCTTGACAAAGCATGGATAGCCAAGCTCGCGTTCGATGTTGTCCGCGACTTCTTCGGGGCTTTTCTCCCATTGCGAGCGCAACAGACCCACGTACTTCACCTGCGGCAGACCCGCCTGGGCGAAGACCGTTTTCATCATCCATTTGTCCATGCCGACAGCAGAGGCCATGACCCCTGTGCCGACATAAGGCAGATTGGCAAGCTCCAGCATTCCCTGAATCGTGCCATCCTCGCCGTTCGGTCCGTGGACCACCGGGAAGATCACATCCACCTGCTGGCCGATTCCGAACAGAGACGCCGGCTTGCTTGCCACGACGACTTCCTGTCCCGCTCCGGTTGGCTGGGTCACTGATTGATCGCCAGACGTCAAACGCAGCGCGTCGATTTTGTCCGGCAACTGGCCCGTCAGCGCTTCCCCTTTTACCCAGGAACCGTCCAATTGCACATAAATGGGCGTTACCTCGTATTTATTCGCATCGACAGCCTTCATGATCGACAAGGCCGTTCGCAAAGAAACCTCGTGCTCCGAGGATTTTCCTCCATAAATGATTCCCAAACGGATTTTTTCTGTTCCCATCCGTGCCATGCTCCTTTCTCTGCGGCAGGCAAAGAGTCTACCTTCGTTTCCTCTCTCTCCTATGCTATGCAAACGCCCAGCATCTGCATGTTGTACCGGGCAAAAGCTCGTCATTTAGCATACACAAACCGATGGGCAAATACAAGAGAAGCAAGTATCACCCACCGGGAAACTTCGTCATATCCTAGAAAGGAAAAACCTTGTCATGGAGCTATTTTCTGGAGGGATGTCCATGAGAGACTACTTGCTGTATTGTACGTATTGCTCCACGTACACGCTTTTGCACAGCTACGACAAAGACACCGGATCATTTCTGGGGGAGTACTCGCTCCTGCACAATGACTACACGCGGGACAGTATCGTCCTGAACAAATTTTTGCTCGCTCACCTCGGACACACCATCCGGCCGATTCCCTCCCAGACGGATGACTATCGGCAAATTATTTGCAACGCCTCCCACTTTCTTGAAGACGACATTGACAAGTATGTGGAGGAAAGCAAGCAACGGGCGAAGTTTCGGGAACGAAACCGCAAAAGCGAGCGGGAAATCGGGCAGGTCCAGCTGTACCTCATCGAGCATCTGCTCAGTCATGAACTGGAGACATTGAGTCAGGCACGCGCCGCTACCCCCGCCGAAGGACAAGTCTTGCTCGGAAAAGAGCTCGGCTTCAAAAAAGCGCTCGATCTCGTCCGGCAGGTGAAAAACGACAAGCAGTTTGCCCAGTAGGTCCGACCTGCCAGAGGCCCCGATTTGTCAGCTATCCGCGGAGGGGACCCCCTTTTCAAGCGAACGTAAAAACAGCGCCAGATTTGCAGGCGCTGCTTTCTTTTTCTCCTTGTCTACTTGCGGTCGCGCACTTCGAAAATGGCGAATTTCAGGTAGTGCGCTTCGTCGGCCCCGCTGATTTGCGGATGGTCCTTTCCGGCCCCGCGCCACTCGATCAGCCGCAGGATCTTTTTCGCATCGACGGCCGCTTCCTGAATCGTTTCCAGAAACAGCTCAGGCGACATATGATACGAGCAGGAGGCGGTGACCAAAAAGCCGCCGGGACGGACGAGCTTCATTCCGTTCAGGTTGATATCCTTGTAGCCGCGGCATGCCCCTTTGACCGCGCTGCGCGATTTGGCGAAGGCAGGCGGATCGAGAATGACCACGTCCCAGCTTCTGCCCGCCTCGATGCTTTCCCGCAAATAGTCAAACGCATTGGCTACGACAAATTCGACGCGGTGCAAAAAGCCGTTTGCGGTAATGTTGCGCTTCGCCGTCTCAATGGCGTGCTCGGAGATGTCGAGCGCCGTCACCTTTTTCGCCCCGTGCTTGCAGGCGTTCAGCGTGAACGAGCCTGTATGCGTGAAGCACTCCAGCACCTCTGCCCCGTCCCAAAACGGATTTTTGATCACTTTTCCCCGCTTGTCCACAGGCACGAGCTTTGGCTCGCCATCTGTTTCTACCTGCTGGAGCGTAATGCCGTGCTTTTCGCCCCAGCCCTTCATCAGCGGGGCGATCGCAGCGCGGTTTTCCCGCTGGTCGTAGAAAAATCCGGTTTTTTGCCCCTCCACGATATCCACGTAGTATTTCAGACCGTTTTCCTCAATCCATACTTCGCGCGGGCATTCTCCGTACAGGACTCCCTTTCCTTCCGCCAAGCCTTCCAGCTTGCGCACAGGCACGTCGTTGCGCAAATAGATGCCCTTCGGCGCAAACACCTCCACGAGCGCATCGCGAATCCAGTCGATCCGCTTCTCCATGCCCAGAGACAGAACTTGGGCGACCAGCACGTCCTCATAGCGATCCACGATCAGCCCAGGCAAAAAATCCGCCTCGCCGTAAATGACGCGGCAGGCGCGCGGGTTGTCCACGAATCTGTCGCGAAACTGTGCAGCTTGCCTGATTCTGCGCACGAAAAACGCATAGTCGATGGCTTCGTTCGGATCGTAGCTCAAAATACGCACGATCATTTGCGACGCGGGGTTGATGTAGCCTTTTGCCAAAAAGTGTCCTTTGTGGTTCGTCACCTCGACGATCTCACCCGGTACGACCTCGCCCTGGATTTCCCCTACCTCCGATTGAAAAACCCACGGGTGTCCCGCCTCCAGCCGCTTTTTCCGATGCTGGTTCAATAGCACTCTCGCCATGCAGATGCTCCACTCCTTGTCATGCTTGCCCTCGTACAGGCATAGCGTTATAGTAACTTCCTTTCCGGTTGGCCCGGCGTTGGTTCGGCCAGCCTCGCTTGCCATTGTGATCCCGAAGGAGGAACCCAACTTGTGATGTTCTCCATTCTCGCCCCGTTTACGCTCGGGCTCTGTTTTTTTCTCTTGGGTATGTATGCGATGCGAACCGGTTTTCAAAATCTGGCGGGCAAAAAAATGGAAGAATGGATGGCGCGCTTCACCCGCACGCCCTACCATAGCTTCTGGATCGGATTGATCGCCACATTCGTCCTGCAAAGCTCCAGCGCCGTAACCGTCCTGACCATCGGCCTGACCAATGCCGGAATCATCCAGTTCGCCCAGACGGTCGGCATCATTCTCGGGACCAATCTGGGCACGACGGTGACGACAGAGCTGGTCGCCCTGAAGCTGGAGTCGTTCGCCATCCCGATGTTGCTCGTCGGCGTGGCTCTCTGGCTGCTGCCCCGCCCGAACATTCGCTGCACAGGACTTGTCATCGCCGGCTTCGGCCTGATCTTCCTCGGGATTGACACGTTGAAGCTGATGGCGACGCCGTTGGAACAATCCGAGACGTTTCGCTCCCTGTTCCTGGAAAGCAGCCATTCCATCTGGATCGGGCTTGCCACCGGGATCATTTTTACCGCGCTCATTCACAGCGGATCAGCGACGACTGTCATTACGATGGGCCTGCTCAGCCATCACATCTTGTCGATGGAGACAGCACTAGCCATCGTGCTCGGTGCCAATATCGGCACCTGCTTCACAGCGGTCATTGCCGCGATTGGCGCGAATACGGCCTCGAAGCAGGTTGCCTGGTGCCATACGCTCTTCAACGTCGCAGGAGCCATCGTGTTTTTGCCGTTTTTATCCCAGCTTGCCCAGGTCAGCGCCTTGTTAACGGCAAGCCCCTCGATGCAAATCGCCCATGCGCAAACGATTTTCAATCTGATCTGCTCGATGGCCGCCTTGCCGTTTGTGCCGCACATTGCCCGCTTTATCCAGTGGCTCATTCCGGATAAACGGCGACCGCCCGTACCACCCGTATGGCTTACCAAGAAAACGGGATGAGGTACAGCGAGGTGACGACGCCCGCGACAATCATCGCTACGCTTGAGGCGGCTGTCTGGACAGGAGAAATCCGGTTCAAGCTCGCCGTTCCAATCGCATGCGCACTCGTTCCGACGGCAATCCCGATCGCCCAGTCGTCCGTAATCCGGCCCCATTTGAGAACGGGACGGGCGATAAGCACCCCGACCATCCCCGTCAGTGCGGTAAAAAAGGCAGCGAGCGCGGGCACGCCGCCAATCGAGGCAGTCAGTTCCAAAGCAATCGGCGTCGTGACCGATTTGCTCAGCATGCTTCTGAGCAAGAGATCGTCTGCGCCAAAGCACCAGTGGATCGCATACACCGACGCAATCGCAACGGCGCACCCCGTGCTGACCCCGAGCAAAACGCCGCGCCAGATGTGGGCAAACGCTCTGATTTGTTTGGCGAGCGGAACAGCCAACGCGACCGTAGCCGGACCCAGCCAGAACGAAATCCACTGTCCTCCGGCAGAAAAAGCTTTCCAGTCACCGCTTGCGGCCCACCAGATCACCCAGACGAGCACGACAGCCACAATCAGCGGCTGCAAGCGGGGAAAGCGGGCGTTTACCAGCATCGCCGCTCGGTAGCCTACCAGCGTAACCAAAATCGCGAACCATTGGCTAAGCATCCAGCGTCCTCCTTTCCTCCGGGACAGAAGCTTGCGTCTTTTGCTGCTGACGGTGCAAATAGCGCTGGACTACGCGGCCCGTCACGAGCATGACCAGCATCGGAGCTACCGTCATCGACAGCGCGATCGGCCACGGAGCCTGGACAAACCATTTCAGATAGCCGACCACGCCGACGATAATCGGAACGAAAAACAGCATCATATGACGAACGAGAAGCAGGCTCGCCTGCTCGACCCACTCCATCCGGACCCAGCCGGTTACCAGACCGAGCGTCAGCAAGAGCATTCCCACCAGGTTGCCAGGCAAAGGGACGTGCAGCCACTCGCTCGCCAGCACCCCCACTCCGTAAAAAGCAAGCAGAATTCCGATCCCTGTGACCATCTTCATCTGCCACACCCCTCTCCCGCTTTCTCCTCTCCCGCGCGTGTTGTTTCCATCGTTTCGTGCAGGCAAACAGGAAGGAAAAAGCCCGGCCTTCCCTTGGCCAGGCTTTGCTTGCGTGCTAGTATCCGGTGCCTGTTGCTTGTGCGCCAGTCACGATCGAGATGCCAGAGCTGGTACCGATGCGGCTCGCACCTGCCTCGATCATGGCCAGAGCTGCCTCGCCGTCGCGCACGCCGCCGGATGCTTTTACCCCAATGTCAGGGCCAACGGTTTTACGCATCAACGCAATATCTTCGACCGTCGCTCCGCCTGGTCCAAAACCGGTGGACGTTTTGACGTAATCCGCCCCTGCTTCCACGCAGAGCTTGCACGCGATTTCTTTTTCCTGATCGGTGAGGAGACCTGTCTCCAAAATCACTTTCACAAGGACATCTCCCGCCGCTTGCTTCACCGCAGCCACGTCCTGCTTCACGGTTTCCAGATCACCGGATTTCAAAGCGCCGACGTTCAGCACCATATCGATTTCGGTTGCGCCGTTGGCAATCGCATCGCGTGTTTCCGCCACTTTTACCGCTGTCGTGTTCGCTCCCAGCGGAAAACCGATCACGGTGCATACTTTTACATCGGTGCCTGCCAACAGCTCAGCAGAGCGCTTCACCCAGTACGGGTTGACGCAGACAGACATGAATGCGTGCTCCTTCGCTTCCGCGCAGAGCTTGTCGATCATCTCCTGCGTCGCTTCCGGCTTCAAAAGGGTATGGTCGATAAATTTGTTCAATTGCATAAACTACACCTCAATCCCGAGTTTTTCAAAGGCCAGGCGGAAAATGTCGTCGTTGTTCCGGTAGCCTCGCTGCAGTTGCAGCTCCCAAGCCTCTTTGGCTGGATGCCAATGAACGTCATTGATTTCTTCCAGTTGCACGGTAATCTCTGTGTTGTAAGCCTCAACCAGATAATAATGGACTTCCTTGTCGACGGACTCACCGGTCACCGGATGCGTGTAGACGTAGCGAATCATGTCCAGCTTGGCGCAAAGACGCCCGGCCACCCCCGTCTCCTCCAGCACTTCACGCAAAGCGGTTTCTTCAATGGTTTCGCCGAGTTCCTGCTTGCCTTTGGCCAGCGTGACTTTGCCGTAGCGGTCTTCGATCAAAAGCAGCATGTATTCGCCGTCTTGCCGTTGATAGACGACGCCTCCTGCCGATATCTCCTTCATATCGCTCGCTCCTTCAAATACGGCAGCAGATCGTTCTCCACGACGCGAACCAGCGTTCCTTGGCAATACTCCGAGCCTGGTTTGTCCAGTTTGACCTTGCAAATTTTTCCGATCATGCTCTCGTCGCCCGGGAACACGACGTTCAGGTAGTTGTCGGAGTAGCCCATCAACAGTCCGCTGTCCGGCGCATCCTTGAACGGACGCTCTGGGATCACTTCCAGCACGTCGCCGACGAACTGCTTGGCGTACGCCATGGTCAGCTCCTGGTTCAGCTCAAGCAATTTCGCAACGCGCGCGTGCTTTTCCTCTTCCGGAATCTGGTCGGGCATCCGCGCAGCAGGCGTCCCTGTCCGCATCGAGTACGGGAAGACGTGCAGCTCCGCAAAGCCGATTTTTTTGATGAAGTGGTAGCCGTTCATGAACTGCTCCTCGGTCTCGCCCGGGAAGCCGACAATAACGTCTGTGGTAATCGCCGCACCCGGCAGCGCTTCACGCACTTTCACCATTTTTTCGTAGAACTCGGCCGTTGTGTACTTGCGGCGCATGCGCTTCAGCACTTCGTCGTCGCCCGCCTGCAACGGTACGTGCAGATGGCGTACGACGCGGTCGGAATTGTTGATGACCTCAATGACTTCATCCGTGATCTGGCTCGCCTCGATGGAGCTGATGCGGATGCGCTTGAGTCCATCCACCTGGTGCAAGTCGACCAACAGCTTGGCGAGGTTGTAGTCTTCCAGATCTTCGCCGTATCCGCCCGTATGGATTCCGGTCAGCACGATTTCCAGATAGCCTGCCTCCACCAGCTTTTTCGCCTGCTCCACCACGCTCTCCGGCTTGCGGGAGCGCATCAGGCCGCGCGCCCACGGAATGATGCAAAACGTGCAAAAGTTGTTGCAGCCTTCCTGAATTTTTAGCGAGGCGCGGGTTCTGTCCGTAAAGTTGGGGACGTCCAGCTCCTCGAATTCGCGGGCTTTCATGATGTTTCCCACGGCATTGATCGGCTTGCGCTCGGCGCGAATTTGCTTGACGTATTCGGTCAGCTTCTCGCGGCCTTGCGTGCCCACGATGATATCCACCCCTGGAATTTGCGCGATCTCGCCGGGCGAGGTTTGCGCATAGCAGCCGGTCACCGCGACAATCGCGTCCGGATTGCGCCGAATCGCGCGGCGGATGACCTGACGGCTTTTTTTATCACCTGTATTTGTAACGGTACAAGTATTAATGACGTAAACATCGGCGTCGTCCTGTTCAAAGTCGACTCGCTCGTAGCCTTCCGCTTTGAACAATTGCCAAATCGCCTCTGTCTCATAGCTGTTCACTTTGCAGCCCAATGTATGAAAAGCAACGGTAGCCATTGCCATTCCTCCTTTCGCTTGCGCTCATCCTTTGCGATGCCGTGAAGCTTTTCGTTCAAACTGGTAGGAAGCGGCGGCGAGTACGTACTGGCTTGCTGTTTCTGTCCGCAAAATGCGGGGACCGAGAGACACGGACAAAAATCCCTGGCTTTCTGCCTCTGCCACTTCCTCCGGGGCAAATCCCCCTTCAGGGCCAATCAGGACGAGCAGGGAATCGCCAGCCTTCATCTGCTCCAGCACTTCGTGGACAGTCGTGCTTCCTTCCTTTTCATAGGCGATAGCCACATGCGTGTAGGCTTGGCCTGCCGCTAGGGCCTCGCGAAAAGAAACAGGCGCCAAGAGTGCAGGCAAAACGGTCCTGTGCGACTGCTCGGCAGCCTCCTTGACGATTTTGCGCCAGCGCTCCAGTTTTTTCGCTTCTTTTTTGGCATCCAGTTTGACGATGGTCCGTGCGGAAGAAAACGGAAAAAAGGAGTACGCGCCAAGTTCCGTCCCCTTTTGCAAGATCCACTCCATCTTCTCGCCTTTTGGCATTCCTTGACCAATGGTAATGCGGATCGGCAGTTCACGCTCTTCGTGCAGCATCTCGATCACTTCTGCCCGGACTTCCGTGGAAGAAAAGCTGACGAGCCTGGCTTTCGCCGATCTGCCTGCTCCGTCCGAGACGAGAATTTCGTCCCCGATCCGCGCTCGCATCACGTTTACAATATGGTGAACATCGTCTCCGATAATCGTTAGCTCATGCTCATGAAAGAGATGTGGCTCGACAAAATATCGTTGCATCTCGCCAACCTCACTATTCTATCGTTTTTTTGCGATGATGGCTACCCAGTCGTCGATGAAAATGGTTTCCACGACGTCAAGCCCGGAAGCAGCCAAAGCAGCCTTGACATCCGCTTCCCGCGCTGAAATGATGCCGGATGCGATGAACGTGCCGCCTGGTGCCAGCAAGCGGAATACGTCATCCGTGCAGCGCAAAATCACTTCTGCCAAAATGTTGGCGACGATGACCTCCACCTGCTCCTCGATGCCATCGAGCAGGTTGTTCTGTCTGACGGTGATCTGCTCGTGCACGCCGTTCAGCTCGGTATTGGCCTGGGCAGAGCGAACCGCCACCTCGTCCAGGTCCATCGCCAGCACGCTTTTGGCGCCCAGCTTGATCGCCGCAATGCTCAAAATCGCCGTTCCGGTTCCCACATCGTACACGCGATCGCCTTTGGCCACGTACTTCTCCAGCGCGCGCAAACAGAGAATGGTCGTCGGATGCGTCCCTGTGCCAAAAGCCATCCCCGGGTCCATCTCGATGATGATTTCGTCCGGCTGACGCGGCTCGTACTCTTCCCAGACAGGCTTGATCGTCATCCGGTCGGAGACGTGCACAGGCTTGTAATACTTTTTCCAGGCGTGGGCCCATTCGTCTTCGTGGACATCGTTTACGGCGATCGACGCCTTGCCGATGTCCAGGCCGTAGTCGGGCAGCTGCGCCAGTTGCTCTTTCAATTCTTCCACGACATCAATCAGTTCGCTGCTGTCCACAGGCAAATACCCTTTGACGAATACGCCCTCGGCCGGAAAATCGTCAGGAGAGAGCTGGTAGATTTCGCCAAAGGGCGTATCCCACTCGCGATAAAGAACCTCCGGGTCTTCGATGACGACACCGTTGGCACCAATTTCATAGAGGAGACTGGACACCGCCTCCGTAGCCTCCGCTGTTGTATGGATACTGATTTCTGACCATTTCACGAATCTACCACTCCCCACTTTTGCTTTCCTGATGAACAGAATCAACTACAAGCGGACAAAACCGCGACCGATTACTCGCCGCGGAATGCCCGTTTCATTTTTTCAAAAAAGCTTTCGTCCTCTGCCCCTGCGCCATGCTGTCCCGGCTTCTCTCCGGACAGATCAGCCAGCTCGCGCAGAAGCTCCTTTTGCCTGTCGCTCAGCTTCGTTGGCGTAATGACGCGCACTTTGACGTGCTGATCGCCCCGACCGTTGCCGCGCAAATGCGGCACACCTTTTCCACGCAAGCGGAAGAAGGTTTCCGTCTGCGTTCCTGCCGGGATTTTCAGCTTCACGCGGCCATCCACGGTAGGAACCTCGATCTCATCCCCCAGCGCCGCCTGTGCAAACGTGAGCGGCACTTCGCAGTAAATGTCGTTGCCCTCGCGCTCGAAAAACTCGTGGCTTTTCACGCGCAAGACGACGTACAAGTCGCCTGGAGGTCCGCCATTGACGCCCGGTTCCCCTTCGCCAGAGACGCGCAGCTGCGCTCCGTCATCGACACCTGCCGGGATATTGAGATGAATTTTGCGACGCACCTTGACGCGCCCGCTACCTCGGCACGAGGAGCACTTTTCCTTGTAAACCTTCCCTTTGCCTTCGCACGTGGAGCAAACACGACGGTTGACGATGCGGCCAAACGGCGTATTGGCCGCCACTTCCTGCTGTCCGGTACCGTGACAAGTTTTGCACGTGTCAACGCCTGTTCCCGGTTTGGCTCCGGAGCCGAAACACGTATCGCATTCCACTTCTTTCGGGATTTCCACGTCGGTTTCTTTTCCGAAGATCGCGTCGATAAAATCGATGCTCAGGCCGAACTGCAAATCGGCCCCTTTGCGCGGCGCGTTCGGGTTCGCGCGTCTGCCGCCGCCACCGAAGAACATGTCAAAAATATCTCCGAAGCCGCCCATGCCCGAGGTGTCAAACCCTCCGCCGCCAAAGCCCTGGCTCGGGTCCTGATGGCCGAAACGGTCGTACTGCGCGCGTTTTTGCGTATCCGACAGGACATCGTAAGCTTCCTTGACTTCCTTGAACTTTTCTTCCGCATCAGCGGCTTTATTCACATCCGGATGGTACTGGCGAGCAAGCTTTCGGTACGCTTTCTTGATTTCTTCGGCGTCCGCGTCCTTGGATACTCCCAGAACCTCGTAGTAGTCGCGTTTCATCTCCTATATCACTCCCATGACAGTCAACTGTTATCATAGCATGTGACAGACCCGAAAAAAAGTCAAAGTCAGCTTTTGCGTGACTTTGACTTCCATGGGGTCACATCGGCAGGGAGCGAAGGGAGAAGGCTCTCCCCTCACGCTTCCTTCGTGATTACTTTTTCTCGTCTACCACTTCGTAGTCAGCATCAACGACATTGTCCTTCTTCGGTTCTTGCGCTTCTGCTCCGCCTCCTGCATGTTGCTGCGCTTGGGCAGCCTGCTCGTAGAGCTTCACGGAAATTTGTTGAATGATCTCGGACAGTTCGTCTTTTGCAGCTTTGATTTCGTCGATGTTGCCGCCTTCCAGCGCTTTTTTCACTTTGTCCTTGGCAGCGTTCGCGCGATCGATCTCCGCCTGGTCTACCTTGCCTTCCACTTCTTTCAGTGTCTTCTCGGTGGTGAAGACAAGCTGGTCAGCTTCGTTGCGGATTTCGACTTCTTCCTTGCGCTTTCTGTCCGCTTCCGCATTCAGCTCAGCTTCTTTTACCATGCGTTCGATTTCTTCTTCCGACAAACCGGAGTTGGACGTGATGGTGATGCGTTGCTCTTTTCCTGTACCCAGGTCTTTCGCACGCACGTTCACGATCCCGTTTGCGTCGATATCGAAGGACACTTCGATTTGCGGAACACCGCGCGGCGCTGGCGGGATGTCAGACAGCGTGAAGCGGCCCAGCGTCTTGTTGTCGGCAGCCATTTGGCGTTCGCCCTGGAGAACGTGGATTTCTACAGAAGTCTGGTTGTCAGCAGCTGTAGAGAACACTTGGGACTTGCTGGTCGGAATGGTCGTATTGCGCTCGATCAGCTTGGTGAATACGCCACCCAATGTTTCGATACCGAGGGAGAGCGGAGTTACGTCGAGCAGCACGACGTCTTTCACGTCACCAGTCAGTACCCCTGCTTGCACAGCAGCACCCAGCGCTACGACTTCATCCGGGTTCACGCCTTTGTGCGGCTCTTTGCCGATGAACTTCTTGATCGCTTCCTGTACAGCCGGAATGCGTGTAGAACCACCGACAAGGATGACGCGGTCAATATCGCTTGGCGTCAAGCCTGCGTCTTTCAGCGCCTGACGGGTTGGGCCCATGGTGCGCTCTACGAGTTCAGCGGACAGCTCTTCGAATTTGGCGCGAGTCAGGTTCATCTCCAGGTGCTTCGGACCTGTCGCATCTGCTGTAATAAACGGCAGCGAGATCGTCGTAGTCAGTACGCCGGACAAGTCTTTTTTCGCTTTTTCCGCCGCGTCTTTCAAACGCTGCATCGCCATGCGGTCTTTGGACAGATCAATGCCGTGTTCTTTTTTGAACTCGCTCACGAGGTAGTTGATAATCACATCGTCGAAGTCGTCTCCACCCAGCTTGTTGTCGCCGGAGGTCGCTTTTACTTCGAAGAAACCATCAGACAGTTCCAGAATGGAAACGTCAAACGTACCGCCTCCGAGGTCGTACACGAGGACAGTTTGGTCTTCGGTCTTATCCATACCGTATGCAAGGGCAGCTGCGGTTGGTTCGTTCACGATGCGCAGCACTTCCAGACCGGCGATTTTACCAGCGTCTTTGGTTGCCTGGCGTTGGGCGTCGTTGAAGTACGCAGGCACCGTAATCACCGCCTGGGTCACAGGCTGGCCCAGGTAAGCTTCGGCGTCTGCCTTCAGCTTTTGCAAAATCATCGCAGAGATTTGCTCAGGGGTGTACTGCTTGCCTTCCAATGTTTCCTTGTGGGTAGTACCCATGTGGCGCTTGATGGAAATAACGGTGTTGTCAGGGTTGGTGATCGCCTGGCGTTTTGCCGCCTCCCCTACAATGCGCTCGCCGTTTTTGAAAGCAACGACAGAAGGAGTCGTGCGGCTGCCTTCCGCGTTGGCGATGACAACCGGTTCGCCGCCTTCCATTACCGCTACGCAAGAGTTGGTTGTTCCAAGGTCAATCCCGATTACGCGACTCATATATGATATCCTCCTAACACGTTCTCATCGAATGAATAGGGAAAATCAAGCTTATTCGTTCACTTGAACCATCGCCGGACGAACGACGCGGTCTTTGAACATATAGCCTTTTTGCAGTTCAGCCACTACGACGCCGGAATCAAAATCAGGGTTGTTGGTCTGCATAACAGCCTGATGGACGTGCGGGTCGAACGGCTTTCCTTGTGCTTCGATGGCGCTCAAGCCTTCTTTTTCGAAAACTTGCACCATCTGGCGGTACACCATGTTGATTCCTTCCAAAAGCGATTCTACCGTCATGGATTCCTTGTCGGCAGCCAGCGCGCGCTCGAAGTTGTCCAGAACCGGCAGCAGCTCTTCCACGATTTTCAGGGAAGCGTACTTGGCCAGGTCCTCCTGCTCCTTGCGCACACGGCGTCTCAGGTTATCCATGTCAGCCAGGGCGCGCAGCATGCGGTTTTGATGTTCCTCTGCCTGCGCCTTCCACTGGGCAGCTTCCTGCTCCCAGTTCACTTCGGCCGTTTCTTGCTCGGCGGCTGCCTCGTTGACTTGCTCGTTTGGGGCAGACGGATCTTGCGTCATTTTTTCCTCGCTCAACTTCGATACCTCCTACAAGCTCTCTTCCTGATTGCCGATTGACAAAAAAATCAGGAGGAGCCTTCCTCCATTTATTTCTCAAACTGCGAAGTCAGCATGCGCGATAAGCCTTCTGCCAAATAGTTGAGTACGGTAATGACTTTGCCATATTCCATTCGCGTCGGGCCAAGTATGCCAACCATCCCTACCGGCTTGCCTGCAAGCGAGTAGGATGTGGTAATCACACTGCATTGCTTGATCGCGTCCAGCTGATTCTCCTGACCGATGCGCACCGTAAGTCCCTCTCCCGGCATCCCGAACAAATGCAACAGTTGATCGTTTTGCTCCAAAAGCTCCAGAATGTCCTTGACCTTGTCTACGTCGCGGAATTCGGGCTGATCCATGATCTTGGTCGCACCGCGTAAGTATACGCGCTCCTCTTCTTGCGTCAACGACTTGTCGAGAATCTTCAGCATTTCCTCGTACTGCTCCGCATAGCGGCGCATCTCGCCCGATATTTCCTGATAGACGCGCTGTCTCAACTGCCACAGCGGGACATCGGTCAATTTGGCATTCAACAGGTTGACAAGGCGCTCGATTTCGCTTGCGCCCATGCCTTCGGGAAGATCGATCAGCTTGTTCTCCACACGCCCGGTATGCGTAACGACAATCGCAACCGCTTGTGTCTCGTTCAGAGGAACGATTTGAATATGTTTCAACCGATGCTCAAAAATCTCCGGCCCCAGCACAATGGCCGTGTAGTTGGTCAACTGGGAAAGAATTTGAGCGGTGTACTCTACCACCTGTTCGGAATGGAGAATACGCTCGGCAAACAACTGTTTCAGTTTGCCCAACTCCGCCTCGCTCAAGCGCTGCGGCTGAATCAGATTGTCGACGTAAAAACGGTATCCTTTTGTGGAAGGAACCCGCCCTGCCGACGTGTGGGGTTGCTCCAAGTACCCTAGCTCTTCCAGGTCGGACATCTCGTTGCGAATGGTCGCCGAAGAAAACCCGATGTCCTCCCGTTTCGAAATCGTCCGGGAACCAACCGGTTCGGCAGAATGAATGTAATTATCGACAATCGCACTCAAAATCAATCGTTGACGGTCAGATAACATAGATGTCGCTCGCCTCCCCGTTGAGCATGAAAAGAAAGATAGGTGCCGCTCCGCTGTCCGGAGCGTTTGTTAGCACTCATCACTAACGAGTGCTAAATCTACTTACTAAGGTATCAATAGTAGAAGGATTTGTCAACGGACTTGCGCGAGATCCACGGCCAAAATCTCCCCCATTTCGCCAGCAATGTCCTGATTTTTAGCGCAGAAAACGCGCAAATACCTCATTTCCCAGCGGAAGCCCCCGTTTGGTCAGCTTCAACCGGCCGTCTTGCTCTTCCAGCATGCCTTTGGCGATCTCTTCTTCTATTATTGTCCCAAAAACTTCGTGTGCAGATACGCCAAAGCGCGAAGCGAATTCGGCCAGATCGACGCCTTCTCGCAATCGCAGCCCCAGAATCATCTGTTCCTCCATCGCATCTTCCTTCGGCACGGCAAACTGCTCGACACGCGGCAGCCCTTCCTTGCATTTTTGCATGTAAAGCAGAAGCGGACCCGCGTTGACGTGTCTTTGCCCGCACACGTAGCCGTGAGCACCTGCCCCCACCCCATAGTATTCACGATTGAGCCAATAGGTTTTATTATGTTTGCTCGCAAAGCCCGGTTTTGCAAAATTGCTGATTTCGTACTGCGGGTAGCCGTGTCGCTCCATCTCCTCGATCAGCACCATGTACATTTCAAGCTCGGTCTCTTCCGAAGGGAGCGGCAGCTGGTCTTTTTGGTAGAGCGTGTGGAAGAGCGTATTTTCCTCCACCTTGAGGCTGTACGCGGAGAAGTGTGTCGTCCCCAGCTCGAAAGCCTTGCGCAGCGTCTCGCGAAAAATCTCCATCGTCTGGTCCGGCAGGCCGAACATCAGGTCGATGCTGATATTCGTGAACCCTACTTGCTTCGCGTTCTCGATGCTGCGGTACACGTCGTCCCGATCGTGAATCCGTCCCAGCCGCTTCAAGAGGGCATTGTCAAACGACTGCACGCCGAAGCTGAGCCGATTGACGCCAAGCTCGCGCATAATCCGCAGCTTTTCCACATCGGTCGTCCCCGGATTGGCTTCCATCGTCACTTCGATATCCTCCGACCAGTACGGGCCGAGGTGGGTCTGTACGCTCTGCAAAAACGCCCGCATCTGCGCGTGGTCGAGAAAAGTAGGCGTCCCTCCGCCAACGAAGATCGTCTTGACCTCCTGAACGGGCTGCTCGCGAAACGTCAGCTCCATCTCCTTGTTCAAGGCGTCCAGATAATCCCAGATCAACTGTGGGTTGTTGGTCACAAACGAGTTGAAATCACAGTAGTAGCATTTATTCGTACAAAAGGGAATGTGGATGTAAACCGATTGCGGCGTCATAGCTCTTCCCCTCCTTTGGATGTGGAATCAGGGTGAAACACCCGGTCGCGCCAGGCTGCGCGCTTGTCGACGAATGGAAAAGACCTGACACGAGGTCAGGCCTACTTCTTATCATCCATGCGCAGAACAGCCATAAACGCTTCTTGCGGCACCTCGACGGAACCGACGGACTTCATGCGCTTCTTTCCTTCTTTTTGCTTTTCGAGCAGCTTGCGTTTCCGCGAAATGTCCCCGCCGTAGCACTTGGCGAGAACGTTTTTGCGCAGGGCGCTGATCGTTTCGCGGGCCACGACCTTGTGTCCGATGGCCGCTTGAATCGGCACCTCGAACTGCTGCCGCGGAATCAGCTCTTTCAGCTTTTCGCAAATGACTTTGCCGCGCGCATAAGCCGTATCCTTGTGCACGATAAACGACAGGGCGTCGACCATCTCACCGTTCAGGAGAATATCCATCTTCACCAGCTTGGACGGCTTGTAGCCCGCCATTTCGTAGTCGAAGGAGGCATATCCGCGCGTACCCGACTTCAGCATGTCGAAGAAGTCGTAGACGATCTCGGAGAGCGGCATGTCGTATTTGAGCTGCACGCGGTTTTCGCCCATGTACTGCATGTCGAGGAACTCCCCGCGTTTGCCCTGGCAAAGCTGCATGACGTCGCCCACGTACTCTTTTGGCACCATGATGGTCGCCAGTACGTACGGCTCCTCGATCATTTCGATTTTTTGCGCTTCCGGCATCTTCGACGGGTTGTCGATCTCGATGACTTCCCCATTTGTCCGGGTAATCCGGTAAATAACGCTCGGAGCCGTCGTAATCAGGTTGATGTTGAATTCACGCTCGATGCGTTCCTGAATGATCTCCATGTGCAAAAGTCCCAGGAAGCCGCAACGGAAACCAAAGCCGAGCGCTTGCGAGGTCTCCGGCTCGAATTGCAGCGACGCGTCGTTGAGTTGCAACTTTTCGAGTGCTTCGCGCAGGTCGTTGTACTCGTTCGTCTCGATCGGGTACAGGCCGCAGAATACCATCGGATTGATCTTGCGGTAGCCTGGCAACGGCTCGGCAGCAGGGCGTGCCGCATCGGTAATCGTATCCCCGACGCGCGTGTCGCCTACTGTTTTGATCGAAGCCGCCACGTAGCCTACGTCGCCGACGGTCAGCTCTTCCACTGGTGTCTGGCGCGGCGTAGAGGTCCCGATTTCCGTTACCTCGAACGTCTTGCCTGTCGCCATCATCTTGATTTTCATGCCTTTTCGAAGCGTACCGTTCACGACGCGGATCGAAGCGATAACCCCTCTGTACGCGTCAAAGTACGAGTCGAAAATCAAAGCTTGCAGCGGCGCGTCCGGATCTCCCTCTGGAGCCGGCACCTTTTGGACAACCGCCTCCAGCACTTCCTTGATCCCGATGCCCGCTTTGGCAGAAGTCAGTACGGCTTCGCTGGCGTCCAGCCCGATGACATCCTCGACTTCTTGCTTCACGCGCTCAGGCTCCGCGCTCGGCAGGTCGATCTTGTTGATGACCGGAATGATCTCCAGGTTGCTGTCCAGCGCCAAATAGACGTTGGCAAGCGTCTGGGCTTCGATCCCCTGCGCAGCGTCCACGACGAGAATCGCCCCTTCACAGGCAGCCAGACTGCGGGAAACCTCGTACGTAAAGTCTACGTGTCCAGGCGTGTCAATCAGGTGGAGAATGTACTCCTCTCCGTCCTCTGCTTTATAGTTCAAACGCACGGCATTCAGTTTGATCGTGATGCCGCGCTCTTTTTCCAGCTCCATCGTATCCAGAAACTGGGCTTCCATCTCACGTGCAGTCAATGCGCCGGTCAACTCCAGAATCCGGTCTGCCAGCGTCGACTTTCCATGGTCAATGTGGGCGATGATGGAAAAATTTCGAATCCTTTTTTGTCTTTCACGGCGATCCATGTGTTGTTCGTTCCCTCCCACGCGAATCCATCCAAACATCCAGATTGCGCTCGAAAAAATACACTAACGGTAATTATAACAAACGCGTGATAGAAAGAGCAACCAAAGAGAATACGGCGTTTGTCACGTTTTTCGTCAGCGGCAAAGGATTCGGGCACTAGGATGACCGCGATCGGGTCGGCTCGTCTGCGGATATTTTTTGGGCCATGATCGTCCAGCGCGTCGCCGCCCCTGGAGCGCCGGGCGGTTCCGCAAACGGATAGCCGCCGTGCTGCCAGCGATCCGGCTCGTACTCTCCCGTTTGTGCTGGCGGCTGGCTGTGGTGACAGACGACGTTTTCCCTGCTTTGCACGACCTTGTAGCCCGAAGATTCCAGGAGCAACTCCAGCTCCCCCGGCAAAAGCAGCGCCAGCTCACGCTCCACTCGGTAGCGCGGCTGCTCCACCTGCTCCACAAACGTCTCATAGGTCAGCGTATAGCGGAATTTTTGCTCGGCAATGAGCGTTTCTCCCTCGACTTTTTGGTACACCATCCGGTCCGGGAACACAAACTTGCGCTGCATGAGCGACCATGTGCGGTTCACAGGCGGCAGGAGCAAGTCAATCGCCACGATTCCGCCTTCTGTCAAATGCCGGGTAACGACCGAAAGCAACTGCCGCTGCTCCTCTCTACAGGTCGCCTGCTGAAAAATGCCTTCGGGCAGCAGCACATGGGTAAAGCGGGAAGCTAGCTGCAGCTCCTGTACATTTTGCTCGATCAGCTCAAGCAGCTCCTCGTTGTCCTTGAGCATGCGCCGCTTCTTTTTCGTCGCGATCTCCAGCATGTCAGGACTGTTGTCCACGCCGCAGACGGACAAGCCGCAGCGCGCCAGCTCAATGGCAATGCGCCCGGTGCCTACGCCAAGCTCCAGCACGGACACCGGGGCTTGCGCTGCTTCTTGCAGCAGCCAGTCGCGGTAAAACGCGATGCCCGCTTTTCCGGCAAACTGGTCGTAATAGGTGGCTTCCAATCCGGAGTATGTGGCCTCCGGAAGGCGCACATGCCGCCCTTCCCCTTGCATCCCACAGGTCGTACAGACCGAGCCTGCCAAATGCGAAAAAGGCACCCTTGGCGGGACGCCGTTTTTCGTATCGCCAATCCATTCGTCATAGCGGAACTTGCATACGCGGCAACTGTACACGCTCATTGTGCTTTGACCTCCTGTCGCGATGGTTGGATGCGAACGGCTTCCGAAAAGAAATACACGTGTTTTTTCCCCGTGATCGGATGGGTGACCACCTCTGTCTCTACCCCGAAAACGTCGCGAATCAACGCGGGTTCAAGCACTTCTTCCGGCGTGCCGGAAGCAACCAGTTCCCCGTCGCGCATGACGTACAGCCGATCGCAGTACATGGCGGCGATATTCAGATCATGCAGCGAGGAAAACACGGTAATCCCGAGCGTCTTGACCAGATCCATCACCTGTAGCTGGTACCGGACGTCCAGATGGTTGGTCGGCTCGTCCAGGACGAGAAACCCGGCTTGCTGGACCAGCGCTCTTGCAATCAGCACGCGTTGCTTTTCTCCGCCAGACAAGGAAAAAAAGCTGCGCGAGGCGTACGCCTGCATGCCGACCCGCGCCAGCGCCTCCTCACAGATGCGGCTGTCCGCCGGGGTATCGGTTTGAAACAGCCGTTTATGGGGAGAGCGCCCCATCATGACGATTTCCATGACGGTAAAATCAAACTCGATGGACGACTCCTGGCGCACGACCGCCATGCGCTGCGCATTTTGCCGGGCGGTAAGCTGGTACACGTCCGCCCCGTCCAGGGAAATAAATCCGCTGCGTGGCGCAAGCGCCCGGTAAATGCTTTTGAGCAGGGTGGACTTTCCGCTGCCATTCGGCCCGATCAGCCCCACAAATTCGCCGGAGCGAACCGTCAGGCTCACGTCGCGCAAAATCGTTTTTTTCTCCAGCTCGATCGAAATGTTCTCCACATGCAGATTCATCGCCCGCTACCTCCGAAAGAATATGAGCTGCGCATCATCAGCCAAAGAAAGAACGGACCGCCGCACAGCGCCGTGATAATCCCGATTGGCAGCTCTTCCGGCGCAAACGCAAGCCGGGCGATCACGTCCGCCCAAATCAGGAAAATGGCCCCGAGCAAGGCGCTGACAGGAAGGACGCGCCGATGGTCCGAGCCGACGATGACGCGTACGATATGCGGCATCATCAAGCCGACAAAGCCGATGGAACCGCTGATCGAGACGATGACGCCCGTCAAAAGCGCGGTCATGATGAGCAGCAGCTTGCGAAATCGCACCGTGTTGACGCCCAGCGTCCCCGCCGCTTCTTCGCCCATCAGCATCGCATTGAGCGAACGGTATTGCGTCAACAGGACAAGCAGACAGATGACGACAATCAACGTCGGGATGGTCAAATACTCCCACTTCCCTCCGGCCAGACTGCCGCTCATCCAGAACAGGACAGAGCGGATGCCGTGCTCGTTGGGCGCAGAAAAAATAATCAGGCTGGTGATCGCAGACAGGATGGCGGATATCGCGATGCCGGCCATGAGCAGACGCACCGTCGAGTTTTGCCCGCCGATGCGGGACAAGGTAAAAATAAGCAGGATCGAGACGAGCGATCCGGTGAACGCACCGAAGGAAAGCGCGAATTGTCCGTACATGCTGAATGCTCCGAACAAAATGACCAGCGTCGCTCCGGCCGATGCGCCCGAGGAGACTCCCAATATGTACGGATCTGCGAGGGAGTTGCGAACCAGAGACTGGATCGCCACCCCTACAACAGACAGGCCGGCCCCGACGACAGCCCCCAGCAGGACGCGGGGAAACCGAATGTCCCAGATAATGGTCTGTTCTCCTTTTGACCAATCCACTTCCACCCATTGATGAACCAGCGGGAGATTCGCCAAGGCAATTTTCCATACCGTCGCTGGTTTGATTTCCACCGAGCCGAGTGTCACCGCAAACGTAATCGAGACGACAAGCCCGATCAGCAGGGCAACGATGATGAAGGGCATCTTGATCTTGTGCAGGGCCGTTCCCTCCTTCTCTTAGCAGCCGCTTCTTAATTGGAATGTATCCGGGTACAGACCTTCCGCGAGAATTTTCAGCGCGATGGGGGCGCGGACCCCTTCGGACGCTGCGGACAACGGCAGCACGATCAGACGCTTGTTCTGGATCGCTGGCACGTCAGCCAGTTCCTTTTTGGACAACAGGAAGTTTTGTTTTTGCTCGATGGTTTTGTCGCCGTAGTCGACCACGACGATGACGTCCGGCTTGCGGTTCACGACTTCTTCCCAGCTGACGGTCGCCCAGCCTTTTTGAATGTCGTCGAACACGTTTTTGCCGCCTGCCGCGTGAATCAGGGCCGTCATGTAGTTGTTGGCAGCGGTCAACGGCTGGTCTTCTCCGCTGTCGTACACGAATACGTTCAGCGGCTTGTCCACCTTGCCGATTTTGCTTACGGTTTGCTCGATTTCCGCTTTCATTTTGCCAATCAGTTCGTTCGCTCTGTCTTCTACACGGAAAATGCGGCCGATGTTTCGAATATCCGCGAACACGTCGTCAATCGTCGGACCCGGCTTGTTCGAGGACTCTTGCAGGTACGATTTGATCCCCATTTTTTCCAGATCCTCCATCGAGCCGACGCCTTTGTCGCCAAATGCGCTTTTCCAGCCTGCGTAAACGAAATCAGGGTTTGCGGCCAAAAGCACCTCTTTGGTCGGATACTTGTCGGACAGGACAGGCACCTTGTCGTAATCGGCTTTCAGCTCAGGCAAAATGTGGTCGTCCAGGTACGCGGTTCCGACCATTTTGTCAGCCAGACCCAGCGCGAGCATGACTTCGGTTACGTGCTGGTTCATCGTGACAGCGCGTTTGGGCGCTTCCGGGTACGTCATCTCGATTCCGTTGGTCACAATCGTGACGGGCTTGTTGTCAGCAGCAGGCTGGGCCGTTTGCTCCGAGCCAGCATTCGCCCCCGTGGATTCGGTCGCAGCAGGTGCTGTAGAGCCACATGCGGACAAAAGCAGCAGGATCGCTGTCAGCGCAGCCATCCCGAAAGCGTGGAAAGCTTTTTTTCTCATACGGATTGCACTCATCTGGTAACCCCTCTTCTTTTGTTGTTGGCATGCTGAAAATGAAGCGTTATGTAAATCGTAATGAATACGAATTACAACTTTACTATACAGAGAGCCTGCTTGTTTGGCAACTCGACAGCTGCATCACCCCTTTCCCAGCCTCGACTGCCACGGGGGTGTTCATAGAAAAAAGCACCCCCCAGTTTTCCAATCGGGAGGTGCTCGACATACGCAGGCATACCTATAGAATCAGCGCTGCTACAGCGCCTGTTCCTGGTCTGCTTCCACATCTGTCCCATCCTCGTGGGTCGATTGCACATCATCTCATGGCAGGTCTCCTGGCTTACGAATCATCGTCCCCAGCCGCCTTCCCATTTTTCGTCGCGCGAAAAACAGTGGCTTTTTGGCCGGACACTCCTCGTTACAGTGGCGGGACCGCGCCGGATTTTCACCGGACTTCCCTTTTAAGCTGGCGGAACCAAGCGATTCCGGGCAGCACCATCAGATTGCTATCCAATTGTCATCGGGAAAAACTTATCCGATCACCGTCAGTGTCTTCGGGAACTGGCTCAGCACGTCCACGCCCGTTTCGGTGACCACCACATCGTCCTCGATGCGCACGCCGCCTACTCCCGGCACGTACACCCCCGGTTCAATCGTGAAGACCATGCCTGGGCGCAGCGTTTCCTGGTTTTGCCCATGTACGGACGGATATTCGTGCACGTCCATTCCGAGGCCGTGCCCCAGACGGTGAATGAAATAGTCGCCGTAGCCTTTTGCAGTAATAACGTCGCGCGCGGTCTGGTCGAGATGGGCAAACGTCACCCCTGGACGCACCTCGGCAATCGCCGCCTCGTTCGCTGCCAGCACCGTTTCGTATATGTCGCGCAGTTGCTCGCTGATCTGGCCGACCGCAAACGTACGGGTAATATCGGAAACGTAGCCGTCCGCTGCTACCCCGATGTCAAACAGGAGCAAATCGCCTTCCTGCACCTTGCGCGAACCAGGTGTTCCGTGCGGCAAGGCCGACTTTTCCCCCGCCAAAACCATCGTGGAAAAAGACGGGCCGTCCGCTCCCAGACGCTTCATCTGGTATTCCAGCTCCGCGACGATTTCCTGTTCGGTCTGGCCGATTCGGAATGTTTTCAGCGTCTCGCGGAGTGTATCTTCAATCAATTGTACCGCCTTTTTTATACGGGCCACTTCATCCGGCGTTTTCATCAGGCGCATTTCGCGGAGCGGCTCTTCCACATCCACGTAGCTCTCTGCACAGACAACTTGTCCGATCGCCTCGTAACGCTCTACGGTCATGTGGCTTTTTTCGATACCCAGCTTCTTCAGGTTCGCTGGCAATACGCGCTTGAGCAGCTCGTACGGATTCTCAATATCCGTATGTGTGTGAATCGTCTGAACAGTCGAAGCCGCTTGTGCCGCTTCGCGGTCAAGGGCGGGAACGATCAGGGATGGGTCGCCCTGGGCCGGAACAATCAGCCCCATAAACCGTTCGTGCGGATCGGTAAAAAAGCCGGTCAAATAGGAAACGTGCTTGGGAGAGGTGATGACTGCCGCGTCGAGCTGTTGCTTGGTCAAAAAATTGTGCAGTTTCGAAATGCGCTCCAAATACACCTGCGTCACCTTCGCTTTCGACAAGATTCTTCCTCGAGAATACCATTTCTTTCCCCAAAAAAGAAGAGCGGGACGGAACAAAAAAAGAGGCAAACGGACTGCCTTCCCCGTTTGCCCGTTTTGCCCCTGTGATCGCACGCTAGTTTTTCATCCGCGGGTCAAGCGCATCCCGCATCCCGTCTCCGATCAGGTTAAAGCCGAGAACGGTCAGCATGATCGACAGCCCCGGAAAAATGACCGTCCACGGCGCCTTCTGAATGTACTGGCGGGAATCGGAGAGCATTTTGCCCCACTCCGGCTCCGGCGCTTGGGCACCGAGGCCCAGGAAGCCGAGCGCTGCCGCTTCAATAATCGCGGTGGCAATCCCCATCGTGCCTGTCACGATGATCGGCGCCAGGCTGTTTGGCAAGATGTGCTGCATGAGAATGCGCGAATCCTTCATCCCGATGGCGCGCGCCGCCATGACGAACTCCTCTTCCTTCAGGCTGAGTACGCGCGAACGCACGAGACGCCCAAAGGTCGGGATATTGATGATGGCAATGGCCAGCAGCGCATTTTGCAGGGAAGGCCCCAAGATGGCGACGATCGCAATCGCCAATAGAATGCTCGGAAACGCCAGCATAATATCAAACACGCGAGAGATGACGGTATCGATCCATCTGCCGTAAAAGCCCGCCAACAGACCCAAAATCGTGCCAGCCACGACGGAGCCGATCACCGAGAAGGTCCCGACCCACAAGGAGATGCGTGCGCCGTAAACGACGCGGCTGAACACATCCCGCCCGTTGTAATCCGTCCCAAACCAATGCTCCTCGGACGGCGGCTTGTTTTTCATCACCAGTTCTCCCTCATCGTACGGGTACGGAGCAATCACTGGCGCAAAGACGGCTACTGTCACAAAAAACAGAATGATCGCCAGCCCCGCCATCGCGAGCTTGTTTTTGCGCAACGCTCTCCAAGCTTCCCGCCAAGGAGAGACAACTTCTTCCTCTTTTACTCTCAGGGATACTGTCTGTACTTGTGTCTCTGCCATGTCTCATCGTCCCTCCCCTAGCGGTATTTAATGCGCGGATCGATATAAGCGTACAGAAGGTCGACCAGAAGATTAATCAAGACAAAAATCGTAGCGATCACCAAGATACCGGATTGAATCACCGGATAGTCCCGGTTGCCAATCGCCGTGAAAATGTAGCGGCCGACGCCCGGCCAGCCAAAAATCGTTTCGGTCAGCACCGCTCCGCCCAAAAGCAAGCCGGTTTGCAGGCCGATCACCGTGAGAACGGGAATCATTGCATTTTTCAGCGCGTGCTTGTACACGACCCAAAACTGCGCCAAGCCTTTTGCCCGGGCGGTCCGCACGTAATCGGCACGCATCACTTCCAGCATGCTCGAACGGGTAATCCGGGCGATAATCGCCATCGGAATCGTCCCCAAAGCCACTCCCGGCAGGATCAAATGCTTGATGACCTCCCACAGCTGATCCCACCGTCCAGCCATAATGGTGTCCAGTATATAGAAGTGCGTAATGGCCTCTACAGGATTACGCGAATTGTCGCGACCAACGGATGGCAGCCATTTCAGTTCTTGCGCAAAGAACCACTGCTCCATCAAACCTAGCCAAAAAATGGGCATGGAAACACCAATCAAGGCAATCAGCATCGCACAGTAGTCAAACCAAGAGTTTTGTTTCCACGCGGACAAGATTCCTGCGTTCACCCCGATGATGACAGCGAACAGCATGCTGACAATCGTCAGCTCAGTGGTGGCGGCCAAATACGGGCCGATTTCTTGCGTGATGCTGGCTCCGGAATGCAGGGAAACCCCCAGATCTCCGGTGAGAATTTGCTTCAAATAGTCCACATATTGCACGTACCACGGATTGTTCAACCCTAAAACTTCCCGTAAATCTTCAATCGCTTTTGGACTTGCTTTCTCTCCCAATATGGTCAGAGCCGGATCACCTGGGATGGCGCGTATGATGGAAAATACGACGATGGACATGCCCAGTAGAACGGGGATGAGCATAAGAATTCTTCGGATGCTGTAGGATAGCAACGCCATCTCCTCGCTTTCCTTACCAAAAATAATGACGGAATAGGAAGAAAGAAAGGGCAAGAAGAGGGTCGCTCCTCTTACCCTGCTTGCTCATCGAATCCATGCGGATATTACTTCAAGTCAACCTTCTCCAGGCTTTCGGAGCCTTTTGGATGCGGCTTGTAGTTGATTACGTTTGCCTTGGCTGCCAGCGCTGGCGTAGAGTGAGCCAGCGGCACCAGCGGCACGTCCTTGAAAATGATTTCCTGCACTTGCAGATACAGCTTCTCACGCTCTTCCTTCGTCGTTGCAGACTGGGCTGCCATCAAGAGCTTGTGCGCTTCTTCATTGGCCCAGCGTGTACGGTTGTTGCCGCCGATGTTGTTTTTATCCAGCAAGGTCGCCAGGAAGTTGTCCGGGTCTCCGTTGTCGCCCGTCCAGCCCAAGAGGAACATTTCCTGCTCGCCTACCTTGGTTTTGTCCAGATACGCCGCCCATTCCATCGTGACGATTTCTGCTTCTACGCCAATCTTTTTCAGATCTTGCTGAATGGCCTCGGCAATTTTCACGCCATCCGGCATGTACGGACGAGCAACTGGCATCGCCCAGAACTTGATTTTGAAGCCGTTCGGGAAGCCGGCTTCCGCCAGAAGCTGCTTCGCCTTGTCGATGTTGTACTCACGATCCTTGATGTTGCTGTTGTGCCCCCAGATGGAAGGCGGCATCGGGTTCACAGCCGGTTGTCCCAGTCCGGCGAAAAACGCTTCGATGATCGCCGGTTTGTTGATCGCATAGGCGAGCGCTTCGCGAACTTTCGGATTGTCCAGCGGCTTTTTCTCGACGTTAAAGCCGACAAAACCGATGTTCATGGACGGACGCAGGATCAGTTGCAGATCGCTGTTGCCTTTCACCGTTTCCGCGTCATCCGGGTTCAGGCCGTCCATCAAGTCGATCTCCCCGGAGGTCAGCGCGGTCAGACGAGCGGTATTTTCCGGAATGACCTTGAACACCAGCTTGTCGAGCTTAGGGTAGCCAGCGTTCCAATAGTCCGGGTTTTTCTCCAGCGTAATCGTGTCGTTGCGCTTCCACTCTTTGAACTTGAACGGCCCGGTTCCTACCGGATTTTCGTTGAACTTCTCAGGTCCCATCTCCTGCACCGCTTTAGGAGAGGCAATGGCGAAGCAGGACATGCCCAGGTTTTGAATGAACGGAGCAAGCGGGCGATTCAGGGTGAATTTCACCGTTTGCGCGTCAACGGCTTCTACACTCTTGATGACGTGGGTTTCGTCGCCTTTGTAGCCGCCGAACATGTCGTTGTAGTATTCGAAGCCTTCCTTGTTATGCTGCGGATGGTTCTTGTCGCTCCAGCGCTCGAAGTTCCATTTGACCGCTTCCGCATTGAAATCCGTGCCGTCGTGGAACTTCACGCCGCTGCGCAGGTGGAACGTGTACGTCAGTCCATCCGGCGAGATTTCCCACTTCTCCGCCAGGGAAGGCACTACCTCTGTGCTATCTTCCGCATAGCCGACCAGGGTGTCGAAAATGTTTTCCGTCACCTTGAACGATTCGCCATCGGTCTGGGCAATCGGATCGAGACCTACGGAGTCGCCGCCGCGACCCACGATCAATTGCTTGGGGCCCGATTTCGCTGGCTCGGATGCCGGCGTTTCTGTTTTTGGCTGTTCTGCCTGCCCTTGTGTCGTTTGCGAACCGCTGCACCCGGCAAGCAACATGGCCAGCGCCAACAGGCTGGTCATGGCTGCGGAGAGAACTCTCTTCTTCATGAAAACATCCCCCTCTACTAAAGTGAAAACATGTTACTTGGATAGGTGGTCACTCTTGACGCTCCTGCCTCGCATCCCCCCTTTAACAAGGCATCCATGTCAGCAGGCGGACACCCCCGGCACGGTTTACTGCTTGTACAAATGACAAGCCACAAAGTGCCCGTTGCCCACATCCCGAAAAGCGGGACGAACAGAGCGGCATTCCTCTGTCACATGCGGACAGCGCGTATGGAACGTACAGCCGCCGGGCGGATTCGCAGGGCTTGGCACGTCTCCTTGCAAAATCACCCGCTCCCGTACAGCGTCGGGGTCCGGCGTCGGCACGGCAGACAGCAAAGCTTTGGTATACGGATGGAGCGGATTCGTGTAAAGCTGGCTGCTCGTGGTCAATTCCACGATCCGGCCGAGGTACATCACGCCCACCCGATCACTGATATGCCGCACGACACTCAGGTCATGGGCAATGAACAAGTAGGTGAGGCCCATCTCTCGCTGCAAATCTTGCATGAGATTGAGCACTTGCGACTGAATGGACACATCGAGCGCAGATACAGGCTCATCGGCCACAATCAGCTTCGGATTGAGCATGAGCGCCCGGGCAATTCCGATCCGCTGGCGCTGCCCTCCGCTGAACTGGTGCGGATAACGCCTGGCGTGATAGCTGCTCAGCCCCACGACCTCCAGCATTTCCCGTACTTTTCGTTTGCGTTCGGCACTCGTTCCGATCCCGTGAACGACCAGCGGTTCTTCCAGAATCTTCTCAATATTGTGACGAGGATTCAGGGAAGCGAACGGGTCCTGGAAAACGATTTGCATATCGCGGCGCATTTTGCGCATCTCCTCCGCTGAAAGCGCGGTCACGTTCACGCCATCAAACGTCACTTCACCCGCAGTCGGCTCGATCAGCCGCAAAAGCGATCGCCCGGTCGTCGACTTGCCACAGCCGCTCTCTCCGACCAGTCCCAGTGTCTCCCCGCGCTTGACCGTAAACGAAACATCGTCTACCGCCTTCACGACGCCTACTTCCCCGCCCAGGATGCCGCCTGTGATGGGATAATATTTTTTCAGGTTTTTTACGACGAGCAGTTCTTCTGTCAACGGGCATGCTCCTCTCGGGTTATTCGCTCAGCCAGCAACGGGACAGATGATTGTCCCCGACTGCTTTTAGCTGCGGCATTTCGCTGCGGCACAGATCTGTCGCCTGCTCGCAGCGGGGGGCAAAGCGGCATCCGACCGTAAGCGAGCCTGGAATCGGCACGTTCCCCGGGATGGAGTAGAGCCTCTCCCGCGACTCTTCCAGCTTGGGCAAGGATTGGAGCAATCCTTTTGTGTACGGATGCTTGGGCTTTTTCAAAATCGTGCGGACGTCTCCCTCCTCGATGACATTGCCCGCGTACATGACCACGACGCGGTGACACATCTCCGCCACTACGCCCAGATCGTGCGTAATGAGCAAAATGGCCGTCTGCGCCTTTTCGTTGAGCTGGCGCATCAGATCGAGAATTTGCGCCTGAATGGTCACGTCGAGCGCCGTCGTAGGCTCGTCCGCAATCAGCAGCTCCGGGTTACAGGCCATGGCCATGGCAATCATGACCCGCTGGCGCATCCCGCCGGAGAGCTGGTGCGGGTATTCATCCACAATCGCTTCGGCTCGCGGGATCCCTACCTTTTTCAGCATCTCGATCGCGCGCGCCCGCGACTCCTTTTTACTAGCCTTCGTATGTAATCGAACCGCTTCGCCAATCTGATTCCCGATCGTAAAAACAGGATTGAGCGATGTCATCGGTTCCTGGAAGATCATCGCGATTTCATTTCCGCGGATGCTTCTCATCCGCTTTTCATCGGCTGTTACGAGGTCTTCCCCTTTGAACTTGATTTTGCCCCCGACGATTTTTCCGGGTGGATTCGGCACCAGCCGCATGACTGACAGGGACGTAACGCTTTTCCCGCAGCCAGACTCGCCTACGATGCCGACTACTTCTCCTTTGTTAACCGTGATCGTCACGCCGTCAACGGCAGGGATTTGGCCGCGGTCCGTGAAAAAGTGCGTTTGCAGGTTTTCGATTTGCAGGACAGGATGCGACACGTGGCTCACCTCTCTTACCGACATATTCAGTAGAAAAAGATCTATCAGTAGACATTATGCCATTAATACAATTTTTTGGCAACACAACAAATTCTAACTATTTCATTTTTACTGACTACTCGATTTCTCCCCTCTTTCCCTTGCCACCATTCCGTTTGCGGCACGAAGCGCAAGCCCCCGCCTGCGTTGCAGCATGCGGCGCCCCTCCTCCCCCGCCAGCCGGCCACACTTAAAAGACCCGCTCTGGCGGGTCTTTTGTCACGGAGGCTTTGTGCCCCCCTTCTTTTTGCGCGTAAACAAAATCTACGGTTCGAAAAAACTCCCTACCCAATCGACAAACATTTGCGCGCCGTTTTTGATACTGTCGCCCAACGTCAAGCCTACGCGGCTCACGTAATTGACCATTTTTTCCGGCGCTGCCGTCTGCACCTGCTTGCCCAGCACCGCAATTTCCATCTGCCCCTGATCCACTTTTTTGATGTAAAACGTCTGTGCGTTTTCTTCGGGCACTCCGCTCACCTTGGAAATTCCCCGCTCCGCCGTTTGCAGACCGATCACCACGCCGACCAGCAAGATGATCAAAAGACCTGTCAGTTTCACCGTCACGTTCATGCCCATCACCTCTTCGCAGGCTCTTCCGTTACTGTTTTGCCTACCTTTTCCGCCTGCAGGTAATAAGCGGCAAAGACATCGGCCAATGCCTCCGCCGTATTCAAACTCTCCTGCAAGGTGTTTTCCGTGCCGCCTATTTCCATTAACAGGCTTCCCGGAGAGATGGACTGGTTATACTCGCCATGATCGGTTTTTGCCCCTTTTTCCATCACGCCGCGCGACAGCTCGGGGTACATCTTTTCCATCAGCTGGTGCAGTTCGGTGGCAAACGCCTCGTTCTTCTCGTGGCTTTTGTTCCGCTTGCCGATGACAAACATGACGCGTGCATACGTTTTTCCCTTGATCGTCACGGTCGTGCGATCACGCGGAGCCGTATCGCGGTGCAGGTCGAAGAAGTAGTGCAGCTCCCGGTTCTTTTCGACAGCGGCTTTCACTACCTGGAGCGATTGCGCGTAGGACAGCGCGTAATCCATCTTTTTGTTCAAAAGCTGCTGGTAAATATCGTCCTTGCTCACATCCGCGCCGATGCCCCGCTCGTTCAGCGCTTCGCTGAGACGTTGGCTGACAAGAGAAATGTTTTGGGTGGGATGATCGACGGAAGTGCCGATCGGCTTTGTTTCGCTAAACCACGATTCGCGGTTGTGCGAATTGTAGACGAAGACGATTTTTTTGCCGTTCGTCGTGGCCGGCTTCGCCGCAGGAGCGGGTTTTTCCTCCGCGGGTTTTGCGGCCGCCTGTTCTTGCGGCTCCACGACGGGCACGAGCTGGGACGTGTCCGCCACCTGCTTCGGATGGGCAGGGTACTCGACGTAAAAGTCAGCGAGCGTCGCTCCTTTTCCCTGGACGACAAACCGCGCATCTTCCGTCGTCACCATTCCGGGCAGTTCTCTGCCGAGCAGGCTGCGCAAATCGCCGGGCTGGATATTGGTCGCCAGTTGAAAAAGAAAGCCTGTCACGCTGTTGGATCTGGCATCGGACGAAGCTTGCACGGTAGCGGACAGAGCCGGGATCTCCTGCCCCATCCAGCTTAAAATCGCCAGACTGGATATATGCGAGGCCGCCTGCTGGATGGCGGAGGAGGTGATCGCGACACGATTTCCTCCCAGCGACAACACACCCGTCATGACGAACAAAAAAGCGGTTATGAATGAAAGAACTGCGAATTGGCGTTGGATTAGGGTCGCCATCTGTCTCACTCCTCTGGCTGTTGCATGGACGAAGCGCTCTGCTCTCTCTCACGCTTGTCTATGCTTTAGCCTATGAGCCTCATAGAGACGATAGAACCCTTTTCTAGCGGTCCTCTCACAATCTAGCGCTTTTCGTGCCCAGCCTCGCTAGTGCGTGTAGGCGGCGCTATTGTCCTCGTCCACGGCCTGATGCAGCGAACGGTTCAGCCCGGTGGCAATCGCGTTGGCCACTCCCTCGATGAAGTCGTCCACTTCTTTTGGCGTGACGACCAAATCTTGTCCGAGCGGCCGAAGCACCTCGTGGATCAGCTGGAGCTTCTCCTCTTCCGGCAGCGAGCCTACCAGCCCCATAAACGTCTTGCGCGATTCCGGGTCAGGCAAATCATCCTCGGTATACGGCTCGCGGCGCTCCGGCACGCTGCTCAGGGCCAGCTTGTTGAACGCCCGCTTGCTCTCCGCCATGGACTGTCCGAAATGCCCGAGCAAATACGTAATCGCGTCATTGACGATCGTCGAGGCAAACACGACGGTCGGCACGCCGACGGCAATCACCGGAATTCCCAACGTCGCCTGATCGATCGCCTTGCGCTTGTTGCCTACCCCGGAGCCGGGATGAATCCCTGTGTCGGATATTTGGATCGTCGTATTGACACGATGCAGAGCGCGGGAAGCGAGTGCATCGATGCAGATGACGAAGTCCGGCTTGCTTTTTTCCACTACCCCGAACACAATCTCGCTCGTCTCAATGCCGGTAATGCCGAGCACTCCCGGCGAGATGGCACTGACCTCGCGATAGCCTTCTCCCACCGTTTCCGGCGCCAGTTGAAACAGATGGCGCGTAATCAGCAAGTTTTCCACCACCATCGGTCCGAGCGCGTCCGGGGTCACATTCCAGTTGCCCAGTCCCACAATCAGCGCCTTCTGGTCCCGGGTGATGCCCATTTGCTCCAGAAAAGCGGCAAATTCCACGGCAAACCGTTTGGCAACTTGCTCTTCTATAGAAGTATCGTTTTCGCGCAGCTTGGGCACTTCCATCGTCAGGTAGCGACCGGGCAGCTTGCCGATTCGCTTGCCTGCCTCTTCCGTCTGGACATGCAGCCTGGTCACCTTGATGTTCGGTTCGCTGTCGTCGGCTTGCAGCCATACGCCTTCGATATTGCTTTCGTTCTGCTGCCGGGCCAGTTCATGCGCCTCTAGGGCCAAATCGGTTCGAATCGAGTAGCCTGACAAATCAATGTTGTGCGCCATGTTCCATCGACTCCCTTCTCCTTCGCGAGAAACGGCCATGACCGTTTTCTTCCTGCTACTAGGTTGCTTGAATCCTTTATTTTTATTCCGAATCCTTTCTTGCAAATGGTCTTTGCCCATGCTAGAATTACTTTGTTGTATGACTGTATGTCTATGGTCGTCTAAGGAGGTGACACACATGCCAAACATTAAATCCGCAATTAAACGCACCAAAACAATCGAAAAGCGCCGCGCACAACGTGCTTCTCAAAAGTCTGATCTGCGCACTTCCATCAAGAGCTTTGAGAAAGCTGTCGCCGCTTCTGATGTAGCATTGGCGAAATCCACTCTTCTGGTGGCTGTGAAAAAGCTGGACAAGGCCGCTTCGAAAGGTCTCATTCATAAAAACGCAGCAAACCGTCAAAAGTCTCGTTTGATGAAAAAGCTCAACGTTCTGAGCGCTCCTGTCGTCTAAGAGACCACCAAAAAACCCCGTGAACACTACGTTCCTGGGGTTTTTTTATGGGCACTGGCGCTAGCCCGTCGTTTTTTGCCGTTCGGCATGAGCCCGCGCCACAAACAGCTCCAGCGCAAGACGCTTGTCCACCTGACCGGACTTCATCCGAAAATCTTCTTCCGCCAGAATCCCCAAAAGCCGCTTTAACGACTCCTCGGAAAAATGCCGCGCCTGCTCCATCGCTTTTTTTACGGCGTACGGATGCATTTTAATCATGCCAGCCATCTGCTGCTGCGAATAACCGCGCGGCGCGAGCTGCTTGACGTGGAGCAGCATGCGAAACTGCCTTGCCAAGAGCGCGAGCAGCTTGATCGGCTCCTCGCCCGTCTTCATGCAGTCGTACATCATCCGCAGCGCCCGGTCCAGCTTCCCCGACGCAACCTGCTCGATCAGCCCGAAAACATCCTGCTCCAAGGTGCGTGCGCCGAGCGTCTCGATCACCTCATCCGTGATGCTGGCCCCTGCTCCCACGTACAAGGCAAGCTTTTCCAGCTCCTTGTCCAACAACCGCAGTTCATGGCCTACGCGCTCCACCAGCTTCATCGCCTGCGGTCGCCCGATCCGCGCCTGGTATTTTTCAGCCCGCCGCTCTACCCAGCCGTACAAGTCCGCGTCTTTTAACAGCGGGAACGGGATCACCTTTGCTTTTTGCTGTAGCGTTTTGACAAGCTTTTTGCGTTCGTCCAGCTTTTCGGCTTCTGTATGCAAAATCAGCGTTGTGTACGGAGGGGGGTTTTGCAAATATCCGAGCAGCGCATCCGGATCGCTCTCCACTTTTGTCTGCGGCTTGCTCCCCGTCAAAAAATACGCTTGTCTGGCAATGACCAGACGATGCTCTCCCAAAAACGGCAAGGTCTCCGCGTCCTGCAAAATGTCCGCGAGTCCCGTCTCCGTACAATCGTAGACGCTCATGTTGAGATCGCGAAACGACGGGTCGATCATTTCGTCTTTGGCCAACGACAAAAACTCCTCGGCTAAAAACGATTCCGGGCCGAAGAGCACGTACAGCGGCGAAAACTGCTTTTGCCGAATTTCCCGAATGGCCGACAGGAGTGGCATGCGTGTTTCTCTCCCTTTCCTTGCAACTTGTCTGCGTCATTATAGCATGCAAAAACTTGGCTGCGCCAATTTTTTTATCCGGCTCGCCCCCGAAAAAAACCGCTACCTGTTCAAAGCGGTAGCGGTTTTTCCATCTATAGGCACCTCTATGTAAACGTTTAGGGAAAAGCCCCGGGATTCCTCCTCCCCAAACGGTAAGCAGGGGGTGCTTGATACTGTACTTTACGCAAGACTCCCCTTCGTGGTGCCAGTTCACTTTTGAAAAACGCGTTTGCCCTGGAGCGGGAAAAGAAGCACGATGATTATTCATCGCGCTCTTGCCGGTTTTCCTGCTCCTTCTTTTTGTCTCGTTTGCTGTCTTTCTCCTCGTCTTCATCCCTGTCTTCTTTTTCACGCGCATGGTTGTTGTCTTCTTCGTCCGTTTTCTCTTCCAGTCCGATCGGAAAGGACGGTGGCTTATCCTCTGTCACTACAGGCTTTGGAGCAACTGCGGGCTTCGAAGCTGGCGGAATCGTGTTGCTGTTGTGGTGGACAGGCGGCTGAACTGTTGATTTTGGCTCGTTTTTCACAGGGGGCTTGGACGTTTTTTTCTTGGACGGAGCTTCCTCGGTCTTGTTCCCCTCCTGCTTTTTATTCGATGGAGATGGATGAGTGCTGGGAGGAGGAACTTCCGGTCCGTACACCACGTTGTTGTCTTCAACGGCGGGTGGTGGAGCGCTGTCTGCTCCTTGACGAAACGGATCTGGCTCCGCCGGCTTTCCGTCCCCGCCCGCAAACAGCATGCCGATCAACAGGCAGGCTGCAACAGCCGTGCTGCCAACGCTGGCGAACCACACTTTCATTCGCTTCCATTTTTTCGATTCCGACAGCGAAGACGGCTTGCGCTTAACTGCAAGGGTAGGCAAGGATTCCTCAATCGCCGCAGATTTTGCAGCTGCCGGCTTTGCTGCGGCCTGTTCCAGCTGTGGCAAAATCGAATCTACAAGGCTGAATGAGGGTACGACAGGGGGCAACTGCTCTAATTTTTGCGACACAGTTTTCAAACGGTTGTACATCAGTTGCAGGTCAGCATCTTGTTGAATGAGGGTGTGCAGCATCTGCTGCTCTTGCTCGGACAAATCCCCATCCAGATCCCTCTGCATGCATTCCCAAATCTCTTCGTTCGTCATCAACCGATCCCCCCTTTCTGATAGTCGCACAACAGTTCTTGCAACTGTTGCCTAGCCCGAAACAAATACGACTTGACCGTGTTAAGCGGCAAATCCAACGCTTCCGCTATTTCTTGATAGGAAAAATCTTCCAGATAGCGAAGTACTACGACCATCCGGTGCTGCTTGGGCAGCTTTGCGATGGCTTCCTGGATGTCATTCGACAGCCCGGTGAGAAGGATCTCATCTTCTACGTTGTTTCGATCAGGCAAGACCAGCTCATGCTCGTCGATTGAGACCGTTTCCTTCTTCGCGCGAAATTTATCCATGCAGACATTGCTGACAATGCGTTGCACCCACGTGGAAAACTTGGCCTTTTCCTGGTAGGTGTCCAGCTTTCGATAAATGCGAATGAGCACTTCCTGAGCAGCATCGAGCGCGTCCTGTTCGTTTCCCAGAATATAATAAGCGCTTCGGTAAACGGAGGTCTCAATGGATCGAAGCAGCTCGACAAGCGCATCATGATCCCCGGATTGCGCCAGCCTGATCAGTTCTGCTTCCTGCATAATCTCCTCTCCCCCCTACAGACGGGTCGCTCATGAAAAAGGTTGCAACCAGATTATGTATCCAATTGTTGGGTATTCCAAGACAGTCCGGCAGGCGAGATTATCAGCGTAATCGCCCCGTGCCGATCTGTCCGGTAAATCGCGGTACCATATGTCCCCAAACGCTGCAGCACTTTCGCGGCAGGATGTCCATACCGATTGTTCGCCCCTGCCGAGATGACCGCTGCCTTGGGGGCAATCGCCGCCAACAGCTCCTCGGAGCTGGAAGTATTGCTGCCGTGGTGGGGTACCTTCAATACATCCACGGGCGAAAGACCGTTTCGGACGAGCGCTGCTTCTCCGCTCCGTTCGATGTCTCCCGTGAACAAAACCGTATGATTGTAAGCGGTAAGCTGAAGAACGACGGATGCATCGTTTCCACGGAGCGTCGTTTCTCCAGGATGAAGCCATTTCCATTCGATTCCCGGTCCATCCGACCACACCTGACCAGGAGTGCCAGTCGTAATCGGGACGCCTTTTTGCCGAAAACGCTCGCGAATCTTCGCTTCCTTCGCTTCCGGCACATCCCCGTTCACCAGTACCTCGCCAAACGAAAAGCGGGAAACCAGCGCTTCCATTCCTCCGATGTGGTCCAAGTCGCCATGGGTCATGATGGCGCGATCGATGGTTTCGATCCCGCGCGCCATGAGAAACGGGAGAACGACGTCCTTGCCTACTTCAAAAGGATCGCGCTTCTCCATCCACGGTTCCGCTGCCGGATGGCGCATTGTCCCACCTGCATCCATTAAGTATACCTTCTGATTGCCAATTTCGACAACGACGGAATCCCCTTGCCCGACATCGAGAAACGTAATCCGCACTTCATCGCTCCCTGCAAACGGCTGCCGTGCCGCAACCAAAAGCCCGAGAAATACGGCCGCACAAAGCGCCACGTCCCGTTTTCGGTGATAGCCCCGATTCCACAAAAGCGGCAGTATCCCGAGAAAACAGGCGTACAGGAGCATCCACCACCACGTTGGATGCGGCCAGTAGGTAAATGGAATCACTTTTTGGTCCAACGCGTACAGCGGGTCGTGTATCCAGCCAAGCAGGCGGGTCGTGAACCAGACAGGAAGAGCCGCAAGCGCCGGATGGACGAGAGCAAGCACGAGTGCGATGTATCCGAGAGGCAGGGCGAGCAGAGACAGGACGGGGGTAGCCAGGAGGTTGACCAGCCAGGACAGCGGCGAAAACTGATGAAAATAATAGACGAGAAACGGAAAAGAGACAAGCTGGGCGGAAAAGGTAACCGCCACGAGCGTCCTGATCCAGACAGGCACCCTGACAAACACGTGCAAGCTGTACGGGACAAACAGAATCAGTCCCAGTGTGACCGCAAAAGACAGCTGAAATCCGACATGCCACAGCTGATACGGATGGACGGCAAGCATGACCAGCAAGGCACCCGCCCAGACTTCTTTTCCATCCAGCTTTTTTCCCGCGACCTGACAGACCAGTCCCACGCCCCCCATCAAGCCGGAACGGACAGCCGATGCGCTCGCTCCGACCAAAAGGACGTATCCGATGAGCAAAACGACCGTTGCCCCAAACCCCCACCTGCGGTTTACTCCCAGCCTGTCCAGACACCACAGGAACATCGAGGTAACCAGCGTCACATGCAGGCCGGAAATCGCGAGAACGTGGCTGAGCCCCAAAGTGGCGTACATCGACTCCAGCTCCGGCGTCACGTCTTCACTGAGTCCGAGCAGCAAGGACTTCATATACCCGGCCGTTTCCCGATCAGCAAACAACGCTTCGATCCGTTCCGCACCCGCCTCCTGCCATTGCTGAAAGCTCCCCCGGATGCTGGCAGCCGTCTCGACCCGCACCTCTCCGAAAGCTGCCTCCCCCACGACGTGCACTCCTTGCCAGCGCAAGTAGCGTGCATAGTCAAAGGCATGCGGATTGCGCGCTCCTTGCGGCAGACTGAGCCGGACGCGCGCCGTAAGCTCGCTTCCTGTGCGCCACTTCTCTGCGGCTGCCGCTTCCTCCGCCGTACTCAATGTGACGCGCAGAACGATCGTTTCGTTTATCCCGAGCTGCTCTCTGCTCCCGCCTTCTTCGCGCCACTCGCGAACGACCGCAAAAAAACGCGCGACGTCGCCATCGCGCTTGACACGAGAAGCGATTTCCCCGCGCACCCATACGGTTCGCTCCTGCTCCGCCAGCGGTTTCATGGCCGATCTCTGGAGAATCTCGTACCCATAAAAATAGAGACCTGCTAGAATAAAGAGACAGGCGCAAAAAGCGAGGCGGCCTCGCACGGCGCGCGGAATAAACGCAGCGGCTGCCGCCCACACGCCGGCAGCACCCAAAAGCCAGACCGGATGCGTATAGGCCGACAGGAGCAAGCCGCTCAGCACAGCCAGGCTCGCATACCATAACGACATCGTTTCCCCCTCCGTCCCTTTGTCGAACTGTTCTTTTGCTGCACAGAGTATATCCCGTGGCAGGCGGACAAAAATAGAAGAGACGAGGGTCCACTTTCCCTGGCGGTGCAACCGTTTTGCGCACAAGGCCGGGCATTCAGAAGAGATTGCGCCAACTTGCGATACATGATAGAGTTAGCAGGAGCAATCCAGTGAGAGGAAGAGTCATTTCATATGTGTGGAATCGTATCACTCTACAACAAGCGGCAAATGCCGGTTCGGCAAGAAACGATCAGCGCGATGACCGGTGTCATCCTGCACCGCGGTCCAGATGACGATGGTTTTCATCTCGAAGACAACATCGCCCTGGGCTTTCGTCGTTTAAGCATCATTGACGTGGAAGGCGGGCATCAACCGCTGTTTAACGAAACACGTGATATCTGGATTATTGGCAACGGAGAAGTGTACAACTACAAGGAGTTGCAGCAATGGCTAAAAGGCATCGGTCACGTCTTTCATACCGATTCTGATATTGAAACCATCCTTCACCTTTACGAGGAAGTGGGAACGGACGCACCCAAGCACTTGCGCGGGATGTTCGGCTTTACCATTTACGACTCGCGCAAAAAACGGCTGTTTGGCGCGCGCGACCACTTTGGAATCAAGCCGCTCTACTACGTGGAAACGAGCGATTCCATCGGCGTCGCCAGCGAGATCAAAAGCCTGCTGGAGCTCCCCGGCTTTACGCGCGAAGTGAACCAAAACGGCTTTTATCATTACTTGACGTTCCAATACGTCCCCGATCCCGAGACGATGTATCAAGGCATATACCGCATCCCGCCCGCGCATTCGTTCATCATCGAGAACGACCAGATCAAGCTGGAGCGCTACTGGGACGTGGAGTTCAAACCGGACGAGAGCAAGCCGTTCTCGTACTTCGTGGAAGGGACGCGCAGCGTGATGCTCGAATCCATCGACAAGCACCGGATCAGCGAGGTTCCGCGCGGCGCTTTTCTTTCCAGCGGCGTCGACTCCAGCAGTATCGTCGCCATGCTGCGCACCTTCGAGCCTGTGAAAACTTTCTCCGTCGGCTCGGACATTCCCGGCTACAGCGAGCTGGATTTCGCGAAGCGGACGGCCGCCTTTTTGGGCACGGAGCATTTCGAGCGCGTCGTCAACGCCCAGCAGTACATGAATGAACTGCCGCGCCTCATCTGGCACCAGGACGAACCGGTAGCGGACCCTTCCGCCATCCTGCTCTACTTCGTCGCGCAGATGGCCAGCGAGCATGTCACCGTCGTCTTGTCCGGCGAAGGGGCCGATGAGTTTTTCGGCGGGTACAACATTTACCGGGAGCCTAGCTCGCTCAAGATGTTTTCCGGCATGCCCGGTTGGATGCGCCAGTCGATCGGCTACATGGCCCAGCGCCTGCCCGATCAGGTAAAAGGCAAAAACTTCCTCATCCGCGGCTCCAAGACGGTGGAACAGCGCTTTTTCGGAAACGCCCTGATCTTCAGCGAAGAGATGAAGCGCCGCGTCGTCATGGACGACATCGCCCGTTCCGAATCGTACGTCTCGCCGTTTACGATCACAGAGGAGATTTACAAGCGCGCTTCGCAGTACGATGACGTGACCAAAATGCAGTATTTGGACATTCACACCTGGCTGCGCGGAAACATTTTGATGAAAGCCGACAAAATGACGATGGCAAACTCGCTGGAGCTGCGCGTTCCTTTCATCGACCTGAAAGTGTTCGAATTCGCCGCTACCATTCCGACGAAGTACAAGATCGCCAATGGCACGACCAAGCATGTGCTGCGCGAGGCGATGAAAGACTTCCTGCCGCCGGAAATCAAGTCGAAGAAGAAGCTCGGCTTCCCGGTTCCGACCCGTTACTGGCTGAAAAACGAGTTTTACAAATGGGCAAAAGAGCTCATTTTCGAATCGAAGGTCGACAATTTGATCAATAAGGCCTACGTGCTCTACATGCTCGACGAGCACCGCGAAGGAAATGCCGACTACAGTCGCAAAATCTGGACGATCCTCGTCTTCATGCTCTGGCATCAAATCTTTATCGAGCAAAAATATACGTTCGATCCGTACGTCAGTCCGACTGTAGACATTCGCCGCAAAAAGAATTCGTTGCAGCACATCGGCTAGGACGGTCGCCACAGAGGCGAAAATCATTTGCAGACCCTCTCTTACTTTTCGTAGATTGTGACTAGAGAAATGCTTCAGCTCTATTCCACAAGCAAACGCGAGGTAAGGGAGGGTCTTTTGCTATGCTCTTGGATTGGTGGGAACGTCATCGACGCCTGATCCTGATTGCGGCGGCACTCTTGTTTTTGGCCGTCAGCTTTTGGCTCTATCCAGGGGAGAAGCGGACGGAGACGGTTGGCGTGCCGCTCGTTTCCCCGGCCTATGCGGAAGGGGAGCGCGTTGGCGAGAAGCCGGAAGCGGGCGTCTTGGCCCCCCAGAAACAGGAGCCAGCCCCTGCTCGTGGCCAGCCCGCGGCTGCTCACCCCAAATCGCCAGCAGAGCCTGAGGCGAAGTCGGCCCCTCCCCCGCTCTACGTCGACGTAAAGGGCAAGGTGAAAAAGCCGGGACTGTACCGCTTTGCGCCGGGCATGCGTGTAGCGGACGCCATCGAGGAGGCTGGCGGCGCCTTGCCGGAAGCGGACCTCGATCAGATCAATCTGGCTGAGCCGCTAGCAGATGGGACTGCCCTCTTCATTCCGGCAAAAGGCAGCACTGCTGGCGGGCCTGTCACGGCAGTTGGCGCGCCTCCCCTTTCCCCTGTGCCCGCGAGCGGTACCCGTGCTGCGGGGGCGGGCGGGGCTGTGCCAACAACCAAGCCGCTCAATCTCAACACCGCTACGGTCGATGAGCTGATGAGCCTGCCGGGGATTGGCGAGGCGCGGGCAAACGCCATTTTGGAATACCGCGCCCAAGTCGGCCGCTTCCGCTCTTCCGACGAGCTGCAAAAGGTTTCCGGGATCGGCTCCAAAATGTTCGCGCGAATCAAAGACCGCATCGTTGCGCAATAAAGCAACGTCTGGTCATGTTTGCCCTTGTGCTCACATAGAATGGGGAAAGAATATCGGAGGGAGGTATGCCCATGGATAAAATCGGGTTCATTGGTACGGGCAGCATGGGCAGTATCTTGATTGAAGCATTGCTGTCCGCCAAAGCACTGTCTCCCGGTCAGATCATCATTAGCAACCGCACGATCGAAAAAGCCGAACAGCTCGCGAAACGGCTTGGCGGGCTGGCGGTCGCCCATAGCAACGTAGATTTGGCCAGAGAAGCCAACATCATCCTGCTGTGTGTCAAGCCGCTGGAATACAGCGTGCTCCTGGAGCAGCTTGCCCCTGTCCTGACGGCGGAACACCTTTTGATTACCATTACCAGCCCGATCAAGCTGGAGCATCTGGAGTCAAAAGTGCCCTGCGCCGTCGTCCGCGTCGTTCCCAGTATTACTAACGCGGCACAAAGTGGCGTCAGCCTTTGCGAATTCGGTGCGCGCGCCGATGAGGAGCAGCGTCACTACATCCGCCACCTGTTTGCCCACATCAGCACGCCTGTCGAGATCACCGAGCCTTTCTTGCGCATCACCTCTGACATCGCCAGTTGCGGTCCTGCGTTTTTGAGCTATATTTTGCAGCAGCTGATCCAGGATGCCGTGGAAGAGACCGGCATCTCGACAGAAGCCGCTACCTATTTGACCTCGCAGATGCTGATCGGGGTAGCCGATCTGTTGCGTGAAGAAAAGTTCACGCTTCCCACCCTGCAACAACGCGTCTGCGTCCCCGGTGGAATCACCGGCGAAGGCTTGATTCCTCTGCAAAGCAAGGTGCCCGGCATTTTTGCGGAAGTATTCCGGCGCACGCGGGCGAAGTTCGCCGAGGATCAGGAGCTGCTCGACCGTTATTTGAACGAACAGCCGCGGTAGGAGGAGCTGAAGGCGTTCCTGGGGAACTGGCAGGAGCAAGCCCCAAAACGCAACCGGCGACCAGCACGGCAGCATGGAGCGCTGGCAGCAAACAAAAAGCAAACAAAAAAGGAGCGGACACCTGTCCAACTGACAGGCTCCCCTCCTTTTTCTTTTGGCGTGACGCCCCGCGCCCGTTTGCTCCCCTACATGCTACCGGGCGCAGAGCATCCATCATCCATCCGTCGTTTTTGGAGCGTCCGGATGGATTAACGGACCACAATATTGACCAGCTTGCCAGGAACGGCAATGATTTTGACGATCGTCTTGCCAGCGATCAGTTCCTGAATCAGCTCGTTGCCAAGTGCCAGCTCTTCCATTTGTTCCTTGGTCGAATCGGAGGCAATGAGCAATTTTTCCTTGTTTTTGCCGTTGATCTGGATGACGATTTCCACTTCGTCCTCGACCAGCTTCGATTCGTCGTAAGTAGGCCATGGCTCGTAAGCGATGGTTTCTTTGTGGCCCAGCTTCTCCCACAGCTCCTCGCCCAGATGCGGCGTGATCGGGGACAGCATTTTCACGAAGTCTTCCATATAGGTTTTCGGCAGGACGTCTGCTTTGTAGGCTTCGTTGACAAATACCATCAGTTGGGAGATCGCGGTATTGAAACGCAGCGCTTCGTAGTCCTCCGTCACTTTTTTCACGGTTTGATGGTAGACGCGCTCCATGCTGGTCGGTTTTGCCGTATCGACGATTTTCGGGTTCAACTCGCCGTTGTCCTGCACGAACAGACGGTATACGCGATCCAGGAAACGGCGCGCGCCATCGAGACCTTTGGTCGACCAGGCGATGGACGCATCCAGCGGCCCCATGAACATTTCGTACAGACGGAGCGTGTCGGCGCCGTGGCTGTTGACGATATCGTCCGGGTTGACGACGTTGCCTTTGGACTTGCTCATTTTTTCGTTGTTTTCCCCGAGGATCATGCCCTGGTTATACAGCTTTTGGAACGGCTCCTTGGTCGGCACGACTCCGATGTCGTACAGGAATTTGTGCCAGAAGCGGGAGTAGAGCAAGTGCAGGACCGCGTGTTCTGCACCGCCGATGTAGATGTCGACCGGCAGCCATTCTTTCAGCTTTTCCGGGTCCGCCAAGGCTTGGTCGTTGTGCGGATCGATAAAGCGCAGGAAGTACCAGCAGCTGCCCGCCCACTGCGGCATGGTGTTGGTCTCGCGACGCGCTTTCATGCCTGTTTCCGGGTCGACGGTGTTCAGCCAGTCGGTGATGTTCGCGAGCGGCGATTCGCCTGTCCCGGACGGCTTGATTTCTTTGGTTTTGGGCAGCATGATCGGCAATTCGGATTCCGGCACAGCTTTCATCGTGCCGTCTTCCAGATGCAGAATCGGAATCGGCTCGCCCCAATAGCGTTGACGGCTGAACAGCCAGTCGCGCAGACGGTAGGTCACTTTGCGGCTGCCTTTTCCTTCTTTTTCCAGCCATTCGATCATTTTGTTGATCGCCTGTTCCTTGTTCAGGCCATCGAGCATGCCCGAGTTGATGTGTTCCCCGTCGCCGGTGTACGCTTCCTTGGCAATGTCTCCGCCTGCAATCACCGCTTTGATCGGCAGGTCATAGGTTTTGGCGAACTCGTAGTCGCGCTCATCGTGCGCCGGTACCGCCATGATCGCTCCGGTTCCGTAGCTGACAAGCACGTAATCCGCGATCCAGATCGGCAGACGCTCGCCGTTAACCGGGTTGATGGCATACGCGCCTGTGAATACCCCTGTCTTTTCTTTTGCCAGATCGGTACGCTCCAGGTCGGTTTTGCGCTTGGTCTGCTCCAGGTACGCTTCCACCGTTGCTCGCTGCTCCGGCGTCGTAATCTGTTCAACCAGCTTGTGCTCCGGCGCGAGTACGGCATAGGTAGCGCCGTAGAGCGTATCAGGGCGGGTCGTGAAGACAGTGAAGTTCAGGTCGTGCCCATCAATGGCAAACGTAATCTCTGCCCCCTCGGAACGGCCGATCCAGTTGCGCTGCATTTCCTTGATGCTCTCCGGCCAGTCCAGCTCTTCCAGATCTTCGAGCAGTCTTTCCGCGTACGCGGTAATTTTCAGTACCCACTGCTTCATTGGACGGCGTTCGACCGGATGACCGCCACGCTCGCTTTTGCCGTCAATGACTTCCTCGTTGGCCAGAACGGTTCCCAGCGCCGGGCACCAGTTCACCGCTACTTCGTCGATATACGCCAGGCCGTGTTCATACAGCTTCGTAAAAATCCACTGGGTCCATTTGTAGTAGCTCGGGTCGGTCGTGTTGATCTCTCTGTCCCAGTCGTAGGAGAAGCCCAGCGACTTGATCTGGCGGCGGAAGGTATTGATGTTTTTCTCCGTAAACTCCGCAGGGTCGTTCCCGGTATCGAGCGCGTATTGCTCGGCTGGCAGGCCGAACGCATCCCAGCCCATTGGATGGAGCACGTTGTACCCTTGCATCCGCTTCATGCGGGACAAAATATCGGTAGCCGTATAGCCCTCCGGATGTCCGACGTGCAGTCCGGCACCGGATGGATACGGGAACATATCGAGCGCGTAAAACTTTTTCTTGCCCGGGTCGTCAGAGGTTTTAAAGGTCTTGTTCTGCTCCCAGTATTGTTGCCATTTTTTTTCGATATCGCGATGACTGAAAACCATGGTAGAGCACTCCCATCTTGAAAATGAAAATAGGTAATGTGAAAACTTGGCAGTGCCAAGCTGTTGCCGAATCTCGCTAACTCCTTTTCGACCAAACAAAAAAACCCCGCGTCCTATTCGTTCTACGAAAGGGACGAGAGGTTTTGTTTCCATTCCCGCGGTACCACCCAGATTGGCGAATGGCCAAGCATTCACCCACTTGTAATCCGTAACGGGGATGAGCCGCTCACCCTTACGCAGCCGTCCAAAACGGCCTTCGGGGCAAGTGCTTAGAGGCGAGTTCAGATAGTCCCGGGTTGACTTGCACCTGCCGTCAACTCTCTTTATGCGCGGGGGCTATTCCTACTATTCCTCTTCAAACGCGTCGAAATTTGCAGTTATAACGCCATTATAGTCAATGGGAACCAGCCGTGTCAAATGCTACGGCTTGCGAGCGGCAAAAAACAGGCGCTCGCTCGTTTCCTGCGGCGGCAAATCCGAATAGTCTGCCGTAATGACGATGTCGACAAAGCCCGCTTCGGCCAGCCAGCGCATCAACTGAACCGGCTGATAGGCTCTTTGCCAGTGCTCCTCCTCCAGCCGCTCGTACAAGCCGTTTGGCTGGCGCACGAAAAAGGTAAGCTGGTGCTCGACCTCCAGGCGCAGCGGATCGCAAAAACATTGCCAAATGTACGAAACCTCATCATCGACGTAGGTAAATGTCTCGTCTCCGAAAACATGCAGCATTTTGTACGGGCTGTGCACGTCAAACAAAAAGCTTCCCCCCGGAGCAAGGTGCGCGAAGACGCGCCGAAACGTCTCCTGCACGTCCGCTTCTTCCGTCAGGTAGCTGAGGGAGTCGCACAGGGAGATGACCGCGTCTGCCTCCGGCACGGAAAGCGCGCGCATATCCTGCTCGACCCACGTCACTTCTACTTGCTCCTGCCGCATTTTGTCGTAGGCAATCGCCAGCATCTCGGCAGACAGATCGACGCCTGTGACGCGGTAGCCTCGTTTGGCCAGGGGAATCGCGATCGCTCCCGTCCCGCAGCCGAGATCAATGACTCGTCTGGGGGCCTCTCCCTTTTTCCAGGTGCGCTCCACCCAGTCCAGCCATTGATCGTAGGGCGTGTCCGCCATCAGCCTGTCGTAGACTGCGGCCATATGTGCGTATGCCATTCGTTGTTACCCTTGCGCTGGGAAGGACACTTCTTCGGCATCCTTCCACAGGCGTTCCAGGTTGTAAAACTCCCGGTCTTCGCGGTGGAAGACGTGAATCACGATATCGCCAAGGTCCACCAGCACCCAGCGCCCTTCATCCGCGCCTTCAATACCGCGCACGTCAAAGCCGTTCTTATGGGCTTGATCGCGAATTTCGCGCACGATCGCCTGTACTTGCCGCTCGTTGTTTCCGTGGCAGATCATGAAGTAGTCTGCAATCACCGAAAGCTTGCTGATGTCCAGCACCTTCAGATTTTCCGCCTTTTTGTCTTCCGCTGCCTTCACTACCAAGCGAGCCAACTCTTCTACTGTTTTAACCATCAAAACCCTCCTTCTTTTCCTTTGCGGGATACCAGATCGTTATAAGCGATAAGCGTCAACGGGTAGACCGTCTTCTGCTTTTCTATCAAAAACCGGATCGTGCCTCCCAAAGCGAGCGCCAGGGCTGCATCGAGGTCTTTTGCGGCCAGCGCGCGAATTTCCTCTACGCCGGGAAAATTTCGGTTCGGTTCTATATAGTCTGCCACACAAACCACTTTTTCTAACAGGGACATCCCGGCTCGCCCTGTCGTATGGTAGCGGACGGCTTGCAGAATATCCGGGTCCGTCACCCCCAGATCAGTCTGAATGACGATCGCTGCGGCAAAGGCGTGCCACAGCTCTTTTTCCCCTTCCAGAAGCTCGGTGGGCATATCGTGGCGAACGAGAATCTCGAACATTTTCTCCACGGGCCAGCATTTGCAGTAGTCGTGCAAAAGTCCGGCAAGCTCGGCTTTGTCGGGATCCGCGCCGTATCGCTGTGCCAGTTCACGAGCAGACTCGGCGACCCCCAGCGTATGCTTGTAGCGCTTTTCGTGCATGTGCGCCCGAATGCGCGCAAGCAGCTCCTCCCGATTAGACAAGAGTTTCATAGAATCGGTTCTCCTTTATATAACGCTCCACAGCATCAGGTACCAGGTAGCGGATGCTTTTGCCCGCCGCCGCCTTTTCGCGGATTAACGTGGAAGAGATGTCCCAGACCGGCATCTCTACAAAAGTGACGTACTCGCACGCCTCCGGGTCCGGCTCCGAGCCTGGCCGCGCCAGACCGATAAAGCGTACCATGCGGATCAGCTGCGGGAACTGGTACCATTTGGGCAAGATTTTGACCATATCTCCCCCAATGATAAAAGAAAACTGACAATCAGGAAACTGTTGCGTGAGCTGGACCATCGTATCGTACGTGTAAGAGGGGCCGTTTCTGTTCAGCTCGATATCCGTTACGCGAAACGACTCGTGGTCGGCGATGGCCAGCTGAACCATTTGCAGGCGATGCTGCGCCGCTGTCAGGCCCCCCCTGCTCTTGTGCGGCGGAATGTGCGCCGGCATAAACCAGACCTCGTCAAGCCCAGCCTGCTCTCTGGCCTGTTCTGCCGCCAGCAAGTGGCCGCAATGGATGGGATCGAACGTGCCGCCCATGATCCCGACTTTTTTTCGTGTGTGCTTCATCGTGCTCGATCACTTACGGCAGCTTGATGGTCTTGTGCTCCCGCGACTCTTTGTACAAGACAACCGTATGGCCGATCAGCTGCACCAGCTCGGCCCCCGCGCCCGCTGCCAGTTCTTCTGCTACTTGATGCTTGTCATCGGTGTTGTTTTGCAAAATCGCGACTTTAATCAGTTCGCGCACTTCCAGCGCTTCCTTGATCTGGGTAATCATATTTTCATTCACGCCGCCTTTTCCTACCTGAAAAATCGGGGTGAGATGATGAGCTTCTGCGCGCAAAAAGCGCTTTTGCTTGCCGGTTAACATCGGCATGCCTCCTTTTCATTCCTGCAATCCTATTCGATCAGGTTGTTTTCGTCAGTTGCTGCAAGACGACCTCGCGCATAATGTCTGTCGGCGCTTCCGTTCCGGTCCACAGCTCAAAGGCCAGGGCGCCCTGGTTTACAAACATGCCGACGCCGGAGTGAACCGTCGCCCCGACCGCCTGCGCTTCGCGGAGCAGTCTTGTCTCCAGCGGGTTGTAAATCAGGTCGCTGACAATCAGCCCGGAATGAAGCCAGTCGGCTGGCACCGGGGTGTCCTGCACATTTGGCAGCATCCCGATGGACGTCGTATTAATCAAAAGCGAGGAATCTGCGATCGCGTCTTTTCCTTCGCCCTGTTCTACGATTTTCGTCGGGACGAGGGCGCCTACATGCTCGGCCAGCACGGCGGCTCTTTCCCGCGAGCGATTAATGATGCGGATTTCCTTCACGCCTTGTTCGGCGAGCGTAAACGCAACGGCACGGGCAGCACCGCCCGCGCCCATCATGGTGACGATTTGCTTGTCCAGCACAATGCCCGTCTCTTCCACAAGGGAGCGGACGTAGCCCATGCCGTCTGTATTGTAGCCGATCAGCCTGCCCTCTTGACAAACCACCGTGTTGACGGCGCCAATTCGCTTCGCCAGCGGATCGATTTCATCAAGCATCGGCATGATCGCGACCTTGTGCGGGATCGTGACGTTAATCCCGCGAAGGCCCAATGCGCGAATCCCCGCTACCGCGTCCTCCAGCACTTCCGGTTCGACGTCGAAAGCCGCGTAGGCAAATCCGAGTCCCGCCTCTTTAAAAGCAGCGTTGTGCATCATCGGAGACTGCGAATGGGATACCGGATGTCCAAACAGGCCGACCAACTGTGTTTTGCTCGTAATCATGGAGCTTATCCTCCCCCGTAGCTTCTCTCTCTAGCTTGTGGCGGCAAGCATTGACCGCCCTGACGCAGGGCGCTTTCCAAAAAGCTAGATCAGCCCTCTGCGCATGCCCACGCTTACCCCTTTTGGCGCGTGCACCACGACGTTTGCTTCGTGCTTGCCTTGAAGGGTCACCCAGCCCAAACCGGAAATGACGATATCCGTAGGAATTTGCGACTGCTTGACCTTGAACGTATGCTTCACGAACGGCGGCAAGGCTTTGGCCGCTTCTTCCCCTGTCGGCGGCACCAGCAATGTGCCGTGATGCTTTTGCAACACGTCGTCGGCCTTTTCCAGCTTGGTGCGATGAATGTACAGGTCGTTGTCGACGTAGATGACAAACGGCTGCTTCGGTCCGCGCACAAAATCGATGCGGACAAGTCCGCCGAGGAACAAGGTTTGCTCGTCTTCGAGCTGGTACACCTTGGCGTTGATCCGGCTCTTGGGCGTAATTTTCCGCAGATCGGCCGGAGAAATCATGTGTCCGATCTGATCGCGGTTGATAATGCCCGGCGTATCAAAAATGGAGCGCCCGTCTTCGAGCGGAATCTCGATTTTGTCCAATGTCGTGCCGGGGAACGGCGAAGTCGTAATCTCAAGCTCTGCCGCTCCGTAGTCGTGCAGGATGCGGTTAATCATCGTCGACTTGCCGACATTGGTCACGCCGACGATGTACACATCGCGTCCTTTGCGCAGCTCGCCGATCCGTCTGAGCAGCTCGTCGATATGCTGCCCTTTTTGCGCGCTGATGAGCACGATGTCTTCCGGGCGCAGGCCGCGCTCCTTGGCTTCGTGCTGCATCCAGTTGCGTACGCGGTTCAGGTTGATATTTTTCGGCAAGAGATCCACCTTGTTGCCGACGAGCAAAATCGGGTTGTTGCCGACAAAGCGCGGCAAGCCTCTGAGCCAGGAGCCTTGGAAGTCGAAAATATCGACGACCATGACGACCAGCGACTCCGTCGAGCCGATGCCGTGTAAAATTTTCAGGAAGTCGTCGTCGCCCATCGCGACTGGCGCCACTTCATTGTAGTGCTTGATGCGAAAGCAACGCTGGCAGATCACCACTTTGCGGTCCAGCGCCGATGCAGGCGCATAGCCGGGCTTTTTCGCATCCTCGGTTTGAATCGCAATACCACAGCCGGCACACGTGCCGATTGATTGTTCCGTCATGCTTTTCTCCTCCACGAAACCATTCCTTTCCTTTCCATCCAGTTCAAAGCCACGCGCTCCATCTGACGGTTAAAGCGCGTCCAGAAACCGTCCGTCTGGGCCACCGGTACGACCAGGATCGTGTGAAACCCCAGCCGATTTCCTCCCAGCACATCGGTAAACAATTGATCGCCGATCACGACCGTCTCGGCAATCGTCACATTCATTTGCCGAACGGCCTGCAAAAAGGCGCGGTTTGTCGGCTTTCGCGCCGCGCAAATAAAACCGAGATCGAGCGGTGCACAGAAGCGCCGGACGCGCTCCCTGTTGTTGTTGGACACCACCGTGACCTGGATGCCTGCGTTGTGCAGGCGGGCCAGCCAGTCGATTACCTCGGGAGTAGCCTCTGGCCTGTCCCATTCCACAAGGGTATTGTCCAAATCGGTTATCACCGCGCGGATTTTATTTCGTTTCAATTGATCTATATCAATGTGGTGGATAGACTCTACGAACTGATTGGGCATCAGCTTGTTTAAAAACACGGAGCACCTCCAAATGATGTGCAGCCATCAACCGCGATTTCGGCACCTACTATACCATAATCGACCACTCAGTTGCAAAAGAAAAACGTCAGACGCCGCTTGCCATGGACAGCGCTTCTATGCCATAATGTAGACACCAAGAAAACTATTTTTGTTTAATTCGTTTTACAGTTAGGAGACAGGGGGTGTGGTGATGAGAGACCGGATCATGAAAGGGTTCATTGAAGAGATCAGAGACAAGGGCATGAAGTTCTCCATGGACGACCTGGCCCGCAGGCTCGGCATCAGCAAGCGTACGCTCTATGAGCACTTTTCCTCGAAGGTGGAGATTCTCGAAACGATCATCTCCCAAACCTTTGCGGAGGCCGATGAAAAAACGCAGCAAATTCTCGATGACGACCGACTTTCTCTGCTCGATAAAATCAAAGGCGTCATGATGGTGTTGCCGACACACTACGAATTTTACGATCTGCGCATTCTCGAACAGATGAAGCGCTACTATCCGGAGCAATGGGCGCTGATCGACTCCGCGCTCTCGGACGACTGGCAGACGCTGCGCGGACTGATCGAGCAAGGAATCAAGGAAGGGCTGATCGTCAATCGGAACGTGACGCTGATGATGAAGCTGATCGTGGACGCCGTCAACTCGACGCTGGACCAGCGCTTCTACATGCAGAACCAGATTACCGTATCGGAAGCTTTGGCCGCGATTGTGGACGTTTTGTTGTACGGCCTCGTGCCCGTGGATAAAAGGTGACTCCTTTTATTCCTCTTTTTTGCGGAAACGAATAAAACAAAAATAGTTTTATGAGTAAAAGAGTCAACGATTGAGAAGAGGTGGTACCGATGGCGCGTTTCACGCAAATGACAAAGCCGCAGCGTACCGGCTTATGGTTTGTGATTTTGATTTTATTCATCGACACGCTGCTCTACAGCCTGTTGATTCCGATTGTTCCTTATTTTTCTGCGACGCTGCAACCATCCGCAACCATGATGGGCGTCCTGTTCAGCAGCTATGCGGTCGCCATGCTGTTTGCGACACCGATCTTCGGGCCGGTCTCTGACCGGTTGGGCAGACGGACCGTGCTGCTCATCGGCTTGATCGGGCTTGCGGCTTCCACGCTGCTGTTCGCTTTTGCGGAAACGATGGCCCTCTTGATTACGGCCCGCTTCGTGCAAGGGATCGCTGCAGCGGCGACCTGGCCGACGGCTCTCGCCTTGCTCGCGGACCTGTTTCCGCCCCAAATGCGCGGAGCCGTCATGGGAACGGCGCTGACCGCAATCTCCACGGGCACCTTGCTGGGCGCGCCGATTGGCGGCTGGCTGTTTGAAATCAGCGATCACCGGACGCCGTTCCTCGCAGCTGCCGCCTTCACTGTCGTCAACCTCGTGCTGGTGTATTTGTTCCTCAAGGAAGAAGGGACGCGCACAGCCAGCGAAAAACTGGAAATCGGCGGATTTTTGCGCAATCCGCAGGTCGTCTTCATCGCCGGGATCGTCCTGCTTGCGGAAATCTCGCTTTGTCTGTTGGAGCCGACGTTGCCTGTCTTTTTGACGGAGAAGCTCGGCAGCACGCCGACTGCGATCGGCCTGTTGTTTGCCGCGATGACATTGGCATACGGATTGATTGCCCCGGTAGCAGGCTCCTTGTCCAACCGCTGGAACCCGTACACCCTCATGTTCGTCGGGATTATCATGCTCGCTGTCTTCCTGCCATTCTTGGTGTGGGCCGACTCGCTGTGGCAAGCAGGCATCGCGATGGCGCTGATCGGGGCGAGCATCGGCTTCACCCTGTCCCCTACCCTCCCGACACTGGGGGGCATCATCGACCGAGGGGGAAGCGGCGCTTACGGCACGGCCTACTCCCTGTTCAACATGTTCCACGGGATCGGCATGGTGGCAGGACCACTGGCTGGCGGCATTTTGACGGACTTGCTGCCGATATCCTCGGCTATCCTCGCAGTCGCGGCAACCGTGCTCGGCTTCGGTATCCTGTTGTTCATGCAGTTGAAAGCGAGCAAAACCGGGCGCTATTCCACCCAAAAGGGCAACATGCATTCGTCCTGAAGCCTTGCAATGCCCCGACGAAACGCGCTCGCCCCGTCGCCAGCCGTCCGCCGTCCGCCCCGAAGCAAATACCCCCCGCTGTCACGCGAACCGTGGCAACGGGGGGTTTGTTGTCTTTCATTCGCTCCGGAATTGCTCTTGTCTGGACGCCATCAGCCGTCTGACCCGCTCCGTCGGGGTCCAGCATTGGAAGCGATAGTCTGGCCGCGTCTCGTAGGTGAGACGCGAACAGCGATAGGTTACACCGCCAGGCGCTTTTTCCACGCGAAAATGAACACAGGTCGCACAACAGTGAAACGCATGGTCCGCCTCCATCCCTTCCCTCCCTATCTCCCGAGCTTCCACGGAAACAGCGTAAGCTGCTCGTAGCGCTCTTGTTGCGGTTCGACAAAATGGGAAAAGCCGACGCCCACCAGTCTCACCCCTTGCGAATAATCGAAGGCATCGAGCAACTCTTCCAACAACTCCTGCCAGTTGGCTCCGGCGACTGCCTTGTGCTGCTTCGTTCGTTGCGTGAAGTCGGCGTACTTGATCTTGAGCGTGATCGTCTGCGGCTCGACTCCTTCCTGACGAACGTCCTCCTCGATCTCCCGCAAGAGCGAAAGCGCAATCGGCGCGATCGATTCGCGGTCGTACAAATCAAAAGGCAGCGTCGTTTCACGGCTCGTCGACTTGGGCACGCGGTCCATCACGATCTCGCGGTTGTCTTCGCCCCTGGCCCGGTGGTACAAGGAACGTCCGAACTTGCCGAACAGCTGGACAACCTCATCCAGCGAGAGCCGCCAAAAGTCCTCCACCGTCTCGATGCCCTTTTTGGCGAGCAACTCCTGCGACTTTTTGCCGACTCCATGCAGCGTTCCGATCGGCAGCGGTCGCAGGACCTCCAATGCCTCCTCAGACCGGATGATGACAAAGGCGTCCGGCTTTTTCAAATCGCTGGCGATTTTGGCGAGCGACATATTATAGGAAAGCCCGATGCTACAGGTAAGGCCCGTCTCCCGTTTGATCCGCTCTTTCAACTCGCGGGCAACAGGCACGGCATTCGCGTAGTGGGACACATCCAGGTACGCCTCGTCGAGACCGACCGTTTGGTAGCGTGTCGTATAGGAAGCAAAAATTTCTCTGACTTCCGCGGATTTTTCTGCATAGCGGCTGTAGCGGACGGGAAGGTACACACCCTGCGGGCATTTTTTCCGCGCCAGCGCCATCGGCATGGCCGAGCGCACGCCGTATTTGCGCGCCTCGTAGCTGCACGTCGAGACAACCCCGCGATTGGCAGGCCCGCCTACAATCACGGGCTTTCCGCGCAGTTCCGGCCGATCCAGCTGCTCTACGCTGGCGAAAAAAGCGTCAATATCCAGGTGAAGGATTTTTTTCATGACGGATAACCACCAAACATACATTCTCATTTGTATTATCCCTGTTTTGCTCCTTCGACGCAAGCGGTGGATATCTCCCCCCACTACGGCCGCTTTACTGCCCTTGCGCTTCGATCACGGCAAGCAGCTCGGATACGGGCGGATTGCCTTTTTTCGCATACACGATCGTCCCGTCCCTGCCGATGATGTAGACAATGCGCTGCTGAAAAAACAGGCCGAGAATTTTTCCTACATCATATGCCTCGCGGATGGTTTCGCCATCGTCTACGATCAGCGGAAAAGCGTACTGAAACTTTTCCGAAAACGCCTGCTTTTTGCCCAACTCCCCCGGATTGACGCCGAAGACAACCGTGTTTTTCTGCTGCAAGCTCGCGTAGTTGTCCTGAAGGGCGCACAGCTGCCTGGTGCAAACGGGCGTATCGTCGCCCGGGTAAAATACCAGAACGATGGTTTGCTTGCCGACATATTCTCCCAGGTCTACCGGACCTTTTGTGCTGTTTGCCGTGAAGACCGGGGCTTTTGCTCCGACTGGTAACATGGCTCTCACCTCGTAGGACCAGTATACACCGATTGGGGGCAGACTTACAGGCTCGGTCTGGCCGCACGCCAGCCCGGCACGAGCAAACGCAGCTGCACCAAGCCATAGGCGACGCGCCGCCGTCGTTGCCCCTATGAAAAAACCGCCCTGCTGGCAGCAGGACGGGTATCTGTCCGGAATGCGATGGACCTGTTTTTCTGTCGCTTACTTCGCTTGCCGCTTTTGCTGGCTTTGCTGCTTTTGCTGCTTTGCCCGGGCAATAAAGGCCTCGGCGATTTTCAGCATCTGGCTGTCGTGCGCCCACATCCGCTCAGGATGCCACTGTACGCCGATCACGAGCCCGTCAAGACTCTCGATGGCCTCGATCACTCCGTCAGCCGCGCTTCCCGTCACCTGGAAGCCGGGGGCCACGTCTTTGACCGCCTGGTGGTGAGAGGTGTTCACCAGCACCTCCTGCTGCCCGAGCGCATCCGCCAGAAAGCCAGGCTTGAGTGTGACCTTATGCGCGCCGTACTCCCGGGAGCCTTTTTGCGCGTGCTGAAAAGCTCCCGGAACCTGACTGGGAATATCCTGAATGAGCGTGCCGCCACACGCTACATTCACGATCTGCATGCCCCGGCAAATGCCCAGAATCGGCTTTTTCAGCTCCAGCGCCAGCTTGATTACGGCAAGCTCGGCCAGGTCCCGTTCGTATTCGATGTTCCCCAGCCCTTGCAGCGGCTCTTCCCCGTACAGATGCGGGGCAGGATCGTCGCCGCCCGTCAGGATCAGCCCGTCGAGGGACTCGATCATCTCCCGGAACGGCGCTTCCTGTACGGTCAACAGCGGCAGGATGAGCGGAATGCCGCCAGCGCGGGCCACTCCGTCCACATAGCCGGACCCGACATAGAAAAACGGGTCGAGATGGTGATTCGGGAAAACCATTTTCGTACACGCGACACCAATGATCGGACGCACGCCAGTCACTCCCTTATGGCTTCCGGGTCTATTTTGCAGCCCCCGGGAAGTCCGCCTTTTTCCGCCGTTTCTTGCGGCGGCCACTACTGTCAGCAACCCTTTGTTCCGGAATGATTTGCATGATTGCTGCAAACATGATTCAATCATAGTATCTTTAGAAAATTTTGTCTATATAACTAAAAAGGAGATGGGCCTTGTGCTATCCGGTCTTTTTCCCCCTGTTTCCAAGCTCTGCGAAGCCGCTGGCGGCGAGTGGGGCATCTATCTGGAAGATTTGCGGACAAACGAAACGCTCACCATCAACGAAAAGCAGCGCTTCTACGCCGCAAGCGTCATCAAGGTGCCGATCATGACCGCCGTATTCGCCGAGGCGTATGCCGGCAAGTTCGCTTTGGAAGACAGGCTCAGGCTGCGCCGGGACGATCTCGTGGGGGGAGCAGGCGTCTTGCAGCACATGACGCCCGGGACGGAATTCACCGTGTACGACCTCGTCACGTTGATGATGATCCAGAGCGACAACACCGCCACCAACATGATGATCGACCTGGTCGGAAGAGACATCATCCGCAGCGTCATGCGCAAAACCGGCATGGAAAACAGTACCTTTTTCCACAAGCTGATGGTCAGGCCGGCCGAGCTTGCCGGGTTCAACGAGATTACGGCAGCAGACATCGGCAGTCACCTGCGCTGCCTGGCGACGGGTACAGTCGTTTCCTACGACAGCTGTCTGAAAATGATCGCGATGTTAAAACAGCAGCAGCATCGTGACCGCTTCCCCTCTCTGTTGCCCGATCCGGACGGCGCCATCATCGGGATGCTGCCCAAATGGGAGTTTGCGAACAAAACAGGCTCCGTCTCGAAAATTACGCATGATGTCGGGATTTTCTATACAGGACCACACGCTATCAGCGTCTCCCTGCTCAACAAGGGGCTGCCGCAACGGGATGCTGCCCGTGTCATGGCACGCATCGGCAGCCTGCTGTACGAAACGTACGGCCCGCCGCAAGCGTAGGCGCGCCGCTCATCCGTTTTCCCGGACGGGCTTTTTCTTGTAAGGTCTGGCTTTTGGGCTGACCACGCCAAAAAGCGGGTTCTTCCTTTTCCCACGAAAAGAAAGAACCCGCTTGCTTCGCCTTTATTGATCTTTTTCCAAGATGAGATTGGATACTTGCCATGCGCTGGAGAAGGACAACTCGGAAAGCTGGCCTTGACCTTCGCACCAGTCCCCTGCAAAGAACAGGTTGCGATAGTCGGGGAAGAAAGTAGGCATCGGCTTTTGATTCATCGTCCATTTGATCTCCTGGACAACAGCACGGGCAGACACACGCGGAACGACCAGTTGCTCGCGCCAGCCCGGGAAGTGCTTGTCGTACAGGTTTTCGATCTGCTGCTTGCGAATGTCCGCTGCTTCCTTGTTGCCCACCTCATCCTGGCGCATATAAGCGGTTGCCTGCAACAGCTGTCCGCCCTCCGGCACACAAGTACGGTCGTAGTACGAGATATCTGTGATGAAAATATTGTTTTGCTTGTCGTAGATGTAGGAGAACGGCACATCGATCCGCTCTTTCAGCCCAATGTCATACACCATGACGACTGTCGGCTCGTATTCGGCATGCTGGGCAATCGCGTGCTCCAGACGTGTTCCTGCGAATACTTTTGCCATTTCCCTCGGCGGAATACAGCAGACAAACTCATCAGCCGTAAACTCGCCCTCTGGCGTCGCCACTCCCGTCACGCGATCATTTTCTACAAGAAACTGCTCGACTTTGTTCTTGAGCATGATCGTGCCCTGGTTTTCCTCAATGACGCGAACCAGTTCGTTAATCAGCGCCTGCCAACCGCCGCCGATATACGCTACAGGCTTGTTCGTTGTAAACAGACGGCTGTAGTACGTGAAGAATACGTCAGACGGAATTTTTTCCGGTTCGCGCGTAAAGAAGTTGGAGGATGCAAGCGTCAGCATCATGTCCTGTACATCTTCGCTGACATGCTTTTTCTCCATCCACTTCTGAATCGACATGTGCGGATGGCCCTTTTCCATTTTCAGCATCGTTTTCAAAATCTCAAACGTAAATAATACCTTGTCCATTCCTTTTAACAGCTTGGTTTGGAAAAGTCCTTGCACGTTGGAAGGAACGGCAGTCAAATCGTCCCCGATATCGTACTTTGCTTTTGTCGGATTGAAGTCTTGCCAGTCAATGTTGAGTCCGAGTTCTTTTTCGAACGTTCTCAGAACGGAGCTGTCGCGTGCATAAATGGCGTGAGCACCGAAGTTGAAGTTAAAGCCCTTGATCTTCATGGTAACGGCACGTCCACCCAATTGTCCGCGCTCCAAAACCAAAACCTTTTTGCCTTTCGACGACAGGTAGGCGGCACTGGAAAGACCAGCCAGTCCGGCACCTACAATAACAACGTCATAGTGATTGGTTGTCATACACAATCTCCCCTACGCACTAGCAATGTTGATTACATGAGCTAAACCCTACAATAGAATAAGGGATGGATAAGGAGGAAGTCAACTATTATTGAACTGTGTCTATTTTTATACTGTTAGATACCAATTTTTACCTGACAAACGTGTGCGAGGATAGGGAAAAAGGCAAAGGGGATGCTCCAAATGGACTGCATGGACTGGAAAATCCCGATTCCCCCCGCGCAAAAAGAGGCAGGTCCACTCCCTGCCATCCGCGAAAACAATGAGCCGCTCGTTTCTCTCATGCAGTATGCCCCACAGCTAGCGGTATATCCGGTCTGCTACCACGAAGGGTTTGCGCATGCTCCGGCGGACTGTCTCGTCCGAAGTGCGGTCGCCGACAGGCTGCTGCAAGCTGCCAAGCTACTTCCTGCCAGCCTGCGCCCCGTCGTGCTGGACGGCTATCGCTCGCTTCAGGTGCAGCGTGGGCGGCCCGGACCGGAAGCTCCTGGCCATGTACGGCGGCGTGTAGCCCGCTTCTTTTTCCACGCCAAACAAAAACAAGCCCTATCGCGACCACCCCCAAAAGGAAGCCGCGATAGAGCAGGCTAGTCGTTGCGTCTTGTCATCTGCTGCCAGACCGTACCGCTGGCTGCTTCCCCGCTCTCGATTCGCTGCAAGGCCATTTGCACCTGCAAGCTGACTTCGAACTCAGGGTCGTTCTGGGCCGCGCGCAAGGCGTCGAGCGCCGTCTCGTCACCTACTTCATACAGGAAGCGGGCCGCACGCCAGCGCACGAGCTTGTTCCGGTCTTTGAGCGCCGTACACATCGGCCCAATCGCCCGCGGATCGCCCAGATCGGACAGCGTATCGCCTGCCGTGCGTCTCACGGACACGGAATCGTCGCGAAGCGCTTCGAACAACAGCGGGAACACTTCGTCGCCTCCGACCATCCCCAGGTAGACGACAGCGAGCCTGCGAATGGACGGTTTGGGGTCGCGCAGCGCTTTTGCCAGGACAGGCAAGTCTTCCTCTGTCGGCTCCATGCGGTCCAGCGCCTCATAGCGCTTTTGCCAATCCGGATCGTCGAGCATCTCGAGTGTCACGACCTTTTTCTCGCGCTCGACCGCCTGCGGCGTCTCGCCCGGCCCGAGCAGCATCGCCTGCTGGACGAGTTCCTCCAAGCGGCTCTGCGGGTACGTCGCATCGATCTCCTGCGCTACCTCCTCGCCGATTTCGCGCAAATCGCCGTAACGGACACCGTGCTCCACCCATTTGCGCTCCATAATTAAGTTCGGGGAAGCAGAGCCGGCCTGTACGGCGGCCTGCCCGAATCGCTCAGGCAAGGCGGCGCGAATCTGCTCCGTCCCCATCGTCACCTTAACCTGCATCGGGACGCCGCGGAACATCTGGATGAACACCTGCGCCTCCCCGTAGGCCCCCGCTTGCTCCGCGGAGACGACAGGGATCGCCATTCCTTTTCCCGCCTGCAAAATTTCCCGCGCCTCCGTCAAGATGCGCTGCCAGTCCGCATTCGACTTGCGTTCCAAAGCCAGGAAGTCCGCCGTATGAAAAATCGACGTCACTCCGTCAATGGCCAAAAGCTCCTGCATCAGCTCCGGTGCTTTTTGCGCTTCCGTTTTTGTATAAACATGTTGCACGCCGCCTGGCAGAGTCTCGTCCACGTTCAGCTTCATCACATTCGGACTCGGCGTCGGTTCGATGGACAACAGTTTCATGCTTTCGTCACTCCCTTTTCCGCAATGCTACCTTTCCTATGGTAGCACGGAAGCGGCTTCGTTTGCCAATCTGCGGGCGTCGGCAAAAGCAGTTTGCGCCAGAAAGCGTCCTAGAGCTTCAGCCTGTAGTAATCGTTGGCTGACTTCACGACAAAGCCACACGACTCATACAACCCGAGCGCCCTGTTGTTTTCACAGGCAACCTCAAGGGAGATCTCTGCGAAGCCTTCTGCTTCGAGCAGCGCAATCGTCTGCGCCAGCGCCTGGCGGCCGTAGCCTTTGCCCTGCTCATCAGGATGGACGCAAAAGCCGTAAATAAACGCCTGCGTGCCATTTTTGCTTACGCTGATTTTGCCGACCGCCCGTTCCTCTGCCAGCACCAGATACGTACTGATACGAGGATCGTTCGCCATCTTCTCCTTCATCTCCCGTACCTGCGCTTCCTCCATCTGAAAACCGCGTACATCGAGCTGAACCAATGTCTCTTCATCTTCTGCGGTAGCAGGCCGCAACCGCACAGCGTGGTTCAAGGCTTCTCGTCCAGATTTCCCCAAATCCATCCAGTATTCCGAATACTCGTATGGGGCGCCGATTCGCTTCTGATAAGCGGCCCCTGCCTGCGATTTTTGCTGGACGATAAACAGCAGGGCAGGAATGCCCCGCTTGCGGCACTCTGCTTCGGCCCTGCGCTGCAGTCCGGTAAAAATCCCTTTTCTCCGGTGATCCGGATGGACCATGCCGCTGACCTCCGCCTCTTTGGCGTGGAACACATACAGGCCAAGATATCCGACCAGCTTGTTGTCCGCGTAACAGAGAAAATCCTCTGTGTGCTCGCCCGAACGCTGTTCCAGCATGCTCGGGTTTATTTTCAAAGCAATGCCGTCATGCCCGTTGCAAATCGCCGCCAGCTGGTTGATTTCCGTAAGCTGTGCAGCTGTCAGCGATGTTGTGGCCACAATCTCGTATCCCAAGCGACTCTCCCCTTTTTGACGTCTTACCTCATCTCATCTTGTTAACTAGGTAATTAGATAAATCACGGCTAAAATTCACTAGTGTTCATAAAAATTGCCAGGGCTAATAAATTGATATTTCCTAACAATATTCCGGTTTCAAATGGCAAAAGAACGGAGTGACCCACAAAGGTAGTTCCGTCAACTTGGCATTTATATGCAATTAAATCAGATGCTATACAACCGCTTCTTGGCTTTTCCCGTAAAACGAAGTGAATTTCACGTGCTGCTTCAACCATGTAAAGAAGATTTCAATGGCCCAGCGACTCCGATACATCTCGCTGATCTCTTCGGCAGATAACTCCCTCGATTCGAATTTGGCAGGAGGGGGTTTCCCTGTGAATCGGTTGTCTCTATGAGGCGGAAGACATAACCATCTCTTTTGATGGAACTCCCTTCGGAGACAGGACGATCAAACACATACGTCGTCCCCAGATTGTCTACGAGCGGATCGAGTTGAGTCCGGTCATGAACACGTGCTGGCGTCATCTGCAATCGCCCGTTATCCTTCTCGTTGCTGAAGTTGAGCATGCAGAAATAACAGGAGATAGGCAGAGGTCATTAGCTTTTTGACGTACTTGTCGTGGTCACTAGAAGCCAAATCTTCAAAAAAACGTTTCGAAAAAATAGGCGAACCCATTTAGCAAATGACAAAATTCGGTATTCTTGTCCATAGTGGTATCCTTTCAGTGGATTTGGCAGAAACTACCTGACCATTCCATTGTAAAGGATTTTTTTGTGCCATCCATACTCAAAACCAAACGTCTGAATATTATGCGTATTTCGATTGCAATAATCGCAAAGTTAGTGGTATAATATATATGTTTAACCAAAAAAAGGGAGGGAACGGAAGTGAAGAAATTTGTTTCGTTTATGTCGATTTTTGTGTTGATGCTAGTTGCTTTTGTTCAAGGTGTTTCTGCGGAAAAAGTATCTGCTAATCCTAAGGTTTTTGAATTTAGTCAAACCGACATCGAAAACTTAAAAGATCGTTTTAGTGAATTAGGCATAGATGAGAAAACACAGAACACATTGATTAAGAAGTTGGAAAACGGTGAAGTTTTAGATTCTATGAAAGAGGAGAATTTGCAAAAGGCGAAAGCACAGATTATTGCAAATGGAGAAAACAGTTTAAATAAATCCAGAGTCATTACTTTTAATGACGGTTCTAAAATAATGTATGGAACTAGATTAGTAGATTCAGAGATACAGCCAATGGTGTCTCCTGGTTCATACATGATTGAATCTTATTGGTTTACTGGTATAGTTAACTTTGGATTTTATTCTGACATTGTAATTGTGTCAGGTAACAACAATGATTATATAGTCGATTCATATGACCCGTATGTAAGTGTACTTGGAGGAAGTTTTACCCCTCCTACCGTGGGTATAAAAAGAAAATATGAAACTAGTACGAGACGTGCGTACAGTCAAATGGATTTTACCTACACAATTCCTACAGGGCAATCTACTATGAAGCTCTATCTGAATGTAGGAGACAATGATTATGAAACTACGCTTTCAAAAGATGATGTAAAATAATATTCAGAGAGAATATTTATTCTTTCATTCGTCTTAGGAGGACCACAATGAAGAAACAGTTGAAAAGATCCTCTACTGATAAAGCAATTTTAGGTGTTTGTGGAGGGATTGCAGAATATTTCGGAATTTCTTCGTTCATTGTGAGACTTATATTTATTTTGCTAGCAGTTCCGGCATTAGGTGTATTGTATATCATTCTAGGAATTTTTCTCCCAGAAGATAAATCACTGTATTAGCCAGTCGTATGACGTAAAACCCACTATCAGCCGGTTTTCACCACACTAAGGGTGTAACCGGCTGATTTTAGTGTTCTCAGTTCCCGAAGCTTTCTGTTGGCTACCGGCATCAAGCAAAAGGGATGCCGGGAAATCCTTGGCTTTACCATTGGCGACAGTGAGTCTTACGACAGTTGTTCCTCCTTTTTGTCAGCTTGAAAGAACGGGGCCTTCATGTCGTTGATTTTGTCGTCTCGGATCAACATAGCGGTCTTGTCAAAGCGATTCCTACACAGTTTCAAGGCTGTACGTGGAAACCCATTTTTTGCGAAATATCATAGACGCAACACCGAAAACGCTTCAAGAGGACGTCCATAAACATGTCCGTGCTATTCTGGATGCTCCCAGTATTCCTGTCGCACGTACACTGCTGGGCGAAACCTTTGTCGCCCTTGGAGAAAAGGCTGCCAAGGCCATGCGTATCCTGGAGGCAGGATTTGACGATGCGGTAGCCATCTCCGAGCTCCCTGAACGATACCGAAAACGCCTCCGTACAACCAATTCTGTTGAGCGGCTGAACGAAGAAATCCGCCGACGCGAAAGGGTGATGCGTATCTTCCTGAACCGCGCGTCTGCCATTCGACTCATCGGTGCCATGCTTCTGAGCCACGCTGAAAAGTGGAGTACAGGCAGAAAGTATCTGGAATTAGACGAATACCACGAGTGGATAAACAACCGACAGACCGAGTCATATCCCGAAGGAACCGGGGCATGAGACATTCATGCAGATGGCGGCTTTGCCCTTAGGTGCAAAAACCGAACAAGAGGACGTTGGTCAAGTACAGAGAAATCCATGCTGAAAGGGAAGGTAAATGATATCTCCAATCCAGAGCGTGTTTTCGTTTGGGCTTCAAACGCACGTTTCACTAAATTATCCATGATTCCCGATCCTTTTGGTTTTCGTCCGATCCGACTTCGTTTTCGATAAGAAACGTCAGCCAGTCCCATCCGAACGACACGGTTCTTGCTGGTAAACAAGCCGCGTTTGCACAACTCTAAAGCGATCCAGGGACTGGCATATCGACCCATAAATTCTTTATACACTTGCAAAATGGCTACCTCGAGACTTTCCTGGTCGATGGTTCGTTGACTTTTTCTGGGTTTCTTCCAGTCATCATACCCTTGGGGGCTGATTCCAAGCACTTTACACATGAGCCGGACGGGATAGATTTTTACGTGGCTTTGAAATAACCGATACTTGGCTACTCGGGCTCCTTCAAGAATGTCTGAAACTTTTTTACAATCTTAATCTCCCTTTATCTCCCTTTCGCGTTCGTCCAAGCGCTTTTGTAGCCGTCTGATTTCGAGATCCTTGTTGGCGATTGGTTCGTTACCTGTAAATGCTTCATCACCGTATGTTTGATATTCATACCCCCGCCCATCGGCTCAGCATCGTAGGAAGAATGCCTAAAGCCTTCGCAACATGGGAGACCTTCTTTCCTTCATCCATGATCTGCATTACGGCAGCTATTTTGAAGGCTTTGTCATATTTGTAATACTTAGTACGCCCCATAGAAAAACAACCCCTTCACCCAAAGTTATCCTTCGACTTAACTCCGTGCAAAAAGGTATGATCGCTATTTTCTTGACTCAATCATGCGTTTTCACCCACGCCCTAGTCTATTATCAAAAATAATGCCTTCTCATCTCCTCCACCATTTCCTCCAGATTGTTCGCTACTTGCGGAATCGAATAGCCAACGTACAGCGGGGAGGTCACGAAGCGCGGCACTGCCTTCGCGATCAGCTTTTCTTTCCATTGATAGAAGAAAAAGTTGTAGCTCTGGTTGCGCGGATTGACATGGTGCAAGATCCAGTGCGCCAAAATTTGCAAATAATCAGCCATTCTGGGCAGCTGATCCAGGTCGGACAAAACGACGTTGTACTCAAAAAAACCCGCCCGCGGATGCGTCGAGAGCGTACACTCCACCCCTGCCTCCCGGTCGACGGTGATTCCGTGAAAGTCGCTGTCCCTAAGCTGGGTGCGATAGTCGTAGCCTGTCAGCCCGACGATCTGCATGTGCGGGTGACGAATGCTCCCGCCGGAATACGGTCCGTGATTTTTGAAAAACAGCACAGAGCGAAAAGAGCCGCTTCGCTCCATCTCCAGCCACTTTTCCACGCCAAAGGCGAGCAAGGCGTGCGCATGCTCCCGGGAATAGGTGGACCAATCGCCATCGCACTCATCCGATTCGATCAATACGGTCTGATGCGTATCTTGCAGGACGGGAAATTTGTTCATCAGCCAGATCATGGAACCGCGCTGCTCCAGCACATCTGTCAAGCTGCTGCGATCGCAGAACGGACACGCTGTTTCTCTGTTGAGTACGCTCTCCGGCTTCTTTCTGCCGATGTGCATGTTAAAGTGCAAGTGTGTCTGCGCCATACAAACTGCCCCTCCAATTTCTGGATACTTCTACTTTACACCGATTCGCGCGGAAAATCATGACGGAATTTTTGCCCTGACGTGAGCCGGCAACAACCGGGCCTATTTTTCCCTATTTTATACGTTCGCTTCTTTTTTTACCCCAAACGGGTTGCATATAATGGGAAGCAGTGATAACCGGAAAGGTGTTGGATACGATGGAAAAATCATTTTACTACCCGGTGAGCTGGAGTGAAGCCCACCGCTACAAGGCGCTGCTCGATCAAGAGGGAGTGCCCTACGAGATTCAGTCTCCGCTCGATCTGCCCATTCTGGAGGAAGGCAAGCTGGCGATTGTCTTTCCTTCCATTCCGCTTCGGCTGTACGCGTGGGTGAGAACCTTGTTTTACCGCGACGGCCTGCGCTATCCCGATACGTTTTCTTCCTTCCGGTAACGGATAAAACCAAAAGTACCCCTCTCCTTCTCGCACATAAGATAGTGGTAGCAGCTATGTCGATAGCGGTTGCCATAAGGGAGGTGAGGGAATGCCTGCATACAACATTCGCATCTCGATCGCGAAGCTCAGACTCGACCTGTTCGACGGAAACAAGCTCGTTCGCTCCTACCCGGTGGCGCTCGGCAAAATCGCCACGGCGACACCACGGGGAGACTTCACTATCATCAACAAGGTGCCCTATCCGAATTCCTACCCCGGAGGTCCGCTCAGCGCCTTCGGGACGTACTGGCTGGGGCTCAGCAAACCGCACTACGGCATCCATGGGACGAACAACCCGTCCTCCATCGGCAAATACGTCTCGCACGGCTGCATTCGCATGTACAACGAGGATGTCAACGCCCTGGCGAAGCTCGTTCCCATCGGTACGCCCGTGCGCATCCGGCAGCAGTGACCATACGCAAAGACCCGCCTTATGCTCCTGGCAAAAGGCGGGTCTTGTTCACATGGTAGGCTTTCTTTTTTTCGCGATCGGTTTTCGGTCTTCCGTCTCCAGATAGACGAGAAATCTTCGGGCTTGCTTGTACATGATCGACAGCGTCAATTCCCTGATCTTGTTCATGATCGCTTCTTTGTCCTTGGGATGGACTTCGCAAGCGAGTCTTTCTTCTTGCAACGCCAGGTACGACATGACCCATTCCGGGTCCAGTTTATAGGCAGGCAACGACAGCGACTCCTCTACTCTAGTAATCCTCTCTAGTCTACAGGAGATCGCGTGCGCTTTCCCAGCCTCAATAACTGGCGAAACAAACAGAGATTGGCACGCTGCCAATTACTTCCCTCGCTCCAACTCTTCCACCAGCGCAGACAGCTCCGCCCATCGCTCCACGGCCGCTTCCAGTTCGGCTGCGACCTGCTGCTCTTCCGCAAACAGCTTTTCCACCTTGGCGTAGTCGCTGCCCGCTGCCGCAATGTCTGTTTTCAATTGCGCAAGGCGCTCTTCCAGCGAGGCGATTTTGCTTTCGATGGTATCCCAGTCTTTTTGATCTTTGTAGGAGAGCTTTTTCGTGCGGTTGTTGCCGCGAGTCGCCTGGCTGCCCGGCTGCTTCTCGGCAGACGACTGTTGCGCCTCGGAAGCGGCGAGGGCATCCTCTCTCCGCTTTTCTTCCAAATAATCGGAGTAGTTGCCCGTAAAGTGGCGAATCCGCCCGTTTCCTTCAAAGGCAAACAGATGGTCAACCGTGCGATCCAGGAAGTAGCGATCGTGGGAAACGGTGATGACCGCTCCGGGAAACTGCTCCAAGTAATCTTCCAAAATGCTCAGCGTCTGGATATCGAGGTCGTTCGTCGGCTCATCCAGCAGCAGCACGTTCGGCTCGCCCATCAACGTCCGCAGCAGGTACAGCCTGCGCCGCTCGCCGCCGGACAGCTTGGAAATCGGCGTCCACTGCATCGACGGGGAGAACAGAAACCGCTCCAGCATTTGCGAAGCCGTAATCGCCTCTCCGTTGCTCGTCGTAATCACTTCCGCCGCTTCCTTGACGTACTCGATCACCCGCAGCTTTTCGTCCATGTCCACGCTGTCCTGCGTGTAGTAGGCGATTTTTACCGTCGTGCCGACATCAATCGTTCCGCTGTCGGGCTGGATGCGGCCCGCGAGCATGTTCAACAGCGTCGATTTGCCGCTGCCGTTTGGACCGATAATCCCGACGCGATCGCCCGGCAACACGATATAGCTGAAGTCGTCGACCAGCTTTTTGTCCCCGTACACTTTTTCGATCCGTTCGATCTCGATGACCTTTTTGCCCAGGCGGCTTGCGCCAAGCGCCATCTCCAGCTTCGCCGCCGGACCGTCCACCGTCCGATCGCGCAGTTCCTCTACCCGCTGGACACGCGCTTTTTGCTTGGTCGTCCGTGCTTTTGCCCCCCGGCGCAGCCAGGCCAACTCGCGGCGCAACAGGTTTTGCCGTTTGTCCTCTGCCGCCGCCTCGTTTTCTTCGCGCTCGGCTTTTTTCTCCAGAAACGTCGCGTAGTTGCCTTCGTAGCTGTACAGCTTGCCGCGATCCAGCTCGAAGGTGCGGTTTGTCACCCGATCGAGGAAATAGCGATCATGCGTGACGAGCAGCAAGGCTCCTTTGTAGCGGGACAAGTAATCTTCCAGCCACTCGACCGTCTCATTGTCGATATGGTTCGTCGGTTCATCCAAAATCAGCAAATCGGCTGGCTGAATCAGCGCTCTTGCCATCGCTACCCGCTTGCGCTGGCCGCCAGACAGCTCTTTGACCTTTTGTGAAAATCGGGAAATGCCGAGCTTGGTCAAAATCATCTTGGCCTGGGTATTGCTCTCCCACGCATCGGCCGCATCCATCCGGCTTTGCACCGCAAACAGCCGTGCCTGCTTTTTCTCGTCTTGCGGGTCTTGCTGCACGGCCGCAAGCGCCATTTCGTACTCCCGCAGCAACTGGATGAGCGGGGATTCTCCGTAAAACACTTGCGCAAGCACCGTAGATTCTTCGTCGAAGCTCGGATTTTGCGGCAAATATTCCACGCGAAACTGGTTGGCATGAATGATTTTTCCACTGTCCGGAGTATCGAGTCCCGCCACGATCCGCAAGAGGGACGATTTTCCCGTGCCATTGACGCCAATCAGGCCAATTCGCTGCTTTTCCGCGATATGAAAGGAAATGTTGTCAAACAAAACTTTCTCTCCGTAGCTTTTGGAGAGGTTTTCTACCGAAAGAATCTGCATCATCGTCACCTGTACTTTTCGATTTGCCGTCCTCCCAGCATCGTACCATGTTTTTCTCGGAAGCTCTAGGGACACTCTGCCCGCAAATTTTCTGCCGCCACATGAACCGCAGGCGTACTCTCCTGCCGTTGAGTACGCCTGCCGCTCATTCAGTTGCCAAGCCACTGTTCCGTGCGCGACAGCAGCTCGCCGATTTTCACGTCCTGCACGACCAGGTCCGCCCATCCGTCCAAAGGAGTCGGCTCCTGATTGACGATCACCAGCCTGGCTCCGTTTTCTTTGGCCCGCTGCGGGAACCAGTTGGCAGGGCTGACCGTAAGCGACGAGCCGAGCACGATCAATAGCGGCGCGCGCTCTGTCCATTCCACTGCCAGGTCAACCTGCGACTGGGGCAGCGACTCTCCGAACAGGACGACATCCGGGCGAACGAAGCCGCCGCACGTACATTCGATCCCTTCCTCCTGCAAATACCGCTCGCTCGGGTAGCTCGCCCGACAGCGAGTGCAGCTGACCGTCGTCAGTGTGCCGTGAAGCTGTGCGACTGCCTGACTCCCTGCCCGCTGATGGAAGCCATCTACATTTTGCGTGATGATGCCTGCAACCAGACCGCGTTGCTCCCACTGGGCCAAAAGCGCGTGTCCGGCATGCGGTTTGCAAGCGGCAAGCGCCTTGATCCGCATCCGGTAAAACTCCACAAACGATTCGCGGTTGTTGCGCATCGCCTGTGTACTCGCGAGTTTTTGCGGATCATTGCCCCGCCACAGCCCCGTCTGCGAGCGAAAATCCGGCAAGCCGCTTTCCGTCGACATCCCTGCCCCCGTAAAGACGACCGCGCCCGGCGATTCCTGCAACCATTTGGCAAGTATCTCCATCTGCTTCCCCCTCTTGCGTTTTGCCCTCATTGTAGCGGAGGAGGAAGAGGGTGTACAGCTAGTACGTAGCAGAATATCCGTATGGCGGCTGCTGATAAGGATAAGCGGTTTGCGGCTGGCTAGTCGGATAGTAGGTGTAGCCTGCCAGTTCCGGGTATTGGGTGTACTGCCCGTACTCCGGCGGCTGCGTGTAAGCCGCAGCGTCGTAGTAGGAGTTCACCGGCCATTGGCTGGAATACTGACTGGAATAGTCGTAGTGCGGATATTGGCTGGAAGTGTTTTGCCACTGGCTACGGCCCTGGTTGGGAGCGGGGTTTGCCCCCTGCGGGCAGCCGAGCGGTGGACCGATGACGACGGTTTGGGTGATCGGCGCAAGGGTGTCTTTTACCTTCGCTTCGTCCAGGCAGTACGTGTGCGCCCAGATATTTGCCGGCGTCAGGCGCAGGATATCGGAGCCAAAAATCACTTCCGGAACAGGCGCATCGAAAATCGCGATCAGATGGGTATCGTCCGTCAAGGCCACTTCATAGTGCCACCAGCCCTGCGGTACGTTCGCCACTTGCCGCGGCTTGAGATTGAAGTTGAGCAACTGGTTTGTAAACGGATTGATGATCGATACGACAGCCTCTCCCGCTACACAGTAGACGAGTTCGGAAGCATTTTGATGAATATGCGGTTCAATCACATTCCCCGTCGTGAGAAAAATATCCAGCAACGACGTGTTGCCGAGCGTGTTCAGCTGCTGGATGCCGAGCGCATCAATGAAGTTTCCGGCGTCTTTGCGAAAAAACGTGTTGTTGCGCAGATCAAAGGTAAACTGCGTATTGGGTGAAGTGTAATCCCGATAAGATGTAGCCATCTGTCCTATCTTCCCTCCAGCTTCTGGGTATCTGTCTCATAGGTATCCATATTCCTTGCCAGACAGAAGGTGCGCCCATGTTTTGCTTACGCGCATGCCCTGGCACTCCCTTTTTCTTTCTACATATGGTAATAGCAGTTGCGCCAAGTTCTCTTTGGGAGGTGATGGGAAAATGGCCACCTATTTCGTTTCGGATATTCACGGACAATATCAGGCATTTCAGAGAGCGTTGCGCGATGCCTCCTTTTCTCCGCAGACAGATCGGCTCTACGTCATTGGCGACATGATTGACCGCGGACCCGAATCCAAGGAAGTGTTGTTCGAGCTCTTCCGCCTGCGCCAAGAGTACCCGAACCACGTCTTTCTGCTGAAAGGCAATCACGAGCAAATGTTGGAGGACTGGCTGAAAGGGCAAGGAAATCCGCAGCTGTACCTGCGCTACAACGGAGGCGATGCCACGATCCGTTCGCTGCTCGGTCATCATCCCCTGCGCCGGGCGTTCCTTCATTCGATGCCCTCGACCGCAGAGCAGGAGGAGGCGAGACGGTTCATTCTCGCCGAGTATCCAGGTCTCTTGCCTGCTTTATCCAGCTTACCGCTGTACATGGAGCTGCCGGCTGATCCGGCGTCGGGAGCGCCCGCCGTTCTTCTCGTTCATGCGGGGATTCGCCCGGGAATCCCTCTGAAAGAGCAAAACCCGGAAGATCTCCTGTGGATTCGCGAGCCTTTCTACCTTCATGAACAAGGAGACAGGCCAATCGTCTTTGGGCACACCCCCGTTCCCCGACTGCCTGGATATGAAGGCCAGGGACCTTGGAGAAGGGGCAATCTCGTGGGAATTGACGGCGGAGCTGCGTATCGGCGAGGGATATTATTGGTCGAATGGCCTTCCCTGCAATCCATCTTCGTCCCGATTCAGGACGTCCAACCCGACTTGTACGTACGGGTCATCTGATTGTGACGATGTCTGTCGGTTGGGCAAAGCTTCGGCTACTACCTGTGGCAACCGCTTCAGGTAGCGTTTCTCGTTTGGACAAGCCTTTTCTTTTCACAGATGATTGCTTTTTATCAGCTACTTCCGATTCAACCTGTGATAAGATAGGGACGAGGTGTTGTTATGAAACGTCAGCAAGTGATGGAACAATCCATGTTTGCCGCATGGGGCGTGGCGATGATTGCCACAGCCGGAAGCCTGTATTTTTCCGAAGGATTGAAATACATACCGTGCGATCTGTGCTGGTACCAGCGAATCTTGATGTATCCGCTCATCATTTTGCTGGGGGTGGCCGCCGCCAAAAAAGAGTACAAAATGTCCTCATACGCCCTGATTCTGTCGCTGATCGGCGGCTGCATCTCCCTCTACCATTACCTGATTCAAAAGGTGCCTGCTCTGCATGAGCTGGGCAACGCTTGCGGCATCGTGCCGTGCAATACGGACTACATCAACTGGTTCGGCTTCGTCACGATTCCGTTTTTGGCGCTGGTCGCTTTTGCGCTGATTAGCATTCTCTTGTTCATCGTCAGGAAACATGCAAAGGAGATTTGAGGTATGAAAAAAATCATCTTTTTTTCCATCCTGGTAGCTGCACTGCTGATTGGCGCCATTGTGTACTCGGATATTTCCAACCGCGAGGCGGCTGCAGGCAATCCGTACGGAAAAGCCAACCTGAATCCGGCTACGATCGAGCAATTGAAAGATCCGCTGTACGACAACCTGATTATGCCAGAGGAGCTGAAGCAAAAGATCGAGAGCAAGGAAGAGTTGTTCGTCTACTACTACAGCCCGCTGTGCGAGCATTGCCGCGCGACCACGCCGGTCCTCGTGCCGATCGTCAAAGACATGCAGATCGACATGAAGAAGCACAACTTGCTTGAATTCGCTGCCAGCTGGGACGACTTCCAGATCGAATTCACGCCGACCCTTGTCCACTATAAAGACGGCAAGGAAGTCGCTCGTCTGGTAGGCGGACACGATGCCGCCGAGTGGAAGAAATGGCTGGAGCAACAGAAACAATCGTAGTAGTGGGTAGTGGAGAAACAGCCCCCGGACTTTGCCGTTCGGGGGCTGTCTTGCGCCAGGTCACAAACAGGCGAGCTGGTGCCGCAAGAAATAGCCCGAACGAGTCATTAGGCTTTTGGAAACGATTGTCTATAATGGGTACTGGGGAATCTTTCAGGAAAACGGAGGTAATCGTGTTGTCCCTCATCGACTTGACCGAAACCTTTGGCTTTCGGGCGACGTGGAACCCGGAGTTGATTTTGTTGACCGCTCTGATCGGACTTGCCTACTTTTCGCTGACAGGTCCTTTGCGCCGGACGTTTCCTGACGCAAAACCAGCCACCCTCGCACAGAAGCTGTCGTTTTCCACTGGCTTGCTGCTGTTTTATTGCGGCATGGGCAGCCCGTTGAACGTCGCTGGCCATTTTTTGTTCAGTGCCCATATGCTCCAGCAATCCCTGCTCTACCTGGTGATGCCGCTGTTGCTTTTGGCTGGCACACCTCCCTGGCTCATGCGCTCGCTGTTTGACCGCAGGGGGCTGAAAGCGTTTTTGCGCGTGGCGAGCCATCCGATTCCGGCCGTCCTCATGTTCAATGCCCTATTTTCGTTTTATCACATGCCTGTTATGCTAGACATGGCAATGAACCATTTGGCCGTCCATAATCTGATCCACCTGCTGCTTTTGGGTGCGGCCCTTTTGATGTGGCTGCCGGTTATCGCTCCGATTCCGGAGATTCATCGTTTGTCCGAGTTGCAAAAGCTGGCCTACATTTTTGCCAACGGCGTGCTGATTACGCCAGCCTGCGCGCTCATTATTTTTTCGGAATCGGCGCTGTACGACACGTATGTAAACGGTCCCTCCCTGCTGTGTGCGCCGTTCTTTTCCGCCCCCATCGACAAATCGATGTTTGCCGTTTCCCTCCTGCCGCTGGAGGATCAGCGGCTTGGCGGGATCATCATGAAGCTGATGCAGGAGTTGACGTACGGTTCCGTTTTGGCCTACGTGTTTGCCGCCTGGTACCGGAAAGAAAAAGATCATCCGAACGATGGGCCGCTCCTGCAATAACGACCTGAAAAGCACACTCTACCGATCTGCAAACAAAGGAGGCATCCCGCGTGCCGCTCACCCCGACTGCCGCCATCCGCCTCAGACGGCTGCTGCTGTTTTTGCCGCTTTTCGTCCTCGCCGCGCTCGTCGCCTCGTGGTTTTGGCTGAGCCCGGCGACGGTTTCGGCCAGGCTGCCGGATGTACAGCTACAGACGCTGGACGGAGAGGCTTACTCCCTCGCACCGAAGCCCGGGAGCCTTCGCCTGGTCGAGCTGATCTATACACGCTGTCCCGATATATGTCCGACGACTACCGTGAAAATGGTGCAGCTGCAAAAGCGGCTGCAAGCGGCTGGACTCATGGGACGCGGCATTGAGTTTTTGACGATTACGATCGACCCGCAAAACGATACCCCGGAGGTGCTGCGCTCCTACATCCACCAGCTCGGCATTGCCGACGAGGGCTGGATCGTTTTGCGCGGCGATGAAGAGACGATTCGCACCGTGACCAGCTCGCTCGGCTTTTTTGCGAAGACGACTGCGGACGGATTCATCTCCCATACGTCGAGCACGTATCTCGTCGATCAAAACAACACGGTCATCCGCAAATTCGGCATGGGCGAGGACTTTGATCCCGAGCAAATCTATCAAGAGCTGCTGAACTTGAAGAAGGAAGGGTAAACGCAAATGAAACGCTTTTTTACGCTATGCCTGTCCGCATTGGCCATTCTGGCTGCGGCCTGTTCCGGTCCAAACGACCAGGGGATGGAAGTTTCCGGCGCCCCTGTTGACGCCGCTTTTTCGCTGGAGCCTGCCGAGCCGGTAGCGGGTCAACCCATTACGTTTTCCGTCAAGGTGACCCAGGAAGGCCAGCCGGTGGACGATGCCAAGGAAGTATCCTTCGAATGGTGGAAGGATGGACAGGAACAGCATCAAACGATCCCGGCAAAGCTCGTATCCGCTGGCGTCTACACGGCACAGCAGACGATCAGCGAGCCCGGTTCCTATTTTGTCTATTACCATGTGACCGCCCGCGATTTCCACAACATGCGGAAGATGTCCTTTACCGTGAAAGCCGCAGACAACGCCGCTTCTGCTTCTGCTCCCTCTGCGGGGCATGCAGCCAGCGGAATCGACTTTCACCTGCTGCCCCCAGACGAGTTGAAAGCGCAATCGGAAGCAGTCATGCTCGTTCACCTGATGAAGGAGCAGCAGCCCTTTGCGGGAGGAACAGTCAGGTTTGAGTTTTGGACAGGAGATGAGGCGAAGCACAGCTTCGCGGATGCCACAGAACCAAGTCCCGGACAGTACGCCGGCCGCCTCTCCTTCCCTGCCCCGGGGGAATACACGGTGAAGGTCCATCTGGAAAAAGGCGACGTACACGACCACCAAAATTTCACCGTGACGGTCCAGTAGCAGGCACGCAAGCTGCCCCAAAAATCCAAGACGGCCTTTCCCGTCCATCCGGGAAAGGCCGTTTTGCAACCATGCAATGTACCTGTTTTATTAGCAAGTAAAGTAGGCGATTCGGTTCAGTTCCAAGCCATAGTATTCCCAGCGGTTTCCTCTCCAGCGGTAGCCTGTTACGGATGAACGACCGATGAATACGGGATAGAACCAGAAAGACCGACCGTTTTGCAACCAAATGTACGTATACCGATAGAGGCACGGATAAAACCCGCCCGGTTCAATCCGGCGTGTCCCTCCATATCCTCTCGATCCCGGCGAACTGGGCGTCCTGCCTGGAGGCGGACCTGGCGGCGGGGGAGGAAAACCTCCAGAAGAACCTCCGGGCGGCGGCGGTGGCGGGTAACCTCCCGGAGGATAGCCTCCTGGGGGATACTGATATGACATGACGTTTCACCTCCTACAAGTCTCCCTATAAGAGATGCAGCAAACGCACAGATGGACTGTACGTTTGCCCGTGGTCATTCACCTATTTTTTCCGCTCTTGTACGTAGGCATCCTAGCATTGTTGCCCTCGCGAAAGGATCGAGAGACTCCACCCCGTTCAATAAGGGCGGCCGCCCATGATGAAGCGGTATTCCCAGTGCGTACGCTTGAAATCGGTAATCGTCACGCCGCCAGACTCCTTGGAGAATGTATGCAGCAGCTTGTCGTCGCCCAAGTAAATGGCGACGTGGGTAATGCTTTGCTGCGGTACGTTGATTCCTTTGTAGTCGGATTCCTTGTAGCCTTTATAGGCCATGAAGAAGACGAGATCGCCTTTTTTCAGCTTGTTGATGTCCGTTGTGTATGTGCCGTTGCTTTTCACAAAAAGGGCCTGGGAGCGCGCTCCGCCATTGCCCATGTCGATATTGGCGCCATCGCGGTACGCCCACATCGTAAATTCGGAGCAATCCATCGTCTTTTTGTTCGCACGGGACGAGCTATACTCATACGGTGTGCCGATGTATTTCTTCCCGGCCGCAATCACCCTGTCCGCAATGGAAGAGGCGGACTCTTCCTGCTTCCCGGGGGCCGGAGTTGCGCCCACGCCGGTGTCCTCCGCCAAAATGCGGCGTGCGCCCACCAGCTTCTTTCTGTCTCGGCTGAGTTGTTTCAAAACGACGGCCTCTTCGCTTTGCGACGAGGATATGTACTGGTCATTTCCGATGGAAATTCCCATGAAGGTCGGAGCGTCTTTGCCATTCGAGGAAAAGAACAGCAAATCTCCCGCCTGAATGTTGTCTAACGGGATGGATGTTCCTGTCTTGTACAGCTTGGCTATCGTATCGTCAATCGTCAGCCCGACCTGCTTGTACACGTACGTAGCGAGTCCTGCCGAACCGAATGAATTCGGCCCCACTGCCCCGTATTTGTAGTCTTTGCCGATCAGGGACGTAGCTACCTGCACAATTTCTTCCGCTTTGACCGAAGATTGCGAATCCACAGTCTTGGCTGCTGCTTGTCCGCCTTCTGCGTACAGAAGCAAGGATGTACTGAGCATGACGGCGACAGTCGACTTTTGCAACCAATCTCGTTTCGTCATTCTTTCTCCTCCTGGCTGTTTTTTCCCAGCGGATTGGGTACACATCCACTTTACTGGAAAAACTCAGCCCGTTTAAGTCTGCAAATCTTTCCAATCGAGAATTTGGTGACATCGTCGGATGACCATAGTCCTGCTTGTTCGGACCAGGCTGACTGGTTCGTCCCGTTCCTTTTCCCATGCCCAAAAGGCCCTTGTCCGCTCCCGGGACAAGCGCCTGCTCGCCTGACAGGTCTTGGCAGCGCTACCGCGGTTTTCGTTTTCCTCTCGCAATCGCATTGCACAAAAACTGGACGGTTTCTCCCATTTTCAGACGGTGCGAGCCTTTTACCAGAAAAGTCGTGTTGGGCTTCATTCTCCTGGCGAGACAGCGATGCAGGACCACCTTGCTTTGGCAATGGATGACCCGGTTCGCCGGAAAGCCTGCCCGGATGGCCCCGCGCGCAATATAGCTGGCGCTTCTCCCTAGCGTATACAAGTAATCCACATTCTTTTGGCTCACATACTTCCCGACTTCTTCATGCCCTCGCACTTCGTAGCTCCCCATTTCCAGCATGCTCGCCAACACGGCTATTTTGGTGCCGGGCCCAGACTGGCTGAGCACATCAATCGCCGCCTTGGCCGCATCCGGATTGGAGCTGTACGTATCGTCTAACACCTGGACATTGTTCGCAAGCCGATAGCTGACGAGCCGCTTGCGCTGCGGCTGGAACTGGCGCAGCCCTTCCCGAATGTCCTGGAACGAAAAGCCGAGTGTATGCGCTACGGCGATCGCCGCCAGCGCGTTGTACACATTGTGCTCTCCCAAAATCGGGATGAACAGCTTCTCCCGTTGTTGCCGAAACGAGCAGACGAAGGAAATTCCTCCTTCCTCCGGCATCACTCTGTCCGCACGATAGTCCGCGTCCTGCTCGATCCCGAACGTCACGAATCGGCCAGCAAACGCCCCTGCAAACGGCTGCTGCGTAAACTGGCGCGAGTAGGGACAGTCCCTATTGAGAAAGACGGTGCCGGTAGATTTCATGTAGCGGATCAACTCGGATTTCGCCAGGGCGAGCCGTCCAATGTCTCCGCCAAAATTCCCGATGTGCGCTGTGCCTATGTTCGTAATGACCCCCATGTTCGGCTGAATGATCCGGCAATGCTGGCGAATATGTCCACTCCCCAATATCCCGAATTCCAGCACCGCCGCTTCGTGCTCGTCCCGCAAGCGTCTGACATGCGCTCGCGTATTTCCCAAGAAGTTCTTGTTGTACATCGAACGATAGGTGAGCATGCGTCGTTTCAGAATCGCATAGATCATTTCCTTCGTCGTCGTTTTTCCGGCGCTTCCCGTCACCGCGATCACCGGCTTGTTCAGAACCACCGTCTTTGGCGGCGTTGTCTTTTTGCCTTTCTTTTTCACGGCCATTCCCCCCTCTCCCCATCCGCTTTCGTATTGTATGTCCGAGGGAGACAGCCTGTATAGACCGCTATCTATGAAAACGTTCCGCTTCTATCCAAAACGGACGGACGACTTTCGGAATAGAGTAGAGTGAAGAGGTGAAGCCAATGAAAAAGAAGGTCACCATCGCTGCTGTAGGCGATATCCTCATGTGGAAGGAGCAGGTGGCTTCTGCCAGGCTGGCTTCTGCGGATCAGTATTCCTTTGCGGATATGTTCGCTCCCGTCGCCCCGATCCTGTCAGGCGCTGACCTGACCATCGGCAATCTGGAGACGACGTTTTCCGGCAGCGGCCAGCCCTACCAGATCGGCTCGGCACGCACTGGCTATCCGCGGTTCAATTGTCCTGACGAGCTGGCGCGCGACTTGAAACAGGTCGGATTTGACGTCGTGACGACCGTGAACAACCACTGTCTGGACGGCGGGCCAAGCGGACTTTTCCGCACCTTGGACGTCCTGGATCGCTACAAGCTGGCGCACACGGGCACGTACCGCTCCATGCAGGAAGCAACGATGCCATTTGTCCGGGAAGTGAACGGAATCCGCATCGCACTGCTCGCGTACACGTACGGAACGAACAAACAGGTGATTCCTGCCCACATGCCATGGCTCGTCAATCTCATCCGCCGCGAAGCCATTTTGCGGGACATCGCCGCCATCCGCCCGCTCGTCGACCTCGTGATCGTCGCCCTGCATTTTGGCGTGGAATTCCGCTACACCCCGACAACGAACCAGCGCCTGCTTGTGCAAAGTCTGCTCGACCATGGCGCGGATGTCATCCTCGGTGCGCACCCCCACGTCCTGCAGCCCGTCGTCACCCCCGCGCTTGCGCTTGCGGACGGCAGGAAAAAGCGGACGCTGGTCGCCTATTCGCTCGGAAACTTCACCTCCGAGAAAATGCTTCGCTTCGATCAGTCGCAGGTCGGGGCCATTCTGCGTTTTTCGGTGGGAAAGGATGCGCACGGGCAGGTGGCCATCGGACAAATCTCCGTGATCCCGACCTACTGCCAGCGCTTCCTGCAAGAAGGCCGCGTCCGTTTTCGGGTCATCCCGATCCGCTCGTACCTGAAGCATCCGGATCGGCATATTCCGCCGCTGCAACGAAAAAAGCTGCGGCTGCTGTGGAACCGCGCGATTCCCATTATCGGCCGGAAGCCAGGTATTTTGATCGAGTAAATCGAGTAAACGGGAGCCGAAAGCCAGGCTCCCTTTCTTCTGTTGCTTCGTTCTTTGCCAAGGCTTTCGCCGCCAGTGTGTGGCAAGCCCATCCCGCTCCATCTTCGGCGAGTCCATCCAAGCAGATAAGCTGGCCTTTTCCGCGCTGTAGCAAATGGCTCGTTGCCAGCGGGGAACGAAAAAAAGGGTGTGACTGCCGAAGCAATCACACCCTTTGCTGGCTTGTTCCGTTTTACCCCGCATGCATGTTGGATACCGCCGCTCCTGGCTCGGCCAGCGGTTCTTCAGACAGCGCATGGCGCAGCACTTGTGCGGCACGCTCGATGTCCACATCGTTTACCAGCGCAATTTCGCCGACCATCATCTGCTGGGCATTGTCCAGCATCAGCTTGTCACTCGTGCCCAATATTCTGCCCTGGCTGATCCGCCACAAATCCCGGATCACTTCCGCCTGCTCATAAATATCGCCGCTCTTCATTTTTTCCGTATTCTGCTTGTAGCGCTGTGCCGCATTCAACGTGGAGTCAGGGCGCTCTGCCTGCATGACTGCCAACACTTCGTCCAAAATGTCAGCCGCAACGATCAAGCGAGTGCCCAGTTCGGACATCTTTTCAACGGGGACCATGATATTCAACCCTTTTTGCAGCATGTTGAGCACATAATAGAGCTGCTTTTCACCCAGGAATTCTTTTTCTTCCACTGCCTCGACTACGCCTGCCCCGTGCATCGGGTAAAAAATCTTGTCACCTACATGAAACATACGTCCACCTCCTACAATGCGATCTTTTCCATTATAACACACTTTTACGTTTTAAAAAATTTTATTTTATCATGCATTTTTGTTTTAAGTCAATATTTAATTTCGGATAAAAATGCATGAAAGATTGGTGAAAAAACAGTCGCACGATGCCTGCTTGTTCCACTTGCCCTCTTTGCAACAAGGGGAACCCATCGCTCTTGTTCGGGGGCTTTTTTCATGTGAATGTAACAAAAAGGAACTATTGCTAAAAAAACGAGGAGAAACGGAAAAGAATGCAGAATAAGGAATGGAAGGAAAGAAAATGTAAGAACGGCAAGCCCAAGCTTGCCATTTTGGGGGGAGGTGTTAGCCAGTCCGAAGACCTGAAAAGCTTGTTCTACATCCTTGTGCCTGAAAGTACGCCACGGGCATGAGTGGAACCGCCGGATCAGTGTTGATGGACCCGGAAAACCCGCTGGACTTGCCCATGCGTTTTACCGAATGGTTTAGGAAATTGCTCGAATGGGAGGGCAAAGAATTTTGGCTGGAATAGCACGCTTGAAACGTTTTGGATAAAGACTAGGAGGAAACACGTATGAAAAAAAGCAAGCTCTTTGCCCTTTATATAGGATATGTGATCGTTGCCGCACTCGTCCTGGATCTTGTTTTGTACTTCGAACAAGTTTTTATGGTGGAAGCCAGACAAACGTTCAATCATTTTCCCATGATCTTGTACAGCACTCTCTATCCCATCTTCGTCGGTTTGTTGTTTGGGCTGCCGGGTTTTGTTCAAACATGTGCGGCAAAAGGAAGCTGGTCATTTGACTGGATCAAATTCATTGTGTTCGGCATTCCCACATGTATGGGCAGTATCCTTGCTCTCCTGTACTATTCTCCCGCAGTGGACTACCTTCCTGCCCTATCGTTTTTTTATTACGGCAGCACGCATTCCATCATTTGCGGCATTGCCTTCGGCTATCTCCTCCTGTCCTGCTGGAAAAAACAGGCCGAACAGGTTGACGTGAGTGCTTGACATCAGGCGTCGCCCTTCCTCCTGCGCTGAACTTCGGGAAGATTGTTCAGCCTGGATCGCACGGGGCATCGGCTCCAGCCAGCTAGCTGAGGCACTGTCAAAACAGGATGACTACCAGGGAAATCTGTTTCCTTTGCTGGTAACTTTCCGGCTTTTTGGACGTCTAATCCTTCAGAGGAAGGAGAGATGATGATTCATGAAAAAAGCGAATCAAGCAGCCTTGGCAGCCATGCTGCTTGCCGCCTCTATCTGTTTTCCGTTCTTCTCGCCCGGAGTACCCGGAGCAAGCGCTGCGAGCGCGGTTTCGCCTGCGGCTAACGCAACAGCCCAGCCATCGAACATATACCGGATCAGTCTCGATGGAAAAAAGCAAACGCTCGTAGCGCAGCTTCCTGCCGTGCACCGCGCAAGCATGTCGCCAAGCGGACGCTTTGTCTATGCCGAGAAGCAAGGGTTCAAAAAAACGGAACCGACCATCCCCTATCTGTATGACACCAAAACCAAGCAACTCAGCCAGCTCGGCGGTTTTGCCAAATGGACGAACAGCCAGGATGACCTCTTTATCCTGGAAGGAGCCAGCTTGTACCGATACAACCCGCTCACGAAACAAAAAACCTTGCTGGTAAACGGGACCGCTGACACACCGATTCTGGACTATGCGGTGGCGCCGGATGGCCGTTATCTCACCTATATCCAGTCTGATCAGAAAGAGCCGGATACCCACAAGCGCAACAAGCTTTACCTGCAAGATTTGAAGACGTTAAAAAAGAAGGTCAATGACCAGTTTGCGCTTTCTGCCGAAGAACAAAGCAGCACCCAGTCGGTACAACTGCTCTACTGGATGCCGACGTCCAAAAAAGTGCTGTACAAGGCCAACGGCACGATCAAAGAGCTGGATTTGCCGACGGGACTCAAGTACACGCATGCCTTCAAGCGTTTCCCTTCGTTTTCCAACGACATGAAGCTGCGCTTTGACATCAAGGAAGGGCGCGGTTTTATGACGGACCTGCAAACAGGAAAAAGCGTGCCGACCGCCGATTATCCTGATCCCATTTATGTGGAGCGTGAGTTGACAAACATTTTCTGGTCACCGACCGGCCATAGCTATGTCGCGGAAAAATTTCTGTTTACCTCCAATGCCCAGGATGCCACCGAACAGCTTGTCATGAAGACGGCGAATCAATCGTTTACATACCCGCTCGATGGCGGCGTTTATTTGAATACCAAGGACAACATTCAATTTTTAGGCTGGGCAGCCGATGGCAAGTCTTTTTTTGTCGGGGATTTGGACTCCGTGCACTTTAGCCGTTTTGAAGGATGGCAATCGCGCGTGAGGTAGAGGGAGGGGCAATATGACCTCACAGTAGACTGTGCATAGGTACTTATGGGAAAGGAGCCACACCTGTCCTTATACATGGCAGGCTGTAGCTCCTTTTGTGCATTGCTTCGGCTATTGCTTCGCGTTCGTTTGGTTAAAATTTTCGGGCATCCTCGCCCGCTTGCTGAATCGCCTTTTGCTTGAGCACAGGCTCTTGCTCGGGTTGCGCAGCCATTCCCTCAACAAATATTTCCGCAAAGCTTTGCACTCCCACGAGCTCCATCAGGTTACGAGGTTCAAAACCGAGAAAATATACATTCTCCCAAATGATGTTTGTCCGTTTCGGGAACGCAGATTCGGTCATTTGATATGTATTGTAAGGTTTTTTCCTTACGTACTTTACATGAGGAGTTGGTATACATGCCAATCATCAAACCATTTATGACGTCTCTGCGCTTCACCTCGACGATGGGAGCCGGAACAGGTACAGGAGCCACTTTTGCGATTGCAGCAACCGAGTTCAGTACAGATGCGGGTACTGCGGCTACTGCATTCCCAAGCACCTTTGCCTTCTACAATCTCTACATCAACGGCGTCCTGCAGCCCGGAAACACGTCCACCATCAGTACAACCACTATCACGATTCCGGATGGCGACGCTGAGAATGCGGGGACACCTGTCCTGGTTGAATTCGTCGTCAACTAAAACAAGAGATCCACTCAAACGGGAAGCCCCAGGTGATTGTACATGCCTGGGGTACTCCCGTTCCGCCGCCAGGCTGCCTGACATGAATTGGAGAAGTGGCGCACGCTGCTTTTTGGCCGGTTCTCGTTGGATAAAAAAACAGCTTAGCCGAGTTACGCATGGGAAAATATAGAAATGAACCGACACACGCAAGAACGCACATCATTCGTGGTGAGAGGAGGGAAAAGTTTTGCCGCAAAGATACATCCAGCATAGCGCCCCCAATCGGACGTACTCCCTAAATGTTCGCTATCAACTCATGCCTTTGGGGTGTCCGGACATTTTTCCGGGACAGCCGTGCCCTACCTGCCCCCCTTGCCCGCCGTGTCCGTGCACGCCAGGACTGCTGACCACCACGATTTATCAATACACGACGTTTTCCGATGGACAAAAAAATGTGTACACCGACGCGGATGCCGCACCACAGCTCAGCACCTCAGGGATTCTCGGACAGCAGTCGGTTTCGATCGTCAATTTGTTCATCAACGGGATTTTGCAACCGCCCAACAGCTATGTCGTGCAAAACGGGCTGCTGGTTCTGAGCGAGGTACCCTCCCAAGGCGTCCCGATTATTTTGCAGTTTATCCAAATTGCAACTTCCTGAAACGGGGATGTAAAGGAACGAAAAGCCAAAGGCAAGCCCGCCAGGATGCAGGCCCCGATTTTCCGTTGGTACTTGCACATCTGGGTATTCGCCCACATAAGCATAGAAGTAAGCTATCCAGACGTGGAGGTGGCAGCCATGTCCAGCATCATCGCGGCGCTTTCCCTTGTGTTCAAAGAACTTCTCATGTTTGTCGCTTATGTCAAGAACAATGCGTTCCCCCAGCCTCTTCAGGATACGGAAGAAGAAAAGTACCTCCGCCTCATGGCAAAAGGCGACCCGTACGCCCGCAACAAGCTGATCGAGCACAATTTGCGACTGGTGGCGCACATTGTGAAGAAATTCGAAAACACGGGCGAAGACAGTGAAGATCTGATCTCCATCGGCACGATCGGACTCATCAAGGCGATTGAGAGCTACCAGGTGGAAAAGGGCACGAAGCTGGCTACGTATGCAGCCCGTTGTATCGAAAACGAAATCCTGATGCATTTGCGCAGCCTGAAAAAAACGAAGAAGGACGTTTCTCTGCACGATCCTATCGGTACGGACAAGGAAGGGAACGAGATCACGCTTATCGACGTGCTCGGCACCGAAACAGACGAGGTGGTGGACGCCGTCCAGCTCAAGCTGGAATCGAACAAGATTTATCAGCACATCCACATCCTCGACGCACGGGAAAAAGAGGTCATCATCGGCAGGTTTGGCCTCGATCAGGACAAAGAAAAGACGCAGCGGGAAATTGCTCGGGAGCTGGGTATTTCCCGTTCATACGTCTCCCGCATCGAGAAGCGGGCGCTGATGAAGCTGTTCAATGAGTTTTACCGGACGAAGCAGACACAGGGGAGATAAACCAGATAGAAACCGCTAGCGGTTTTCGGCTAGTGGTTCTATCCCCATACATATGTCCGAGCCGCAGCGAAATGTCCTGTATTTGGCAACGTTGTGCCGAAGTGCGGCAAACGCCCGCCGCTATATGAAAATCGCTGGGAGTGCCTTCGGGTACTCTTTTTGTTGTGCGCCCAGGGACGAGGTGGGTTTGAGAGGCATAGAAAAACCTGCCACTTTCGCAGCAGGTTGAAAATTCAACATTTGTCAAAGAAGCCTTCTCCATAGTCAGCCTCCGACTCACTTGGTACATCACTTATTTTCGCCATGACCCTTTGTAAATCGCCTTCTTCCATTAAATGATCGACCACTTTTTCAATGGTTTCACGGCTTACATCTTCGGAAATGATCATGTTGGCCGACCAGAGATATGTACCAGATAAGCACTCTCCGGTTTCTTTATTTTTCTGACGTAGAGTTTCTATGTTTTGATATGAAAAAAATGTTCCCCACCATCTTGTTCGATCAGGTAATGTAACAACAACATCAACGTTACTATCGTCTTTTAGATTCGGTTCGATTTCAGAATAATCCGTACTAATCCAAATATGCCTTTTCATAATCATTCGTTCCCTCTCTTTTGTCCATTATCCATTTATTTTACTAGCTGTTATCCATCAAGTGCAAAGCTACTAAATATTCGACTTTATCCACCAACGACGACTAGCATCTATTTATATAGTTGCTCTAAGCGTTTGATGACAGCCTTTTGATTATTTTTATCAGATTTTGCGAGGATTTCAACCGTATCTCCTACCTTTCTTAAGTACACCCTCGCACCATCTCTTGATCTGAGTTCAAAAACATCCCCAAAGATTTTATTATTTCCGATCCCAGGATTATTATTTCCTTCTAAATATCTCCTTATTAAATTGTCGGCATCCTGCTGAATTTTCCGATCTTGCATTGCTTTTTCTGCTTCACGTACCAGCAATGAATCTTCACCAATACGGGACTTCACATAATATTTACCAACCTTAACCTTCCCTGAAAGAACCCGATCCGCAAATTTTGCAACATCATCGCTGTATTTCCCAAGTAGCTTCAAACCTTTTACAGCCTTACCAGCAGGGAATAAAGACAAGGCAGCGAGCGCCCTATCTGTTGTATCTGCCTTCGGATTGAACAAGGTTTTCACATCATCTAGTATTAAAAAGTCAAGCCCTTCTTTACCAGCAGCTATTGCAAAATCAGCAGCATCGCTAAGCCATTGTTTCCCTTTGTTATACCAATCCTCAACAGTAGCTGTAATATCATCCCAATCGAATGATCTAGCTTGGGCACTTCTTAACATTTGATGTGCTTGATCTGAGATTTCAACGCTATCAACTTTTGCGGTTGTCGCGATTGTGTTCACTTGTGAACTTGCTTTGTACAATTCTTTCACGTTATTTACGTCTCTTGTGTTCCGCACCCAGGCAAAATTAGATTGAGAAGTTGCATTTCCTACACTAACCACAATATTTCCTCCAAAATATGTAAATTTTTAAACAACAAAAATATGCTACTAATTTTTTACTTTACTGTCAATCTACATCAACAAGTCATCTGCATCGATCAAGCTCGGATTTATGCACCAAGTTCCTTGGGAATGGAGCCTGCTAGTACGTGGCTTTGCCCGGCGTGGAGTTAACCGCTCCAAGAGATGCCTCTCGGAGCTAATCCACCCCTAACTTTCGCAAAATGCTGAGCAGATAGAAAATATCAAAAAGAACTGCTGACTAGAAAATTCCATTCTACCTGCCAACAAAAAAGCGCCCGCACTCAGTCGGACGCCCCTGCTCCTTCCTCATATTCGATTTTCGCCAACAGCTCCACGAGCCCATCGCCTACGTGCCAGCCGCTCCATCTCCCATGCCACCGTACACCCACATGCCAAAAACGTTTCCATCAAGTCAGGAAACGTTTTTTCTGCACCGACATGATCTATACCGGTACAAACACACTTTTGACCATATGACGGAACCGATGTCCGCTCACCGTAACCATTCCGTCCTGGCGATAGCCCCATGCTTCATAAAGCTGACGGGCGCGGGGGTTATCCTCGTCCACCAACAGGGCGACGCGGTCATGACCGCGCCGGATGGCTTCCTGCTCGAACGCGGCCAGCAGCTTTTTGCCGATCCCTTTGCCCCGTTTGTCGGAGCGTACCGCAATCGAATCCAGGTAAAACTCATCGTCGCGCGCTTCCTTGACCAGCGCAGGAGCAACGCCCGTCCGCTTTTTGACATACTCCACGAACGGCCGATCCAGCGCTTCGGTTTGGCTGCCGTGATAAAAAACAGCCAGTCCCACAGGCACGTCTCCTTCCATGGCAATGACGGCATTTTCGTAGCTGAGCCGATTTTGCTTTTGCGCGAAAAACTGCGCCATCGCCGCGATCGCTTCGTCCGCCTCCGTCGCTCCCGTCAAGGTGTGGGCAATCTCCCCAATCGCCTGATAAATCAGCGGTGCCGCAAAGACCGCATCTTTCGGTTCCGCTTTCCGTATCATGACACTCTCTCCCTTGTGTATGCGTGTCTATACGCCATCCCCACCACCAGGACGGCCATGTGAGACGACACGCTTTTTTGCTACCTCAGTCCCATTGTGTCACACTTTGCCCCCAAGGTCGAGCCGCCTGCGCAGCTGTCACAAATGGGAAACAAAGAAACCGCTCTCATCCATGAGAACGGTCTGTCAAACGGGAGAGCATGCTCGCTCTGTCGTTTACCCAATCATTTTCTCAATCGTCAGCTTGCGCTCGTACCGCAAGTCCAGAAACTCTCCGCTGCGCCGCACCAACGGCCTCATCGGCTCGTCCTGGTGAATCAGGATCACTTCTACCTCTTCGCCGCTGCTCAGACGCGCCCTCGCTCCGACGTACAGCAAGGCGATATAGCGCACAAATACCGTGACCACCTCGATGTTCAACTGCCCGTTGCAGGCTTCCTTCCACAAGAGCTGCGCCGCCTCGAAGGGAGAGGTTCTGCCCTTGTAGACCCGATCGGAACAGATGGCGTCAAACATGTCGGCAATCGCCAAAACCTGGCACTCCAGCGGAATCGCATCGCCTTTTCGCTGCTCGGGGTACCCGGAGCCATCCAGCCGTTCGTGGTGAAGCAGCGCACAGAGCGCCAGCTTTTCCGAACCGCCCTCCATTTCGCGAATCATCTCGTAGCCGTAAGTCGTATGCTGTTTCATGATCGCGAACTCCTCGTCTGTCAGCTTGCCTGGCTTGAGCAAAACTTCTTTCGGAATGCGCATTTTTCCCACGTCATGCAAAAATCCTGCGTTCCCCATAAACGCCACCTGCTGGTCGTCCCATTTCAACAGGCGGGCGATCAGCGAACAGAGAATGCCTACGTTCAACGAATGCCGATAAGTATAGCTGTCTGACCCTTCCAGCACGTACAAGGAGCGAAACAGCCCCAAATGCTTCGTCGATTTTTCCAGCACATGGGCAAAGATTTGCGAAAACGGCTCCAGACTGGCCATCCTTTCTTGCTGCAACCTGTCGAACATCATCCGCGTCTGGTCCAAGGCGTGTACGTAAGCGGCTACCATCTCCTCGTCAGACTCCGAGCGGAATAATTGCGCGGATACCTGCTCTCCCGTTCCTTCTGTCCAGGCTGGCACGACCTCAACCTCTCGCACTTGCTGTTTCAAAAGAATCGGCACATGTGCAGCCGTAATGGTCGTATGCTTCCCCAACAGCAAAACTCCGCTGTGGGAATACAGATCCTCTGCCAGTATTTGCCCAATCAGTGTCTGATCGACGGGTGCCGTAGGCATACAATCAACCTTTCCAGTCATGTCCTTTTCTAAATTATAGAAAGGAAGGAGGAGAGTTACAATCTTTTTTTCGACAACATTCCGATTTTCGCGCGCGGGACCTTCTGCTTGTGCCGCACATACGATATAGAGCGAATGCTAGCGGTGATTTCAAGGAGGGAACGCGTTTCATGACGACACTGTACATCACGCCAAAGGCATGGAAGCAGATCGAGCAGGCCGTACGAAAAAGACCCTCGCTGGAAACAGGAGGGGTGATGATGGGGTATCCGCTCGGGGATGAAAAGTGGGTCGTGACGTTTGCCAGCGACCCGGGGCCCAAGGCGATCCATCAGCCTCACTCGATCTTTTTCGATGATGACTATTTGCAAAAACTCGTCCGCAAACTGCGTCGAAACAATCAATGGCAATACATCGGAGATTGGCATAGCCACACGATCAAGCGGCTGTCTCCCAGCAAAGGCGACAAACGAACCATCTGGACAAAGGCTTCGCAGTCCATGTACATGTCTTCCTCGCCGCTGATGCTGATTGTCGGGCTTGGCAAGCGCAATCAGATTCAGGCGCGCGGCTTCATTCTCGGGAATACCCTGCGCGAAGTGGGGAAGATCGAGCTGTATAATCGGCAAGCTCATCGACGGCCCGTCGAAAAAGCTCTATCGCCTGGTTCTTCCCCGAGCTTGGCTGGTTCTCTGCTACGACACAAATCGCATAGCGCGGCTCCTCCAAAGGAGCGTAGCCGACAAACCAAAGGTGATTTTTGGAATCGCTTGTACTCCCTGTCTGGGCGGTCCCGCTCTTCCCGGCAACCGGCCAGGAAGAGTCCAGCAACATTTGGGCGGTCCCATCCGTGACGACCTTGCGCATCATTTTGCGTAGCTTGCTCGCTGTCACATAATCGATTCCGGCGGCAGAGAGCTTCTGCTCCGGAAACTGGTAGAACGGCTGTCCGTTTCGATAGGCAATTTCCTTGACCAGACGTACCTGCGCGGGTTGGCCGCCGCGCAGGATCGTCACCATCATGTTCGCCGCCTGCAGGGGCGTCATCCGCACATCGCGCTGGCCGATGGCGCTCTGGATCAAGACGCCTTCGTCCTTGTAGGATACGTCCTTCGTAAACACGCGGCCGCTTTCTTCGCCATCGAGCTGTTTGAACCCGTCCAGCTTGAACAGGTGCGAAGTCGCATGTCCCACCTGCGTGGTCAAGCCCAGCCTGCTGGCGTACTCCTCCAGCTTTTCTGCGCCGACGCGTTTCGCAATCTCCGCAAACGCGATGTTGCACGACTGGGCGTAAGCCTCTTCCATCGTGACGTTGCCATGCCCTTCCTTTTTCCAGCAGGAAAAATGGTATTTGCCGTACTCGCCCGTACATGTAAACCGCTCCGTAGGGGAAATGACGCCCTCCGCCAAGGCGGCAGCGGCTACCACCGTCTTGAAGACAGAGCCTGGCGGAAGCTGCTTGAAGGCTCTGTTTTTCCACTCGCCTGCCTGGCCGCCTACATTGGTCTGGTCGTAGTTCGGACGGCTGACAGCCGCGAGAATATCGGCATTTTGCGCATCCAGTACGATGACGCTGCCTTCCCGCAGGCCGACCTGATCGGCTGCCGCCTCCATTTTCCGCTGGATCTCCACATCAAGCGTAGTCGACAGCGACAACGGGTAATAGTGATTGCTTGGCTTCATATAGCGAATATCCAGTCCACGAAGCGGCTTGCCCTGCCCGTCTACGTAGTAGGACAAGACAGACGGCTCCACTCCTTGCAAAAAGCGGTCAAAGCTTCTTTCCAGCCCGGATGCGCCGACGGTAGATTCCGCATTCATTTTGCCGCTCGCCCACTCGTCCGGGTAGAGCGACTCGACCATGGCCGGATTTTTGTGAATGAAGCCGATCAAATGCTTGGCCACTTCCTCTGTGCGATACCGCTCTGTCACCGCCAAGGCCACCACTCCGGGAATCGAGAGCTTGTTGACCTCGTCCGCCTGCTTTTGGGTAAGCTCGACCAGCTTGCCGGTTTCGCTGCGCAGAAGCAGCGGGACCTTTGCTTTTTCCATCGTCTCGGACAGCCGTTCTTTCGACTGGCCGGTTATTTCCGCCAGCCTGGAAAGCCCTTCCGTTCCTTCCAGGCTGCCGCGGGCAAGCGGAAACAAAATCAGCGCGAGATGCTCGACGCCTGTAAAGGCATAGCCCCCGCGATCCAAAATATCGCCGCGGCCGCTGTGCAGCACAAAGCTCTGCTGCCGCTGCTTCACCGAAGCTTTTACCAAATCGATTCCGCGCCGGGAAAAGCGATGGGGCGCGCCGAGCTGTATCCACCACAGTCTGGTCATCAGCCCCAGCCAGACTAGCGTCATCGCCAGCAACACGAGAAAATGCCGTCTCTTGATCCGTCGATCCAGCTGCATGCAGCTTCCCTCCCCGCCCTTTTTTTCCCAGTATTGCCGGATTAGCCGGGCGAAAAACTTTTTCACGTAAAAAACACACTGCAAATGTGCAGTGTGCTATCGTCGAAACCGTATGGAATGCTACAGCTTGGCTGGCTGCTGCTTTTCCAACAGAATGTTTTTGATTTTCGTCGACAAGAGGTCGAGTGCCACCCGGTTGTATCCGCCCTCGGGAATGATGACGTCCGCATAGCGCTTGGTCGGCTCGATAAATTGCAGGTGCATCGGGCGCACCACATTCAAATATTGATTGACCACAGAGTCCAGCGAACGGCCGCGCTCCTCGATATCGCGCATGATCCGGCGAACGATGCGCACGTCCGCATCCGTATCGACAAACACCTTGATATCCATGAGATTGCGAATCCGCTCGTCTTCTAAAATCAGCATCCCTTCGAGAATGATGACGTCCTTCGGATCTACCTGGATTTTCTCGCTCTTGCGGTTGTGTACCTTGAAATCGTAGATCGGCTTTTGGATCGCTCTTCCTTGCAGCAGCTCCTGCAAGTGCTGCAACAACAGGTCGTTGTCAAACGCGAGCGGATGGTCGTAATTCGTCAAGGCGCGCTCTTCTATACTCAGATGGCTCTGATCCTTGTAGTACGAATCCTGTTCGATCATGATTACGCTATCGTTGCGGAACTGGTGGTACAGCTCCTTTGCCACCGTGGTCTTTCCAGAACCACTGCCTCCTGCTACCCCAATCAATACGGGGTTACCCATGCCACATGTCCCCTTCCTCATGCTGCTTCTAACCATTTCGTCCTACGGCTGTACAGGTTTCTTCAAGCTAACAGCCAGTCCGTCCCCAACCGGTATAAACGCCGTCTCCAAATCCGGCCGCTCTGCCAAATGCGCGTTGAAGGCGAGCAGCTTGTCCACCATCGGCCGCTGTCTTTTGCCTGCTTCGTCTGGCGTCGCCACCCATCCGCGGAACAGGACGTTGTCGCTGATGACGAGTCCCCCCTCCCGAAGAAGGGGCACATACAAATCGAGAAACGCCCGATACTGTCCTTTTGCCGCGTCGATAAACAGGCAGTCAAACTGATAGGACTCAGGCAGTCCGAGCGTCGCATCGCGCGACAGAATCTCAATCCGGTCCGCGCAGCCCGCTTCCGCGATATTGGCCCGCGCCCGAGCCAGGCGTTCTTCATCTATGTCCATCGTGACAATCCGCGCTTGCGGTGCTGCTTCGGCAAGCCAAATGGTCGAATAGCCGATCGCTGTCCCTACCTCCAAAATCGCTTGGGGGCGATGCAGCAAGAGCAGCATTCTCATCACCTGAGCGGAAGCAAGCTGAATGATCGGAATATGTTCCGTGGCAGCTTCCTGTTCCAGTCGCGCCAGAAGTGGGGATCGCGCCGGAACCAGGCCCGACACATAGTCGTCGATTGCGGGATTGGTTATCATGATTTCACTCCTCTTTCGTTACAACCGCATTATTATAGCATACCTTGCCAAAAAGAACAGAGGAAACCCGGTTAGTTTCCCCTGCTTTTTGCATCATTTGCATGGTGCTCCGAAAGTGTTTTGGAGAAGTAATGCTCCGCGGTTCCGTCTTTTTTCGTGACGTAGAAAAAGTAGTCGTGCTTCGCAGGGTTGACAACCGCTTCCAGCGAGGCTTTGCCCGGATTGGCAATCGGTCCCGGCGGCAAGCCCGGATTGATGTACGTGTTGTAGGGGCTTTTTACCTTCAAATCCTCATACGTCAACCGATCCCGCTGCTTGCCCAAAACAAATTGCACCGTGGCGTCCGCCTGCAACGGCCATTTATCCCGAATGCGGTTATAGTACACGCCGGCGACAACTGGCCGCTCCTTGTCTACCGTCACTTCCCGTTCGACGATGGACGCGAGGCTGACTGCCTCATCCAGCGTAAGCCCGCGCTGTTTGACCTGCTCCGTCCACTCCGGCTGCCATACTTTCGCGAATTGGGCCAACATCTTCGAGACGACCTCATGTGCCGTGGCGTCCTTGTTCACCTCGTACGTCTCCGGGAACAGATAGCCTTCCAGGCGGTGCTTGCGTTCTTTGTTTGCCGGAATCTGTGCCACAAACTCGTATTCGGGGAATTCCCCTTCGTTCACTTCTTTCAGAAAGGCAGCTTTCTCGACAATGCCCTCCTTGTCCAGATGCTCGGCAATCTGCTCAATGTTCCAGCCTTCCGGGATGGTAAAACGCACGGCGTTCGCGACCGTCTTTCCCTCTGCCATCGCCGTGAGCATATCGTCTATGGCTTGTCCTGTTGTAAACTGGTACTCTCCCGCCTTCAACTGCGGGGCCACGCCTTTGTACTTCACATAGTACTGGAACAGTTCGGCGTTGCGGATCAGCCCTTGTTCTTCCAGCAGTCTGCCGATTTCCCGCGCGGAGGAGCCAGTGGGAATCGTCACGTTTTTGGCCGTTTGCGGACCATCGACAGGTTGCAGTCCTGCGTATACATACCACGCTACTCCCCCGACGGCCACGATGGCGAGGAGCAACAAAGCCACCAGCCACCTGACAAGTCGGCCGCCCCTCCTGCGCTGATACGCAGCAGGTCTGTCTGATTTGAAATCAGGCTTCGCTGACATTGGTTTCAAGCTAGAAATCCTCCCTTTAGGGTCTCTTCTCTCCATCCCGTCTATTATACAAAAGGTGTCATTCGCTGTCACGGCATACGGGTTTTTGGCGAAAAAAGACAACACAGAGAGAACGTTTGGCGAGCGCCTGTACCCGCTTGCCGTTGGCTGCTCCCGTTTTGTAAACGTATTCCGCCACCTGATAGGAAAAAGAGAGGGCATGCGCCCCCTCCCCAAATGTTAATGTTAGATCCCGTCTTTCTCCAAATCGGCAATCAATGTTTCGAAGGTTGCTTCTACTTGCTCCCACTCTTCATCGTCTTCGATTGGCTGGAGCATGTCCGTACCGTCGTAGCGCAGGAAGTGAACCTCGTACTCTTCTTCTTCCTCCTGATCGACCGGAACGAGCACCAGATAGCTACGGTCTTCGATATCGAAAATGTACATGATCCGAAAATCGCGAGGCTCCTCCGTTCCCTCTTCTGTCAGGGCAATCACGTCGCCTACTTCGAATTCTTCCATCATCTCTTCACTCACTTTGGGTCACCTCGATTTTGCGTCCAAATATCCTTGCAGGATCAATATGGCCGCCATTTTGTCAATTACTGTTTTACGCTTTTGACGGCTGACATCCGCAGAGATCAGCATCCGCTCCGCTGCCGTGGTCGTCAATCGCTCGTCCCACATGTGGACAGGAAGAGATGTCCGTTCCTCCAAAAGCTTGCCGAATGCCTGGCACATCTCGGCGCGCGGTCCGATTGTGCCATTCATGTTTTTCGGCAACCCTACTACGAAAGCACCTACTTGATAGTGATCTACCAATTCCTGAATGCGGGCCAAATCTTTTTCTTTGGATTGCCGCTTGATCGTTTCCACCCCTTGGGCGGTCCAGCCCAGCTCATCGCTCACTGCGACGCCGATCGTCTTGTCGCCGACATCCAATCCCATTACTCTCGTCATGTTCAAGGTCTACTTGCGCTCGGACAAGTAAACGGTCACCAACTCTTCTATGATTTTGTCCCGTTCCAGTTTGCCAATCAGGCTGCGCGCGTTGTTGTGGCGTGGGATAAACGCCGGGTCGCCCGAAAGCAAGTAACCAACGATCTGGGTGATCGGGTTGTATCCTTTTTCCTGCAGAGCTTTGTACACCTCTGTCAATGTTGCCTGCACATCCTCCGTATTCGCTTCCTTGGGCACCGTGAATTTCATGGTATTATCCAACGAACTCACAATCAACACCTCGATTTCCTTCCAGACTTAAAGGTTGTATGGACTTTTCGCTTCCTTACTGTATTCGACTCGGATGCAAGCTACTCCTTGTCGATTTTGCAAATTTCTTGGCGGGAATCGGCTATTTCGCTACGGCCTGGCTTTTGACAAGCTCCCCGACCGCATCCAATGCCTCTTGCAGCTTGGAAGGATCTTTTCCGCCCGCCTGCGCCATGTCAGGACGGCCGCCGCCGCCGCCGCCGCAACGAGCTGCCACTTCTTTGATGATTTTGCCGGCGTGAACGCCCTGCTCCATCAGGTCTTTGGTGACGCCCGCGACGAGGTTGACCTTCTCGCCATCGACAGAGCCAAGCACGATGACAGCGGAACCGAGCTTGTTTTTCAGCTCGTCCACCATGCCGCGCAGGTTGTCCATATCGGAAGCAGACACGCGTGCCGCGAGGACGTTCATGCCATCTACCTGCTTAAGCTGATCGGTCAGGGCAGCCGCTTCGATGTTGCCGAGCTTCGCACGGAGCGATTCGTTTTCCCGTTGCGCTTCCTTGAGTTGCTGCTGCAAGCCTTCCACGCGTGCAGGGGTTTCTGCCAGCACAGGTGCTTTCAGGGCTTGCGCCACTTCTTTCAGTATCGTGAACTGCTGATTCAGGAACTGGTAAGCCCCGCGCCCGGTCACGGCTTCAATCCGGCGTGTCCCTGCCCCGATGCCGCTTTCGCTGACCAGCTTGAACAACCCGATTTCCGCCGTGTTATTGACATGGCATCCGCCGCAAAGCTCCAGGCTGTAGTCGCCGACTTTGACCACGCGCACGATGTCGCCGTATTTTTCGCCAAACAGCGCCATAGCGCCCATTGCTTTGGCTTCCGCCAGCGGTTTGTGGGAAATCTCCACCGCCAGGTTTTCCCACACTTTTTCGTTGACGATCGCCTCGATGCGCTCCAGTTCTTCCGGCGTGATCGCGCTGATGTGCGTGAAGTCGAAGCGCAAACGCTCCGGCGCCACGAGGGAACCTGCCTGATTGACGTGCGGCCCCAGTACGTCTTTGAGCGCCTGATGCAGCAAGTGTGTTGCGGTGTGGTTTTTCGTAATCGCCAGGCGAGCTTCGCGGTTCACTTCCGCGCGCACGGTGTCGCCTTTGCGCAGCGTCCCCGCTTCTACGATGACCGAGTGAACGTTTTGGCCCTTTGGCCCTTTTTGCACGTCGGTTACGCGCGCTTTGACAGAATCGGAGAGCAGGTACCCTTCGTCGTTGATCTGACCGCCGCTTTCCGCGTAGAATGGCGTCTGGTCGAGAATGACCTGTACCGTTTGGCCTTCTTCTGCTTCTTCAACCAGCTGGTTGTCCAAAATAATCGCTTCTACTTTTCCTGTTGCTACCAATTCAGTATAACCAACAAACTCGCTTGTAACCGTCAATTCGGACAGCGGACCGCCCTGGATTTGCATGCTGTCCACGTCCTGACGCGCTGCACGCGCACGCTCGCGCTGCTCCTCCATCGCTTGCTCGAAGCCGTCGCGATCCACGGTCAGACCTTGCTCGCTCGCAAAGTCCTCTGTCAAGTCGACCGGGAAGCCGTATGTGTCGTACATTTTGAACACATCTTGACCGGACAGCTGCGATTGCCCGCTTGCTTTTGCCGCCTGCACCATCTCGGACAGGATTGCCAGTCCATCGTTCAGCGTCTCGTGGAAGCGCTCTTCCTCGGCGCGAATGACTTTTTCAATAAACTCCCGCTTTTGCACAACCTCCGGGTAGAATTCGCCCATCATGCGGCCGACCGTCTCGGTCAAGCTGTACAGGAACGGCTTCTCCACGCCCAGCTTTTTGCCCATGCGCACAGCGCGGCGCAGGAGGCGGCGAATGACGTAGCCGCGGCCTTCGTTGGAAGGAAGCGCTCCGTCGCCGATGGCGAACACGACCGTGCGCGCGTGGTCCGCAATGACTTTCAGCGCTACGTCCAGCTCAGGGTTGGACTTGTACTTCACGCCAGAGATCGCGCTCGTTTGCTCGATCAGCGGGAACAACAGGTCGGTTTCGAAGTTGTTGTCCACGCCCTGGAGAATGGAGGCCATCCGCTCCAGCCCCATGCCGGTGTCGATGTTTTTCTTAGGCAGCGGCGTGTACGTGCCGTCCGGGTTGTGGTTGAACTGGGAGAACACCAGGTTCCACACTTCGAGGTAACGCTCGTTTTCGCCGCCCGGATACAGCTCCGGATCGTTCGGATCGTTGCCGAACTCCTCTCCGCGATCATAGAAAATTTCCGTATTCGGACCGCTCGGACCTTCCCCGATGTCCCAGAAGTTGCCTTCCAGACGAATGATGCGCTCTTCCGGAATGCCGATTTTTTTGTTCCACAGCTCAAACGCTTCTTCGTCTTCCGGGTGAATGGTGACGGAGAGCCGCTCCGGATCAAAACCGATCCATTTCGGGCTGGTCAAAAACTCCCATGCCCACTCAATCGCTTCTGCCTTGAAGTAGTCGCCGATGGAGAAGTTGCCTAGCATTTCGAAGAACGTATGGTGGCGAGCAGTCCGGCCGACGTTTTCGATATCGTTGGTCCGGATTGATTTTTGCGAATTGGTAATGCGCGGGTTGTCCGGAATGATGCGCCCGTCAAAATACTTTTTGAGCGTCGCCACGCCGCTGTTGATCCACAAGAGGGACGGATCGTCGATGGGAACAAGCGGAGCACTCGGCTCGATGCGATGGCCTTTTTCTACAAAAAAGTCAAGGAACATCTGGCGGATTTGATTGCCTGTCAGCTTCTTCATCTGCATTCTCCTCTATTTAGAAAATAAATAAAAAAAGCTCCCATCCCCTCAGGGACGAGAACTGTTTTTTCTCGCGGTACCACCCTGCTTACAGACTCCCTTGCAGGCCACAACGGCACGGACAGTCTGTCGCTTTTGGGCATGTAACGGTGCCAACCCGCCGGTTTTTGCCCGGTCTTAGGAGTAGCCTTCCGTTGCACTTCTTCTGAGCGCCCTCTCAACCGTGGAGCACCCTCTCTGTAGAAGGTCTGCAGCGTACTCGTTCCCTCATTGATCTCACTTGTACTCATTTGTTCGTATTATAAATTTTTTCCCTGACCGATGTCAACTTTCATGCATCAGGACAGCGATTCGGCTAATCACTACCTTGCATACGGCGAGCACAGGCACCGCCACGATCAAGCCGATAATCCCCCCGAGCGTCTCCCCGACCAATAGCGCCACGATGATCGCAAGCGGATGCAGTTGCAAGGAGCGCCCCACGATGTTGGGCGACAGGATATTTCCTTCCAGCACCTGAATGACGAGGTTGACAGCGACGACGAACAGCAGCATTTTCGTCGAGATCGTCAAGGCGACAACCATCGCAGGCGCTGCCCCGATCAAAGGCCCGATGTAAGGAATGATGTTCGTCAGGCACACAACCGCAGCGAGCACAAACGGATACGGCATGCCGATCAGCCAATAGCCGAGATAAGCCAGCACGCCGACAACCAGCGCCACGATCATCTGCCCGTGTATGTAGTTCCCGAGCGATTCGTTGATGTCACGCAAGACGACCAGCACCTGCTTGCGGTACGGCTTGGGCACGATGGACATGCCCGTCTCGTGCAGCGCCTTCATGTCCTTGAGAAAATAAAAAGCGATAAACGGCACGATGGCATAAGCGAACAGCTTGCCAATGGAATGGCGCATGCTGTTGACGAACTGGGTCACTGAGTGGGACATCCCTTCCTGCGACTGGATAATCACCCGATCTACCCCGTGCGAGATGCTGTCCGGCAAAAAGTATTTGTGCGCCTCCCACTCGCTCATCCACTTGTAGTACCACTCCATCAGTCGGGGCAAATCGTCGGACAGCTCCGCCAGCTGAATCGTAAACACGGGAATCGCGTTGATGACAGAAATCGTAATGACCAGCACAAACGAAGCGTAAATCAGCAGGACGGCCATCAGCCGCGGAACTCTCCTTTTTTCCAGCAGCTGTACAATCGGGTGAAGCAAGTACGCGATGACCAACCCCAGCAGAATGGGAATCAGCACTTCCTCCATAAGAGCAAACAACTGCGCGAGGACCGGACGAAGCATCCACAGCAGGTTGCCGATGACAAGCAACGCGATCAGCCAAAGCGCAGCAGCAAACAAACGGCTTCGGCGCAGTTCATCCACGAAGGACACCTCCTCTCCCTTTCCATTAGAGTGCGTTCTTCGTACAAAAATCATGTAACCTATTGACACTGGGGAAACGCCACAGTAGTATGGAGTTACAAGAGGATATCTCCAAAGGGGAGTAGCTTTTTCGCAACATAGTCGTCATTACGGGAGAAATCCCCGGCTATGTTGGCAACATGTTTTTCTGATGTTGTAAGCAAGACCTTTGCCTAACAGGTAAAAGGTCTATTTTTGTTCTCAAGCGGCCTTTGCCTGTCCAAGGAAAGGTCGTTTTCTTTTGTCTCCCTTTACACACACTATAGGAGGTATCAAGAAAACGGCCGGCGGATGACTCGCTTTTCTTATCAAACAGGATGAGGAGGAAGAGAAAAATGGAATTATTGTTACAACCTGAATTTTGGTCTGCTCTGCTTGCCATCATCGTCATCGACCTTGTCTTGGCCGGAGACAACGCGATTGTCATCGGGATGGCTGCGCGAAATCTGCCTGCCGAACAGCAAAAAAAGGCGATTATCTGGGGGACGGTCGGTGCGATTATCATCCGGGCTTTGGCGACGCTGGCCGTGGTCTGGCTGCTGAAAATCCCGGGCCTGCAGCTTTTCGGTGGCTTGATTCTGATGTGGATTTCCCTCAAGCTGCTCGTCTCGGATGACGGTCACGAAAACATGAAGGTGAGCGGAAGCCTTGGTGCAGCGATCTGGACCATCATCGTCGCCGATACGGTGATGGGTCTCGATAACGTCATCGCCGTTGCCGGTGCCGCGCATGGCGATTTTCTGCTCGTCGTCATCGGACTGATCATCAGTGTGCCGATCATGGTATGGGGAAGCACGCTGATTTTGAAGTTCATGGAACGTTTCCCGATCATCATCTACATCGGGGCTGGCGTTCTCGCCTATACTGCGGCCAGCATGGTCACAAACGAGAAATTCCTCACGCCGTTCTTCGCCGCGTACCCATGGGTTAAATGGCTGTTCATCGTCGCTGTCGTGGTCGGCGTACTGCTGATCGGACGCATGAAAAGCCGGCAGCAAAAACGACTGGCCGAACAAAACTAATCCATCGCCCAAAAAGCTCCGTCGTCTCGATGCGACGGAGCTTTTTTGCGTACAAAAAAAGCACCCGAACTCCATCCTATGTTCGGGTGCTTCTGAACGTTCCTGTTGCCGCCAAAGTCTCGTTAACGGGTAACCGCCCGCATCAGCTTGCGTCCCGTCTTCATCATGCGCGTCACATCACGCATGGAGAACGGCAACCGATTCCAATTCAGCGAAAACCGACTGCGGCGGCGCGGGGCCATCAAATAGCCGATGACAGCCACGATTCCGCTTGTGGCAAGGACGCGCAAAAGGCTTCGAGTAAACAAGCGTGCCACCTCCAGTTTGTTTGTACCGCATGAGCAGCAGCTACATGTTCAGTTGTGCGGAAGCGGTCTGATCTTCCATAAACAGATCATTGAGCGAATGCAAGGACCCGTCTTCCTCCACCTGGTAGACAGAAGCAATCTGCTCGTTGGAAACGCTCATCTCTATAAAGCAATTCCAGCAGTAGTATTGATTGGTTCCAATCTTTCCTACATCTTTGGAACTGCAGTTCGGGCAAATAACACGCATCACGCTTTTTCCTCCCTTATCACGCCTAGCTACGAACAAAGTCCGGCACGATCAGGTTTTCCTCCCCGATGATGACGGAAGCCGGTACAGACAGGCGCTTGCGCCCTTCTGTCACATCTGCAAACCAGCCGTTAGACAGTTCGTACCCTACAAGTTTCTCCCAGTTTGCTGAAAAGTAAACATCTTCCAGTCTGCCCAGGAGTTCTCCGGAAGCGGTAATGACCGCTTTCCCTTTCAGCTTTGTTTTTCCCGTCACGATGCCGACAGGTTCAAACCCGGCGAGATGAGGCAAGGGCGTGATCGCGTCTTTTCCCGATACGGTCAGGCAGGACTCCCCTACCGCATGAATCTGTTCGGTAGGAATATAGGTGCCAGAATGGAACCAACCCTGCTCGCTCAGCAAGACTCCTCGTACATGCCAAGTGGAGTCGCAAAGAATGTCGCGCACGGTGCCAAGCGTCTCTCCGGACTGGAGGCAAACAACTGGCAAACCGACTACATCCATTGCCTTGCGCATGTGGGACATCCCCCTTCCGCTCTTTTAGTATCGGGCGAAAGGCGTCTGTCCATTCGGCGCAAATGGTTCCAGCTTCACTCCTGCTTGAGCCGCTGCTCCAAATAGCTGTACCGCACGCCTTCCTCATCGGTTTCCACGGCCGCGCGAAACGCATCCGGCTCCCCGCACATGATGAGAAAAGACTTGCTCCGCGTAATGCCCGTGTACACGAGCTTGCGCCTGAGCATTCGGTAGTAGCTTTTGACGAACGGCATCACGACGATCGGAAATTCGCTCCCTTGTGATTTGTGTACGGAACAGCAGTAGGCAAGCGTCAGTTGGTGGTAATCCGAACGCTTGTACACCACTTCCCGATTGTCGAAGGCAGCGACCAGCATTTCCTGATTCTCTGCGTTTTCGTTCGGGAAAAATATCGCAACAATTTCACCCATATCACCGTTGAACACCTGTTCCTCGGCATTATTCACCAGTTGCAGGACCTTGTCGCCTGTGCGAAAAGTCATGTCGCCGAACGTCACCTCGCGCTTTTGCGGGGTCTTCGGGTTAAACAGCTCCTGCAGTTCTTCATTCAACCGGTTTACCCCGGCATTGCCTTTGTAAATAGGGGCCAAAACCTGTACATCTTTTGCCGTATACCCTTTTTTTACGGCTGCCAGGCAAATTTGTTTCACCGCTTCGGGTACATCTTGTGGCGAACTTGTGAAAAAACGCCGATCCGGAGTCGTATCGAGCAAATCGGCCGGGACGTGGCCTTTGCGCACATCGTGCGCCAGCCGGATGATGGTGGACTCTTCGGCCTGGCGATAAATCTCCGTCAGTTGTACCAGCGGCAGCAGGCCGGAACGGATCATGTCGAGCAGCACGTTTCCCGGACCGACGGACGGCAGCTGGTCGGGGTCGCCGACCATAATGATCTGCATGTCATCGGGCACGGCGCGAAACAACTGATTCGCCAGCCAAATATCGACCATCGACATCTCGTCCACGATCAACAGTCGGCCGCGAATCGGATGCTCCGCGTCGTGCTCGAAGCTTTCGCCTTTGTAGCCCAACAGACGATGGATGGTCATGGCGGGCAAGCCTGTCGTCTCCGTCATCCGTTTGGCAGCGCGACCTGTGGGAGCCACGAGCAGGATCGGGAACGGATTTTCTTCGTTGTATGTTTTTAGATCGAGCGACAGGCCGTGCAACTGTGAAAAGACGCGGCAAATCCCGCGAATCACTGTCGTTTTGCCTGTACCCGGTCCGCCTGTCAAAAGCATCAGCCCGGACGTGATCGCCTGCTCAATGGCATCTCGCTGCGTCTGGGCATACGTGATGCCCAACTCGTCCTCTACAGCCCCCAGGGCACGGTAAAATTCGGAGGCCGGGAACGATCCGAACGAATCGCGCTTCGCGAAGTGGCGCAATCGCTTGGCAAGCCCCAGCTCGGCAAAAAACAAGGAAGGCAGGTAGACGCGCTCGTCTTCCCAGACAACCTTGCTCGCCACAAACAAAGCCTCGACGGCGTGGGTAATCTCTTCGCCAGAAAAGGCGTGGCCGCCGCATTCCGTCAACAGACGGAGCGTCTTCTCGCAAAGCTCCCCCACGGGCAAATAGACGTGGCCTTCCGAATAGGACGCCTCCTGAAGCACAAACAAGGCCGCCGCTTTTACGCGCTCTTCCGACGAAGCCGCGATACCTGTCGCGCGGGCAATGTCGTCTGCCCGCTTGAACCCGATCCCGGCGATGTCCTCGATCAGGCGGTACGGCTCTTCCTTGAGTACCCTCATCGTCTCCAGCTTGTACGTCTGATAAATGCGAAGCGCCAGATTCACGCCGATCCCGAAGTCGTACAGAAAGACCATCGCGCTCTCCAGCGAGCGATGCTCCAGGACAGAGTCGTAAATGAGTTTGGCGCGCGATTCGGAAATGCCCGGGATTTCGGCAAGCCGTTCCGGATGATCCGCAATAATCGTCAAGGCATCTACCCCAAGGTGCTCCACGATGCGCTTGGCCAGCTTTTTGCCGATGCCCTGAAACAGCCCGCTGGCCAAATAGCGCTCTACGCCCGCCAGCGTCCTGGGCGTTTCCCGCTCGTAACGCTTGGCCACATACTGCTGGCCAAAGCGCGCATGCATCTTCCACTCGCCGTAAAACGTGTACAGCTCGTCGGGATGCGGACGAGGAAAGTTGCCGACAATGATGACTTCCGATTCCTTGAGTGCTTCCGTCGTCTCTTCTATTTTTAGACGAATCACGCCGTACCACGTTTCTTCGTTGTAAAAAATTTCGTGTGTCATGTAGCCGCGAATAAAGGGTTCCGCAAACAGGGAGATTGATTGCTGCGCCTCCATCTCACCCTCTCCTCTCTTGCTTGCTCCAAAAGAGCCAAAGTGGCACGAACAGAAACATCCACTTTACCGGGAAAAGTGGATGTTTCTCGCAGTCATATGTTTTCCATTGTAAAGCGTTTTCCCTGCTCTGACAACCGCTCAGCCATCCGGGCAATCGTCTCCGCCGCGGCCTGCTTTACGTCACGATTGTCGATGATGTCGGGGCATAGCTGACAATTTCCAGAACGATGACGGTGCTAAGCGCAATCGTTTGGCCGGTCGGCACGGCAATCTCCAGCTTTCCCACTCCCGCCCCTCCCGGCGTATACGTGGAAAGCCCGCCCATTTGCATGATCCCGTTGATATATACGTTGTAGTAGCTGTTGCTGGCCGGGAGCGCGGGGAGAGAAGTGGCCGCTGTGCCGTCATCCTTTAGAAAATCAGTTGCCTGGACCGTCAACGTCGCCGGTCCGATCACAAGAGCCAATGTTCGGCGAAAAAATCTCGTGACAGTGGGAACCACGTTGGTCGTCGTCGATGCGGTCAGGACCAATTTCAAAATTTCCATTGCCCTCCTCCTTTCCCTCTGATCTGTTGCTTGCGCAAGATGTGCAAACATGGCGGACGAACGACGGAGCCGTGCGCTTGTTTTGACCGCGATCGCTACGAAGAGGCAATGGCGATGAATTGCAGAATCACGGTCGCGTCCTTGGCAGGAGCTTCCTGGGCGAGCAGCCGCAGCCTGCCTTTTGCCACCTCGTACAGTACAGGCGGCTGAATCAGCCCGTTAATAAACAAATTCACCACGGACACGTCCTCGGGGCCAACAATGCCGCCTGTGCTGTACGGCAGGCACGCATCCTCGTCTGTGTAAACCAGCTTGGTCCCGTCAGAGATGGCGCAAAAATAATGGCACTCTGCCCTCAGCAGCTTTGGCTGCCTGATTGGTTCCGCCTCCCTGAGCAGCGGAGCCTCGATTCGTTTCGTCTGTGTCTCGGCAGCGTTGGATGCTTGATTCGTTAACATGCTCTCTCCTTGAAAACCGACGTCAGTAGTAACGTATGCTTGGCAGATTCGGTTGGCATCCATTCAAACAACCATTTTTTTCCATAAAAATGACCAACTGGACGTATGCGGTTGGCGAAGCCTTCTGCCCTTGTTCCGGTGGCAAAAAAAACCGCCCGGAAGCGTTCTTCTGCTTCCAGGCGATTTTCGCTGGTGTTTTGCGTCACTGCTTTGCTTATTTGCTGCGCACGAGACGGCGAACGATTTCTGCCACGGTCTGCGCTGCTTGTCTTGCTTCCTCGACGGTATTCGTCATCCCGAAGCTGAAGCGGATCGCCGACCGGGCGATCTCCTCCTTCAGCCGCATCGCCACAAGCACATGCGACAGCTCCAGGGAGCCTGACGTGCAGGCCGAGCCGCTGGCGGCTGCGATCCGTGCCAAATCGAGATTCATCAGCATGGTTTCGGTATGCACGCCAGGGAAGCTGACATTGAGAATATGCGGCAGGACATTTGTCGGGTGTCCATTTACCTGGTATGCGATTTTCGTCTCTTCCCAAACGGCGAGCATGGCGGCCTTCATGCGCTTGTATTTGGCAACACGGTCTGCCATCTCTTCCGCCGCTACTTTTGCCGCTTCGGCAAAGCCGACGATTCCGGCCAGATTTTCCGTTCCCGCCCTGCGCTTGCGTTCTTGCGACCCGCCGTGCAGGATCGGCATAACCGGCACTTTGCGACCGAGGTACAACGCCCCCACTCCTTTCGGGCCGTTGATTTTGTGCGCCGAAACGGAGAGCATGTCCACAGGCAGCTGTCTTGCGCGAATCGGCAGCACGCCAAAGGCCTGAACCGCATCGGTATGAAAAATAATGCCTTTTTCCCGCAGGAACTCTCCGATTTCTTCGATCGGCTGAATCGTCCCCACCTCGTTGTTGCCGTACATGATGGAGACGAGCACGGTATCCGGGCGGACCGCCTGCTTCACGTCCTCCAGGCGGACAGTGCCTGTCTCGTCTACAGGCAAGTACGTCACTTCAAATCCGGCCTGCTCCAAATATTCACAGGCATGCAGGACGGCGTGGTGTTCGATTTGCGTCGTAATGACGTGGCGGCCGCGTTCGCGCTGCGCCATCGCCCCGCCGATGATCGCCATATTGTCGGCCTCGGTTCCGCCGCTGGTAAAGATAAGCGATTGCGGATCGGCATCCATAAAGCTCGCGATCGCATCCCGCGCTTGCTCCAGTGCCTTGCGCGCCTCGCGTCCGGCACCGTGGACACTGGACGGGTTGCCGAATACTTGCGTCAGGTACGGAGTCATCGCCGCGAGTACGCGGGGATGTACCGGAGTCGTCGCAGCGTGGTCAAAATACAACATGTCAGACACTGTGTCACCTTCTACTGGCTTGGTAGTCGTACTTAAATGTAAAACATATAGTTATCGGTATGTCCGTCGTCTTCATAGCTAATCAAATCCTGAAGCGAGGTGGAATCGAGCACGGCGGATATGCTGTCGCGAATGCGCAGCCACAAATGACGCTTCGCCGGGTCCTCTTCTTCCGCAAACTCAACCGGACTGATCGGACCTTCCAGTACGCGAATGACATCCCCGGCGGAGATTTCATTCGGTTGTTTCGCCAACACGTAGCCGCCGTAGGCTCCGCGAATACTTTTCACCAATCCTGCATTGCGCAAAGGCGCAATCAACTGCTCCAAATAATGCTCGGACAATTCGTGCTTCTGGGCAATGCTGCGCAAGGAGGTCGGGCCTTCTCCTACCCGGTTGGCCAGCTCCATCATGATCGTCAGTCCGTAGCGTCCTTTCGTCGAAATCTTCACGTAGCAACTCTCCTCTTATTCTTGGGTTTACCCACTCCCTTCCCCTACATGACTTGGGCGTCCTGGGACACACTAGCATCTTAGGGGGGTGAAAGCAAAATGGCAACGAACAAACGCTCGGTCCAAGGACGCAACCACCCGTCCGACACCTTGTACGACCAGCCTGCGGGCACAATTGCCCACAAAGCCCGCTACGGGGCAAGCGAGCAGAGCAAACAGCCGAATGAAAACGGTGATTTGCCGAACAAACCCGGCGGAGATGTCCGCACCTGATGTTTCTGCTCCCCCGTTATTCGGGGGAGTTTTTCTTGGGCAGTCCGCGCGCATCCAGCTTTTTCCGCTCTTCCTGAAAGCGCCGGATGTGTCGCTCATAGCCAAAATCCTTGGGCTGGTAGAACGTGTCATGTACACCGTCAGGCAGATACTGTTGGGGCACGTATCCATACGGGTAATCATGCGGGTACAGATATCCCTGACCGTGTCCCAGCCTGGCTGCGCCCTTGTAGGCCGAATCCCGCAAGTGAATCGGAACCTGCTTGTGGCCATCGGTCCGAATCCGCTCCAGGGCGGCATTGATGCCATTGTAGGCAGCGTTGCTTTTCGGCGCCGTAGCCAAATAGGTCGTCGCCTGGGCCAGAGGGATTCGGCCTTCGGGCATCCCCACCAATTCTACCGCCTGAAAGCAGGCAACCGCAACCGAGATCGCCTGCGGATCGGCATTTCCAATGTCCTCGGAAGCCGAAATCACCAGTCGGCGGGAAATGAAGCGGGGATCTTCGCCCGCGTCAATCATCCTCGCCAACCAATAAAGCGCGGCATCGGGATCGGAGCCGCGGATCGATTTGATAAAAGCCGAAATCGTATCGTAATGATTGTCGCCGCTCTTGTCGTAGCGAACAGCGCGGCGCTGGATGGACTCGACAGCCACGTCCAGGGTCACCGTCACACTGCCGTCCGGGTCAGGAGGCGTCGTCGTCGCTGCCAGCTCCAAGGCATTCAACAGCCGTCTGGCGTCTCCTTCCGCATACTGGATGAGATGCTCCGCCGCTTCCGTGGTCACCTTGACGGACAGTTCTGCGAGTCCGTCTTCTTCGTCGTTCAGCGCCCGCTCCATGACCTGCCGCAACTCCTCGTGCGACAGCGGTTGCAGGGCAAACACCTGCGAGCGCGACAGCAACGCCGGATTGACCTCAAAATAAGGATTTTCCGTCGTGGCGCCAATCAAAATAATCGTCCCATCCTCCACGTAGGGAAGAAGCGCGTCTTGCTGGGACTTGTTGAAGCGATGAATCTCGTCGATGAACAGCGTCGTCCGCTGGTTGTCCATCACGAGCCGTTCTTTGGCGGCTTCCACGACTTTGCGGATGTCCGCTACTCCTGCCGTGACCGCGTTCAGCTCGGAAAAATGCGTGCGGGTGGTGCGGGCAATCACTTTGGCCAGCGTCGTTTTTCCCGTGCCGGGCGGACCGTAAAAAATGAGCGAGGATACTTGGTCGGCTTCAATCGCCCGGCGCAGAAGCTTGCCCGGTGCCAAGATGTGGGATTGACCGATCACTTCCTGGATCGTCTTGGGCCGCATGCGGGCAGCGAGCGGCTTTTGCTTGCGGCCTCCTTCTTGGTCATAGGCATACGAAAACAGATCGTTCATGCTAGCCTATCCTTTGGCGGGCTGCCAGCCCAGCAGGTCGCGCACGACGACGCTGGCCAAAATCAGACCCGCTACGGATGGGACGAAAGCGTTGCTCGCCGGGGGCTGCCGCACTTTGCTGATCGGGGAGTTCGGGTTGGTCACGATTTTTTCCCGGACATCTGTGCGCACGGTCACCGGAATCTCTTTGGAATATACCACCTTGACGCCTTTGTAAATGCCTTTTTTGCGCAGCTCGCGGCGAATGACCTTGGCAATCGGATCATAGCTCGTCTGCGAAATATCCGCGACCTCAAAGCGGGTCGGGTCCATCTTGTTGGCGGCTCCCATGCTGGAGATGATGGGAATGTGGCGACGCTTGGCTTCCTGGATCAGATGCAGCTTGGCAGACATCGTATCCATGGCGTCCACGATGTAATCAAGCTCATGGGCAAACAGCTGCTCGGCGGTCTCTCCGTTGTAGAACATGTTGAGCGTCACGACTTCGCATTCCGGATTGATCGCGGCAATGCGCTCTTTCATCAGTTCTGCCTTCTTCTGTCCAATCGTGTGGAGCGTCGCGTGAATTTGCCGGTTGATGTTGGTGATGTCAACCGCGTCCTTGTCCACCAGCACAAGCTTGCCGACACCGGTGCGGGCAAGCGCTTCCACGGTAAAGGAACCTACGCCGCCAATACCGAGAACGGCGACGCGGCTGTTTTTCATTTTTTCCAAACCTTCGGGACCGAAGGCCAATTCACAGCGGGAAAATTGATGAAGCATCGCAAGTTTCACCTTTCATTCGCAAGTAAAATGATAGTCAATCGGAAAAGTAGGAATCGCAACGAAAAAAGGAGCCCCATTATGCCGTGTTGCTCCTTAGTTTTGAACCTGCGGATCGCAGGTGGGTGTCTTGCCCAACTGTTGCAGACGTCCACTCGATGGAGGCATGCCTTTACAATTGCGGACGAAAAACTCCCGAGACAAACTTTGTGGCTCAAAACTATCGGATGTCACGAACATCGCAGGGCTTGTAGCTAGTATTACCAATGTATCAAAGAGCAATGCAGTTGCGCAAGTCGATTACGCTTCTACCTTTTCTTCTTCTTTTGCCAGCGTGGCGATGGACAGCTCTGCCAGCTGCTTGGGCGTTACCACATCCGGCGCATTAACCATCAGGTCGCTCGCGCTTGCCGTTTTCGGGAACGCGATGACTTCGCGCAGGTTGGTACGGCCGGCCAACAGCATAATCAGGCGATCCAGACCGAGCGCGATGCCGCCGTGTGGAGGCGTGCCGTACTCGAACGCATCCAGAAGGAAGCCGAATTGCTCATGCGCTTCTTCTTGTGTGAAGCCGAGCGCCTTGAACATTTTTTCCTGGACATCGCGTTTGAAAATCCGCATGGAACCGCCACCCAGCTCGTAGCCGTTCAGGACCATGTCGTACGCTTGCGCACGGATTTGGCCCGGATCGGTGTCGAACAGATGCAGGTCTTCGTCTTTTGGACGCGTGAACGGGTGGTGCAGCGCGACATAGCGTTTGGCTTCCTCATCCCACTCCAGCAGCGGGAAGTCGACGACCCACAGGAAAGCGAACTTGCTGTGGTCGATCAGGCCGAGCTCGGCTCCCAGCTTGGAGCGCAGGGCGCCCAATGCGTCCGCAACGACTTTCGGCTTGTCGGCCACGAACAGGAGCAGGTCGCCTTCTTCTGCTTCGAGGCGCTTCTTCAGTTCGTTGATCTCTTCTTCCTTGAAGAATTTGGCGATCGGGCCTTTTACTTCGCCGTCCTTGAAGCCCATGTACGCAAGTCCTTTCGCGCCGTAGCGGGCCGCGAACTTTTGCAGGTCATCCGCTTCCTTGCGGGAGTAATGACCGCAACCTTTGGCGTTGATCGCTTTTACTTGTCCGCCGCCAGCGACCACGCTTGCGAACACCTTGAAGTCGCTGGTCGCAACCAGGTCGGATACGTCTGTCAGTTCCATGCCGAAGCGTACGTCCGGCTTGTCGGAGCCGTAGCGAGCCATCGCTTCCGCGTAGGTCAGACGCGGGAACGGAGTCGGCACTTCCACGCCGATCGTTTGCTTGAAGACGTGCGCCACCATTTTTTCCATCATCGGCAAAATTTCTTCCATCGACAGGAAGGACGTCTCGATGTCCACCTGGGTAAACTCAGGCTGACGGTCAGCCCGCAAGTCTTCGTCGCGGAAGCAGCGCACGATTTGATAGTAGCGCTCCAGACCCGACACCATCAACAGCTGCTTGAACAATTGCGGCGACTGCGGCAGCGCGTAAAATTCGCCCGGATGCACGCGGGATGGGACGAGATAGTCGCGCGCGCCCTCCGGCGTGCTCTTGGTCAGCATCGGCGTCTCCACTTCCACGAAGCCGTTCTCATCGAGGAAGTCACGGAATGCTTTCGCCGCTTTGCTGCGCAAAATCAGGGAACGCTGCATTTCCGGACGGCGCAGGTCGAGGTAGCGGTATTTCAGGCGAACCTGCTCGTCAACATCAATGTCGTCCTCGATGGGGAATGGCGGCGTTTTCGCATCGTTCAGGATGTGAAGCTCGGAAATGTGAACCTCGACTTCACCCGTTTTCAGCTTCGGATTGACTGCCTCCGGCGCACGTTTCACGACGCTTCCTTTTACCACCAGGACGTACTCGCTGCGCACCTTGTCCGCCGCTTCCCACGCTGTTTTGTTATGCTCCGGGTTGAAGACGATCTGTACGATTCCCGTGCGGTCGCGGAAGTCGATGAAAATGACCCCGCCGAGGTCGCGGCGCTTTTGCACCCAGCCGTTCAATACGATTTCCTGTCCTACGTGTTCAGTTGTCACTTCACCGCAATGCACGGTGCGATATTGCCAAGACATGATGATTTCCCTCACTTTTGGTTTGTTGTTTTGCTAGTGTGCTTGTTGGACTTTCGCAGCCAGGACCGCGACAAATTCGTCCTGTCTGATCTCCTGCTGCTCGCCTGTTGCCATTTCCTTCAGGACAATGGTGCCGTTTGCCAGCTCGGACTCCCCGATGATCGCGGTAAATCGGGCAGAGAGGCGATCTGCCTGCTTCAATTGCGCCTTCATTTTCCGGTCGAGATAGTCCAGCTCAGCGGCTACCCCGGCCTGCCGCAACTGGTCTACGAGAATAAATGCGGCTCTTTTCGCTTCCGGCGTCTGCACGACGACGAAGCAATCGATTCCGCCTGTAACCGGCAGCTGCACCCCTTGCTTTTCCAGCGCAAGCAGCAGGCGCTCGATGCTCAGCGCGAAGCCGATTCCCGGCATGTCGTCGCCGCCCAGCTCCGCGACCAGACCGTTGTAGCGTCCGCCGCCGCACAGCGTTTCCACTGCGCCGATCTCCGCCATCTTGATTTCGAAAGCGGTCAGCGTGTAGTAGTCCAATCCGCGCACCAGACGCGGGTTGACGTGAAATGGAATGCCGAGCGCAGTCAGGTAGCCCTTCACTGCTTCGAAGTGAGCCGCCGACTCTTCGCTCAAATAATCCAGAATGGATGGAGCGTCTTTGGTCAAGGCTTTGCACGTTTCGTTTTTACAGTCGAGGACGCGCAGCGGGTTGCGATCAATCCGGGATTGGCAATCCTCGCACAGCTCGGAGCGCACGCCGTTCAAATGCGCCAGCAGATGTTCGCGGTGGCGAGAGCGATCTTCTACCGTCCCGACGCTGTTCAGTTCGACGGACAGCCCTGTCAGCCCCAGCTCCTGGTACAGACGAATGGCAAGCCCGATCACTTCGGCGTCAATCGCCGGATCGCTCGAACCGATCGCTTCGGCTCCGAATTGCACGAATTGGCGGTAGCGTCCTGCTTGGGGACGCTCGTGGCGGAACATCGGCCCCAAATAGTACAGCTTGGTCGGCTGATTAGGCGAACCGTACAGCTTGTTTTCCACATAGGAACGAACGACGCCCGCCGTCCCTTCCGGACGCAGCGTGAGCGCGTCGTTGCTGCGCGGGTTGGCCACGCTGTACATCTCTTTTTCCACGATGTCCGTCGTCTCGCCTACGCCTCGCTGGAACAGCTCGGTACTCTCGAATAGCGGCGTGCGAATTTCCGCGTAGTTAAAGCGGCGGCACAGGTCGCGGGCTTTTGCCTCCACGTAGTGCCACAGCTCTACGGTACCCGGCATGATATCTTGCGTACCGCGGGGAATCTGGATTCTCGTCATTCCTCTCGAACCTCCATGTCTTTTGAAAAACTTGGGCTACGCCAAACCCCAGGATGAGAAAACCTCTCCGATGCCAAATAAAAAAGTCCCTCGCCTCCTGACATTCAGCAATCCGCCACATGTCAGGGACGAGAGACTGGTTATACTCCCGTGGTGCCACCCTGTTTGAACAGCCTTGTGCAAAAGGCTATCCCACTTATTTAGCCGTTAACGCCGACACACGCCTGCCAGTTACTGAAGAATCGAGGACGAAGCCTCGCCCGTTCACTGCGGTCTTCGGGGATGTCCTTCACCAAGTCGTGATACGAAAGCACTCTCAGCCACGGCGCTTCCTCTCTGGTTATCCGTTTTCTTGGATACTTGTTCCCGTCATCAGATCTGGTTGTATCAAAAAGCTTACTGTGAATCATAGCAAACCGGCCAGCGGGCGTCAACAGGCGCTCCATAAAACTTTTTTTACTCAGGTGATCGGCAAGGACGCCTGCCCGTGCGCTTCCTTTATGGCGCAATCGACGCCCCTTCCGTAGATTTCGTCCAGTTCGCGCAGCTTGGTTTCCACGAGCGTCTTGTACGTCTCGTTGTAGGTTTTCGGGTCTTTCGGATTCGGAAAACGCTTCAGCTTGCCGCTGCCCGGCGCCATGAGCTTGGAGACGGCGCCGCAGCCAAGGCCGAGAATCGTCTGCACCTCTTCCATAATCATGATGTTGTAGATGCTCTCTTGGCCGGGCTTGGCGTAGCCGACATTCTCCAGGTTACCCAAAATGTTTTTTTGGCGATACAAATAATAGGGATCGTAGCCGTTCGCGACTGTCCAGGCGGAAGCCATCTCCATCATCCTGCTGATCTCGTCGCGGCTGGCTACCTTGTAGCGCTCCTTGTTCCGGGTCATCTCGGAAGCTCGTTTAAACGACAAGGTATGCACAGTCAGCGAGGCTGGCATCAGCTTCTCCACTTCTTCGAGACTGTGCGCCAGCTCGGCCACTCCCTCGTTGGGCAGCCCGATAATCAAATCCATGTTGATGTTCGTCAGGCCCATTTCCATGGCGAGATGGTACTTTTCAATCGTCTCCTCGACGGTATGGTGGCGGCCGATCGCGCGGAGCGTCTCTTGCGTGAACGACTGGGGATTGATGCTGATGCGGTCAACCTCCCAGCGCTTCATCACCGCAAGCTTTTCCGCCGTAATCGTATCCGGCCTGCCCGCTTCCACCGTCAACTCGCGCACCCCGTCCATATGCGGAAAGCTGCGATGCATCGTCTCAAACAGCTGGTTCAGATCCTCGGCCGTAATACTCGTCGGCGTGCCTCCCCCGAAGTAGATGGAGGTAATGCGCTGGTCGTTTTTCGTCAGCCACTCGCCCACCTTTTCGATCTCGTAATGCAGCCCTTCGAGGAACGGATGGACCGAAGCGGTATGACTGCGGATCGCATAGGCAGGGAACGTACAGTACGCGCACTTCGTCGGGCAGAAAGGGATGCCGATGTACACCGACAGCTCGCGGTCGATCTGGTACAGGTCGGGCACCACCTGAAGCTGCTTGTCGACGATCGCTTGCAAGAGCTTCAGCTTGTGCGGGCGCAAAATCACATCCTGCTGGAGCTGTCTGTGCGCTTCCTCGCGTCCGACGCCAGCCACGTTCAACTGGTGTAATAGCTTGGTCGGGCGAATTCCCGTCAGGATGCCCCAGCCTTGCTCGATGCCGGTATGTTCCTCCAGCATCAGCAGCAAGGCGTAGCAGAGCGCCTGCTTGGCCGTTTTGCGCATCGCCTTTTCGTCACGCGAGACGTAGTTGCGTTTGACTTGACGGGCGATCTGCCTGTTTTCGGCGAAAAGCTCGCCCGAAGCCACAACCCCGTCGTCCTGCACCGTCAGTGCCAGCTTGATTCGCATAGCAGCATCGCCTTCCCAGGAAGAGACAAAGGCGAGCGCGGGATCTTCGTAAAACAAGGCGAGAATCAAGGAGAGTTCGCGCTCGAACGCGTGACCCTCGCATTTTATTTGAATCATGACCGTTCACCTGCTTTTTTAAAATGCCATTCCTCATCATAGCTGACGGAGATTCCCCCGGTCAACACATGCAAAGGAGCGGCACCTCAGGCGATTACTTCCTGTTTGGACCTGGCTTGTGTACGTCGCGCATGCCGCCCACAAACTCGTGGGACATTTCTACCGTTTGCCGGGACGATTCTTTGGCCAGATCGTCATGAAAGTCGACGGAAAAAAATTGTCGATTCAAGCCTTGCGCAACGATTTCTTTGTTTGACTGCCTCACACTCTACGCCTCCTGCGTGCTATGGTTCTCTTCCGTTCTAGTATGGCCTTCTGCGAGACTTTGCAGTCGGGCGAACGACTTGCAAAGCGTTGTCGCTTCTTGCAGGAAAAAAACGAACCGGGCGCGAAGATAGTACGTTGGCAAAAACATGAAAAATCGCTGGGCTCGTATTCCAGCATGCTCATGATCTGGAAAGGATGTCTATCGTGTCTGTACGTCAAAACATGCTGAGGTCGCTCCTTGCGATCGTCTGCGCCATCTCCCTCCCCATGTCGACGGCCTGGGCCGCCGATTCTGTTCGGGTCGCCGTGGACAAACTCAATGTCCGTTCCGGTCCAAGCCTCCAGAGCGCGGTCATCACTTCTGTGCCGAACAAGACGGTGCTACCCGTTCTCTCTGCCCAAAACGATTGGGTGCAGGTCAAGCTTCCCAATGGTCAAAGCGGCTGGGTAGCCAACTGGCTCGTCTCGGCGCAGCAGTCGCCTGCGCCCGCTGCGGCCGGCACTGTAGAGAGTACAACGACCAACCTGAACGTGCGCTCCGGTCCCGGGCAAACGTACCCGGTCCTCCAGAAAATCAACCCCGGGACGCGCTACCCGATCGTGCAAAAAAATGGCGATTGGATCCTGATTCAGACAAGCGAAGGCAAAACAGGCTGGGTAGCCGCCTGGCTCGTCAAAGACAGCTCGGCCGCCTCGACAGGCCCCGTGCCAGGCGCCGGAACAGCCGGAACGCCGCCAACCGGACAGGCAGGCAGCAAACCGCCGGGCACTGCCGGGGGCGCTGTCACACCGAAGCCGTCAGCCGTTCAGGGGGCCAGTCTGACCCTCGATTTTGCCCCCTATGTCTACCCTGCGCCGGATGCCAGCAAGCCTGCGATTGGACAGCTGCACCCAGGCGAAACGATTACCGTGCTGACCCAGCAAAACGGCTGGATCCAGTTCCCGTACGATGGCGTAAACGCCTGGATCTCAACGAACAGCAACACGCCTGCCCAAGACACCACCACGGCTCCCGGTTCCAACTCAGGCGGCACTTCTGCCGCTCAGCCGAGCAAGCCTGTCACTGCTGCTGAACAGACCGCGACGGTGCAAACAGACGGGCTGAATTTGCGCAGCGAGTCCCATACGTCCAGCGCGATTCTCGCCACGCTGCCCATCGGCAGCAAGCTGAAGGTATTGGAAAAGCAAGGCGATTGGTACCGCGTGCAAACCTCTGCCGGAAAAACAGGCTGGGTCGCAGGCTGGCTCGTCACTGTTTCAGGAGCCAATACGCCTACGCCAAGCGGCCCGTACGTCACCATCATCAACGCCAATACGAATGTCCGAACCGGTCCCGGCACCGAACACAGCGTGCTGCGGCAAGTACAGACAGGCGAGAAATACAGCATCGTGAAGAAAGAAGGCGACTGGTTCCAAGTAACGCTCAGCAACGGCCAGACAGGCTACGTTGCCGGCTGGCTGGTAGCGGCGAGCGGAGCGCCTGCTGTCATTCGCAGCCAGGCGCTCGCCGGAAAGCTGATCGTCGTCGACCCTGGACACGGCGGAACCGACAACGGCGCGACCGGCTCCAGCTTTTCCACTCTGGAGAAAACCGTCAACCTGCAAGTCGCCCTGCTCCTGCGCGCCAAGCTGGAAGCGGCCGGAGCCAACGTCATCATGACGCGGGCGGACGACCGCAAGCTTACCTTGCAGCAGCGCGTGGACGTAGCCGTGCAGAACAAAGCCGATATTTTCGTCAGCATTCACCACAATACCCATCCCAATACGGCGACCAACGGCTCCATCGTGTTTTTCTACCAGCAGGGCCTGTCCAGCAAGCTCGCCTCCCTGGTGCAAAACGAACTGGTCAAGGCGACGAACTACAAAGACTTGCAGTCCCGCTTCGGCGACTACTTCGTCCTGCGGGAAAATACCGTTCCCGCCATCCTCGCCGAAATCTCGTTCCTCTCGAACTACAACGACGAGATTCGCGCCCGCTCGGAGAAGCAGCAGGATCTGGCGGCAGAGGGCCTGTTCAAAGGGATTGTCCAATACTTCAACTCGTTGCAGCCGCAGGGCGGTTGATCCGGGAGGAGTCGCCCTTCGCGCAAACAAAAAAACGGTTGCCTCGGCAGCCGTTTTTTCTTTGGATCTTGCACTTGTTCGCTTGTTCAGTAGGCCGGGCGCTTCTCCCACGGCTCAACCTGGCCGACGATTGCCTGCGCTGCGTTATCCCCGATTGCCCGGATGACGCCATCGGCAATTTCCGCGTTGGTCAGCCAGCGCGCCTCGTCTCCTTCGCACACGAAGCCCAAAATGATCCGATGGTACGAACACGTTGCCGGCACATGGACAACCGGAGGATTTTTCCAGGCGCGACTGCCGCAGACGTGGTACAGGCGAAACGGCCACGGGGAACGGGACAGCTCTGCCAGCACGGTCGCAAGCGCATCTGGCGACGTTTGATGAATCCAGGCCACGACCAGATTCATCGGGCCTCGGCTCTCCACAAGTTTTGCCATGGCGGTGCGCAGCGTCTCCGTCTGCCCGTAATCGAGCGGGAGCAAATGAACAGCTTCGGGGCGCAAAGCCCCGTCCCTTACCTGTTCGAGCTTGCGGCGATCTCGTCCCACCACCGTTACTTGCCAGCCTTCTTTGGCAAGCCAGCGCGCCACCTCTGCCAGCATCCCGCTCGCTCCGATTACCAGTGCCTCTTGTGCCATTTGTCCGTCCCCCTCCTCCTTACGATTCTACGATCAAGGTAACAGGCCCGTCATTGAGCAGGCGCACGTCCATCATCGCGCCAAAACGCCCTGTCTCCACCACCAGACCTTTTTCCCGCAGCTTGGCATTGAACAGTTCGTACAGCGGTTCCGCCTGCTCCGGGCGAGCCGCCGCCATGAAGTTGGGCCTTCTTCCCTTGCGACAGTCTCCGTACAGCGTAAACTGGGACACGGACAAAATCTGCCCGCCTGTCTCCAGCACGGACCGATTCATTTTTCCTTCTTCGTCTTCAAAAATGCGCAGATGGGCGATTTTGTCCGCGACGAATTCCACCTCTTTTTCGCTGTCCTCATGGGTGATGCCTACCAGCAGCAACAGCCCGTGCTCGATTTTTCCCACTACCTCGCCGGCAACGGTTACACTCGCTTCCCTCGTTCTTTGCACGACCACTCTCACGTCGATTCCTTCCTTTCCCTTCGCACACAAGAACACCCGATCCAGAAAAGATCAGGTGCTCAGAATGCGGCGAACCGTATAAATATCTTTGATGCGCTTGATTCGTTCCACAACCTTCAAGAGATGATCCACATTGCTGATCGAGATGGTCATGTGAATGGTGGCCACCCGATTTTTGTCTGCCTTGCCGCTGACCGCCGCAATGTTCGTCTTGGTCTCAGCCACGACTTGCAGCACGTCGTTTAAAAGGCCGCTGCGGTCATTGCCCGTGATCTCGATTTCCACGTTGAAATTGTGCTTCTGGTCCGTATCCCACTCGACGTCGATCAAACGCTCCGAGCACTCGTCTGCCAACACGTTCGGACAGTCTTTCCGGTGTACAGACACACCGCGCCCGCGGGTAATAAAGCCGATGATCTGGTCGCCTGGAACCGGGGTGCAACAGCGTGAGATGCGCACCAGCAGGTTGTCTACGCCCCGCACCTTGACGCCGGATGCGCTCTTTTGCGCACGGTGGGCCGGATTTTGCTTCACTTCCGGGATGACCGGATTTTGCTCTTCCCGCTCCCGGCGGAGCTTGTCGAGCAGTCTGGTCGCAATCTGCGAGGCGGTAATGCCGCCGTAGCCGACTGCCGCAAACATGTCCTCGGCCCCCTGAAAATTAAACCGTGCCGCCGCTTCCTTCAAATTCGTATCCGTCATTGCTTCCTTCACGTCGAAGTTGCGCGCCTTGATCTCGGCTTCCACCATTTGCTGGCCTTTGGCGACGTTTTCTTCCCGCTTTTCTTTTTTGAACCATTGCTTGATTTTATTGCGCGCATGGGCGGACTTCGCCATTTTCAGCCAGTCCTGGCTCGGTCCATACGAATGCTTCGAAGTAAGAATCTCGACGATATCGCCCGTTTTCATCGGGTAGTCCAGCGGAACAATCTTGCCGTTTACTTTTGCCCCGATCGTCCTGTTGCCCACCGCCGAGTGAATCCGATAAGAAAAATCAATCGGCACGGAGCCTTTGGGCAGCTCCACGACATCGCCTTTTGGCGTGAAGACAAAGACCGTATCCGAGAACAAATCCTGTTTGAGGCTTTCCATGAACTCCTGCGCATTGGGCGCTTCTTCGGACCCGCCTTCGATGATCTCGCGCAGACTGCCCAGCTTCTCGGCAAACGAGCCTTGCACGACGCTTTTGCCTTCCTTGTACGCCCAGTGCGCCGCAATCCCGATTTCTGCCGTCTGATGCATATCCCATGTGCGAATTTGCACTTCCAGCGGCTCGCCTTTTGGCCCGATCACCGTCGTATGCAGCGATTGATACATGTTGGTCTTGGGCATCGCGATATAATCCTTGAACCGGCCAGGCATCGGCTTCCACAAGGTGTGGACGATGCCCAGCACCGCGTAGCAATCGCGGATGTCGTTGACGATGATGCGCAGCGCCAGCAGATCGTAAATCTCGTTGAACTGCTTGTTCTGCTTGGTCATCTTTTTGAAGATGCTGTATATGTGCTTCGGACGTCCCGATATTTCCGCCTCGATATTCAATTCGCCCAGCTTCTCCCGGATCGTGTCCGCAGCTTCGTTCAGGTAGGCTTCGCGCTCCACCCGCTTTTTTTGCATCAGGTTGACGATGCGGTAATACTGCTGCGGATTCAGATAGCGCAGCGCCGTGTCCTCCAGCTCCCATTTGACGGAGGCAATCCCCAGACGATGGGCCAGCGGAGCGAAGATTTCCAGCGTCTCATCGGAAATCTCGCGTTGTTTTTCTTCGGACATGTGTCTGAGCGTCCGCATGTTGTGCAAACGGTCTGCCAGCTTAATCATGATGACCCGGATGTCCTGAGCCATGGCGACCAGCATCTTGCGGTGATTTTCGGCAAGCTGCTCTTCCTTGGACTTGTATTTGATTTTTTCCAGCTTGGTTACCCCATCTACCAAGAGAGCCACATCAGGCCCGAACTGTTCCCGCAGATCGTCAAGCGTCACGTCGGTGTCTTCCACCACATCATGCAGAAATCCGGCCGCAATCGTGACGGCGTCCATGTGCAGGTTTGCGAGAATCCCCGCCACGGCAATCGGATGCATAATGTACGGAACGCCTGATTTTCTGATCTGCCCCTCATGAGCTTTTTCAGCCAACTGATAGGCACGCGTAATCAGGTCCAGATCCGATTGTGATAAATAGGTGCTAGCTTTTTTTACTACCTCATCAATGCCGGTAATCATAGTTCCCTTCCCTTATCCTCTCATTGGAAAACTAGGCTTTGCCAAGCCTTATGTCACAGGCGAAGGCTCCGTTGCGTATAAAAAAAGCCTGAACAGGTTGTCGTTGCTATCGAAGAAACAGGCTGAAGGAATCCCACTTGTCTATTTCATACTATTATCTTTTATGTCGTTCGTATTGTAAAGCTGTTTCCCCCGTAAAGTATGAACAGGACGCACCAAAAGAAAAAAACGGGCGCGCGGCCCGTTTTTCGTTGCACAAAGAAAGCATGGACAAAATCTGCTTCCTTAATATTGCACCAAGGATTTGATCGGAACTTCTCCGATTTTTTTGCGCCCTTCCAGGTACGACAGTTCGATGAAGAAAGCAGCGCCGACCACTTTTCCTCCCAGTTGTTCAATCAGGTTGATCGTGGTTTCAATCGTTCCCCCGGTTGCCAAGAGGTCGTCTGCAATCAGAACGCGTTGCCCAGGCGTAATCGCGTCCACGTGTACCGCGAGCGCGTCCTTGCCGTACTCCAGATCGTAGTCGGCCTTGATCGACTCGTAAGGCAGCTTGCCGGATTTGCGGATCGGCACAAAGCCGATTCCCAACTCGTAAGACAGCGGAGCCCCCACAACAAATCCGCGCGCTTCCGGACCTGCGATAACATCCGCCTGCACTTCGCGGGCGAAGGCAGCCAAATCCTGAATGGCAGCGCGATAAGCGGAGCCGTCCTTCAGGAGAGTCGTAATATCCTTGAAGCGAATTCCCGGTTGCGGGAAGTCCGGAATGACGCGAATGTATTGTTTGTAATCCATGAAAAATTCCTCCTATACGGTGACGGGTGCCACCAACTGTTGAAACGTTTGAATCAATGATTCCGAAGAAGAAAGCAACAAGTCTGTCGCAAGCTGCGCCTCTTCTTTCCACTCTGCGTAAATAATCGAGCTTTCCAGCGGCCTTTTTTCCCCGGTCTGCTGCAATCGGTACTGTTCCGCATCCTCGCGTAAAAGCTCCAGTTCGACAAAAATGGCAAGCATTCCGTCCAGCAAGCTTCGTTTCCATTGCAGTTTGCGAGCCAGCGCATCCAGATGAATGCGTTTCACAGCTGGCACCTGCACAAAAATCTGGTACAGCTGCTTGAAGTGCTCCCGGCCCGGACAGGAAAGCCGCTCCATCCCCAAATCCGGGTCGCCAAACAGGCAGTAAATTCGCTCCGCCTGCCGGAGCATGGCGCCGATCGCCTGCAAATCGGCACGGCGCTTGGGCAAATCGTAGAGGACGAGCGTTTGCTTCGCTCCCTCGTGTTCAGGCTTTACGGATGACCCGAGCAAAAGCAGGGACGACAGTTGCGCTTCCGCCGCCTTTTGCGCCAGCTGCTCATAGTTTTCCCTGCGAAACACAATCGTCATCGTTTCAGACTCAGCCGCAAGCTGCTGCCATTTCTCTACTTTATCACGACTTCCCCGCCAATCAAAAACCTGCTGGTGATTGACCGACAGATCGCGGATCGTCAGCTGCGGCTTGCGGTTGCCATTCCATTCATTGACCGACAGCTCTCCCAACACCTGAAGGCGCGCTTTGGGGGTCACTTTTTTCGTCACGTGCGCCCAGTTGAAGCCGATGGCATCCAGCGCCTGGCCTGACCGGACGAGCGTGCATTTCAAATGGTTGTCATCGCGTCCGATCGTGCGCATTCCCTGGGTTTCCACTTCCTCCAGCAAGACGAGCGGCGTCGGGTTGCCCATCCCGTACGGAGCGAGCCGTTCCAGCTGCTCCGCTGCCTCCAGGCTGATCTCCTCCAAGCTCATCGCCACATCGACCTTGGTCAGCGGGATAAAGTCTTCTGCCGACAGCCACTCGCCCGCCAATGCGTTCAGCTTGTTGCGCAGCAAGTCGAGGTTTTCCACAGGCAAGGTCATTCCTGCCGCCATGGTGTGTCCGCCAAAATGCGGGAGCCACTCCTTGCATGCCGTCAGTCCCTCGTACATGTCAAAGCCGACAATGCTCCTCGCCGAGCCTTTGGCGATCCCTTTTTCCGGGTCGATGCCGAGCACGATTGTCGGACGGTAAAACAGCTCGACCAGCCGAGACGCCACAATTCCCACGACGCCGACGTTCCAGCCTTCCTTGGCCAGCACGAGGACGTTGTTTTCCTCCGGTGGGTACAGCTCTCTCACCATCTGTACAGCTTCTTCCGTCATCGCGGCCACCAGCTCCTGGCGCTCGCGATTCAAATCGTCCAAAATCTGCGCACACTGCTCCGCCTCGGCCTGATCCTCGGTCGTCAGCAGCTTGACGGCGGACTCTGCCGTCTCCAGCCGTCCGCTCGCATTCAGGCGCGGTCCGAGAGCAAATCCGACGTGCCCTGCCGACAGTTCGCTGTCCGACAGCCCGCACACGCGGATGAGTGCCTGCAAGCCGATATTGCGCGTCTGATTCAGTCGCTTCAGGCCCACGCTGGCGAGAATGCGGTTCTCATCCACCAACGGCACGAGATCGGCGATCGTCCCCAGTGCAGCCAGGTCAGCCAAATGCAAGGGAGGCTCCTTCAGCAAAGCATGCCCCAGCTTGAAAGCCACTCCGACGCCCGCAAGCATGTCAAACGGGTACGTACAGCCCGGCTTTTTCGGGTTGATCACAGCAAATGCCTCCGGGATGACAGCCGGAGGTTCGTGGTGGTCGGTTACAATGACGTCAAGGCCCAAGTGTGTGGCATACGCTACCTGCTCTACTGCGCTGATTCCCGTGTCGACGGTAATAATCAGTTTGTAACCGCTTTTATGCAGATGCGCCAAGGCGTCTTTATGTAACCCATACCCTTCCGTAAAACGGTTGGGAATGTAGTAGTCAAAAACAGCGCCCAGTTGGCGCAGCAGATGTACCATTAACGATGTCGAACTGACCCCGTCCGCGTCATAGTCTCCGTAAATGCAGATCGGCTCTTGCCTCTCTATGGCTTGTTGAATGCGATGCACGCTCTGTTCCATTCCATCCAGCAAAAAAGGGTCATGAAACAATTCCGGGCCAGCTTGCAAAAAATCACGGGCCTTCTGCGCTGTGTCGATGCCGCGAATCACCAGCAGCTTGGACACGAGCGGAGTCAGCTGGCACTCCTCAGCGATCCGGGCCGCAATCTGTTCATCGTAGGTGGCCAGTTTCCAGCGTGTTTTCGCTTTCAGCATAGGCTCTCCTCCAATCCTCATTCATTATAGAGGATGGAGCGGGAGACTGACAACTGCATAAAACATGGCGTTTTTACGGCTTTTGTGGCGAGAGCGGATCACCCGAGGGGGACATGGACAAAAAACGTCGCGGACTTCTCGTTAAGCAGAAAACCGCAGGAAACCATCCCTGCGGTCTACGTTGCGAAAGTTTTTTCGCGTACAAGCCCATGCGCTTACGCTTCTTTTTTCTTTCTCATATTCCGCTCCTTCAAGTTTACCCAAACTTGAGCAGCAATAAAAATCGAAGAGTAGGTACCACTCACCAGACCGAACAAGAGCGCCAGCGAGAAGTTGCGAATGCTCTCGCTGCCGAGCACCGCGATGGCAAGCGCGGTAAAGAACACGGTCGCTACGGTGTAGACGGAACGGCGCATCGTTTGCCAGAGCGAAACGTTCACCAGATGCTCCAAATCCGGAATGGTCTTGGACTTCATGGTGCGCAGGTTCTCCCGAATCCGGTCAAAAATAACGATTTTATCGTTGATCGAGTAACCGAGAATCGTCAACAGCGCGGCGATGAAGGTAATGTCTACCTCCAGATCGAACACGGAGAACAGCGCGATCGGAATGATGACGTCATGCAAAAGCCCGACGACGCAGGCAATCCCGAACAGCAACTGGAAGCGGATGGCGATGTAGACAACGATCCCAAGCGAAGCAATCCCGACCGCGATCGCTGCCTTTTTCACCATTTCCTGCGCGATACTCGGGTCAACGGACGATACTTGCTTCGTCACCTGATCGCCAAACTTTTTCTTCAACGCCTCTTCTACTTTCATCAGCGTATCGGAGGAGATCGTTTGATCGAAGCGGGTAAACGCCTGATACGTTCCGTACGGCGTCACCTTGGTAAACGCTACGTTCGGAATCTCCTGCTTCAACACCGCTTCGACATCAGCGGGATTGAACTCTTTTCCTACGTAGATGTCCAGACGGGTCCCCGCCTTGAAGTCAACGCCAAGGTGCAGCCCCTGAAACAGCATAAACAAAAAACCGATGATAATAATCACGGAAGAGAACATGAAAAACTTCCGGCGATTCTTTACGATGTCGAATCGAATAACAGTGTGTTCACGATCAAAGCTCACCGATCTCACTCTCCTTTACTCCGAACCAGAACGGCTTTTTAAACATGTTGGAACGGACCACCAGCCAGAGGAGGAAGCGAGACCCAAACACGTTGGTAATGATACTCACGATGATTGTCATTGCCAGTACGACGGCAAACCCTTGCACGGAGCTTGTCCCGAAATAGAACAGAACGCCGGTCGCAATCAACGTCGTCACGTGCGCGTCGATAATGGTAATCAAAGAACGCCGCTCACCGGAACGGAAAGCCGACAAAATCGTTTTGCCCGAGCGAATTTCTTCTTGGATACGCTCATACGTAATGATGTTCGCATCGACCGCCATCCCTACTGCCAAAATGAATCCGGCGATCCCGGGCAGCGTCAGGGTAGCATCCATCCAGTCGAGTACGACCATACAAAAATACGTAAACCCAGCCAGTGTAATATTGGCGATCATCCCTGGCATGCGGTAGACGAGCAGCATGAACACGAAGATCAGGCCAGCCCCGATGTAACCGGCATAGAGCGTTTTCTCCAGGGCGAGAGCACCAAGGGAAGCTCCTACCGATGTCACCTGTTTCTCAATCAGCTTGGCTGGCATGGCACCGGAATTGAGCAGGTCAGCCAGTTCCTGTGCCGACTCCTGGGTGTAGTCACCCGTTATCTGTGCGCTTCCGCCCGTAATGACTGACTGAATGGTCGGATTGGTTTGAAGCGTTTCATCCAGGTAAATGGCCATACGCTTATGCAAGTTGGCACGCGTCACGTCTTCCAGTTTTTTGGCATCGGTAAATTTCACCGTTACCAGCGGGCGTTTCAAATCATCGTAACCGACGGCTGCCCCGTTTGGCGCCAGGTCGCTTCCTTGCAGGATGATCTTGCCCGACTCGTCGCGGAAGGTCAGCACAGCCGGCTTGCCGATCAGCTCGCGCAGCTTGTCCTGGTCCGCGGATTGCGAAGCGATTTGCACGCGAATCCGGTTTGGCAGCTCGGTAGAGATCACCGGCTCTGCCACGCCGCCGATGTTAATCCGTTTCTCAATCATGTGTGCCGTTGATTTCAACAGCTCGATATCAACCTTGTGGCCTTCCTCAAGAGGCTCCACCTCGTACAAAATCTCAAACCCGCCCTGCAGATCCAGGCCGAGAGTGATGTTTCCTGCCACCTGTTTGGTCGTCGTGGACACAAGCGTCGCCAAAAGCCCGACAACAACCAGGAACAGGAGAAATCTTCCCCATTTTATCATCGTTGTGATACCCCTCTTTCATAAACAGGGTCCCGCGCCAAGGCGAGAAACCAATATGCCCATTATAGCGAAGGATGAAAAAACGTGTCAATTCATGCTGGAAAATTGAACCATGGGAACCAACTCCTTATCTACAATGAGCATGTTTCTTATACGAATGTCGAGACAAGAAGTTTCACTACGAATTTTTATACATCTGAATCATGAGATAGTTCATGTACTTGTTCGGCTTGAGCGACAGGATATCGTTGACGAGGCGGTGCATCGGGGGAAATTCCTTGTACCCGCTCGTCACACATTCCCAGACGTCTGTAGCCACCACATTTTCATAGCCCAGCAAGGCAAATTCCTCGGCCTTGCTCTGGCAAAGACTTGCTACTCGCCCGTACCATTCCTGTTTTTGCGCTTGATCCATCCCTGTTTCCCCCTCAAAGTAGTCATGCCGACAGCGGCACGTCCATATTCTTTACTGAGTGAATTTTTCCTTGCAAAGGAGCCTTCCATGAAACAGTCATTCTTTTACGGAACGGTTATCCTCATCGTTGCTGGCGGCATCACCAAAGTGTTCGGCTTTGCGCACAGGATCGTGCTTTCGCGCATCATCGGAGCGGAAGGAATGGGGCTGTATCAAATGGTCGTGCCCCTGTTGTACTTCCTGATTACGGTGACGACATTCGGTCTGCCTGTCGCCATCGCCAAACAGGTAGCAGAGACGGAAGCGGCGAACAACCCCCGGCTGACCCGCCGCTATCTGCTGTTGGCCTTGTCGGTGGCCGGCGGCATCAGCCTGTTCGTCTGCACGCTGCTCCTGTTGTTTTCCCACTGGATTGCAGGGGCGCTGTTCGCCGACCCTCGCGCCCATATCGTCATGCTCGCCGCTGTCCCTGTCATCCCGATCTCCAGTATTTCGCTCGTGTTGCGCGGGTATTTCCAGGGCAAACAAAACATGATCCCCACAGCCGTCTCGCAGCTGCTGGAGCAGGTAGCCCGCATGGCGCTGGTCGTCGTCATGACCATGTCGTTTTTATCTGCAGGAATCGAGTACGCCACGGCGGGGGCGGTTGCCAGCATCATTTTCGGGGAAGCAGCCGGACTCCTCTACATTGTCTGGCAATACCGAAAAGGAAGCAAAAAAGCTGCTGCACAGCTTTTGGAAACGCCATTTCGAAAAGCGGTTTCCGCCAGCAAAGCCAGCCTCGCGCAGTTGATCCACGTCGCGCTGCCCGTCACGCTGAGCCGGATCATCGGTTCGATCGCCTACGTCCTGGAGCCGATGCTCGTGCCGCTCGCGCTCGTCATCGCCGGGTACACGACGGCAGCCGCAACCGGATTGTACGGACAGTTTGCCGGAATGGCCGTCCCGCTGCTGCTCTTTCCCACATTTTTAACCTATTCCTTGTCCGTTTCGCTCGTTCCTGCCGTCGCCGAAGCCGCCTATCAAAAAAATGCTCCTCTCGTGCATCGACGCATCTACCAAGCGATGCGCATCACACTCGTAATCGGAGCACCCTGTACCGTCCTGCTTACTATTTTTGCCGAGCCGTTGTGCGTGCTGCTCTACGGCAGCGAGTATCGCGAAGTCGGAGCCCTGCTGAAGGAGCTTGCTCCCTTTTCCGTCTTTCTGTTTTTCCAGGCGCCTCTGGCAGCTGCCTTGCAAGGTCTCGACTACGCCCAGGTCGTCTTTCGCAATACGCTGCTTAGCGCCATCATCAAGACAGGGGCGATGTTCGTGTTTACCGCGCAGCCGGCTTTTGGCATCCATGGCGCTGTGATTGCCGCCAACATCGGTATCACATTGGGAACGCTGCTCCACTTTGCCAGTCTCGTCAAAAAAATCGGCTTTACGATTGACGTATGGGAATTCGGAAAAATAGGGATCGCCATGCTGGCCATGGGGTACCTTGGCTCCTACATGGCGAATCACTTGTTCCTGCATTCCTCAACAGGCAAGCTGCTTCTCGCCAGCACCAGCATTAGCGCCTTGGTCTATCTGGTACTTCTCGTGGCGATGCGCGTCCTCGGCAAACAGGACGTCCGCCGCATCCCCTGGATCGGCGAACAGCTCGCCATGTTCTTCCCGCGCCGCTGACACCTAGTGTAGCGGCTTGTCTTTTTTGTCGAGATAGATGATGCCGTGCTCATCAATGCTGCAAAAAGACACCTCGCGAAAATCCTTGATCCCGTACTTGCGGATTTCCCGCTTCAGCCAAAGCTGATTTTGCCCGATCTTTTGCAAAGCTTCCTGCCTGACCTTGCCGTCGAGAATCAACGGAATGGGCAGACCTTTATAAGAAGCAGGACTTACCGGCTTTTCGTCAGGCAGTCCCACATCTTCACGCGTGAGCTGTTCTTTTTCCTGCTTCAAAAAGACACTCATTTGCCCTGTCGGCTCGATCAGCGCAAACTCCACGTCCGCGATGTTTTTGACGTTTTTTTGCCGCAGGTGAACCAGCAGGTCATCCATATTCAGCCGATTTCGGCGCATCGCTTGCTCGCGGATTTCCCCGTTTTCGATAATCATATCGGCCGAGCCGTCCACGACATCGCGAAATTTTTTGCTTTTGAGCGAAAGGTACGACATCCCGATTTCCAGCAAAGCAATCAAAAGCATCGGCAAATAAAACCGAAGCCCGGGCATTTCCACGTCCTCAATAGCAAGTACCGCCATTTCCGCCAGCATAATGGAGATCACGACATCAAAAACGGACAGCTTTCCCAGTTCTCGCTTGCCCATGATGCGGAGCAGGATCAGGAGGAAAAAGTACGAGAAAAGGGTGCGCAACAATACGGTTGAAATATCGTCCACTTCCCGTTGCCCCCTATCGAACATTTACCGATAGTGTTCGGCAAGGGGCTTGCAACTATTAGCTCCAATTACAACCACTTTCGCTTGCGGAAAATGTGCAGCATGATGAAGGTCATCGCCAGCATGATGACAAGCGCAGTGATGAGCATGTAAGGCTCTGCCTCTTCCCCTAGCCAGGCGAACGTATTCATCCCGAAAAGTCCGGTGATAAACGTAAGCGGCAGGATGATGGTGGAAATAATCGTGAGGACGCGCATCGTTTCCGTCGTCTTGGCGCTGATGATCGTGTAATACGTATCGAGCGCACCGTTCACCAGATCGCGGAACGTCTCGGTTGAATCCGCTATGCGCTCCAAATGGTCAGTCAAGTCGCTGTAGAACGGAACGTTTTCCTCGGAAATATCGAAAGAGAAGCGGCCATTCACATTGGCGAAAATTCGTTTTTGCGGCATGATGACACGCCGGATCAAAATAATCGTCCGTTTCAGCGCCAGGAACTCTTCCGTAATTTCCTCCATCTGGTGTTCGTAAATCTCGTCCTCCAGTTCGTCAATCCGCACGCTGATCCGGTCGATAATCGGGAAATACTCATCGGTAATCCCGTCGACAATCGCATAGAGCAAGTAGTCCGGACCTCGATTCAGATAGGAATTGTTGCGGTGACACATGGCCGCGATCCGTCCGATGGTGTTCATCGGAGATTTGTGGATCGTAACGATGTAGTTGGGGCCGAGAAAAACGTTCAGTTCCACCGTGGTAATCTCGTCGTCGCTTTCTTCATTGTAGCGCAGGGCGTGAAAAACGAAGAAATAATAATCGTCGTACTTGTCTACCTTGGCACGCGGACTGACGTGCAGGCAGTCCTCGATGGCCAGCGGGTGAAAGTCGAAGATCTTGGCAATATAGGGCAACTCATTGTTCCCCACATCATACAGATCAATCCAGAGCAAATCCTCGGGAGATTTCAGCCATTGATCCTTCGTAGCCAGATCAACGTCGTGAAACATCTTCTGCTCGGAATGGTTATAAAAGTACGTTTTAATCAACTTTCCTCACCCCCGTCTCGTTCCCCATCCATCATACGAAAATTCCTCCCAATGTTCAACGCGAAGATGAATACAGGGGCCAAGCGTCTCATATAGATGGTACAAACAGTTGCTCAGCGAGGGGGTAAATACTGTGCGGAGTGCGTCCACCTCTGTACTGACAGGTCTTTTGTACACGACAGGTCTCGTCTTGTTTGGGGCATTGCTCGCTACCTTGCTTCTTAGCTTTACCGACATGCGCGAAGGCTCTCTGCCTTATTTTACGTACATCATCAACGCGATCGCTCTTCTCGTGGGCGGATTCGTCAGCGGAAAGCGCTGTGGCGGCAAAGGCTGGTACTACGGTGGGTTAACCGGAGTCTCCTACTTTCTCCTGATCCTTCTGATCGGCTTTCTCGGCTTTGATGCCCCGCTGCAATGGGGGGCGTTCCTCTTTTTGCTCGGCGCGTTTGGCATGGCCGCACTGGGAGGCATTCTCGGGGTCAATTCGGCCAACTCCAGTCACAAGCCCAAAGGCTTCAAGCCGAAACGGTAAGACGTGTCGCGGGCCAAACGGTCCTGATGCCTTTTGCCGCATCAACGCATAAAAAAGCAGACGGGAGTGAACTGCACCCCGCCTGCTTTTTTTGCGTTTTATTTGGATTCTTCCTTTTCTGCTTCCCCTTTTGCCTCCGCTTTGGCCGGTTCGTTTTTGGTCGGCTCGTTGCTGCTGGAAACCACGCTGTTGATAGCGCCGCGATCAAACGTCACGTTGACGTTATGCGCGATGCGCAGTGTCACCGTGTCGTCGTTCAAATCTTGAATCGTACCGTGCATGCCGCCAATGGTGACGATCTTGTCGCCCTTTTTCAGAGCGGCGAGCATGGCGTTGCGCTGTTTGGCTTTCTTCTGTTGCGGACGAATCAGCAAGAAGTAGAAAATCGCAAACATGATGATAATCGGTAAAAACTGAGTCAAGCCGTCCATAAAAATCCCCCTCGATTAAAAAGATCTATCTTCACTCAATCCATACTGAGCGAAAAACTGGTCCCGGAAATCTTGCAAGCGGTCATCGGCAATCGCCTGGCGCACCTGCTCCATCAGCTTCACGAGGAAATGCAGATTGTGGTAGGTGGTCAAACGGATGCCAAAGGTCTCCTCCGCCTTAATCAGATGGCGGATGTACGCACGGGTGTAGTTCTTGCAGGTGTAGCAGTCGCAATTCGGGTCGAGCGGAGTAAAGTCGCGCGCGTACTTGGCATTGCGGATGACCAGTCGTCCCTGGCTCGTCATGCATGTCCCGTTGCGAGCGATCCTCGTCGGCAAGACGCAGTCAAACATGTCGATGCCGCGAATCGCGCCTTCGATGAGAGCGTCGGGCGAGCCTACGCCCATCAAGTAGCGGGGCTTGCCTGCCGGAAGCAACGGAACGGTATGCTCCAGCACTTCGTACATCAAGGAAAACGGTTCCCCCACGCTCAGCCCGCCAATCGCATATCCCGGAAAATCCAGGGAGATGAGATCTTTGGCGCTTTGCTCGCGCAGATCGTTGAACATCCCGCCTTGTACGATGCCAAACAGCGCCTGCTCGTTGGGACGCGCATGCGCCTTCAGGCAACGCTCCGCCCATCGGGTCGTGCGCTCCATCGATTGTTTCACGTAATCGTACTCCGCAGGATAGGGAGCGCACTCGTCAAACGCCATGAAAATATCGGCTCCGAGCGCGTTTTGAATCTGGGTGGCCTCCTCCGGGCCGATAAACAGCTTTTCCCCGTTCAGATGTGAGCGGAAGGAAACCCCTTCCTCTGTAATCTTGCGGAGATTGCTCAGGCTGAATACCTGAAATCCGCCGGAGTCTGTCAAAATGGCGCGATCCCAGTTCATGAAACCGTGCAGCCCGCCTGCTTCGCGGACAATTTCATGCCCCGGACGCAAGAACAGATGGTAGGTGTTGCTGAGGATAATGCCCGCTCCGATCGCTTTCAGCTCCTCGGGACTCATCGTCTTGACCGTCGCCTGCGTGCCGACCGGCATGAAGACAGGAGTGTCAATCGTCCCATGGGGAGTGTGCAGCTTTCCGAGACGGGCGCCTGTTTGCTTGCATGTTTTGATTAATTCGTAGCGTACAGCCAAATCGTCGCACTCCTCAAGCTATGTATGTAAGTCTTTCCTATTATAAGAAAACTTGAGAGTGAAGTAAACCCACCCGCCTTATAAGTATACACTTATGCGGTCAAATGTGTCATTTTTTTAGACGATCAGCATGGCATCCCCAAAGCTGAAGAAGCGGTACTCCTCCCGCACAGCCTCCTTGTACGCGCGCATGACATGCTCCTTGCCGGCAAGCGCGCTGACCAGCATGACGAGCGTCGACTTTGGCAAATGAAAATTCGTCAGCAGCCCGTCGAGAATGGAGAACGTATATCCCGGGTAAATAAAGATGTCCGTCCAGCCCGACGTCGCGATCAGCTTGCCGCCGTTTGCGCGCCCGACCGTCTCCAGCGTCCGGCACGAGGTCGTTCCCACCGCGATGACCCTTCTCCCCTCCGCCTTGGCCTGGTTCACCAGCTCGGCGGTTTTTTCCGGAATCTCGTAATACTCGGCATGCATGACATGCTCCTCGACCGTGTCAGCCGTTACAGGCCGAAACGTTCCCAGTCCGACATGCAGCGTCACGTACGCGAGCTGTACGCCTTTTGCGGCGATCTGCTCCAAGTAAGGCTTGGTGAAGTGCAGCCCGGCTGTCGGCGCAGCGGCCGAACCCCGCTCGCGCGCATACACCGTCTGGTACCGCTCGCTGTCTTCGAGCTGCTCATGAATGTAAGGAGGCAGCGGCATGGACCCCAATTGATCGAGAATCTCGTAAAAAATGCCCTCGTACAAAAAGCGTACGATCCGCCCGCCTGTCTCTGTGACTTCTTCGCATACGCAGCGCAAAAGTCCGTTGCCAAAGACGACTTCCGTTCCCGGCTTCATCCGCTTGCCTGGCTTCACCAGCGTCTCCCAGCGATCATCCCCGAGCGATTTCAGCAAGAGAACCTCGATTTTCGCCCCCGTCTCGGCCTTTTCCCCGATCAATCTCGCTGGCAGCACGCGGCTGTCATTCATGACCAACACGTCTCCCGGCTGCAAATGGTCGATCAGGTCGGTAAAGCGCCGGTGGGAAATGGCTCCGGTCTCTTTGTCCAAGACGAGCAGACGCGAAGAGGTCCGGTCTTCCAAAGGATGCTGGGCAATCAGATGCTCCGGCAGTTCAAAATCAAATTGTTGCACGTCCACAAAAATCGTAACTCCTTTTATGCCAGTTCATGTGGCAAAAGCCTTACTTGCCAATTGTCACATCCTGGTAATAGTGTTGCAAAATCTGCTTGTAGTCATACCCGCTCTCTGCCATTGCACGCGCGCCGTATTGCGATACCCCGAGGCCATGCCCAAAACCGAAGCCGCGGAACAGGAACTGCGGCTCTCCCTGCTTGCCGCCCTGAATCAGTTCGACATCAAACTTCGTGCTGCGAAGCGGGCTGCCCCCTTGCTGGAACAGCGAGCGGAAGGCATCCGGAGAAGAAACGGCAATCTGTACCCCGTTCGCCTCCATCGCCATCACACGCCCGGACGGTCCTCGCTTCGTCACTTTCAGGCTGGTGACGTTTCCCGGAATGCGCGGTGCCTTGTTTTTGTCCTGGTTCGCATTGAGCAAGGCCGTCAGTTCAGCGGAGGTAAACGGGCCGCGTGTCCACGCATAGGCGTTTTCTTCTGCCTCCTCGGCGATAATCGTCACCTCGGCGCCGCTCGGCAGGGTAGACAGCACCTTGTGGGTCGTGGTACTTGGACCCGTACGCAAATTCGTGTTTTCCGTCGTAATGACGGCCATTCTCGCGCCATTGGCATCAGTGCCTGTCAGCCGCACCAGGTCGCTTCGCACATATCCGATCGTTCCATCCGCAAGCTGTACCCGATACCACAGGTTCGCCGTCTCCAGCGGATACGTGTCGTCGCTCTCGACAGGCCGCAAATACGGAACGGGATTTCCCCATACTTCGGTGCCATCGGCTGTCATCCCGCCTGCATTCGAGTAGAACAGCGACTCGACGAGCTTGCCTTGGTAGTAGATGACTTCCCCTGCGGTTGCATCCACCGCCTTGCGCACATCCTCCGACTCTTTTCCATAGCCGTAATACGCTTGCTCTGTCACCGTATCCGAGACATTGGCGATCCCGTATTTGTTTCCTTGCCACAGCGCTCTCGTTCTCGACAGAACCGCCTGCGTCTTCAGTGCTTCCAGCGGCCAGCCGGGAGCCATTTCCGAACCGACGACCCCGTACAGATACTTCTCCAGCGGCAGTTCATTCACAACCGTCAGGTGACCGTTGTATTCCGACAGCTCGATCTCGCCGCGGTACTTCCGCTGATCACGCTCGACGACGCCGACCAACGCTTCCGGCTCTGCCTTTTTCGCCTCGACCGTCAGCTTGGCTTGCGGAGAAAATACGTACTTCCAGATCGGCTCGTCTGGCGAACCGTACACATCCTGCTTCAATACGACGTACGCCTGGCTGGCAGGCGCCTTGTAGGCAAAATTTGAAAAAGCGCTGCTCGCTTTGCGCGCCAATGCGAAGAGCGCTTCCTGGCTGACCTCGTCGCCGATCCAGACGGCGTATTTGACTTTTTCGCCGTCGGCCAAAAGCACGGGGTATGCCGGTATTCCTTTTTGCGTAAACGCCTCCTGCCATTTGCGGGCTTCGCTCAAGCTTTTGAATTGTCCCGCTTCCAGCCGGAGCGGTCCCTGGACGATCGGCTTTTGCCCCGTCGCCTGAGCCACGACAGCCGCCTGATTCGCTGCCGCCTGATACGTATCGTATGTACCGCTGACAACCTGGTAAACGGTCTGTCCGCTCCGTTTCGCCACCTGAATCGAGCCTTCGTATTTTCGCTGGCTCAACAGCTGGGCGATTTGCTGCGCGTCATTCCAGTTTGGCGTCTGCGCCACGATCAGATGATATTCATCCACCCGGTAACGGGCAGCTTCTCCGTTTAATTCCGGCAGCTCTGCCTTGCCTCCCGGTCCTGCCAACGTCACTTCCATTCCTTTCTCCGCTGTCAGCGTAACGGAAGGAACCACTCCCCTGTATCCTTTTCCCGTATCCACGAAGAGCGCGACCCGGATCTGGTCAGAAGCCGCCTCGGCCGGCGCCGGTCCCCCCAGGAGAGCAACTGTCATCAGGCTCACCGAAAGGACTTTCCCCATCCACTTCTTGTTCATGTCGTCCAACGTCCTTCCTTTCTCCTGATCTGTTTCGTCTTTCGTCGAAAATTGGCATGTACTCCCATCCTTTTCGACAATCACCGGCGATTTTCCTGCCCTTGTCCGCAAAATGGGCCCCCGGCCGCGCAAACAAAAAAACCACCGGGAAATCCAGCCCCGATGGCAGACAAATACTTAGATGTGCCTAAAACGCTCGGCTTCATTTGAAAAGCCGGAACAAATACATCCCGAGAGACAGCACGATGCTGATGACGATACACGTTACGATGGGAAAGTAAAATTTGACGTTTTCCTTTTCCACCACAATATCCCCAGGCAGGCGTCCCAACGGCAAAAAGCGGCCGCCCACCTGCCACAGCAGGCCGATGACGATCAGCACGGCTCCGCCGATAATGAGAAGCTTGGCTATTGGATTCATGATTTCATCTCCCGCCCAAAGTGCTGGTACGCGCTCGGGGTCAGCACACGTCCCCGCGGCGTCCGCTGCATAAAGCCAATCTGCATCAGGTACGGCTCGCACACGTCTTCCACCGTCTGCGCTTCCTCGCCAATCGTGGCCGCAATCGTATCGAGACCGACCGGACCGCCGTCAAAGCGGTCGATGATGGCGAGAAGCAGTTTATGGTCGATATGATCCAGACCGCAGGCGTCTACTTGCAGGCGTTCCAGCGCCTCCCTGGCAATCTCCGCAGTGATGACGCCCTCTCCTTTTACCTGGGCGAAATCACGCACCCGCTTCAACAGGCGATTGGCCACACGCGGCGTCCCCCGTGAGCGTCTGGCGATTTCTTCGGCGCCGTCTTCGCGAATCACCACTTGAAGAATATCCGCTGCCCGCGAGACGATGAAGGTCAGCTCGGGAACGGTGTAAAACTCCAGGCGGTTCACCACCCCGAAGCGATCGCGCAGCGGTGCGGAGAGCATCCCTGCCCGCGTCGTCGCGCCCACAAGCGTAAACGGCGGCAAATCGAGACGCACACTGCGGGCACTCGGCCCTTTGCCGATGATAATATCGAGCGCAAAGTCCTCCATGGCCGGATAGAGCACTTCCTCCACGCTCCGGTTCAGCCTGTGGATCTCGTCGATAAACAGCACATCGCCTTCCTGGAGATTGGTCAAAATCGCCGCCAGATCGCCGGGCCGCTCGATGGCAGGCCCGGATGTCGTGCGGATGTTGACCCCAAGCTCGTTGGCGATAATTTGCGACAGCGTCGTCTTCCCCAGGCCTGGCGGTCCGTACAGCAGGACGTGGTCCAACGACTCCTTACGCATTTTCGCCGCTTCGATGAAAATTTTCAAGTTTTCCTTGACATGCTGCTGCCCGATGTACTCATTCAAATAGCGAGGACGGAGGCTCAGCTCCGCCGCATCTTCTTCCCAGTTCATCTGCGTCGTAATAATGCGCTGATCCAAAATCCTACCCCCTCATGAGAAGGGCAAGCCCCTGTTTGATGAGTGTTTCCACACGCTCGCCCTCTTTTGCTTTTTCCGCCAGTGCGCTTCGGATTTTTTGCAGCTCGCCGTCCGAGTACCCGAGTGCCGTCAAAGCGTCGAGCGCCTCGTTCAGCGCGGAAACCGCCTGCCCGCCTGCCGTCAGATCGCCCGCCGCGACAGTCAAAATCGCCGCGGGCGTGTATCCGACCAATTTGTCCTTGAGATCGAGAATGATGCGTTGCGCGGTCTTTTTGCCGATTCCAGGGAATTTCGTCAAATAGGTCACGTTTTCCTGTTGCACCGCCATGACCAACTGCTCGGGAGTTGCCGCCGCGAGAATCGCCAGGCCGCCCTTTGGCCCGATGCCGTTCACATCGAGCAGCTTGCGAAACAGGTCGCGCTCGTCGCGGGTGGCAAAGCCGTAGAGCAAGATCGCGTCTTCGCGGACGTGGTGGTGCGTGTACAGCTTGGTTTTGCTGCCCTCGTAGCGGACAAACTGGTACGGATTGGGACAAAACAGGCGATACCCGATCCCTCCGGCTTCTACTACTATGTATTCCGAATCGAGGTAACAGAGTGTCCCTTCTATAAAATCAATCATGTTTGAGCTCCTTCCGAGATGGAGATGAACGCCCGAAACTGTGCGTGCGTAATCGCGATGCCCAATGCATCCGCCACGTCGTCCGGCTTCGGCGTTTCTTTCAGCCGCAGGAGCAGCCTGGTCATTTCCTGGATTTGCTTTTTCTCTGCCCCGCCGTAGCCGGTCACCGCCTGCTTGACTTGCATCGGCGTATATTCGTACACGGGCACCCCGGCCAGTTCCGCCGCAAGCAGAATGACGCCGCGCGCCTGCCCCACCGTGAAGGCCGTTGTCACGTTTTTATTGAAAAACAGCTTTTCGACTGCCATTTCATCCGGTCGGTACGTTTCCAGGAGGCTTTGCATCGCTTCGAAAATCTGCTTCAAGCGAAGCGGGACGGGCAAGCCTGCCTCTGTCTGAATGCTTCCGTACTGGACGGGGCGCAACTGGCTGCCCTGTTTATCCACAACCCCAAAGCCAACGATCGCTATGCCAGGGTCGATTCCTATTATGCGCATGGTCCACTCTCCGGTGTGCAAAGTTTCTATTCCCTACTGTATCACAAAGCGGCCAAAAAGCGAACGTGTATTTCCATGCAAAAACCCGCTCCTCGAAAAAGGAACGGGTCGTCATACGGCGTCGTTTTTAGTGTTTGTTCATTCCAAGCGAGTCCGACACATCATGCTGCATGTGCGCGTATTCATCTACGCCGCTCTGCATCTGCTCTTGGATCCTGTTGAGTTGTCGGTAATTGAGCTTGTTGTGTCCTTGGTTCAGCTGAACGTACAAACGCTGGTGGAACTGGTCTTTGTAGCTACCTCTGGGCATGGTAGACATCTGCAAAGATTCCTCCTTCGATCGCCGTATGCATACAGTATGGCGCCCCGCATCTGGCCTTATGATGCCAAGATTTACAGCTCATGGCCGCATCTGTGTCGAGAAACCATATCAGGTGGAGGTGCCTGATCCGGTGCGACGCTTACCAGCCGCTTTCTTGCTCGTCACTCTTCTCGCCGTCTTCTGCCTGAGCCTGACGCATCCCGCCGAAGCGAAGGGCAAAGAGCCGATTACGGTGTCTGTCTCGGTCTCGCCAGCCTCGCCTTTTCACTCTACGCTCCGCTTTCCCGCCCCGCATTCGTTCGTCAAGCGGCTGTTTGCCGCGAAAAAGGTGGCGGCCTTCGTGAATCCTCACTGGGTTCGCGCCACCCTGACCGTCAACAAACACTCGTTTGTGTACGACCACGACGGGCATTTGTTCGAGAGCAACAAGCCGCTGCAATATCTGTTGCCGACCGATGTGCAGCGGCGCATCGAGGAACTGGTCGCCCAGGTGGAGCGGGTGCATTATGCCAACGCGACACCGTGGGAGCAAGTCAAACACACCTTCGGACGCATGGCCTACGCCACCGTCATCGACCTGGAGACAGGCGAGCGGTTCCTCGTCCAGCGCCGCGCAGGCAGCAGGCATGCCGATGTGCAGCCGCTGACGCGCACGGATACGCAGACAATGAAAAACGTGTACCAAGGCAAATGGAGTTGGAAGCGCAGGGCGATTCGGGTCGAGGTCAACGGTGTTTCTTTTGCCGCTTCCATGCACGGCATGCCGCACGGGGCAGGGGCGATTGCGGGCAATGACTTTCCCGGCCATTTTTGCATCCACTTTTTCGGAAGCTCGACCCATAAACGCAAGGAACCCGATCCCAGCCACAGTCTGATGATCCAGAAAGCGTCCGGCTCTCTGGCGACGACGATCATGGGCGCTTCTGCCGAGGAACTGGTCGGCTATTTCCTCACCGCCCTGCATGAACAGGACAGCCATGTGTTGCACATGACGACAGACGGCTTCACGCTGCCTGCCCGGCTGGCGGATGTCGAATCCGTCCGCAAGACCGAGATCGTCATTCCCGCTGACGAACGGGGGCCGTTGCTCTCGGAAGTCCATGTCCATCTGACCTATTTCACGCCGGACCACCACGAAAAAAAGGAAGAGTGGACATTTGTGCTGCGCCGTTCCACGCCGTGGGACAGGTGGCGGATTACCGCGCTTGACTTGTAGCACGTAACGAGCCGCGAGCAGCACAGCAAAAAGCCGACCATCCTCCTGCGGGAGCGCCGGCTTTTTGCTCTGGTTTTTATTCGCTGTCCAATTGAAACTCTCCGTACGTCGACAGCACGCTGTTGTACTCTGCGAGATTGCGAATGCGGATGCCCCGCTTCAAGCTCTCCAGCTCTTCTTTGGGCAGGCTCGCTTCCATTTTCGCCGTATTGATCCGGTAAAAGGTCTGGATGACGTCCTGCTCCGCGGGCACCCCGTGAAACAAGGTCAGCATGCCGTCCGCCGACAAGCCAAAATGGCCGTTCGCCTTGCATGCAGGAGAAATGTCCTGCTCCCGTTTCATCAGAATCATTTGGCTCGGACCGGCTGCCACGATCTCCCAGCCTTTATAATCCCCGATCACTTCCGGCAAATGCCCGGCCGCGATCGGCTGACGCTCTTCATCCCGGACGCCGCACAGATAGCTGCGCGCAAGCACCATTTCATACGGCTTTCCTGCCACGGCTGCCGTCTTGCCGACGTCTGCATGCAGCAGTCCGATCAGCCCGTTCACCTTGCCTCCGCTGCCTGTCAGCAGGATGCCCACGACGACACCTGTGAGCAGCGCTGCGCTCCACGATGCGTACACCATCCATTTTTCCCGCATGGTTGATGAACCCCTTCTTATGCCTTTTTTCCTAGTTTTGCCATATTCGAAGGGGCACATACGCGAATCTCTCAAGGATTCGTAATTGGCGAGAAATGGATCGAGGGCAAACGACAAATCGAGCCAACCTTCTCTCTTTTTTGTCAATGGGGAAAATTTCATCATCTTTCCCTGCAATTCTCTACCAATTGCTAGATTCTAGTGATAAACTATTTTTGCTTGGCATTTATTGCGAATTTATTGCGAATTTATGGAGGGCAATCCAAACATGCAAAAAGCAAACAAACCATCGCTGGCCGCTTTTCTCCTCAGCACCACGTTCGTTGTCAGCGCTCTCGCTTTCCCCGTCACCCCTGCCAACGCCGAAACCGGCTCCACCCTGAAGCTTCGCCTGCTTGAGACAACCGATCTTCATACCAACATCGTCAACTACGACTATTATCAAGACAAATCCACAGATGAGTTTGGCTTCGCCAAAACCGCTACGCTGATTAAAAAAGCGCGGGAAGAAGCCAAAAACAGCATCCTCATCGACAACGGCGATCTGCTGCAAGGAAACCCGCTGGGCGACTACGTGGCCAAAATCGATCCGCTGCAAGACGGCGAAACCCACCCCGTGTACAAGGCGCTGAACCTGTTGAGCTACGATGTCGGCAACATCGGGAACCACGAGTTCAACTTCGGTCTGGAGCATCTCGATCGCAGCCTGAAGGGTGCGAAATTCCCTTATATCAACGCCAACGTCTACATCGACGACAAGGACAACAATCCGGCCAACGACAAAAACTTGTTCACTCCCTATCAAATCCTTGAGCGCACGTTCAAGGACGAAAGCGGAAAAGAAGTAACCTTGAAGGTCGGCGTCATCGGCTTCGTTCCTCCGCAAATCATGCAGTGGGACAAAGCCAACCTGGAAGGCAAGGTGATCGCGAAAGACATCGTGGAAAGCGCGAAAACGTTCATCCCTGTGATGAAGCAAAAAGGCGCCGACATCATCGTCGCGGTTCCCCACTCCGGCATCGGCCCGGTAGAACCGGCAGCCAACCTGGAAAACGCGAGCTACCAGCTGAGCAAAGTAGAGGGCATTGACGCGATTCTGTTCGGTCACTCCCACCTCGTGTTCCCCGGACCCGACTTCCAAAACATCCCCGGCGTTGACGGCGAAAAAGGCACCATCAACGGCAAACCGGCTGTCATGCCTGGCTACTGGGGCAACAACCTCGGCGTGATCGACCTGACGCTGAAACAGGAAAACGGCAAATGGAAGGTCGCTGATTCGGTTACCAAAACGATTCCGATTTACGACAAAACGAACAAGACTTCCCTGGCCGATGCAGACCAGGCCGTTCTCGATGCGGTAAAAGAAGACCACGATCACACAGTGGAGTGGGTGCGCTCCGCCGTAGGGAAAACATCTTCCCCGATCTTCAGCTACTTCGCCCTGGTGCAGGATGACCCGTCCATCCAGATCGTCACGAATGCACAAAAATGGTTCGTCGAGAAAAACATCAAAGGCACGGAATACGACGGCATTCCGGTTCTGTCCGCAGGGGCTCCGTTCAAGGCAGGTGGCCGCAACGGCGCAACCTACTACACCAACATCCCGGCGGGCACAATCGCCATCAAAAACGTATCGGACCTGTACATCTATCCCAATACCTTGAAGGCTGTCCTGATCGACGGTTCCCAACTGAAAGAATGGCTGGAGCGCTCCGCAGGCCAATTCAACCAGATTGATGTGAAGAAAACGGAAGAACAGCCGCTCATAAACGAAGCGTTCCCTACTTACAACTATGACGTGATCGATGGCGTAACCTACCAGATCGACGTGACACAGCCATCCCGATACGCGGTTGATGGCAAGCTGGAAAACAAAGACGCGAACCGCATCAAAAACCTGTCCTACAACGGCAAGCCAGTCCAACCGGAAGACAAGTTCATCGTCGTCACCAACAACTACCGCGCAGGCGGCGGAGGCAACTTCCCCGGTCTGGACGGCAAGAACATCGTCATCGATTCTCCGGATGAAAACCGCCAAGTAGTGATCGACTACATTCTGAGCCAAAAAGACATCAATCCGGCAGCAGACAACAACTGGACGTTTGCGCCTATCAAAGAAAAAGTCAACGTAACCTTCACTTCTTCGCCTGACGCGAAGCCGTTCGCAGAAAAATTGTCCAACCTGAAATTCATCGGCCAACTGGAATCCGGCTTTGCCAAGTTCTCCATCGATCTGTCCAAGTCAGCTTCCAAGTAAGCATGGCGTTTCCCATGAAAAACATCCCTCTTGCAAAGAAAGAGGGATGTTTTTTCCGTAATCGCGCAAGCGCACGTTTATCCAACAAAATGATATTCTCCCCACGGCGAGCGCTGAAAGATGCGCTCCCCGTCATTCAAAAATTTTTGCCGGTTTTGGGCAAGTCTTCCCTCTAGCATCACAAGCTGCAGGACCCCGCGCATATGGTAGCCTGGTCGCCTGCTGTACAATCCTGTCACCTCGCGCAAAAAATTATCGGGGTAACGAAGCAGTTGATGAACCGTCCAGATTTGCGTGTCGCTCAAGTAATTGACATTGCTGTACGCTTCCATGGCTTCCACAAACGATTCCATGCGATAGTCCTGCATCAGCAGCATACGCGACATCAGCTGGACGAGATCGACGAGCTGGATGTCGTGGCCGACCGTATCCAGGTCGATGAGATAGCAGCTTCCTCGCTGGGTGAGCAAAAAGTTGTGGCTCGCAACGTCACGATGCGCAAGCGTCCCTCTCTCCATGGCCGCGAACATTTCCGGCGTCAACGGCAGCTTGTAGGCAGACTGCAATAGCTGCTGACCGTCGCGCAACACTTCATCGGCAGCGTGAGCGATGATTTGCTCCAGCTTGTTTTGCGGGCCGTTTTGCTCGATCATCCAAGTGAGACGCTCGAAGTATTCCAGGCGGCTCTCCCATTTGTCGAGCAAATTCGGCTTGCCTTCGTACGCATACGAGTGAGAGACGGGAAAGCCTTGCGCCGCGACATGAAAACGAGCCAGTGTCTCCGCTGTCTTTTTCACGTCGTAGAGGGACGCGTTATCGGCTTCCTCGCCGTCGATCAGCTTCATGATCGTGTAATAACGATCTTCGAACGGAAAGATTTTGGCCCCGTCCGTATCGGAGACGTAGTGCACCGTGTGAATAAAGCCCTTTTGCCTCAAGGCGTCGGCTAACTCCGTGACCCATACTGCCTTCTCCACCTGCTTATACCCTTTGAGGATCCAGTGTCCCCGGTCTGTTTTGAGCAAATTGACGTTCCTCTTCGGCTTAACCCCATGCACCTGACAACGAAACGCTTTTTCGATCGCCGGTATGAGTCCTTTGTTCATAGCCGTCCCTCTCAGTACGAAGAGGATTCATCGAGTCCGTCTCCCCAGTTTGGCCATGCGCCTTGTTCGGGCATGGAGGCGACGCACTGGGTAGGGGGAAGCATCATGTTGTTGGGAAACGGCTGCGGGCCACGGCTGCTTTTCACGCGTCTGCGCTTTCTGTACACCGGGCTGGCCGAAGAACACTCACATGATGACGATGATTCCACTTGTTCTGGGCATGCAGGCAACTTCGCATGAGGCTGTCTTGGCAGAGGCGGTGGATATGGCATCGGCATGGGCGGATGCGGTGGATGCATCGGCGGTTGCGGATACAGTGGCAGTGGACGCATCGGAGCCATTCCGAATGGGATCATCCCCGGAAATGGCGGCATGGGCTGTCCCGGTCCTGCGAACGGCCTTGGCCACGGTCCTGGCCCCACGTGCTGCGGGCTGAGCTGCTGCCTTCCCGGCTGCTGCGGCCAAGGCATTCTCGGAGCTGCGCACGGCGGGCAAGGTCGCACAGGCGGGCATGGCCGAAACTGTGGCGCAGGCGGCAGCGGTCTCATGTGCTGCTGCGGATGTGCCGGCGGCATCGGGCGCATCTGCGGCGGTGGCGGCGGCGAAAACGGCCTCACCTGGGCTGGCGGTCTGTTTGGCTGAATCGGAGCAGGCGGGCATGGCGGGCACTGGATAGCAGGCGGTGTCTGCGGCTGAAGCGGCCTGATCTGTGTAGGCGGCAGCAGCGGTAGATTCGGCATCGGGATGTTCGGCGGGCTGGGAGGCTGGTAGATATACGGGCTTACCTGCGTTGGCTGCACGGGCGGAACGGTGGGCCGGGCTGGCATCGTTGGCACTGGTGGCCTCTGCGGTTCCAGGTTGAGATTCGGTCCAGTCGGCGCTTTCGGAACGACCCTCTCCGGCAGCGTTTTCGGTGTAGGTGTAGGTGTAGGCGTTGGCCGGATCGTCTCTGGCGACACAGACGGGGCTGGCGAAGCCGGGGGCCTCTCCTTCGCTGGCGGCGTATGCGGAATCTCCGAGCTTACTCGTGGTTTGGATTCCGACTCAATCCGTACCTCCTCTTCTTCTTCCCGCTCAATCGGACGCCGCTCAATCTGCATCGGCACGTCATCCGACTCTGGTTCGGTAATCGGTCGTTCTTTCACATATGGAGCCGCCTCGCTCATCGGGTGAGGCGTTGTTCGTGGCTGTGGCCTGACAGGAACGCGCTTTGCCGGAATTTTGATTCTCGCTCCTGGATAGATCGTGTCGGGAGTTTTGATCTGGCTGTTCAAGCGCAGCAGTTCCTTGTAATCGACGCCGTATTTTTTGGCGATCTTCCACATGCTCTCGCCTTTTTGTACGATGTGAATCCTCATGTTTCTCCTCCCTCGCGTGAAAACTCCCTACCATGGTATGCACCCATGGGCGTTTTGCTCCTTTACGCCTTTGCTTTCTTGAGCGAGGGAGAAAAAAGCAAGAAGCCAATTTCTACAAATTGGCTTCTTGCAGGTAAAACGGATACGTTCCCAACTGGCGCACCTGACAGCCGATCGCTTCAATCTCGGCAAAGGCTCCCGGCAGCAGAACATCGTCCATTTTTTGCTCGATATCAATGACAAAATAGTAGCTTCCCAATCCCTTTTTCGTCGGGCGGGATTCAATCCGCGACAGGTTCAGCTTTCTCCAGGCAAACGCCGCCAGCACCTGGTACAAGGCCCCCGGAAAGTCTTCCGGCAGCGTGACGAGAATCGTCGTCTTTTCGCGCGCAGACGCCGGCAGCGCAAGCGGCTCAAGACCGACGAGCACAAAGCGGGTGTAGTTATTCGAATAATCTTGAATTTGCTCGCGCGCGAATTCCAGCGGATAAATGTCCACATTCAGCCTGGTGCCGACAGCGGCCCATGGTTCTTCGGGATGCTCGCTCACGGTTTTTGCTGCAAGCGCTGTGCTGTTTACGTACTCGATCTGGGCGTGCGGCAAGTTTTCCCGCAAAAAGTTGTGACTTTGGGCGATCGCTTGCGGATGCGACAAGACCTTCGTAATGGCAGACAGCGGCAATGGCTCGTTTCGTTTTGCCACCAGCAGGTTTTGCGTAATGGGCAGCGCCAGCTCGGCCATAATCGGCAGGTCGACTTCGTGAATGAGCCAGTCCAGGGTGGAATTGACAGTTCCCTCGATGGAATTTTCCATCGGCACGACCCCGAATGCCACTTCCTTGCCGGAAACGGCGTTCAGCACATCGATAATGCTCGGGTACGGAACGAGCGAGATCGGCTGGTCTTGTACGAAAGCCCGAGCCGCCTCTTCCGTGAACGTTCCGCGTGGTCCGAGAAAAGCGAGTTTCTTCTCCATGCGTTCTCCTATCCACTATGTTCTATCTCTGATGGATTTCTACTTGTACGCCATTGTCGTCCGGCTGCAAAATCAATTCACGGTAGGCAATGCCGTGTCCGTTCATTACCCTGTCCACGAATGCGCTCAACTGCCTCTTCTCCTCCTCGGAAGAAAAGAAGCAAAGAATCGTAGGCCCCGCGCCGCTCAGGGCAGCGCCTATGGCACCGTGTTCCGTCGCTTTCTCCAGAATTTCCGTCAAGCCTGGAACAAGTTTGGCGCGATACGGTTGATGCAGCCGATCCGACATGGCCCGTCCCATCAGGTCGAGTCTGCCCTGTGCCAATGCGGCAACGAGCAAACTGCTATGTCCCACATTATATACAACATCTTCTTTGCTGTACACCTGCGGCAGAACGTGGCGCGCTTTTTGCGTCTCCAGCATAAAATCCGGGATGATCGCGAGCGCTTGCAGGCCGACGGGGGGAGTGAAACGGACATACGGCACAGTCTCTCCCGCTTCCTGTGGCATAGTCGCCACGATGATACCGCCAAACATGGCGGCCCCTACATTGTCGGGGTGCCCCTCCAGCGCTGTCGCCCGGTCGAACAGCTCTTCGCGGGTAAACGGCTCCCCGGCAAGCTGATTCGCCGCCACCAGCGCACCGACAATCGCTGCGGCACTGCTTCCCAGCCCGCGCGTCAGGGGAGCTTCGCTCGATGCCCGTATCGCAAGCCCCGGTACTGCCAGCCCGGCTTCGGCAAACAAACCGGCGGCTACCTGATACAACAGGTTGCTCTTGTCCGCCGGGGTTCCTTGCAGCTCCTTGCCAACCAGCTCGACGGTTGTCCGCTCACTGATTTCCATTTCCACGACCGAATACAGTTGAAAAGCCATTCCCACAGCATCGAAGCCCGGACCCAGATTGGCTGTGCTTGCGGGAATCGTTACTTTTACGCGCTGTCCGCTCATGACGCGACTTCGCTCCCGCTCTGGCGAACCAGCTCCATGACGGCCTCGTGTGTCGCAGGCACCGAGCGCGGCTCTTCTCCTACGAGCTTCAGGGCGATATTCGGGTCCTTCAAGCCATTTCCGGTCAAGACGCAAGCTACTTTGGCCCCTTGCGGAAGCTTCCCGGCCCGATGCAGCTTGATGATGCCCGCCAGCGAAGCGGCAGATGCCGGCTCGCAGAAGACGCCTTCCGTTTTCGCCAAAAGCTGGTATGCCTGCATGATTTCCTCATCGGTCACGCTGTCGACGAGTCCGCTCGATTCGGCGATCGCCTTCAGGGCGCCCTCCTTGCTTGCCGGGTTGCCGATACGGATGGCCGTTGCGATCGTCTCCGGGTTGGGGACAGACTGTCCGAGCACGAGAGGCGCCGCTCCCGCCGCCTGGAAGCCGTACATATGCGGCAAGCGGCTGGATTTGCCCGCTTCCTTGTACTCCTGGAAGCCTTTCCAGTAGGCGGTGATGTTTCCGGCGTTGCCAACGGGAATCGCCAAGATGTCCGGAGCGTCAGACAAGGCGTCGCACACCTCGAACGCTCCTGTCTTTTGCCCTTCGATCCGGTACGGGTTGACGGAATTGACGAGCGTGATCGGCTCTTTCGCGGTAATGTCGCGGACGATGTTCAGCGCCTCGTCGAAGTTGCCGTCGATGGCGATCACTTCCGCGCCATACGCAATCGCCTGCGCCAGCTTGCCCAAAGCGATGTTGCCGCTCGGAATCAGCACGATGCAGCGCAGGCCGGAGCGTGCAGCGTAAGCAGCGGCGGCAGCCGACGTATTGCCGGTGGAAGCGCACATGATCGTGTTGCTGCCTTCCTCTACTGCCTTGGCGACGGCCATGACCATGCCCCTGTCCTTGAACGAGCCTGTCGGATTCAGCCCCTCGTATTTCACGTACAGCTCGACGCCAAGCTGTTTGGACAGGTTGGGCGCGTGAATCAACGGTGTATTTCCTTCGTGCAGGCTGATGAGCGGCGTCTTGTCCGTAACCGGGAGAAACTCCCGGTAGCGCGCGATAATGCCAGATTGTCGATCCGCATTCATTCTTTGTCTCCCCCTTCTACCCGGTAGCAGCTTGCAATCTTGGATACGATGTCCATTTGTTCCATGTAGGCAATGACTCTGTCCATGTCGCTTTTCGCAGCCAAATGCGTCACCATGATGATTTCCGCTTCGCCGCCCTTGCTGTACGGCTGCTGGATCACTTGCTCCAGGGAAATGTTTTTGTCAGCCAAAAGCTGGGTGATCTGCGCCAAAACGCCGCGCTTGTCTGCCACCACGATCCGCAGAAAATATTTCGACTGCTTTTGGCTGTCGTCCTTGAGGATTTTTTCCTTGTACGGCGCGACTGTTCCGCGTCCGTTCACCCCCAGCTTGCTGTTTTTCACGACCGTAACGAGGTCGGACACCACGGCAGTTGCCGTTGGAAGCTCGCCTGCGCCCGGCCCGTAGAACATCGTCTCGCCAACCGCTTCGCCATGGACGTACACCGCATTGAACACGCCGTTGACGGAAGCCAGCGGGTGCGATTTGGGCACCATGGTCGGCTGCACGCTCACTTCGATCGCTTCGCCATCGCGCTTGGCCAGACCCAACAGCTTGATTTCGTAGCCCAACTGCTTGCCGTAGGCGATGTCTTCCTTGCTTACCGAGCTGATTCCTTTGACGTCCACGTCTTCGAGCTTCATCGGCACGCGAAAGCCGAGTGTAGCCAGGATGGCCATTTTGCGGGCAGCGTCGAAGCCTTCCACGTCAGACTCGGGATTGGCTTCCGCGTATCCCAGGGCTTGCGCCTCTTTCAACACGTCGCTGTAGTCTGCTCCCTCCTGACTCATTTTGCTCAGGATGTAGTTGGTCGTCCCGTTGACAATGCCCATCATTTTTGTGATGCGGTCAGAGGAAAAGCCTTCCACCAGGGCGCGCAAAATCGGAATGCCGCCTGCCACGCTCGCTTCGTAAAACACATCGCAGCCTTTTTCCTGCGCCTTGTTCAAGATTTCGGCTCCGTGCAGCGCCATCAGGTCTTTATTGGCCGTCACCACATGCTTGCCGCGTTCCAATGCCGCGAGAATGTACTCCCTCGCCGGATGAATGCCGCCGATGACCTCGACGATCACCTCAATGTCCGGATCATCCAGAAGCTCAGCAGGCTCTGTCGTCAGCCGATTTTCCAGGGAAGAAATCGTGCGGGATTTCTCTCTGTCCTGCACAAGAATTTTCGCGATCTCAATTCCCAGACCTGTCTGCTTTTGCAAATCGTCCTGATGCGCCTGGATGATGCGGACAACTCCTGTTCCGACTGTGCCAAACCCCATTAACCCCAGCTTGATGCTTTCTTTCTCCATGGTTTCTCTCCTCCTACCCTTCGTTTACCCTCTACCGACGATCATCGCTTTGCGAACGCCGGGGATTTCTTGCAAGCTCTCCAGAAATTCCGTGCTGGATACGCGCAGGTTGGCCATATCGACAGACATGGAAATGTTGGCAACCCCCTGCAACGGAATCGTCTGATTGATCGTCAGGACGTTCCCGCCTTGCTCTGCTACATACGTAAGCACCTTGGACAAGTAACCGGACATGTGCTCCAGCGAAAACGTGATCGTCATGATCTTTTCGCTCATCATGGCATTGAAGGGAAAGATACCGTCCTTGTATTTGTAAAAGGCGCTTCGGCTCAGCCCTACCCGCTCCACTGCCTCATTCACGGTGTCCACTTCGCCGGACTCCAGCATCTTTTTCGCTTCAATCGTCTTCACGATCGATTCCGGTAAGATGTCAGATCGTATCAAGTAGAACTTTTCGTCCCGTTTCACGCGTAATGTCCTCCTGAGAAAAACAATTGTTTCTGCATAGAGGACATTATAACGGATCGCGCGCGCAATGACAATCCTTGGCCGCCTCTTTTTTCAGAAAATCTTGTTCGACTCCTTCTCTCTCGTTACATGAGCCTGTCTTTCTTCGCACAAACTAACGGCGGCTGGTGGATAGGAGGTGAGCAGATGGCAGGACGTGGAAAGACCGACAAATCGGAGCGTCGCAACAATCACCCGGCGGGTAAGCCAGGCAATCTGGAGCAGTTTGGCGCTGACCTGCGGGGCAAAAAAATGGCGCAATCGCCGAACATCGTCGAAGACCCGAGCGGCAACAAGTAATCGGCTACTCAGACGAAAACCCGGGATACCAGATCCCGGGTTCATGCGTGTTACTCGTATGAAAGAAATTAGTAGGCCAGCGCGGAGAGGCCGTTGATATGCGTCAGGTAGCGCACGTTGCTCGCTTCCTTCATCAAGGTAGCAGGCAAGCCTTTCAGCTTCAGTTGGCTTGCGCCGATCGTTCCGATGGCGTCTTTGCGGCCTAGGCTTCCCAGCGTACCGGAGAATACTGGCTTGAACGTGTCCATTTTGGACCCGTTGAAGTGTGCGAACAGGTTGTAGCCCACTACTTCGCCCATTTGCCATGCCAATTGAGCAGTCGGCGGGTACGGGCGGCCTTCTGGTCCCATCACGATCGCGCTGTCGCCCGCGAGGAAGACTTCCGGATGAGAAGTGGATTGCAGGTATTCGGTAACCGTTGCACGACCGCGGTTCACTTCAATGCCGCATTCCGCCACTACGCGGTTGCCTTGTACGCCGCCTGTCCACACCATGGTTTTGGTTTCGATGGTGCGGCCGTCTTTCAGGCACACAGTGGTTTCCTTCATTTCCGTTACAGGAACGCCCGTCAGGAACTGGACGCCGCGTTTTTCCAGGCTTGTTTTCGCACGCTCTACCAGATCAGGGGCAAAGCCTGCCAGGATGGATGGTCCTGCTTCTACGCAATAGATGGACAGATCCGCAAAATCAACGCCGTATTTGCGGCACAGGTCCGGCAGCATGTCTGCAAATTCGCCAACCAGCTCGATCCCGGTCAGACCGCCACCGCCAACCACGAAGGTGGCATCGGCTTTGTTTTTGCTCTTGCTGTATGCAGCTACGCGCTCTTCGAGGTGCGCACGCAGACGGTTTGCTTCCTCTACGGATTTCAGCGTGAAGCTGTACTCTTGCAGGCCAGGAATGCCGAAGAATGCCGTTTCGCTGCCCAGCGCAATCACCAGCGCATCGTATTTGATGGACTCGCCGCTCGCCAGCGTCACGCGCTGCGATTCGAGACCGATTTTTTCCACGGTATCAATCACGAGGTTGATGTCTTTGCCTCGCAACAGTCTTTCCAGCGGCAGCGCCACGTTTTGCTCAGACAGGTTTCCTACTGCCAGGCGGTGCAGCTCCGTAATGATCTGGTGAGTAGGAAAACGGTTCACAAGCGTGATTTCCGCTTCTTCCGCCGTCATGTATTTGCGTGCAGCCAAAGCGGACAGCAATCCGCCGTAGCCGCCGCCCAAAATGAGAATATGCTTCGCCATGCCCAATCCTCCGTCCTTGTCTCTCGTTGGTTATCGTGATTCGCGTTTTTGCTGCTCGCGCTCGGCCAAAACGTCCAGGAATGCCTGGGCGAAACGCAATGTTTTTTGTACGTTCGGGTCCTTCAGCATTTTGAGCATGCCAAACAAACCAATGGTAGCTTCCTCTGCGTGCGCGCGGTCGTTGGCTTCGATCGCCGCCTGTGCGATGCCTTTTGCCTTGTCAGAGATCGGTTTTACGAACTCTTTCATGCCGTTCTTGATGTCGTCGATGAGCACTTCGTCGTTGGCTACGGTTTGTACCAGGTCGTACGTTTTGGTGAGGATGGTTGTCATCTCGGCCAGCTTCGGCAGGTTTGCCACCAATACATTCAACGATTCTTGAACTTCCGGCTTCATCAGCTGATCGAGTACATCCTTTTGCTGAGGGGCCAGGGTAGCGGTGCTGGTGCTGGCTACTTCAGCATGAGCTGGGTGCGTGGTTGCTTGAGACATGAAAAAACGTCCTCCTTTGCTTTGGGATAGAGGCCTTCTTTCTCGATGCCTGTTCATACGAGTAACGGCCGCCATTCTCCCCAAATACCGACAAACAAGTGTGTGCTTGTAACATTTTTCACAAAGCGAAATGTACAACAGCGTGGAAGAATCAAAAAGTGCAAGATTTCACAAAGTGATATTCAGGAAAGCGCACAAAACAAATTCACCAAGTGAACAGGCTCGATTCAGAACTCTACGTATTCTACTATATACTTTCTTCGCCGGAACAGCAAAGGAAAAAAACCGCTTCCTTAGGAAGAAGCGGCAGACGCGAGAGATTTATAATACTCTTTGAGGACTTGGTGATGTTTATCATTGATATCCGTAAAAATCAACTCGATCACGGTCTGCTTGTCGTCGAAGGTTTTCTCCACGATTTTGGCCATCGTGACGATTTCCTGGCCGGTCGACGGAACCGTGAACGAGAGGTGGAGAAACTCTCCCTTCGCCACGTAGCCTTCTGTTCCGAGAATCAGCCTTGTGGGGGAAAATTTCAGCAGCACAGCCTCCCCTTTTTCCTCGATCGGTCTTGCTCCCATCACCTTGTACGGGACACGGATGTCGATTCCCGGAGAGAGAGGCTCCTGCTTGCGGCTTGGCACAATTTCGACGCCGACGCTGACCGGAACCATCGCCAACAGCTTGATGGGCCACACCGTCTCTTCTGAAATGACCTCCAGATCAATCGTGTTCACCGCCGCATCCGATTCCCACCGAACACGTACTGTTGATCCGAGCAGTTCGGCTCTGGCCTCCGCCTTCATCTCCAGCGAGACAACGAGATAACTGCTTTTGACATGCTCTACCATGACTTGAATGGGCGCCTGGACCTGTCTTGCGATCATCATCGGCAAAGTAGCACCGCGTTGGAAGCGTTTGTCCGCCATGAAAGGGGTAAGGGATGGGATATCAATCATGTTTGTCACTCCACAAAGTCAAACTCTAATTTGCCAATCCGAACGGTATCCCCGTCTTTTGCACCGTGCCTGCGCAAGGCATCGTCCACGCCCATGCTGCGCATCTGTCTCGCAAATCGCTGAGCGGCATCATAGCTGTTGAGGTTCGTCATCCGCACCAGCTTCTCGATTTTCTCGCCGCTGACCACGAACACATCGTTATCGCGGGTAATCGCAAATGGCTCCGGCTCTTTTTCCGCCCGGAACACCACGCGTTCTTCCGCTTCCACGACTTCCTCGACCGTCGGCTTGGCCGGAATCGCAGAAAGCATGTCGCCCACGGCGTACATCAGCTCCTGCACGCCCTGTCTGGTCGCTGCCGAAATCTCGAATATTTTCGCATCCGGTACTTTTTCCTGGAAGCGCCGCAGGTTTTCCGCCGCTTCCGGCAGGTCCATCTTGTTGGCAGCGATAATTTGCGGGCGCTCCTCCAGCTTCAGGTTGTAGAGTTTCAGCTCGCGGTTGATCTGCAAGTAATCCTCGTACGGATCGCGTCCATCCACCCCGGCCATGTCGATGACGTGAACAATCAAGCGCGTGCGCTCTACGTGCCGCAGGAACTGGTGCCCCAGCCCCACGCCTTCGTGTGCGCCTTCAATCAGACCGGGCAAGTCAGCCATGACGAAGCTCTGCTCGCCCAAATCTACAACGCCCAGATTCGGCGTCAGCGTCGTAAAATGGTACGCTGCGATTTTGGGCTTCGCCGCTGTCACACTGGAAAGCAGCGTGGATTTTCCTACACTCGGATACCCAACCAGACCGACATCGGCAATCAGCTTCAGCTCCATGACGATGTAGCGCTCCTGCCCCGGTTCTCCGTTCTCCGAAATATGCGGCGCCGGATTGGACGCATTGGCAAAACGGATATTCCCTCGTCCGCCGCGCCCGCCCTTGGCGATGACGGCGCGCTGGCCGTGCTCCACAAGATCGGCGATGACCTCTTTTGTATCATCATCGATGACGGTCGTGCCCGGCGGTACGCGGACGATCAGATCCTCCGCCCCGGCTCCGTGCTGCGACTTGTTGCGTCCGTGCTCTCCGCGCGGCGCCTTGAAGTGTCTTTGGTAGCGGAAATCGACGAGCGTGCGCAGTCCTTCATCGACTTCAAACACGACATCGCCGCCTTTTCCGCCATCGCCGCCTGCCGGTCCGCCAAGCGGCACGTACTTCTCCCGGCGAAAAGAAACGGCTCCGTTACCACCGTCTCCGCCCTTTACATACACTTTTACCTGATCGACAAACATGGTGTCACCTCTCTCCTTGCGCGAATGGGATCAATAAGTCCAGAACCCATTCGTCTTTCGTATGTATCCACTCGGTGACCTCCACCGTACTTTGTTCGCTATCCCGTATCAGCTTTTCCAATTTTTCCATTCCGGATGCATTCAGCTCTCCGGCCAGGTCAAAACGAAAATGAACGCCTCGTTGGTCCGCCTGCAAGCTTACGTGCATACTGGCTGGCTCGTAGCCATCTTGGTCCACATGATCGTTCACTGTGCACAATATCTCTGACACCAACTGAAACAAGTGCTGCTCGTCCAAAGCTATTCGCGTGAGATCCACATCATTGCACACGTCTACTTCCAAAAGCATTTCCTTGTTCAGCGCATTGAATGTCAAGAAGAAGACGGACAACAGGGAGCTATTCAAACGGGCGATCATGGATTCCTGCATCGCCATCTGCGCGATGCGTTTCAGATGCGCCTCTCCCTGCTCAGTACGGTTCATATGCAAATAGCCGAGCAGAACCTGAACGTGGTTCAACCAGTCATGCCGCTGCCGGTTCAGTACGGCCAACAGCTGGTCGGTCTGATGCGTAAACAGCCTCCGCTCGTCCCCCATCACATTCACCCAAGTCGATAAGAATTTCTTTCGTACCCATTGTACCATAAAAGCCGCCGGGACAATGAGAAAACTTGGCTGCGCCAACTATTTTGACGGCAAGCCGTTCCCCGGCGCTTCGCTTGCGCGAAAAGCAAAAGAAAACCCAGCCTCGACGCTGGGTTTTCCCTCATCAACTATTTACGCTTCGGAAGCAACCGGCTCGATCACGACTTGCTTGCGATCACGGCCCAGACGCTTGAAACGAACAACGCCATCTGCTGTTGCAAACAGAGTGTCGTCTCCGCCTCTCATTACGTTCGCACCTGGGTAAATCTTCGTTCCGCGTTGGCGAACGAGGATGTTTCCGGCAGTAACGAATTGACCGTCACCGCGTTTCACGCCCAGACGTTTGGAAATGGAATCGCGTCCGTTCTTTGTGGAACCTACCCCTTTTTTCGATGCGAAAAATTGCAGGTCCAATTGAAACAGCATGTTCATATCAGACACCTCCCTGCCATTTTTGGTCATTCACTTTTACGTACTTCCCGTACTGTGCCGCAACCGACAGCAGGGCAATCACCATGCTTTCAGCCAAAAGCTGCTGCTTTTCCAGTATGTCCGCCGCTTCCGCGGAAGCGAGTGTCCACTTCAGAAAGCCGCCGCCTTCTTGGGCGACTGAAACCTGCGGCGCAAGTCCTGTCAGCGGCTGCACGCTGTTCAATATACCAAAGCTGATGCCGGATACGGCGGAACAAACGATGTCCGCCCCATAGGCACCCGCATTGGCATGTCCGGAAATACAAATTTCATGGATACCGTGCTGCGCACGGCTCACGATCACTTCGATCATAGCAGGACACCAAAATTACGCGTTGATCTTTTCGATCACAACTTTGGTGAACGGTTGACGGTGACCTTGTTTGCGACGGTAGTTTTTCTTGGCTTTGTATTTGTACACGATAATTTTCGCGCCTTTACCGTGTTTTTCTACTTTACCAGTTACCGTTGCACCAGCTACTGTAGGAGCCCCTGCAGTAACTTTGCCGTCTTTGCTTACGAAGAGAACTTTGTCAAAAGTAACAACTTCTCCTTCGTTGCTAGCCAGTTTTTCGATGAAGAGAACGGAACCCTCTTCTACTTTGTATTGCTTTCCACCGGTTTCGATAATTGCGTACACTGTGTGCACCTCCTATACTCAGACTCGCCTCTACGGGTGCGCCGTCTGGCGGCGACTTCTGTACCCGATTCGTGCGGTTACAGTATGCACAAGACATAGCTGCATGACAAACACTAGATTACCATAGCTGTTGTCGCCCAGTCAAGTCCTTTTCCGGTTGCTTTCGGACAAACGCTCTGCCTCCGCCGCCTGTCCCACATACGTGATCCGGTAGCTGTCCGGAGCAAGCCGCGGTTCTTCGCGCTTGTAGATGCGAAGCGGCCAGCTCTGTTCAGCGGCTGCTTCCTCGTCATCCACGAGCGGAAAAAGTCTGGCGGACAGCTCCACGACAGCCGCCTCTGCCTGCTGCGAACGGGCCAGCCCGGCAAGCTCGGTGTGCAACCGCCGAATACTCTCCTCGGCGCGCAAGACTCGCCCGCGTCCCTGGCACGCTGCGCAAGGCTCCGTCAACCGCTCCGCAAGACTGGCTCTCACCCGTTTTCGCGTCATCTCGACCAGCCCCAGCGCCGTCATTCCATGCACGGTCGATGGAGCTACGTCCCGAGCCAACTCTTTTTTCAGCGTCGCCAGCACCCTTTCTTTGTTGGTCGGCTCCTTCATATCGATAAAATCAATGATGACGATACCTCCGATGTCGCGCAGCCGAAGCTGTCTGGCGATTTCCTTTGCCGCCTCCAGATTGGTTGCGGTGACGGCCTGCTCTCTTTGCTGCCCGCCCCCTCCGGTAAACGATCCGGTATTCACATCGATCACGGTCATGGCCTCTGTCCTGTCCATCACGAGATAGCCGCCGTTTCCAAGCGGCACCTCGCGCCGGAGCGCCTGTTCCAGCTTGGCCTCCACGCCCAGTTCGTCAAACAGCGGCTGTTTGCCCGTGTGCTTGCGTAGCAGTCTTTGCGCATCTGACGCGAAGACGTCCAGCACCGCCTGTACCTGCCGATACGTAGTGGCATCCTCCACCACCACTTCATCGAGCCCTTCCGCCAACGCATCGCGCAGCGCCGCTTCCACCACATCCAGATCGCCGCCGATTCGGCCTGGTGTCTTTTGTGCATGCGCCTGCTGGCACACGCCTTCCCAGCGCGCGCGCAAATAGGCCAGCTCGCTCGTCAACCGCTCCCGCTCCACGCCGGCCGCTTCCGTCCGCACAATGACGCCTTCTCCGCTTCCAAGCAACGGCGAGATGATCTGCTCCAGCCGCTGCCGCTCCTCGGAGGCGCTGATTTTACGGGAAAGCGACCACCCTTCTTCCAGCGGGAGGTACACGAGATAGCGCCCTTGCAGGCTGATTTTCAGCGAGATTTTCGGCGCCTTGCGCTCTGAACCTTCCTTGATGACCTGGCAGATGACATACTGCCCTGCTTGCACACGCTCGGAAATGCTCGGCTTGCCCTTGCCCATAGCGGGGCCTGGCAGCGTATCATCCACATACAGGTAAGCGTTTTGCCCGCATCCGATATCCACAAAAGCAGACTGGATTCCCTGCTTTACGTCTGCGATCCGTCCGTAGTAAACATCCCCTGCGCTGACGTGCTCGCCTGTCTCCTGCGTCCGCCACTCGATCAGCTGTTCATCCGCGAGATAAGCGATCCGCACGCCGCCCTTGCCGCTTATTGCCAATTGCCTCACTGCATTCACACTCCGTCTTTTCCGTCCTTTTCCGGCAGCCCCAGCAGGTTGACCGGACACACAGGAGTAATCTACCATAGGCATTCGGAAAAAGAAAGGCGCGATGTCCCCCGTCCCGCTCGACGCTTTGGCCAAAGAGCAGACGGCTACGCCAAAAGAAAAAAGCTTCCCCGCCAGGCATGGCACGAAGGAAGCTTGCGCGATTGCCTGCTGCTGGAACGGCGTCCGCCAGCATCCGGTGAGCGTTAGCCGTTACAGGAGCTTGCCCACCGCAGCATCGTGCTTTTGTTCGAATAACAGGGCGTGCAGCAGCTGTTCCTCTGCCAAAAGTCCCGCTCCCTGCACGTAAAAAAGATGGGACCGGCCTCGGCGCAGCTTATGGGACACCGCCAGTACCGTCTCCTCCGGGTGGACACGGATGGCCTGCACAGCCGCTGCTTCCTGCCTGCGGCCGTACTTTTCTACCAAAAAGCGAAAGAATTGATACGGGAAGCGCAAAAACGACTGGATGTTCGTCACGAGCAGGTACACCCCGATAATGAGCAGATTGAACTTCAGATCGAAACCCGACACCCCGACGAGGATGCCCGCCAGCAAGGTGCTGCCCGTCAGCGAGACGAGCGCTGCCTGGCGATAGGACATAAACCAGCATAGCGTCGCCAGCACGATCCGCCCGCCATCCAGCGGCCAGATCGGCAACAGGTTGAAGAGCGCGATCGTAGCGTTGCTCACCAGAAAAAACCGGGACCAGTCTTCCGTCCAAACTCCCGTGTACCAAAACAGGTACGAGGCCGCCATCATGACCATGTTCATAAACGGCCCGGCAAGCGCCACTGCAATCTCATCCAGCGGGTCTGTCGCGTAGCTGTTTTCTACCGTCGCCACCCCGCCAAAAGGGAGCAGCTGGACCTCCTGGACTCTCCAGCCCAGCTCGCGCGCCATCGCCACGTGTCCCAGCTCGTGAATGAGGACGATCACGAACAGCGTAATTACTTCCAGAAAGTGGCCGGTAAGCACGGATACACCGATTACCGCCCAAAAGAGCAAGTGAATGCGAAAGCGTATGCCCAGCCATCCGCCGCTATTCAAACGGGATCACTTCCAGCGGATCGACAAACTGGCCGTCCGTTTTGGCTGCGAAGTACAAATGCCGCTCGTTTCCGTTCACCACCCGTGCCGTTCCAATCACCTGTCCGGGTGACAGCACCTCGTCTTTTGCCACGCCGACGCTGTCCAGGTTGCCCAGCCACACTTCCCGTCCTTTTGTCAGCCGGACGATGACAGTCGTGCCAAAGCCAGGCTGCTCCCCGACGTAGGAAACCCAGCCCGCCTCCCCGATTTTCACCTGCTCGCCCGCGCCTGTACGCAGCACCACCTTCGGATTGTCCGCTTCATAGGCTTTCACGACTTTCCAGCTGGCAGGCAGCCGCCAGATCGACACCTCCTTGGCCGTACTGGTGGCGGGCACCGCGCTTGGACCCGGAACCTGGGGCAGCAGGGTAGGGATCGGGCCGAATCGGGCTTCGTACCAATTCGCCACTCCTGCGAAGTTAAAATCCCGCGTCATGACCTCTCGCGCGGAATGTTTCCAGTTGGCGGGGATCAACGACGTTTGGAACAAGACGTACGCCATCCCCAGCAAAAGGACGGCCCCAAACATTTGCAGTCCCCATTTTTCATGAGAAGGCGGCTGTCTCCCTTCGTCGTTTTCCTTCAAGGAAAACCCGAATGGGTCCGTCTCCACTTCGATCGGGTCTTTCCAGTCGTCCACGTAGGGAGAGAAACTGTCTCGTGATTGGGTACGGATTCGCTCCAGTCGCTCCCGCCGTCTTTCTTTTACACGATTTGCTCCACCGAACATGTCCATCCCTCCGCAGGCCAAGCCTTTGTTCCATGTTATGACTTGTCTGCCTGCTTTATGCCGCCTGCTCCCAAGCTTATCCCTATCCGACTACGCAAAAAAGACAGTCTCCCCATTGAGAGACTGCCTTTGAATGTGTCGAAGTTACGTTTACAGTTTGGTTACGCTAGCAGCTTGTGGTCCACGGCTACCTTGAACGATTTCGAACTCAACCTTTTGACCTTCGTCCAGAGATTTGAAACCTTCAGACTGAATTGCGCTGTAGTGTACGAATACATCGTCTCCACCTTCAACTTGGATGAATCCGTACCCTTTTTCAGCGTTAAACCATTTTACGATACCTTGTTGCATAAAGCAAAACCTCCCTGAACATTCGCCCCATGAGGCGAAAAAAGTGTAGCGTTAACCCCTTTTTTACAGATAAGCCTTTTGCGTCAAGGAAAAAAGCCGTACAATTGCGATTGACAATGGTGACGTCTCTCCCAATCGTACGACTCCATAACCAATCATCCAAACCACTATAACTTGTAAAAATGGTTAACTTAGGATGATTTTATCACATGATTTTCGATTTGTCACGCATTTAGTCAAATCTCAATTTATCTTTGCGCATGCCGATATTGAGGACGACCCCGATAATTAAAAAGTTCGTCAGCAGCGAGCTTCCACCGTAGCTGATAAACGGCAGCGGAATCCCCGTAATCGGCATCAGTTGAATCGTCATGCCAATGTTTTCAAAAATCTGGAAGGTGAGCATCCCGACCACGCCAGCTACGACATACGAGCCAAACGGATCTTTGGCTTCCATCGCAATGCGGATCATGCGGTAAATCAAGGCGAAGAACAGGATCATCAGCAGACCGGCACCCACGAAGCCAAGCTTTTCCGCAATCACCGTGAAAATAAAGTCGCTTTCCCCGACCGGTACCCAGCCAAAGCTCGCCTGTGTAGGGGTGTCGATGCCTTTTCCGAAAAGCTGACCCGAGCCAATCGAAATCAATGCCTGCTTCAACTGGAAGCCACGTCCCATCGGCTCCAGATCAGGGTCCATCCAGAAGACGATGCGATCCCACTGGTACTGCTTGATGATCTTGAAAAAAATGTCCTGCCTGTACTCGTACAGAAGCGTCATGACGGCAAAGAAGCTGCCAATAATGCCTCCCAGGTACAAGACGTGCTTCATGCGGATTCCGCCGACGATGAGCAGGGTGGCCAGCATTCCCGTAAACACCATCGCCGTCCCCAGGTCAGGCTGAACCAAAATGAGCAACAACGGAACGCCGACAAGCATCGCTACGGGGATCAGCTGGTAAAAATAGTAGAAGCGGTCCGGATCCTCCGCCCTTTTGGCCATGTAGCGCGCGACTGTTAAAATCGTAAACAGCTTCATCGGCTCCGATGGCTGAAACAGAACCGGCCCCAGATCGTACCAACTGGTCGTATTGTTGATCGGCTCTGTCTGGAAGACCCCGATCAACAGGATCAGGCCAAGCGCATACAAAACGTAGGCGAGGTTGTGAAACAGCCGATAGTCAAACAGCAGCGTGACGCCGAGCACAACAAACCCGATCACATACCACATCACCTGCTGATGGGCCTTTTCCACTCCGGCAGCCGAACCGGAGATCCCCAGATAGCTGAACACGCCCAGCCCTGCCAAAATCAATAGAATGGTCCAGTCAATCGATTTTAAGTGACGTTTTTCCAGGTCCATGTTTTCCTCCTAGAAAACGTGGCTCCCCTCTGCAAACGAAGGGGAGCCATGTATACCCTATTTTAACCCAAAAAACTTACGCATTTTATGAAACACGCCCGCCTTTTCCTCCAGCGGCTGGAGGGGGACGGCTTCTCCGAGCAAGCGCCGCGCGATATTGCGATACGCGATCGACGCCCGCGATTCGTGATTCATGACGGCCGGTTCTCCCTGATTGGCGGACTTGATGACATAATCATCATCGGGTACGACCCCGATCAAGTCAATGGCAAGCAAATCCAAAATGTCTTCCACATCGAGCATGTCGCCCGTTTTCACCATATGGGAGCGCACGCGGTTGATGACGAGCTTGGGCATCCCGACTTTTTCCCGCTCCAAAAGGCCGATGATGCGATCGGCATCACGCACGGCCGCTTTCTCGGGAGTCGTGACGACGATTGCCTGATCCGCCCCTGCTACGGCATTGCGGAAGCCTTGCTCGATTCCGGCCGGGCAGTCAATAATGACGTAATCAAACTCGCGCTTCAACTGCGTGACGATTTCCTCCATTTGTTCGGGAGAGACCGCCGATTTGTCTTTGGTCTGGGCGGCTGGCAAAAGCGACAGGTTTTCGAACCGCTTGTCCTTAATCAACGCTTGCGGCAGACGGCATACCCCTTCAGCCACGTCTACCAGATCGTAAATGATCCGGTTCTCCAGTCCCATGACGACATCGAGATTGCGCAAGCCGATATCCGTATCCACCATGCACACCTTTTGGCCCAGTAAAGCAAGCGCTGTTCCCAAATTCGCGGATGTGGTCGTCTTGCCCACGCCGCCTTTTCCTGAAGTTACGACTATTCCAATACCCACGTCCGTTCCTCCTATTCCCTTCAACCCTCACGCTTTTTCGCGCCAAGATCCGGGCGTATTCGCGACAGGTAGTTCATTTTTGCCACGAGCATGGTCTCATTCTCCAGATAGGCAAACTCTGTGCCTCCGGATTGATTCGTCCATTCCTCCCCCGGCTTGCTGATGACATCGGCAATCCGCAGCTGGGTCGGGCTCATTGCAGCAGCAGCAATAATGACTTGCGTATCGCCGGTAATACCTGCATGGGCGTACCCGCGCAGATGTCCCAACACGTATATGCTTCCTGTAGTGCGAATCGTTCCCCCGGGATTGACATCCCCTAGCAAAAGCAAATCGCCGTCAAACTCCAACACTTGACCAGAGCGTACGGTGTTTACCTGTAGGGAAAATTGGGTTTTTAGGCGTTCAGCAAAAGCTTCCTCCCGCGTGATTACGTCTGCTTCGATCGTGTGGATCACGAGGTTTCCCTTTTGCCGGATAATTTGTGTCAACTGCTCCTGCTGCTCAGGCGAGCAGTAACGTTTTCCTAATTTGATCGATACCCGTATGAGTGGCCCCGACAATATCTGCTGGTGGCTGTGCTCTATTTTTTCACGCACATCTTCCAGCAGTTCGTCGAAGGAACAGGCATCATCCATAAAGAAGACGAGCCCCTCTTTCGTCCCTTTGATTGTGACCTTGCTTTTCACAGTCGTCACCCGGTTTCACCTCGACCGTTACCATTCGCCATACAGAAAGATTTCTCCTGCTCTGCATGAAAAATTTGCCGAATCGGGTCAAATGCTGCCAGAAGAGGGCCTCGCCTCGTTATTTCCGTGTGGAGGGCGGATTGGAAATCGGAACTCCGTTTGTGAGAACGCCGGGATTCAACTCGTTGTATGCTTCCAGCAGGCGACGGGCAATCGGCCCCGTCGCATCGGAACTGGAGGTTCCGTCCCGCAAGCTGTTTGGCGCGATGACGACGAACACTACTTGCGGATTTTCATACGGTGCAAAGCCTACAACCAGGGCGTTTTCCGCGCTTCTGCCTGTCTGCGCGGTACCGGATTTCGCCGCCACGGTAAACGGCAAGCCGTTGAAGCGCTGAACCGTACCGCCTGGCTGCGTCACCATGCGCATCCCTTCTTTGACGACCTGGATGTACTTCGGATCGATGTTGACCCGGTTCAATACTTGTGGCTCGATTTGCGCAAGCGTCTGGCCCGGTTTTTTCGGATCGGTCGTCCCTTTGCGAATCTCCTTCACCAGGTGCGGACGAACCCGGTAACCGCCGTTGGCAATCGTGGAGATATATTGGCCGATCTGCATCGGAGTGAACAAATCGTACTGCCCGATCATCGCGTCGGCCAGGTTTCCGTAGTACAGGTTCGGGTTCGCCCAGCCCGTTTTCTCGCCAGGCAGGTCGATCCCTGTCTTCACCCCGAGACCAAACTGGGCATTGTAGTAATCCAGCACGGAAAACTGCTTTTCCCAGCCCTCCTTGCCCTTTCTGGCAAGACGGATCGCCATTTCGTACATATACGTATTGTTCGATACTTGCAGCGCACGACGAGCGTTGACGGCCCCGTGCCCGCCAGGCTTCCAGTTGCGCTTGTAGGAAGCACCGACCTCCAGCCCGCCACGGTCGTAGATCGTTTCGTTCGGAGTCGTCAGCCCCTCCTGCAAGGCAATCATGACGGACAACGGCTTGTAGGTGGACGCAGGAGGATACGGCGTATAGATGAACCGATTGGACTCGTTCGGCAAAATGAGCGATGCGTAATTTTGATTGAACTTTTTGCGATCGTAGTACAGGTTCAAATCGTAATCCGGGTAGCTGGCCATCGCCAAAATCTCGCCCGTGTTCGGATTCATCACCAGGACGTGCGCATCCTTGAATTCTTTCGGCGTATTCGGCCGTTTTTTAAACGCTTCTACTTCTTCCTTCAAAATCGCTTCCACTTTGCTCTGATAGCGCCAGTCCATCGCCAGCACGAGATCGTTGCCTGGCTCCGGTTCCCTTCCGGGGCGCATTTCTTTTTTGATCGTCTCTGAATTTTTGTTCACGTAGACGTCCATGATCCCGTCTTTGCCGCGCAAATACCGTTCATAGTAGCTCTCCAGTCCGGTTACGCCGACGCGGTCAATCGCGTTGTATCCTTGTGCCTGATACTCTTTCAGGCTCTCGGGACGAATGGCGTTGATATAGCCGAGAAAATGGGTCCCGAAAGCAGAGCCGTCCGGGTCCTGGAAAATCTGTCGGACCGGCTCCAGCACGACGCTAATCCCCGGCAGCTCCGTGCGCCGCTCTTCGATTTGGAACATTTCTTCTTCGCTGATGTTCACCTTCACCCGGCGCGGAATATAGCTCGGCATCTGCGGAGAGCGCATTTCCTGCAAGAGCGAAAGCTTGTGCCATTGGAATTGCCGCTGCTCCGCGGTGAGCGGCAGCTGGACATCCAGTTCAAACAAGGAAGCGTAGCGCAGCAAGTCCATGTCCGATTTGTCCGACAAGCCGTCCGGAGCCGGAAGCTTGCGAATTTGTGCCTTCACTTCCTTCACCAGCGCGTCGCGGTCTTCCTTGTCCAGCGTAAGCACCAGCTTCATGTTCAGGCTGATCGCCATTTTGAGCAGTTCCAGGTCCGTGGTGTTGTCTTCCGTCAGTATCTTTCCTGCTCCTTTTGTGCTGGCATTGAGCTTTTTGATGACATCGTTGCGCTGCTTGTCGTCAAAAGGCGAGCGCACGCGCAAACCGACGTACAGAGCCGTCTTGACCAGTTCGAAGTCCGACATGCTGTCGACAGCCTCCTGCTTCGGAACGGCTTGCAGTTTGGCGGCTATCCTGCTTTTCAGCGCATTCGTTTCCTCGCTGTTGAAGGCGATCGGCAACGTGGAGCGCAGCTCGATGGTCTTTTTGAGCAGTTCCTTGTCCGTGCCGATTTTTTCTCCGTCAGGCAGCAAAATTTTCGCCAGACGATCCGCTACTTTTTCTTCATCGATGTCCTGCCCTTGCTCTTCTACGTATTGAACCGTGTACACAGGCTTATTGGACACAAGCACTTCGCCATTTTTGTCCAGAATCCGGCCGCGCGGCGCTGGGATCGGCAGCTCGCGGATACTGAACTTTTCCAGCTCGTGCCGATACTGCTCCCCTTCTACCAGCTGAACGAAGGCGAGCCGTAAAATGATGGCGGCAAAGAACAAAAAGACGATCAAAAACAAAACGTTAAGCCGCATGGGTATGTGCGATTGGGATTCTTTGGGCTCTTCCACGTGTCATTCTCTCCTTTCCGGATCATCCCTTGCTCCTTTTTACTCCACATGCATTTCCCTGTTGGCGAGCACTTTGTTGCAGCCGTTTTTGATCGGTACGTACACGATCAGGCCGAAGACGAGATTCAGCAATACAGTGGGCAAAATTTGATGGGTCAGAATCCATTGCACATCATAGGGAGCGACCGAAAACAGACGGTAGAGGGAGTACAAGAGCCACTCGTGCCCGAACAGGATCAAAAAGCTCGTCACAAATATCATGCCGAGTCCGCGCTGAAACAACAGCACGATCAGGCCGGCAAAATAGCTGGCTACCATCATCGACATCGTGTAGATCCCAATCATCTGCCCAAACAGGACATCCTGTAAAAAGCCGAAGGCAAGCCCGTAGTACAGCCCTTCCCGTCTCCCGAGATACATGGAAATCAAGATGCAGCATACGAGCGCGAAGCGAGGGACTGTCATCCATGACAGTCCCCATAAATCAGGTGAGAGGACCTGCATGACTGTCCCTTCCAGAACAAACAAGACCACGACACCCAGCGTCAATAAAAACCGCGCCATTTATTGCCCACCTCCGCCAGTCGTTGCGGAGGAAGTCCCCGTCGAATGGGACGGTTGTCCCTGAGTAGTCGACTGCTTGGGGATCAGGTCACCGTTAGGCGAAATGGTAAAGTCGCGCTCTACCACCATCACTTCGCTCAATTGCGAAAAGTCTGCGCTCGGCTGTATGTAAGCCGTTTGCGTCAATCCGTAGTCGTCCGGCACCACCCGGACAATGTAGCCGATCGGCAGATTTCGCGGAACCACTCCCCCCCGGCCGGAGGTAATGACTTGCTGCTTCGGTTCGATTTTTTTGCCCCAAGGAATTTTGCGCATGACCAGCAATCGCTCCTGCGGGTCGTATTCCTCGATGACACCGCTGACAGGCTCATGGACAGGCTTGCCGTCGACGATATACGTGGCCTGAATGTCGGCGGAGATGTGGTCGCGCCGTTCATAGCTGGTCAACAATTCAACCGTAGCGGAAAAGTTGGCAACACTCTGTACACGTCCGATCATCCCTTTTTCCGTGATGACCGCCATATCTTTTTTAATGCCGCTCTTCAGCCCCAGATCGATGGTAATGACGTTGTTCCACGTATCGGGATTGCGCGCCACGACTTCCGCAAAGAGAAGACTGTACGACGACTTGAACCTGTTTTTCGCATCCAGCTGTTTTCGCAGTCGTTCATTCTCTGCCTGGAGATCGTGGAGTTCCGCCGTCAGCCGGGCATATTGATCCAACCCTGCCTTGAGAGCCTTGTTTTCTTCGTAGACGCTGTACGCGTCTTCTATTTCCCGAAAAAAGCCAGAAACAGCTTGGGCAGGGCGATAAAACAAGCCCTGCACCACGCTGAACGTATCTTTGAAAAACATTTCTGGCCAAGTCAGGTTAGCCCGTTCACGGGAAGTAAAGCCCACGACGGAGATGAGCAGGACCAAGCCTACAAGTACGATAATAAGCCGCTTATTCCCGAAAAACGACATGCCCTACCCTCCGTTTATTTGCCCCGTTTTTGCCGGGAAGAGGTGATGCCTTGTTTCGATTTGAACAGGTGGATATTCTCCAAAGCTCGACCTGTCCCGATCGCTACGCAATCCAGCGCATTTTCCGCAACATGCACGGGCATACCTGTTTCCTTGCTGAGCAGGCGGTCGAGATTGCGCAGAAGCGCTCCCCCGCCAGTCAATACGATCCCGCGATCCATAATGTCTGCGGCAAGCTCCGGCGGACTCTTCTCCAGGGTCACCTTCACCGCTTCAATAATAGCCGCGACGGTTTCTGCCAACGCTTCTGCAATTTCCGTGCTGCTGACCGAAAGCGTCTTCGGCAGGCCTGTCACCAGATCGCGACCGCGAATGTCCACGGTTTCCGGTTCCTCTGGCGCGATGGCTGAACCAATCTCCAGCTTCAAGGTTTCCGCTGTGCGTTCCCCGATCATCAGGTTGTAGCGGCGCTTGATGTACTGGATGATCGCTTCATCCATCTCATCTCCGGCCACGCGAATGGAACGGGACGTGACAATCCCGCCCAACGAAATAATTGCCACTTCTGTCGTACCGCCGCCGATATCGACCACCATGCTTCCCGTTGGCTCCCATACAGGCAGGTCGGCTCCGATCGCAGCGGCAAACGGCTCCTCGATCGTGTACGCCTCGCGTGCGCCCGCCTGCTTTGTCGCGTCTTCAACGGCGCGCTTTTCTACAGCGGTAATTCCCGACGGCACACAGACCATCACGTTCGGGCGACGGCTGAACAACCCCTGGTTTTTTTGGGCCTGATTGATGAAATAGCGCATCATCGTTGCGGTCGTGTCAAAATCCGCGATAACCCCGTCCTTCATCGGACGTACAGCTACGATGTTGCCAGGCGTGCGGCCGATCATGCTTTTGGCCGCATTCCCTACGGCTTCAATGGAATTGTTGTTCGTGCGAATCGCTACTACCGAAGGTTCACGCACGACAATTCCTTTTCCCTTTACGAAAACGAGTGTATTGGCAGTGCCGAGGTCAATCCCCAAGTCACGTGTAAATCCACCAAACATAAAAAAACTCCTTCCAATATTATACAATGACAAGCGATGTTACAGCCTACATGTACCCTTGCTCTTTCAAGCTGACGTACCTGCCATCCCCGATAATCACATGATCCAACAAGGAAATCCCTACCAGTTCCCCCGCTTCCCGCAGCGTGTGCGTGATCGCGATATCTTCCCTGCTAGGTGTCGGATCCCCACTTGGATGGTTATGTAGGCAAATGACCGATGCGCTGCTGCGACGGATCGCTTCTTTGAAGACTTCTCTCGGATGCACGATGGAAGCGTCCAGACTGCCTACAAAAATAGTCTGCTTGCCAATCACGTGGTTTTTCGTATTTAGAAACAGACAAACAAAGTGCTCCTGTGTCAAATGAGCAAGTTCAGGCGACATCAGGTCAGCCACATCGCGAGGCAGACGAATGGAGGGGCGCCCTTGCCGCGGTACGCCAACCATTCTGCGACCGAGTTCAAAGGCCGCATGCAGTTCCACCGCTTTTACCGGGCCGATCCCTTTCACTTCTCTCAGCTCAGCATGAGAGGCTTGCGCCAATCCACGCAGGTCGCCGAATTTGGCTAGCAAGCGCTGAGCCAACTGATAGACTGACTCCTGCTCACTGCCTGTCCTAAGCAAAATGGCAAGAAGCTCTGTATCAGACAGATGGACCGCTCCTTCGCGAAGCAGTCGTTCACGTGGACGGTCATAGTAAGGGACGTTTTTGACGTCTGTTTTGTTACAGGTATTTACTGCCATTTCTCGCCGCCTCCCACCTATCTCATGATCGTCAACGGCTGACAGGAAGTAGGTCGTGAGGCGGTTGGCCGTTGTCGTTTGCACGCAAGCGCAGCTTTCCTACAAAACGGGCATTCCGAAACGCGCCAGCAGGTTGGAGGTCAAACCAAGCGGAAGGCCGACCACCGTAAAGTAATCCCCGGTTATCCCCTCCACGATTGTCGCTCCAATCCCTTGAATCGCATAAGAACCCGCTTTGTCCATCGGCTCTTTCGTTGCAATGTACGACTTGATCTCTGCTTCGCTCAGCGGACGAATTCTCACATCCGTGTGGCTGTGCGCCACTTCTGTGCGTCCAGTCGCTACATCCACCAGGGCCACGCCGGTATACACGGTATGCTCTCGCCCCTGGAGCATGGACAGCATGCGAAACGCGTCCGCTTCGTCTACAGGCTTGCCCAAAATCTGTCCATCCAGTACGACAACCGTGTCCGAACCGAGCACGAGACCTTCCGACAGGCGATCGGCTACTGCCTTTGCCTTGCGCAAGGACAACTCCTCTACCACTTGCTCGGCAGTTAGATGAGGCGCCGTCGTCTCGTCCGCATCGCTGGTCATGACCGTAAACGGAATACCCAGCGCCTGTAGCAGCTCTCGTCGGCGAGGCGATGATGAAGCTAGAATGAGCGTGTCGTGTTTTTCTGTCGTCATGTTTCAACCTACTTTATCCGTCGATGTATCCAAAACGCGAGGGCAAGCCCCCCGATACTGGCTAGATTTAGTTTGACCTGAAAGTTCAGGTCGTACTTCAAAATTTCTAAATCTGCCGCAGGTGACCATCTAATCATTTCGCTTTTGGTCAGAAAAGGCACCCAGGGACCGAGAATTTCCCCGACGATGCTACCGCCCAAAAGACCACTCACCAGTAGAAACACGAGCGTAAGCGTTTCTTTCCCCATTCCTTGTTCCCAACTCCCTTTTTATGAAGGGATTCTCTTTTTGCCAACCATAAGTTTAGCAAATGGGAAGGGGTGAAACAATCCCTGATTGCTCCTGGTAGTTACTGTATAAAAAGAAAAGGCCTCCTGCAAGAAATCTTGCGGAAGCCTGATCGGCACTCGCTTATCCGTTTCAGCGGGCCAGCTGCACCCAGCTTGCGTAGCTCTCCCAATATCCGAGCACGCCCGCCTGTACTTGCCATGCGTACGATTCGGCGCTTCCCCCTTTTTTTCCGGCGCTCGCTTCCGCCATCTTGTCGCGGGCCGCCAACGCCTGATTGATTCCGTTGACCATCCCTTCGAACAGCGGCTTCCACGCATCCTGCACCTGAATCAGTCGGCTTTCCTCCAGAAATTGGCGATGCCATTCTTTCAGGTCAGCCGTCTCCTGCGCGGAGGCAGAGAGTTGTCCGGCTGTAATAATCAGGCCGGACTGGGCAGAGAGCGCCTGCGCCAGCTTCACGCCGTTGTCGAAGAACGCCTGCACATTCGGCCCTTCTGCGGCCGCAGCTGCCTTGCTCACCGGAACGGCTCCCTGGAAGGCAGGAAAAGCAAACTCCTTGACGTATACATCCATCCCTTTGTTTTTCAGGCTGGCGGCAAAGCCCAATACGGCGTCTCGCGTCGGCGCTGCGGCTGCGAACATGTACTGCTTGCCGCCATCCTTGTATAACAGGTGCGGGATTCCCGCTTTCGCCAGCGGCTCCACCGCAGACTGCGGCGAGGCGTCCGGCTGAAACACGCCTGCCTGGGCGACGAACATGCTGATCGGCGGCATTTGCAAGGATACCTTTTGCTCCGCGACAGCCGGACCTTTTCCGTTTGCTGTCCCTGCGCCAGCGGCTGCCTCGGACGAACCGGGGCCAGCAGGCGTCTCCTGTCCGCCTTTTGCATCGGATGCCGTCAGCGTCTGTACGGTGTCGCTCAAAAACGATCCGTACGATTGCGAAAATTCCTTCTGCGTGAACACCGACAGCACCAAGAAGCCGAATAGCAGCCCGATCGCGACTGCTCCTCCTGTCGTCAGCGCCGTGCGCCACATGGGGGTTTTCGGCCAAAAAGCCAGAAAGCGTTTGGCCGGATTGTTACCGGAGCTGCTGTAAGCCGCGAAAAGCTCCTCCTGTTGCGGCATCGCTTCGGGTTCGGGCGCATCGCCCAGAATCGGCCCCGGCTCTCTGCTCGTTTCCCTCTGGGCGGCCCCTCTCAGCTGCATCATTCGTTCCCAGGCGTCATGTTCCTTTTTCGGAGGAAGGACGCCGGGAAAAGAGATCGGCGGCCCCTGAATGTTTACCCGTGGCGTATCGTCTTTGGGCGTGCGCTTCACGCTCGCCTCCTGCTTGCCTGTCTCGCGCTTTTCATCCCAAAACCTGCCGTTCATTTTGACTGTTACATGATTTTTCTTGTCTCCGTTCACGCTCATGCCCTCCCAGCTTGCAGGCTCTTTGTACTAGCTTACGCCTGGCCGGGACGGGTTATGACTGTTGTTCTAGCAAATCTAGCAAATGGCCAAATGGCCGCACGGCACGGCACAAAGCCGCTCTGCGAAACAAGCTTACGGCTGCCAGGTCACAAGCAGTCCGGCGTGGACGAGTCCCCCGCCGAAGCCGTACAGCAAAATGTTGTCTCCGGCTTTGACCTTGCCCTGCTCGATGCCCAGTTCGAGCGCAAGCGGGATGGTAGCCGCCGATGTATTGCCGTAGTAGGCCAAGCTGTACAATGTCTTTTCGAGCGGAAAGCCGCTGCGCTCGCAAATCGATTCGATCATGCGCAAATTGGCGCTGTGCGGAATAAACCAGTCCACCTCATCCAGCGTCATGCCCGCGCGGCTCACAACCTCCTGCATGCCTGCCGGTACCGTTGTGACCGCCCACTTGTACACTTCTCTGCCATTTTGCACGATACAGCCGTTCCCCGCAAGCGCTCTGCCATCCATGCTCGTCGCAAGCCCCGAGCGGTAGACGTGAATGCCGCCGTCTCCCTTCGAGCCTAAATAGGCGGCGAGAAAACCGGGAGCGTCCGGGTCGGCTTCCACCAGCACTGCACCCGCTCCATCGCCAAACAGGATGCAGGTCGTGCGGTCGGTGTAGTCGGTCACCTTGGAAAGCGTTTCGGCTGCCACCACCAGCACTTTGCGGTGCAGCCCGGAGGCGATCATCGCGTTCGCGGTGTGCAGCGCGTACGTAAACCCAGCACATGTGGCGGAAAGATCCATGGCGCCCGCCAGCGCGATGCCGAAATGAGCCTGGATTTGGCTGGCGACGCTCGGAAACGGAAAATCCGGCGTGCTCGTGGCCACGAGGATCAAGTCGACGTCTGTGAGATTTTTGCCATAGGCAGCGGCCATGTTCTCTACGGCCGCAATCGCCAAATCGCTTGTAAACTCATCTTTTGCTGCAATGCGCCGTTCGTGGATGCCCGTTCGCTGCACAATCCATTCGTCGGATGTCTCCACCATCTTTTCCAGATCGGCATTGCGCAGCACACCGCTTGGCACATAGGTGCCGATCGCCGTGATCCGGGAAGAAGTTACATTTGTATTCACCATATCGAATCATCACCTCCGCTTGTTTGTGACTACATTATATCACCAGATATTAATACCTGATACTAATTTTTATTTTACCACATGGAAAGCGTGGCTGCGCCAAGCCTTTGACCCAAGCCTTCTAATACGGGGTCATCCTTATCCATTCATATCTGTATAAAAAAAAAAGACTTGGCTCCAATTTCGAACCAAGTCTTTCTTCTTGCAGAAACGCGTGCTGCTTTTATTTTTCCAGCTTTTCTGCCAGCCAGTAAGCGGACTTCCAAATGTCTCCCGCGCCCATAGTCAGCACCAGGTCGCCAGCTTGCAATTCTTTGACCAGCTGCTCCTGCATCTGTTCCTTGGTCGGAATGTACTGCGCGCGCGGATGGCTGTTGGTGCGGATTTTTTCAACCAGCACCTCGGAGCTTACCCCTTCGATTTTGGCTTCGCCAGCCGGGGAGTAAATATCCGTAATGATGACTTCGTCCGCCTGCGAAAACGCGCGGCTAAACTCATCCATCAAAAAATACGTCCGCGTGTAGCGCTGCGGCTGGAAAACGGCGATGACCCGCCGGCCGGACGCCTTGGCTCCGTTCAACGTCGCGATGATCTCCGTCGGATGGTGTGCGTAATCGTCCACCACGAGTATGTCGCGCGCCTCTCCGATGATCTGGAATCGGCGCTTCGCTCCCCGGAAGGTAGTCAGGGCATGGGCAATCTGTTCAAACGTAAGCCCCGCATCCAGGCAGACGATGATCGCCGCCAGCGCGTTGGCGATATTGTGCTTGCCCGGAACGGTAAGCGCGAGCGTCCCAAGCAGTTGATCCCGATGGTACACCTGACATGTGCTGCGGCGATCTCCGCACTCGATCGAGACGGCGCGAAACTCGGCCTGCGGCACAAAAGCCGGATCGATCGCATACGTTACTACCGTGCTTGCGACAGAAGACATCACTTCGCGCACATGCGAATCGTCGATGCACAAAATCGCTTTGCCCCCCGGCTTCAGATGGCTCAAAAACTGAACGTACGCCTGTTTCAAATTGTTGAAATCGCCACCGAAGTGCTCCAGATGGTCCGGCTCGATGCTGGTCACAATCTCGTACATCGGTCTGTATTCCAAAAAGGAGCCATCGCTCTCGTCCGCTTCCGCAATGACAAAATCACTCGTCCCTGCCTTGGCATTCGTGCCCGCATTCATCAGCTCTCCGCCAATGATGAAGGTCGGGTCTACCCCGCACTCTTCCAGCACATGCGAAATCATGGAGGTCGTGGTCGTCTTGCCGTGCGCTCCGGCAACGGCTACCCCTGTTCGTTCGTTCAAGATGCGGGCGAGCATCTGGGAGCGGTGCATGACCGGGATTCCCTTCGCTTCCGCTGCGACGACCTCCGGGTTGTCCTTGGGGATGCTGGTCGAGTAAACAATGATGTCTGCTCCCTCCACGTGGGCAGCGTTGTGGCCGATATGAACGACCGCCCCTCTCGCTTCCAGCTTCTTCGCCAATTCGTTCATGGCGACATCGGAGCCGGTTACCTTGTATCCAAGGTCGATCAAGACGCGGGCAATGGCGCTCATGCCATATCCGCCGATGCCCACAAAGTGGACGTGCCTAGCCTGATCCACCCTATTCACCTGCCTCTTCTACTGTAGTCGGAAAGAATGCGCGTACTTGGGCGATGAAGTAGAGCGAACCGCAGACGACCAACCAGTCATCCGCTTTCGCTGATTGCTTCTCCCGCATCCAAGAAAGGAGAAACGCTCGCCAGTCCGGAACGGTTTCGAGGGTTTCCTCCGCCCATCCGCCTTGCAAAAACGCCTCGCGTAGCACGCTTGCCTCTGCTGCACGCGGAAAGTCAAATGATGTCACGTTCAGCGACTTGATTTTCGCCTTCACGGGCGCAAGCGCTTTTGCCATCGCGGAAAGCGGCTTATCAGCCAATCCGGAAAACAGCAGGTGCAGCCCTGCCTCTTCCGGCAAAAGCCGCTCCAGGCTATTGGCGAGTGCTTCCATTCCCTCCTGGTTGTGTGCCCCGTCCAAGATCACAAGCGGTCTTGGCGAGACGACTTCTAGACGACCAGGCCAGCGTGTTTGTTGCAAACCACGGGATATTTCTTCTTCCTCCAGCAGGAAAGAGAAATAGTTGCGCAAGACATCAATGGTCATCAACGCGACCGCTGCATTTGTCGTTTGATGAATGCCGTTCAGGGTCAAGCGATAGGTTGCTTCCTCGCGCCGATGAATGCTGTGGTAGCGAATCCGCTGCTGCCCCAGCTTTTCTTCGAGCTGTTCGACAAAGAAATGCTCCTGCAGGCTGTATACGGTACTCTTCGTCTCGACAGCCCGCTCCTTGAACACAGCGAGTATTTCCGGGCGGGTCTCGCCCGTGACGACAGGTACGCCCGGCTTGATGATGCCAGCTTTTTCACGGGCAATCTCCTCCAGAGTATCGCCCAACACCTGTGTATGGTCCATGCCAATATTTGTGATAACGGAAACGAGCGGCAGCACGACATTGGTCGAATCCAAGCGTCCCCCCAGCCCCGTCTCCCAGACGACGACAGCCGGTCTCGCCACTCTCGAAAAATAGAGAATGGCGATCAGCGTGATGACTTCGAACTCCGTAAGCGAGCCATATGCCGTCTCGCGCTCGCAGCGCTCGACTACGAGCTTGACCTCATTGGCCAACCGGAGAAAATCGGCTTCCTCGATCATGCTCCCGTTGTAGCGAATGCGCTCGCGAAAATCTACCAGATAAGGCGAGGTGAATGTACCGACACTGTAGCCGGCCTCCATCAGCATGTGCGTCAGGAACGCGCACGTTGAACCTTTTCCATTGGTGCCTGCCACATGGATGAACGGAATTCTCCGTTCCGGATGGTCCAGTTGCGCAAGTGCCCACTGCATTCTCTCAAGCCCGGGCCGCTGACCAAAGCGAAGCAGTCCATGCAGCCAGTCGAGCGCCTCTTTGTATTCAACAAATTGTGCTTCTGCATGCATACCAAAATGCTCCATTCTCAAAAATATGCGTGGGTACGGCGGATCATTCGCCCTTCAGTTCGGCAAGGCGAGCGATGACCTTATCCCGTTTTTCCATGTAGTCAGCCATTTTCGCCTTTTCTTCTTCCACGACCTTCTCTGGCGCTTTCGCCATAAAGCCGGGATTGTTCAGCTTCTTCTCAATCCGCTCCACTTCGCCGTGCAGCGTAGCCAGCTCTTTTTCCAGGCGCTTCAGCTCCTGCTCGATGTCGATCAAGCCAGCCAGCGGCAAGAACAGCTCCGCTCCCGTCACAACGGCAGACATCGCCTTTTCCGGGATGGCCAGCTCCTCGCTGATCGTGAGCGTCTCCGGATTGCAGAAGCGGGCAATGTACTCTTCGCCGCGCGCCAGGCGAGCCGCGGAGGTCGCATCGCTTGGTTTAATCAGCAGCTCGATTTTCTTCGACATCGGCACGTTGACTTCTGCACGGATATTGCGCACGCTGCGGATAATTTCCATCAACATGGTCATCTCGCTCTCTGCCTCGGTAAAAATCCATTGGTCGTTCACCGTCGGCCAAGGAGCTACGGTAATGCTCTCGCCTTGATGCGGCAAGGCCTGCCAAATTTCCTCGGTGATGAACGGCATGAACGGATGGAGCAGCTTGAGCGTTTGATCCAGCACGGTCACGAGCACGGATTGCGTCGTCTTTTTCGCGGCTTCGTCGCTGCCGTACAGCGGCAGCTTCGCCATCTCGATGTACCAGTCGCACAGGTCATCCCAGATGAAGTTGTACAGGATGCGGCCCGCTTCTCCGAATTCAAACGCGTCGGTCAGGCGCGTCACATCGGCGATGGTCGCTTGCAGACGGGAGAGAATCCACTTGTCCGGGGTGGACAGCTCGCCGCTGAGATCGATATCGTCGTACGTAAATCCGCTCAGGTTCATCAGGGCAAAGCGCGAGGCGTTCCAGATCTTGTTGGCGAAGTTGCGGTTTGCCTCGACTTTTTCCCAGTAAAAGCGTTGGTCGTTCCCTGGCGAATTGCCCGTCGCCAGTGTGAAGCGAAGGGCATCCGCGCCGTATTTTTCGATGACCTCCATCGGATCGACGCCATTTCCGAGCGACTTGGACATTTTGCGGCCTTCGGAGTCGCGGATAATGCCGTGAATCAATACGGATTCAAACGGGCTTTTTCCGGTGAATTCCAGACCGGAGAACATCATGCGCGCCACCCAGAAGAAAATGATGTCGTAGCCGGTTACGAGGACGTTGGTCGGATAGAAATACTTCATGTCCTCGGTCTCTTCCGGCCAGCCGAGCGTGGAGAACGGCCACAGACCAGAGGAGAACCAGGTATCGAGCACGTCATTGTCCTGCTCCAGCTTGTGGCTGTGGCAGCTCGGACATTCGGTGACATCTTCGCGGGATACGATTGTCTCGCCGCACTCCTGGCAGTACCAGGCAGGAATCCGATGGCCCCACCAGAGCTGGCGGGAAATGCACCAGTCGCGAATGTTCTCGATCCAGCGCAGGTAGTTGGTCTTGAAGCGCTCCGGAACGAATTTGACGCTCTCTTCACTGTTGGCGTTGGCCAGCGCGAGGTCGGCCAACGGCTGCATTTTCACGAACCACTGCGTAGACAAATACGGCTCTACGACAGCGTCGCTGCGCTCGCTGTGACCTACCTGGTGGATGTGCTCCTCGATCTTGAACATGACGCCTTGCTCGGTCAGGTCTTTGATGATTTGCTTGCGGCAGGCAAAACGGTCCAGTCCTTTGTAGATGCCTGCCTGCTCGTTCATCGTGCCAGTCTCGTCCATGACGACGATTTGCGGCAGTTGGTGGCGCAGTCCCAGCTCGAAGTCGTTCGGATCGTGCGCTGGCGTGATTTTTACCGCCCCGGAGCCAAACTCAGGATCGACGTACGTATCCGCGACAATCGGAATTTCGCGACCGACAATCGGCAAAATCACGGTTTTTCCGATCAGGTGCTTGTAGCGCTCGTCTTCCGGATGGACGGCGACAGCCGTATCGCCCAGCATCGTTTCCGGACGGGTCGTCGCCACCTCGATGTAGCCGGTGCCGTCCGCGAGCGGATAGCGCATATGGTGCAGAGCGCCTTTTACTTCCTTGTAAATCACTTCGATATCGGACAGGGCGGTACGGGCAACCGGGTCCCAGTTGATAATGCGGTTCCCGCGATAAATCAGCCCTTTTTCGTACAGGCGAACGAATACTTCGCGCACGGCTTTGGACAAGCCTTCATCCATCGTAAAACGCTCGCGGGAGTAATCCAGCGCAAGACCCAGCTTCTCCCACTGCTCGCGGATATGCGAAGCGTAAATGTGCTTCCATTCCCATACTTTTTCGATGAACTTGTCGCGTCCGAGATCATGGCGAGAGATGCCTTCTTCGCGCAATGTCGCTTCTACGCGAGCTTGCGTGGCGATCCCGGCGTGGTCCATCCCAGGCAAAAACAGCGTGCTGTAGCCTTGCATCCGCTTCGCGCGGGTAATGATGTCTTGCAGCGTCGTATCGAGCGCATGGCCCAAGTGCAGCTTGCCCGTTACGTTCGGAGGCGGGATGACGATCGTGAACGGACGCTTCGCCGGGTCGCGTTCCGCTTTGAAAAATTGCTTTTCGATCCAGTACGGATACCATTTGCTTTCGGCTGCCTTCGGGTCGTAGTTCTTCGGCAGCAATTGGTCGATGTCGGTTGTTGGCTGAGTTGACATGGGTAGGCTTCCTCCTCTAGGAAAAATAAAAAAACCCTTCATCCAAAGGACGAAAGGATTATTTCGCGGTACCACCTTTGTTAACATACATACGGCTGGAAAAGCCCGGCGTATGTTCCCTCAAACAAGATAACGGCTGCGAACCGCTTTCGGCTAGACACATCGTGTTCACCAAAAACAACTCCCGGGCGACCTTCAGTCCGGCTCTCCTTAGAGAATCTTCCAGCAACTGATTCTCCTCTCTGCAAAGGGGTCCTGACCTACTCTTCCCGATCATCATTGATCCGATATGCAGTTGTGATATCGTTGCCTTTGTTTATTATATACAATCACGCTGTTTCGCGTCAAACCCGGTTTCGTCCGCTTTTCCCACCGTGATGCCAAGCGCCTCCGTGAAGCCGAGTACGCTTAAAATATCGAGAATTTCTTCGCGGACATTGACAATCTCTACCTGTTTTCCGGAAGCAAGCAGTTCTTTTGTAGTAAAATACAGACTTCCAATACCGGAAGAATCCACAAAGGATACACCTTGAAAATCGACGGTAACGGAATGATTGCGTCCCCCGTACTGCTGGAGCAATTCACCCACTCGATCTCCCACCGCCATGTCCAGCTCTCCGGCGAAAAACAGCGTAGCCTGCCCGTTCGTCTCTGTTGCTCGGTAGTCCATGCTCAAACTCCTCTCAATAGGTATTGGGTCACCTGATTTTGTCTCTCTCCCTCATGTTACCCGCTTCATCCCGCTTGCAAACATTTGGCATTTTCCCCAATGTTCATCAGCTTGACAGCGCACACTCCAGGATCAGCTTCGTTCCTGCCGCCGTGCTGCTCAAATAGATTCGGTCGCAGTATTGCAGCATGACGTGAAAGCCCGCTCCCATGGAATTGCGCGTGGAAAATCCTTGCTGCAGCGTCGCGCGCGGCAAATCCTCCAGCAAAATCCCCTGGCCCTGATCGTGAATCACCACCCGGCAGAGCCGTTGATCGTGGGCAATATAGAGCGTGATCGTTCCCCCGCTGCCGTGCTTGAGCGTATTCGAGGCGGCCTCGTTGACGGCTACCAAAAAGTGCAAAAAGCGATTGGCGACAAATCCCAGCGGCTCCAGCTTGCGCTTGAACGCACTCCTGAGCAAAGCCAAATCCTCCGGTCTTTGGACGTCCATCGCAAGCGATTTGTATCCTTCGCGCAGCAAAATAAACAGCTCCTCGTCGCTGAGCAGCAACAGCTTGCCCGAGGTGGCCACCCCGAGAATATCTCTGTATATTTCCCACTCGCGCCGCTTTCTTCTGCGTTCTTCCGCGATGGCAACCGTCACATCAATCAGCGCAATCCCACACGTTTTGTCCGGCAAGATCGACGCGTACATTTCAAATACTTTTTTCCCGTCGCGACTGACAATCTGCTCCCGCAACGAGCTGCCGTGGATGATCGCCTCGCCCATCAGCCGCCGCATTTCTGCCTCGATATCGGGGTCCGCGCGGTTCGAGCCAAGCGGACGTACTTTGCCATCGTCAAACAGATACAGAAAAATCGTCTCGATCTGGCGCAGGATCGACAGCTTTTGCAGCTCCTGCTTGATGAGACGTCCTCGCTCGTCATCCTGATTCTGCCAACGATGCAATACGTCTGTCGGGTCAAGCTCGCTGTGCAGATGCCACGTATGAAACTCTTCCAGAAGCAACCGCTCCAGCACTTCTTGCTTGCGCAATACCTTTTCGATATCCACGACATAGTAAGAAACACCGTTGATTCCCTGCAGCCCGCTGCCGATAATGCGAAAATCGAAAGCGAGCTCGACCTCCAGGCGTCCATGCAACGGTTTGGCCGGACTTAGCAGGCCGATAGCTGTCCGGCTGACGGCTATCAATTGGGCTTGACTTGTTTCCATTGTCGCAAGCTCCGTCACCTTCACCTTGCGGGGCGGCAGCACTTTCTGGGCAGACCCGCCGGAACGGAGCTCAAGAAGACAGGTGCGACAAGCGGGATTGTCCGGACACTGTTCACACAGAATCACCGTTCATCCTCCTATTCACGGGCGCTTCAGCTCGGGTACTCCCATCAGTGCAGGAGTTTCCATTCTCCGTGGTCCAGCATGCGAACCGGACTGAAACTGCAAAATCAAAACGGAAATGTCATCTGCTTGCTGGCCTTGGCGCGTCTTCGCCCACAGATACGATTCAACGCGCTCCATCGTCCCCTGCTTGTCTGGCTCGTCCAGCAAGGCGGCCAGATCTTCGAGAAGGCCGTGAGAGCTGCGCTGCACCTCTTTTCTTCCGGTATCCAGCAATCCATCGGTGTAGAGCAGCAAGATCCCTTCCTCTGTTAAGGGTACTTCCTCCCGTTGATAGGTGCTATCGGCCAAAAGCCCTAGTCCTACCCCGCCCCGACAGCGAAGCACGTTTTTTTGGGTGGCAGACAAATAGAGCGGCTGCGGATGACCTGCCCTGGCAAGGAGCAACCGGTGGTCCGCTGCGTCGTAGACGGCGACCAGCATGGTAATATACGAGCGGGTTTTCGCCAGATCGGCGTACAAAAGCCGGTTCAGCCGCTGCAAAATGTCCTCCGGGGCCGAGCTCGTCTGCAAAACGGCCCGAACCGCAATCCGAATTCCCGTCGCCCAAATGCTCGCCGGCAAACCGTGTCCCGATACGTCCGCCACGATAAAACAGGTGTAGCGCTCATTGATCTGCACGAAATCGACGTAGTCTCCTCCTACGTACGTGACGGGAACGTAAACCGTCCTCGCGCGCAGGCCGTTCACCTGCCATTCCTCTTTCGGAATCAGCATCGACTGGATTCTGCGGGCGAGGCCCATCTCCCGTTCAAGCTCCTTCAGCTCTGTCGACTGATGCTCATGCAGACACCGCAAAATCAGCCCCCGCACATTCACGAGCAGCAACTGAAAAAAAGATTGTTCCAGTTCTTTTGTCTCCATGACGTACGCGTCGATGGCGGTTTGCGCGACCAGCCGGACGTAACGCGGCGTTTTTGCCGTATCCCATTGCTCCGAGACGACAACGCGCTCCTCGATCAACTGCACCGCAGCGTGATCGTCCCTTTTGCCTCGTTCGATGCGAAAATAGACATCCCCCTGTTCGGACTCCCAGCTGATGCCTAAATACACAAGCGTATGGATTTTGCCAAACCAGGCGTCTGCAAGCTCACTGGTTACTTGATGAATCCTATCGTAATGGACGTCGCTCACGCTGATTTTGTTGCTGGCAATCAAAAGTTCCTCATAACGCTGCTTCAGCTCTGCGACATGCGCCAATTGCCGATTCATCCACTCCGTGCGGGCAAGCTGCTGAGTCAGCCTGGATTCAAGCGTGCTGACCGACGACAGCGTCTCCCTCATCAGCTGGCGGTTGTCCCGATTGTATACATATGCCCAAGCACTCATGCACGCAATGGCAATCGCCAATCCTCCTTTCGCATCGTACGGCATCCCGGACAGCACATACACTCCTACACCGATTCCAGACAAGTAGAGTGCTATTTTCCAGATCATCTGCTCACCTTTACAAGTTCGTCCTGGCCTTCCTGCCCTATACGTTCCCGTTTCCTCCCCTTCTCAAACCTGTGTCGCCCGTGACCGAGCGAAAATCCCCGTAGGGTGAAGCGGCGTTTGTCCGCAGGAAATATAGGCACTGTCCCAGGAAACCTCGCATATGCTGAAATGAGGTGATGTACGATGATGAATTTTCGCTGGAAGTATAATCCTACCTACCTGCGAATCAAATATGGATGCAAGCAAGTGCTGATCCCGTTGATGATTTTTCAGTTCATCCGCACCGTCCTGTTTCCCACCTCGTTTGACGTCATTCTGCTCGGCCTGCTCGCCGTCCTGTACGTCGCCATCGTCCTGGAGTGGTTGTAATGCAACAGACAAAAAGCAACGCCCCACCTTGTGAGACGTTGCTCGTTAAAAGGCTTGCTGGACCCAGCGATGCAGACGCATCAGGCGGTCCATATCTTTTTCCAGGCGCTTCACCGCGTACAGTTCGCTCCAATCCCGGCGATTGTAGTAATAGATGTCGATGTCTCTCATGATTCGCTCCGGATACGAGAGAAACGATGCCAGCAGCTCGATTTCCTCCGGCCGCAACGGGAAGATGGCTGCATAGCGATGATACAGCTGGGAAGCGCCTGCTTCATCTCCCGCCAGTTGAAAATACGTCCGGTAAAACAGCGTGAGGTCGCGCACAGGCGTATCGAAGCTGGCCCGATCAAAATTGAGCAGCTTTCCCTTGCCTTGACGATCCGGCACGATATGGGCCGGGTGCGGATAGCCGTGAATCAGCGACAAGCGAAAATGCGCATGTGTCTCGTGCCGCTCCTTCCAGTCCGTCAACAGCTCCGTCGCTGTCTGGCTCATTTCCGTAATAAACCCTTTGTTGGCCAAAAACACCAGATCAAACGGAGACGGGTACTGCCGTCCTCCCGCTACCTCAGCCGCTTTTTCCATCTGGTTTTGCCAATACTGCCAGCGATGCAAGAGCGAATCGATCAGCGGCTCCACCTGGCGCGGGTCGTCAAACCGGTAATTTTGCGTCAGGTGGTGAAGTTCCGCGAGCCGCTCGATCGCCGGGGTAGCCCAGGCCAACGGCTGTTCCTTCCACTCCTCGTTTCCCGGCTGCCACGGGGTCACATAGTACAAGGAGTCCCCGAGCGCCACAAACGGATCGTCGAATTTCGTGTACGTAAACGGAACCGCCCCGTCCCAGCCTCGCTGCTGTAGCTGGCGCAGCATGTCGCTTACGAAAATCAGCCGCTTGGCAGGCATATTGGACCGTTTGCAGACGTAGGAGCCATAGGGAGTCGCCGCCTTGTACACGTTCGGTTCCTTCAAAAGCTCGATGCTTTGCGCGTACATGTCGTACTCCTGGAACAACGGATAAATGTCCTCATAGCGGCTCATGTACTCCCTCCCTCCTCGATTGCTCTGCCCGGTAGGCAATATGCTGGAGCAACTGGTCGACAGACTCCTGAATGCGCAGGGCCTGCTCAATCGCTTTGACGGAAGCCTCTTCCTTGCCTGCCACCCGCTTCGTATAGGCTTCGATGCTTCGGAATACTTCCCGGGGACGAGCCATAAAGGCAAGCAGCAAGGTATAGTCACTGTAGCTAAGCGGCTTGACCTCCTCGTAGCCGTCCAAAAAGGCATCGATCTGGCTGATGTCTTTGTGCGTCAGGTAGTGATCCCGCAAAAAGCTCGCCACATCCCGCTGCTGCACGGACAAAGCTGGCCGGAAAAAGCCGCGCAAGTAAAGCTCGCCCTTCACCATGCCCCAATTGTCCCGCTGCAATTCCCGGTGCGATACGCTGACCGTATCTGGCGTCACACTCTCATGCGAGAGCATGGCCGAGGAACGTTCCATTCGCTTGAGCATCGGCTGCATCAGCTCGGCTACCCACCTATTTTCTCCCGGCTCGCGTCCGTATTTGCTGCGGAACGCTTCTGCAAAAGCCTTGGCCCGCGTCCACTTTGCATCGGCAGCGATTTGCTCCTGCTTCAAGTAATCCGCGCCGGAGAGAAGCGGACTCTCCTGCTGGGACAGATGCATCATCGCGATGACTCTTCCGCAGCTTCGGGCGAGTTCGGCGCGAGGCTCGCAGGCTTCGATATGCCGGACGTGATCGGTCATGGTGACACCGCGCTTGCCCACCACGAGAAACGGCTTGGTGTCCCGCGTCCGAATAAACCTTTCCACTGCGCGAAACCCCTGACGAGCCAATCGCTCGCGCCAGGCAAACGACCAGCGCATCACATCCACACGCGGCCAGACGTGGAGTTCCTTGGGGCCCCGGTTAGTCTCCAGTAAATAGCAGTCATCGAGCGGCGTGATACGGATCACGCGCGCTCGATAATGCTGGCACACTTCGGAGAGATCGATCTTATCCACGGTCCCCCACTCCTTTATTGTGGGATGTACAAAATCTGTCCCGCGACAACCTGCTCGGAAGCCAGCCTGTTCACTTCCACGATTTTGGAAACGGGCAGCGAATAGCGCTGGGAAATATGCTCCAGCGTCTCATCGCGCTGGATGATGCACACTTTCAGCTGACTCGTACTCTCTTCCTTGCGCCGCACAAAGGAAGTGAGATTTTGCACCGCCTCCATGGTCGCCGGACTGGTGCTGACAGCCGCGCTGTGCCGAGAAGAGCCGGACGAAGAGTCCGCCTCGCTGGCCTGCGCGTCCTGCTTGGCGCGAGTGGCTTGCGAGAAAATGGACGTAATATTGACATTGCTTCGCTCTTCGCGGGATGCCTTGCCGGAGATGGCTACCTTGAGCTCTGTCTCCTCCGTCACTTCCGGCTGCGCGACGACCGGCTCTGCCGCTTCTTCCTCGCCTTCCGCATGCACTTCCTGCACCTGCTCCGCTTCGTAAGGAGACGCAGAATCGGCTGGCTCGGTAGCGACCCGCGCGTAATCCACATCGTCCTTTTCGTGAATGGCCAGAGTCGGCTCCTCTGTTTCCGGCTGCCTGTTGACAGGCTCTGTCGTCTGAAGGTCGCGATAGGCAAGCGCATCGTACGCCGGGGAATCGTACTGGGCCTCTGCCTGCCCATCTGACCCGTAGGAGGCAGGATTCGCGATCCAGGGCTGCTGCGACTCGCTCCTGGCCAGCTCCTGGACCTCGCCGTACGGCTCCTGCACTTCCCCGTATTGCTGCTGGTACTCCTCCTGCCGGTTGTAGGCGATCGCAGGGGCGTCGAATACGGAAGGCGCTTCAGGCGAATCGTAGGACGTCGGCAAGGCTTGCCGCTTCAACTCTTCCTCCAAAGCGGTCAACTTTTCCTCGATATCGTCCAGGGAAGAAGGCGCGGCGTACGTTTGCGGCGTCTCGTCCGCCACATGGGCATACTCCCAGGTCTGCGCCCCCTCCGCTGACTCCTGATGGGCGGAAGCCGGCTGCGCCTGATTCTCGCCAAGGAGAATCCCCATAATTTTCAGGTCGGCGTCAATCAGCATTTGATGCGGCGATTCCAGCTTGTAGTCAAAGCTGTCCACAATGGCGTAAATATCGCCGATTTCCGCAATCCGATCCAACGGAATGGTAATGTTCAACGGGATGCGATGGCCGATTTGTTCCTCCCAGCCATACGTCCCCTCCTCCGACACCTCCTGGCGAAATGGCGGAAAAGTGACAGCCTCAACCAAGGTTTCCGTCCCGCCGCCGTTCGCTTCTGCGGCCTCCCTGATCGGCTCGTATTTTCCTATCAACTGCAAGCAGCCGGTGATGGAGACGTAGGAATCATTTTCTAAAACCTCGACATCGGGTACCAATTCCAGCTCTTGCAACTCGCCGATCCCGGCTCTATCGGATGAGAGGAAAATGGTCTCCTTGATGGCAAACGAAAGCAGCCCATCCTGTAACGCCATTCGTGCTCCTCCTTTTTCGAAAACTTGGCTTTGCCAAGCTGTTTTTGGGCAACGCCTTGTTGCGCCAAGGTCGATACGCAAGACAATCAGCCTCTTGTCGACCAAGTGCAGGACATTTCCCTATACTATATGGACAGGACGAGCGGTTTAGCACCGAAAAAAGGAAAAACCGGGGTTATCTCCCCGGTTGCAAAGATGCGATCAATTCCGAAACGGCCTTTTTTCCTTGCGCGATACAATCTGGCACGCCGACTCCATCATAGGAGGCGCCTGCCACCAACACCCGCGGCAGGTTCGCTTGCAGCTTCTGCCTCACATCCCGCACCCAAGCCTGGTGGCCGACTACGTACGGGATGGCATTGGAAAGACGCGTCACCCGATAAAATTCGGGCTGCTCGCGAATCGTCATGATTTTGCGCAAATCGCGCAGCACGACCTCTACAATCTCCTCATCGGTCATCTGCATGAACGCCTGTTCTGTCGCTCTCCCCACAAAGCTGCGCAAAAGCGCTTTGTTTTTCGGCGCCATGTGCGGCCATTTGCGATGGGCCCACGTGCAGGCCGTAATCGTCGCGCCAGAGTGCCGCGGCACGATGAAGCCTGTCCCTTCCCTCCCCAGTTCAATCCCGCTCTCGGAAAAGGCCATCGCAATCGTCGCGACCATATGCGGCTTGGCGGCGGGAAGAGCAGGCACGCTGGCATACGGTCTGAGCAAAGGCTCCGAGACCGCATGCGGCACCGTAAACAAAACGGCGTCCGTCTCGATTACCTGTCCGTTTGTCAAAACGAGCGTGTACGTGCCGTTCGCCTGCTTTTCCAGCTTGGCTACCCCGCTGTTTTTCAGCACGACTTCACTAGGCAAGCTTTTCTCGATCGCTTCCACGAGCGATTGCAAGCCGTTGGCCAGCGTCAGGAAAATGCCTTTTGGCTTGTCCGGTGTCTTCGCCGGCGGGCGGGAATGCTTCATCGCCAAAATCAGGCTGCGGTGCTGTTTTTCCATTTGCGCGAACTGCGGGAAGCTCGCGAGCAAGCTGAGGTTGTCGAGATCGCCGGAGTAGACGCCGGACAGAAGCGGCTGGATCAGGTTGTCAATGACCTCATCGCCAAGCCTGCGCCGGAATAACTCTCCCACGGAAACATCTTCGTTCCCTTTGGAAGCAGGCAACACCAGATCGAGTGCTGCGCGGATTTTTCCCGGCCAGGAAATCAGATCGGTCGTCACAAAAGGCATCAGCCGGGTCGGCACGCCCATCACGGCCCCTTCCGGAATCGCCATCAACCGATCCTTGTGCCAGATGTACGCCTGCCCTGTACTGTTGCGGACAAGCTCATCGGCTAGCCCGAGGTCAGCCGCCAGCTCTCCTGCACTTGTTTTCCGCTCCAAAAAGGAATCCGGCCCCAGCTCGATGACGAAGCCTTCATGCCGCCACGTCCTGATTTTGCCGCCCAGACGGTCCTCCGCCTCGATCAGTTGGAAGCGGATCGGCAGGCGCTTCGCCTCGATCTCCTTTTGCAAGTAAAAAGCAGCGGTCAATCCGGTGATGCCGCCGCCCACAATCGTTACATGACAAGCTTTCTCGTTCATGCAATCCATCCCCTACTTCGACAGCTTTTTCCCGATGGCATCAGCCAGACAGGAGATAAACGCAGGTCTGGCGTTAGGCATCGGGGGACGATGGTACTGAACACCCAGCTCTTCCGTCACTGCCTTGCATTCGATATCGTTATCGTACAAAACCTCCAGATGCTCCGCTACGAAGCCGACCGGACAGTAGACAAAGGAACGGTAGCCATGCGTCTGGTACAGCTCTCTCGTCAAATCCTGGACGTCAGGGCCAAGCCACGGCTCCGGCGTGTTGCCGGCGCTCTGCCAGCCGATGGCGTAGCGCTCAATGCCCGCCTGCTCGGCGATCAGCTTGGCCGTATCCTCCAGTTGCTGTGGATACGGGTCTGCGGCCTTCAGGATTTTCTCCGGGAGGCTGTGCGCAGAGAAAATGACGACGGCTTGTTCGCGTTCTTCAGCTGGCATCGCGGCAAGCGTGTCCCCAATCGCTTGTGCCCAGTACCCAATGAAGCCCGGCTCCAAATACCAGCTGTCGATGCTCTCGATTTTCGGTCCGCCGATCGCTTCGGAATGCTCACAAGCTCTCCTGTTGTACTCTTTGACGCTGTAGCTGGAGTAATGCGGAGCAAGCACCAGGCTGATCGCCTCGGTAATTCCGTCGCGCTTCATTTGTTCCACCGCGTCCTCCACGAACGGCGCGATATGCTTGAGCCCCAGATAGCCGACAAACTCCCGATCCGGATAGCGCTGATTCATTTCCCGCTCCAGCGCGCGCACCTGCTCGTCCGTAATGTCGGCAAACCGGTTCAGGCCATCTACCGCCTCGTAGCGCGCTCTCAGGTCGTCGAGCAGCTCTTGCGGCGGCTTGCGGCCACGGCGAATGTGCGTGTAGTACGGCTCAATTTCTTCCGGACTGCGCGGCGTTCCATACGCCATCAACAAAAGCCCCGTTTTTGGCTTTGCCATCTTTTTCCCCTCCTGCTCACACGTCCCTTTTGTAGCGATGGATGAACGCGGTCAATTTTTGCAGCGTTTCTACCTTGGCGTCAGGGAATACACCGTGCCCCAGATTGAAAATGAATCCCGGCTGTTTCGTGCCTTCGTCGAGAATGGCTTTCGCTTTGGCTTCGAGCTTCTCCCACGGAGCCAGCAGCAGCGTCGGGTCGAGGTTGCCCTGCAACGTCTTGGTCACGCCCATGTTGCGCGCAGTCGTAATCGAGGTGCGCCAGTCGAGGCCGATCACATCGACAGGCAAGCGGTTCCAATCCGGCAGAAGATGGCCCGCCCCGATTCCGAAATAGATCGTCGGCACGCCGGTTTCTTTCAGCGCTTGGAAAATTCGCGTCATGACAGGCGTTATGTACTCGCGATAATCTTCGTCGTTCAACGCGCCAACCCAGGAATCGAACACCTGAACCGCTTGGGCTCCCGCCTTGATCTGTGCCTTCAAGTAAGTGATCGTCATGTCGCCGAGCTTTTCCATCAGAGCCTGCCACGCAGCAGGTGCGGTGTACATGAACGCTTTGGTCTTGTGATAATGCTTGGAAGGGCCGCCTTCGATCATGTAGCTGGCGAGCGTGAACGGCGCTCCCGCAAAGCCGATCAGCGGGACAGACAGCTGCTCGCGCAACAGCTTGATCGATTCCAAAATATACGGCACATGCGTCTCCGGCTCCAGGTCGAGCAGGCGCTCTACATCTGCCAACGATTCAATCGGATTGCCGATCACGGGTCCGATGCCCGACTCGATGTTTACGTCGACGCCAATCGGTTTTAACGGCGTCATGATATCGGCAAACAGAATCGCAGCATCCACGCCCAGCTGCTCTACGGGCAACCGCGTCACTTCCGCGCATACTTCCGGTATGTAGTTCATCTCAAAAAAGCTATACTTCGCGCGAATGGCGCGGTATTCGGGCTGATAGCGTCCGGCCTGGCGCATGTACCAGACAGGGACATGCTCTGTCGCCTCGCCGCGGCATGCTTTCAGAAACGTATCGTTAAACGGTTTGGAAGTCATGAATAAACCTCTCTTTGCACAATAATCTATCCCCTCCATATGATACCACTGGCTATTCGACAAGGAATGACTCTTTTGTGTCAAAATCTTTTCGTTTCGCCCATTTCCAATCCTATCCATCATTGTTGCCAAACTTCTTCTATTGAATGCGGATATCTCCGGTAGAACTCTTCACGGACAGCTTGGGACCCGCTGTCCCGATGGAAGCCTCGATGCTGCGCTCCTCTTTTTTCGCATAGGAGAGAGGCGCCCAGTTGACCTCGATGTCTCCCGTATCGGATTCCAGCTCCAGTTGCGCGGCTTCCGGCTGCTTTTCCACCAAAATCCGCACATCGCCCGTGTCCGTGCGAATCGTTACATCGTGCGTCAGCTCGGGTAAAACCAACTTGTCGATTTGGCCAGTGGAGCTGTCGATGTCCAGTCTCGCCCGAATATCGGCAAGCTTCACATCGCCCGTATCTGTCTGCACCTCCAGGCGTTCTCCCGCATACCCGGTCAACTCCACATCGCCGGTGTCGGAAAATACTTCCCCCGTTTTCGCTGTGAGCGCTCCGCTTGTGATATCTCCCGTCGCCGTCTCCAGCCGAATGCTCTCGTACGCTTTTTCCGGCAGCCTGATCTCCAGCTTCAACTCCCCACTGCCCGGATAAAACAGCGTCACATGCAGCTTTTCCTGCACCTGTACGCGCAACGTTCCGTCCGCCGTGACCTCGCTCGTCAGCTGTAGCCACTCCTTCTGCTGCTCCGATAGTTCACCCGTCAAGCGCACAGTCGCTTGTGCCGCTGTCGTAGGCATCATGACCAGATCCGCTGTTCCCGCCTCTACGACCACCGACTGGAATGGCTGCTCGATCGTACGCTGCTCCTCGATTTTCTTTAGGGAAAACGCGAAGTACTCCTGCTTGGAGAACAGCCAGACGAGACCGCACACCCCCACGACGAACAGCAGCAAGCTTATGCCGAACAGCTTCTTTCCCCCATTCCCCATCTTATTTCCCCCTAATCATCTGCACGTTAAACTGGAGGTATTTCAGGAATAGACGGTACAGCCACCTGCTCAAACGCAGCAAGCCTGCCGCCAGCATTCCTCCCAGCCCGACTGAAACCAGACTTCCGAACAAAAGCAGAAGCCGCTCCTGGGACGGCGCGGGAACTCCGTACTCCAGTAAAATGCCGAACGGCGCCACCAAAAGCGAGAGGGAGATCGCGTAACAGGCGATCAATACGCCAACCAGCCCGAGCAACGGCCCCAGGACAAACACGAGGTTGAAAAAGCCCAGGCTGATGGTGGCTATGATCGCCCTGGACATATTGCCCACGGACGCATTCGATTGCGCCTGGTCGATCCGGTAGCCTGCGAGCAGCTCGCGCGCCAACGCTTGGGGACTGCCCAGGCTGTCGGCTATTTCCTGTTCGCTTTTTCCCTGCTTGATCCCGATCAAAAAATGCTCCGTATAATCGGCGAGAATGTCCAGACGCTCCTTGTCCGGCAAATCGCCAAGCAGCGCACCCAGCTCGTCCATAAATTCACGCCTTGTCATCTCCCAGTCCCTCCTCGATCATCTCGTTGACGCCGCGATGGAAGATTCGCCACTCCCCGCGAAATTGTTGTCCAGGCGAGCAAACGCAGCGCCAGGACTTCTTTTTTCAACTGTACGTCCATGTCCTTCACCCGTGTCACAGCTTACCAAACAGGTACTGGATATCGCAAGGTACTTTCTGATGCAAAAGGACAGGGAGCTGTTTTGTCCCTGTCCTTTTTCCTGCGGGCACGCTTATTTCACTTCGACGATGCGGCCTTCTGTTTTCGGATTGACTACTTTCTGTTTCATCAGCGCTTCTTCCACGATGCTGTACATGGACAAGCCTGTATTGAAGAACGGCTTTTTGAACGATTCGTAGCCGTCTCCGCCTGCTGCCAAAAAGTCGATGGTCGCGACTTTGTACGTTTTGGTCAAATCAAGCGGCTTGTCGCCTACCTTTACTTCCAGAACGCGCTCGCCGACAGGCTTGGTCGGGTTGTACGTAAAGCTCATGCCGCTGATTTGCGGAAAGCGTCCCGCGCCTGTTTCCACCTGGCTTACGCCGTTTTCCAGCGCCTGCTTCAGCTCTTCTCCCGTCACTTCCACAATGGAAAGCGTATTGTTTTCGAACGGGAGCAGGGTGTACAAATCTTTCTTCGTGATGTCGCCAGCCGGAAGCTGCGTGCGGATACCGCCGCCGTTTGCCAGCGCTACATCCGCTTCGTATCCTTTGATGGACTGGGTGCGCTCCAGCATGATATCGGCAATCAGGTTGCCGACATTGGTTTCCTTCGCCCGAACCAGCGTGCGGTCGCCATCGAGCGGAACCTCGGTTTTCGCAATCACCACGTTCATGACCGTATCAATTTTTTTCACAATCTCCTGAACCATTTTGTCAATTTCCGGGTCTGCCACGACGGTCTCATCGTATTCTTTCAGACCGCCGCTGAATGCTACCAGTTCTTTGCCCAGATAGTACAGGTCAGCGCGTCCCAGCGATTTGCCGTACTCCCAGTCCTGTACGATATAGGTGCCGTTGACCAGTTCAGGCCCTTTCAGCGGGGTGTGGGAGTGACCGCCAACGATCAGGTCGATGCCAGGTACGTTTTTCGCGATTTCGCGGTCGACGTCCACCCCGACGTGGGAAACGACGATGACGTGATCTACTTGTTTTTTCAGTTCAGGGACAACGGCTTTCGCTACTTCGACCGGGTTCTTGAAGGTCAGGCCCTTGACGTTGTCAGGGTGAGTCAGCACCGGCGTGTCTTCGGCTACGAGGCCGACAAACGCAAACTTTTTGCCGCCGATCTCCGCCTGGAAGGTTGGCAAGAGCAGCTCTTTGCCATCTGCCTTGAACACGTTCGCGGAAATGACCGGATGCTCCAGCAGGTCGCGCAGCTTGAGCAATTGCTCGTAGCCGAAGTCAAACTCGTGGTTGCCCGCTGCCATGACGTTGTAATCGAGGCTGTTCAGGATAGGAACGACCGACTCTCCCTTGAACTGGTTCACGAAAATCGTGCCCTGGAACGTATCACCCGCGTCCAGCAGGAGGAAGTTGTCGTTTTCCGCACGCCATTCCTTCAGCAAGGTCGCGATTTTGGCGAAGCCGAACTCTTTTTGGGCCTTGTCTTCCTGAATGTGTCCGTGCGTATCGTTCGTATGGGCAATCGTGACATGGGTTGTAGCCGCATCACCCAATGCCTGGAAAAATTCGCCGCGCGTCACGCTTGCTTTCTTGTCGAGCGCGATTTTGTAGCCCAGCTTTTCCGCCACCTGCGCCAGTTTGGTGGAAGTCAGCACTTGGCCCGGATTTTTGAAGTCGTCCTGGCTTACCGCGCCCTGTGCTTTTGCCCAGTCCAGATAAGGAGTCGCCCAGTGCGCGCCTTTTGCGGCCACCCCGATTTGGGCGCCTTTGAGCTTGGAGAAAACAACCGTCGCCTCTGCAAGCGTAACCGCGCGGTCCAGCGCCAGGTCGCCATTTTGTCCAGCTGTTACAATCGCTTTTTTCACCATCCAGTCCACGTGCCGGACAGGATGCAGCGGAGCCGCGAGTGCGGAAGAAGACAAGAGCGATGCAAATACGACAGATGCAAACGCTGTCATCATGATTCGACGTGCTTTTTTCATTCCCGAATTCCCCTCTCGTCTATGTAAACATGATAGGATATCTCTTCCATTATAACAAAATTTGCTAGAACAATGGGGACTTTTTCCTGATATTTTCGACAAAATCGCCTATTGCCCCTGCCAATTGTTGCGGTGCTTCGACCATCCCCATATGTCCGGCATCAGGCAAAAGCGCTTGAACCACGTTGCTTTTTTGTAGCACGAACGTTTTGGGGACCGGGATGATCTGGTCTTCTGCGCCTGCGACCAACAACACAGGCAGCGCCGTCTCCTGCAAGACGTGGTTGCGGTCTTTTCGATCGCGCATGGCGGAAAGCGTCCGGATCGCCCCGATCGGGCTGGTCGCCACGCCTATTTGTTTGGCAGCCTGGACTTCCGCTGTCATCGACGCGACATGCTGCGGGGCGAACAGTTTGGGGACGAGCGCCTTGATAAACGGCTCCATGCCGTTCTCGCGAATGCTGTCGGCTCCTTTGTCGCGATTGGCCTTGGCCGCTTCGTCGTCGGGATAGGGCGTGGAATGAACCAGTCCGAAGCTGAGCAGCTTGTCCGCGTAGTTTTCTGCGAAAGCGAGCGTAATGTAGCCACCGAGCGAGTGGCCGAACAGATGGAACTTTTCTAGCCCGACTTCCTCTGCCCAGAGCGCAATGTCTTCGGCAAACCGCTCTATGGAGTACGCTTCGTCAGGCGCGGAGCTATGTCCGTGGCCTCGCAAATCGACGGCCAGCACGCGGTACGAGCGGGCCAACAGCGGCACGAGCTTGTCCCAGTAATGCAGACTGCCGCAAAAGCCATGCAGCAGGACGATGGTCTCTCCCGTTCCTTCCTCCACATACGCGAGTTTGATGCCATTTGTCAGTTGTGCTTCTTTTTTCATTTGAACTTGCTCCTTTCTGCTTTTTTTCCACTTTTTGCTTGCCAGCAGCTGCTTATGTTCGTATGATTGGAAAAATAACCCATGTGCAATTTTGAGAAAAGAAGGAGGCTTTCCTCGATGATTCAGACCATGGAAGATTCCCTGCTTGGCTTAGAAGGCCGTCCCCTTCGTTACACCCTGATCCAGGCTGGCGAGTCGCCGTCCCGGGCACTCTGCTTTGTCTTTCCCGGCGCCAGCTATTCCTTCGACAAACCGTATTTGTACTACTCGACGATGCTTTTTTTGCGCAAGCAGGTAGATATCGTCCACGTACACTACTCGTTCGGACAAGGCGACGCGGCCTTTTGGAACAGTCCGTTCGCCGAAAAAAGCGCGTGGCTGCAAGCAGACGCGAAGCAGCTTGTCTCTCATCTGCTCGCCAAGCGGGCGTACGAACAGATTTTTTTCCTGGGAAAATCCATCGGGACGGTTCCGATTGCGTGCGGCCTGCTCCACGCCTCTGCGTTTTCCCGCTCGTCAGCCGTTCTGTTGACGCCCCTGCTGACAGAGGAATCGCTCGCAGCCGATCTGCTTGCTGTCAAGCAGCACATACTGCTTGTCTCCGGCACGCAAGACCCTTACTACCATCCGGCTGCGCTTGAAAAAATCGCCTGCTCCCGGCCAAACGTTCGTCTGTATCTGCCTGAGGGGGCCAAGCATTCCTTGGACGTGGGACTCGATGTTTCCCGTTCTCTGGGCGTATTGCAGTCGGTCATGGACGAACTGGACAGCTTTGTAGGGCAACAACTGGACACCCGTGTCGGAAGCTGACAGCCACCGCCTGGCAGAGCGCGGCTCAGGCAAAAAGCTTGGAGACTCGCTTCCACGCTTTTTTTAGATGCTTGCGGCGGCAGAGCAGCACTTTTCGGATGAACGTTTTTTCCGCCCAGGTCAGCAACCCCTTGGGTACGCTTCTGATTGCTTTTCTCAGCTTTCCTTTGGGCATCGCCTGAATCTTTTTCACCATTTTCTCCAGTTGCTTGCGGTTGTCGCGTGTAAACCGCTTCAAGGCTCTCGGAATGCGCTGCTTTTTCTTGTCGCCGGCATGCAGGCAATACTTGTAGGCTTTTTGGCAGGAAAACGTCTTCCTGGCCCGCCGGAGATTCCATTTAGTAGGATTACCAAACAAGGAAATCCCATGATCGATTCCGTACCACTTGTGCGGCTTTTTCAGCAGCTTCTTTTTCGCCTTTTTCCACGGAATGACCTGGCCGCGCTTGATCCGGCCGCGCGGGCCGCGCACGTGGGCCTGGATGACTGTCGCCACCTTCTACACCTCGTCCCTGCTTTTTTTACAGCATACGGACCTGGGTTCGAAATGGTGAAACCAAAACGAACAAGACCTTTGGCCGACAGGAAAAACAGGTGTTGATCCCTCATCTTTTAGCGGAGGGGAAGGAACCGTCGCTACTGTATTCTCAGACGCCCTGCCAATTCCTGCTAGATGACAGGTTTCTTTACAGAAAAAAAATCACCTCCTGCCTTCCGACAAGAGGTGTTTGCTTCTGTTTTTCGTCCACGCTTTCCTTACGCTTTCAACGTTTTTTGCATCGCGCGGTAGCTTGCTTCGATCGTGCGTTCAATATCTTCCTCGCTATGCGCCACCGAGACGAACATTCCCTCGAACTGGGACGGCGGGAGCATGATGCCTTCGTCCAGCAAGTAGCGGAAGTAGGCGGAGAAGCGCTCCAGATCAGCCGTTTTCGCTGTCTCGTAGTTGATGACAGGCGTATCGGTGAAGAACAGGCACACCATGGAGCCCACGCGGTTGAGCGTGTGCGGGATCCCCAGCTTGCGCGCATTTTCCGCGAGCCCTTCGCCCAGACGCGCAGACAGTTTTTCCAGGTAGGCGTACACGCCCGGCTTGCTCAGCTCTTGCAGCGTGGCCAAGCCTGCCGCCATCGCCAGCGGGTTGCCGGAAAGCGTTCCCGCCTGGTAGATCGGTCCTGCCGGGGCAATCTGCTGCATGATTTCCCGTTTGCCGCCGTAGGCCCCTACCGGCAGACCGCCGCCGATGACTTTGCCCATCGTGGTCAGGTCAGGCTTGATGCCGTACAGCTGCTGCGCTCCGCCAAGCGCGACGCGGAAGCCCGTCATGACTTCATCGAAAATCAGCAGCGTGCCGTATTTCGCGGTAATTTCGCGCAGCCCTTCCAAAAAGCCGGGCTGTGGCGGGACGACCCCCATGTTGCCGCCAATCGGCTCGACGATGACGGCCGCCAGATCGTCGCCGAACGTTTCGAAGGCGAGCTTCACGCTGTCCAAATCGTTGTACGGCACCGTGATCGTATTCAACGCCGTTCCTTCCGGCACCCCGGGGCTGTCCGGCAGACCGAGCGTCGCGACACCGGAGCCGGCTTTAATCAGCAGGCTGTCGGCGTGGCCGTGGTAGCAGCCTTCGAACTTCATGATTTTGTTGCGCTTCGTATAGCCGCGCGCGAGACGCAGGGCGCTCATCGTCGCCTCTGTACCGGAGTTGACCATGCGCACGACTTCTACGGATGGCACCAGCTCGCATACGAGCTTGGCCATCTCGGTTTCCCGCTCTGTCGGCGCCCCGAAGCTCGTGCCCAGTGCCGCCGCTTCCGTAATCGCGGCCAGCACGCGCGGATGCGCATGGCCGAGAATGAGCGGTCCCCACGAACCGATGTAGTCGATATAGCTGTTGCCGTCCACATCAAAAATCCGCGAGCCTTCGCCTTTGGCGATGTAGACAGGGTCGCCGCCGACGCTCTTGAACGCCCGCACCGGACTGTTCACCCCGCCTGGTATGTAATGCTGCGCTTCTGCAAACAACAGCGCCGATTTTTCTCTTGTCATCTCTCTCACCTCGCCAGCCATTTTGCGACATCTTTGGCGTGATACGTAATAATCAGGTCCGCGCCAGCCCGTTTGAAGCCCACCAGCGTTTCCATCACAATCCGCTCTTCGTCGATCCAGCCGTTTAGCGCGGCGGCTTTGACCATGGAATACTCGGCGCTGACGTTGTAGGCGACAATCGGCAGGTTGAAGTTCTCGCGCAGGCGAAGCACCATGTCCATGAAGGCCATCCCTGGCTTCACGATCAAAAAGTCTGCTCCTTCCTTCACATCGGAAGCCGCTTCGCGCAAGCCTTCCCGCGCGTTTGCCGCATCCATCTGGTAGCTCTTGCGGTCGCCAAACTGCGGCGTCGAACCAGCCGCATCGCGGAACGGTCCGTAGAAGGAGGAAGCGTATTTCACGGCGTAGGACATGATCGGAATGTGCGAGTAGCCCGCTTCGTCCAACGCTTGGCGAATCGCGATCACAAAACCGTCCATCATGTTGGATGGCGCGATAATGTCTGCCCCGGCCTTGGCCTGGGACACGGCTGTCTTGCCCAGCAGCTCCAGTGTCTCGTCATTGACGACTTCGCCTTCGCGAATGATGCCGCAATGGCCGTGATCGGTGTATTCACACAGGCACGTATCCGCAATCACGATCATCTCCGGATGGGCTTCCTTGATCTGACGGATGGCTCGCTGTGTAATCGCCTCGTCGTTGTACGCTTCGCTTCCGCAGGCGTCCTTGTGCTCCGGTACGCCAAACATCAGGACGGACTGGATGCCCAACTCGACGATTTCCTTCATTTCTTCCGCCAAAACGTCCAGAGAGAGCTGATACACGCCAGGCATGGAAGCAATCTCGTTTTTAATGCCGGTCCCTTCCACTACAAACAGCGGGTAAATCAGATCTTCCACGCGAACGTGATTTTCCCGTACCAGATTGCGCATTGCCGCACTTTTGCGCAAACGGCGATGACGATCAAATGTGAGTGCCATGTCCATTCCCTCCCAGATTCTCTAGTAAAGCTTCTAGCAGTCCATCCACGGTGTACTCGCTCGCGACCACGTCGACAGCAAGCCCGTTTTTTCTGGCTGTCTCGGCCGTGATCGGACCGATACAGGCAATCCGCACCCGATCCAGCCAGCCTGGCGAGGCAAACGGCGACATCGCCTGGATGAAATGAGTCACGGTAGATGAGCTGGTAAACAAAATGACATCCATTCGGCCTTCTTGCAGTTCTTTGGCCGCTTCCGGCGCGAGTGACCCGTCGATCACCGTGTGATAGACGTCTACCTCCGTTACCGCAAGCCCCAGCTTTCTCAGTTCCGTCGGCAAAGCCTTGCGTGCGATATCGGCTCGCGGCAGCAGCACGCGCTGCCCGGGCTGAAGCTCACCGCGCAAACTCGCGAGCAAGCCCTCGGCGACATAATCGGAGGGGAGGGCCGCAACCGCAAGTCCGTGCTTGGTCAGAGCTTGCGCTGTCTTGGGCCCGACTGCCGCAATCTTCCCCGTAAAGCTGTCGAAGCCGACGCCCACCTCTTCCATGCGCTCCAGAAAAAAACGCACGCCATTGACGCTGGTGAACATCACCCAGTCGTAGCTCGGCAGCTCGGCGATGGCTTCGTCGAGCCTTGTTGTGTCCGCAGGAGGAATCATTTTCAGAAGCGGAAAGGCGTATGCCGCCCCGCCCAATCGCTCGATTTTGTCCACAAGCTCCTGCACCTGGCTTTTGGCGCGAGTCACCATGATGCGCTTGCCCGCAAGCGGCCCGCGCGATCCGCCGACTGTCATTCCTGATTCTCCCGCAGCACCTGTGCGAGTACCTCGCCAGCCCCTTGCGCCAGGAGCGCTTCCGCTACCTGAACGCCGAGCGCCAGTGGATCGTGGCCAGTCGCCGTCTGTTTGAACATCTGCTTTCCGTCCGGCGAGCCGACCATCCCGGTCAAGGTGATCTGCTTGTCTTCTCCTACGATCGCGTAGGCTCCGATCGGAACCTGGCAGCCGCCTTGCAGCTTGTGCAGGAAGCTGCGCTCGGCAGTTACCGCCAGCCGCGTCGGCTCGTCGTCCAGCTGTTTCAACAGGGCCAGCGTCTCTTCGTCATCGGCGCGGCATTCGATCGCAAGCGCTCCCTGGCCGACGGCGGGCAGGCTGATTTCCACCGGCAAAAATTGCGAAATGTGTCCTTCGTAGTGGACGCGCGCCAGTCCCGCTGCCGCCAGGATGATCGCATCGAAGTTGCCTTCTTCCAGCTTGCGGATACGCGTATCAATGTTGCCGCGAAGCGATTCGATCTGAACGTCCGGGCGATAGGCGAGAATTTGCGCACTGCGGCGCAAGCTGCTGGTGCCGATCAGCGCCCCCTCTTTCAGCTCATCCAGCGTCTTTCCGTCCGGGGACAAAAGGACGTCCCGCGGATCAACCCGCTTCGGAATCGCTCCGATCACGAGACCCTCCGGCAATTCAGCCGGCATGTCCTTCAGGCTGTGCACGGCAAAATCCGTTTCCTTCTCGTACAGAGACTGCTCGATTTCTTTGACAAACAACCCTTTTCCGCCAACTTTGGACAGCGTAACATCGAGAATGCGGTCGCCCTTCGTCACGATTTCGTGCAACTCAAATTCAGCCTGCGGCGCGAGCGCCTTCAGCTTTTCGATGACCCAATTCGTCTGGGTGAGCGCCAGCTTGCTGCGACGCGTCCCTACTCTCCATTTTCCCATGACAGCCTCCTTGATGAACAGCCACTACCACCAGCTGTGAAATGTAGATGGCGTGATTCCCAAAAAATTGATGAGCAAAAGCAAAAACGCCAGGACGTTCCACTGGGCCAGTCTGCGCATTTGCAGCGTATCCCGATAGCGCTTGTACAGCCAGAACGAGTAGCTAGCCAACACAAGCATGGAAGTGACCACCTTGGAGTCCAGTAAAAATTTTTCCGGCAACACCATTTTTCCCCAAATGATCCCCAGTACAATCGAAAGAAGCAGCATCGGCACGCCGAGCATGTTCATCCGGTAGGCGTAGCCCTCCAACTGGTCCAGGCTGGGCAGTCTGCGCAGAAGCGGGGTCCAGCGCCGCTCCTTGAGCATTTTATGCTGCAACAGATACATCGCGGAAAAGATCATTGACAGCGAAAACGCGCCATAGCTGAACATCGCCAGCGTCACGTGCGTCAAGAGCAGCTCGGAGGTCAAGACATCCGATACCGCGACGATCGGCGTCTCCGGCAGGAACATCGACATGACCAAGACGACAAAGCCGATAATATTTGTAAAAAAAACCAGTAAATCGATACGAAAAAAATAGTGGAGGGCAAGTGATAGACTTACCAGCACCCAGGAGTAAAAAAACAGTGTCTCGAACAGTGTGATGACAGGAAAATAAGCTTTCATCACGGTCTGCGAGACAAAAAAAGCGGTTTGCAAGGCCCAAACGACAACAAGCAACCCGAAAGCCAAACGATTGACTTTCCGGTTGCTTTGCAAGAAGTCGTTAAAATAGAAGAGAACACTTGCAGCGTAGAGAAAGATCGTCAGGTCGTAGATCCATCTCACCTCGGCCATGCACTCTCTCCCCTCTTTCCCTATCGGTTTCTATCGATGGCAGTATCATCTTTTGCAAAGAAGAGAAGGTCTTTATTTCGGCACACGGGAAGCCAGGACCTGCTCGCGAGCTGCTGGCTGCTTGCTTGTATCGTCTGCCCAGATCGCTTCCTGTTCTTTGCGTTCCAGGATTTCTTCCAGGGCAAACATTTTGGTGAAAATATCCAGCACTTCATCTCCGTATTTGGTAGCTGCCATTTCCTTCAAGCGCACGACCGGATCGTGCATGAGCTGATTGACGATCCCTTTGGTCGTCTTGCGAATAATGTGCATTTCGCGCTCGGTCAAGTTCGGCAGCTTGTTTTCTATCTTGCGCATCGCTTCGCTCTGGATGCTGAGCGCCTTCTCGCGCAGCGCGGCAATCAGCGGCGCTACGCCCAGCGTCTGGTACCAAGTCGTGAAGGCCACAATCTCCTCTTCGATCATCACGTTCAGCCGCTCCGCTTCCCGCGAGCGCTCCGCGACGTTGCTCGCGACGATTCCTTCCAGATCATCGATATCGTACAAAAAGACGTTATCCAGATCGTGCAGGTCGGGATTCAGGTCACGGGGAACCGCGATATCCACCATGAACAGCGGACGGTGCTTTCTCTGCTTCATGATGGGGGCCAGGTCCTTTTTGCCGAGGACGTATCCGTTCGCTCCCGTTGAACTGATGACGATGTCGGCAGTGAGCAGCGCTTCGGGCAACTGCTCCATCGTACAGGAGTCCCCTTTGAATTTTTCCGCCAAAAGCTGCGCCCGCTCCAGCGTGCGGTTCGCGACCATGACGCGCTCGGCGCCGTTGGCGTGCAAATGCTTGGCCGTCAGCTCGCTCATTTTGCCTGCTCCGACAATCAGGACGGATTTTCCGGCGAAGGAGCCGAAAATCTTTTTCCCCAGCTCCACGGCTGCATAGCTGACTGATACGGCGTTCTGGCCGATTGCCGTCTCTGTATGCGCGCGCTTGGCAAATGTAATCGCTTGCTTGAACAGCGTGTTGAACACCGTTCCGGTCGTTTTCAGCTCCTGCGCCATCAAAAACGCATCGCGGACTTGTCCGAGAATCTGCGTCTCTCCCATCACCATGGAATCGAGACCGGCAGACACGCGGAACAAATGATCGATGGCCTGTTCATTTTCTTTTATATACAGGTGATCTTTGAATTGTTCTTTGTCCACGCCGAACCATTCTGCCAAAAAGCGACGTGTATAGTCACGGCCGATATTGGCCTGATCGCAGACCACATACAGTTCCGTACGGTTACATGTCCCCAGGATGACACATTCCGCAATACTCTTCGTCTGGGAGAGAAGATGAAGAGCGCGCGCAGTCCCATCATCGCTAAATGTAAACTTTTCGCGTACTTCGACAGGTGCCGTTTTGTAGTTTAAGCCCAGCAAAAGAATATCCATAATGTCCTCCCAGAATGACATACATGCATACGCCATATGTAAAATGCACTATTATTATAACATTATGTCCCGAATCGGCCACGAGTAATTGTGAAAAGTTTATTAACGGACCGTAGACTTGACGCTGATAGAGTCGAACCCCGGCTTTTCACTCGCGGCAAAAAGCGACAAATGGCGAACGAAGCTGCTTGAAATCGGGGGGCGAATCACGTATGATGCTGGCTATACGTCTACCAAACGAACGTTTCGCAAACAAGCGGGGAGGAGAGAGAGAAAGCCTTGAGAAAACCATGGATGGCAGATAGTACGCTGTTTCTTATCGCTTTGGTCTGGGGGACGACGTTTTTGATCGTACAGCAGGCGATCGCCTCGCTGCCCCCCAACACGTTCAACGCTGTCCGCTTCACGGTGGCTGCCCTGTTTTTGCTCGTCGTCTTCCTGATTCGCTCCCGCCGTCAGCTCGCAGCATTCCGCGGCCCGATTGTTCGCGCCGGGATCATCCTCGGCTTTTGGCTCTGTCTCGGCTACGCGCTGCAAACCGTCGGCCTCTTGTACACGACGCCGTCCAAAGCCGGATTCATTACGGGCTTGTCTGTCGTATTGGTTCCGCTGTTCTCCTTTTGGCTTTTGCGCGACAGAATCAAGCCTGTCGCGGTGATTGGCGTCATTCTGGCAGCAGCGGGCTTGTATCTATTGACACAAAATCAGACCTTCTCGTTCAACCTGGGAGACGCGCTCGTGTTCGGCTGTGCGCTTTGCTTCGCCATGCAGATTGTCTTTACCGGAAAATACGCGCCGCGCTTCGCGGCATGGCCGCTTGCGATCATCCAGCTCGGGACGGTTGCGCTCATGAGTTGGCTCTACGCCTTTTTCTTCGAAGACTGGAGCCGGGCGTTTGATCCGGCGATCCTGTTCATCCCGGAAGTAGCGACAGGGTTGGTCGTCACTTCGATCTTCGCAACGGCCCTCGCCTTTTTGGCCCAAACGGCCTTGCAGAAGCAAACCAGCTCGACAAGGGTAGCGCTCATTTTCGCGCTGGAGCCGGTGTTCGCCGCACTGACTTCGTACGTTTTTATCCACGAGGTACTGAGCGGCAGACAGCTGACCGGCTGTCTGATGATTTTTGCCGGCATGATTCTGGCAGAGCTTCCGGTCGGGCAATGGCTTGCGCAAGCGCGCTCGCGGAAAAGGAAGGCAACGGAAGGCCGCGAGTCGGCCTGAATGGTTCGCCAAACCTGGCTGGGCCAATCCCAAGCCATTGGCGCAGCCCCCCACCAAAAAAGGTTCCTTCTCCTCCAAGGGAAAGGAACCTTTTTTCATGAAACCGCAGACGACCCCAGGCCAAGCCGCCGCTTGCTCAGTTGCTCTTTCGGACCTCCTGCAAAATGGCGTCCACAAACAACTGCATGACCTGGCCGCATACTTTTTGCGGCAAGCGCTCCGTGCGCCTGATCCACTGCTTGAGCCGCATCAGGTGATAGGCGGCTTGCGGAATTTTGCCGCTCGTTCCGTGGTCGATCAAGGCGACGGCAGACTGGCCGACCTTGGCCCAATGGCGGTATTTCTCGATCCATGGCCGCGCTTCCTTCGCGAGCTTGAGATTGCTCATTCCGCCGAGCAGCTGGTGAGCGGTTTGTTCCATTTGCCGGAACAGCAGAGTCAACTCGGAGACAGCCCGTTTGCGGTCTCCCTGCAAAAACTGAAAGCGAAAGGAAAGAAACGCTTCCAGCAGCCGCGGCGACTCTATCTCGCACAAAAACGAGCTTTGCACGTTATCCGCAAACGTGAAGAAGGCTTCGGCATCGTCCTCGCCCGCTACCTCCGCCACCGCCTGCTTCCAGGCCTGACACGGATCGTAGCCTTGCGGATCGCGCAAATAGGCGGCCGTCGTGATCAACGGAATTTTCGAGCATTCGGGCAGCGACATCGCGTTGGCTACGTATCCCGCAGCGTGCTGCCACAAGTCCGGATCGCGATGACGCAAGGGACCGATGTGCAGCTCATTTGCCATCGCGAGGTCGTTGACCGGGTAGTTGTCCCAGTAAAACGGCTTGTGGCCCGTGTACGCGCCGAAGCGCACCGCGTCGCCATCCGTCAGGTACGGCGAGCAGACAAACCGCCCCGTCCAGAACAAGTCGATCTCTTCGGGCAAATGCTGGCCCAGATACTGGATGTACGGTTCTGTGCCAATCCCGTTGTACTGGGTGGGGCAGACGACCAGCTTGATCGCTTCTCCCCACTCCTGCATCCACTCCCAGACGCGCCGGATCGTCTGGACGTGGGCGTCTGCCAGATGGGCAAACTGCGCGATATCCCGTTCATGCAGCAGGTGCATCGGTATATCGTCGAACAACAAGGAAAAATACCGGACGCCTTTGTCGTACATCGTCCGATATTTTTTCACAAGCAACTCCGTGTGGGCCGGATTCGCATATTCCATGCTAAGACCAGGACTGAGACAGTAGACGAACTGCATCTGGCGCTGCCTTGTGCTGTCAATCAGCTCATCCAGCTGCTGCATCGCCTCTTGGGGATGCGGCTCCATCCAGCGCTCCCGCAGAAACACATCGTCTTTGGGCGAGTAGAAATACGCATTGTAATCGTGCCGATGCAAAAAATCAATCATGTCCAGCCGCTCTGCATGCGTCCAGGGCGTTCCGTAGAAGCCTTCGATCACACCGCGTACGGCAAAGCAAGCCCGTTTGCTCACAAAGCTGCCTCCCCTTCCCACTTGCGGATTGGGTCCTTGACTGTATCTCTGTTACTGTTCTGTCTCGCTCGCAGCGGCGGCTGGAACCGAAGAGTCCGCCGCCTCGGCTGCTTCTGCTTCCGCCTGCGCGGGCTGGTCGTTTTCCCGCAGCCGGCGAAGGATTTCTCCCCACAGTTCATCCTTGCCTTGTCCCGTTTCCGAGGAAAACACGATGATCGTATCGCTACCGCGCATGTTCAAGGTCTGGCGGATGATCTTGGTGTGTTGCAGCCAGCGTCCGCGGGCGATTTTGTCTCCTTTGGTCGCGACGACGACCGTCGGAATGCCGATCTGCTTGCACCATTCGTACATCGCCACGTCGTCCTTGGACGGGGCGTGACGAATATCGACCAATTGAATGACAAACCGTAGTTCTTTCCGGTTTTTCAAATAGCCCTCGATCATCTTGCCCCATTGTTCCTTGATCGTCTTCGCGACCTTGGCGTAGCCGTAGCCGGGAAAGTCGACGAAGTAGAGCATCTGGTTGACGCGGAAATAGTTGAGCGTCTGGGTCTTCCCTGGGCGCGAACTGATGCGCGCGAGCCCTTTGCGATTCATCATTTTGTTGAGCAAGGAAGATTTGCCCACATTGGAGCGGCCTACCAGCGCGATCTCGTGCAGGCCGTCCTGCGGGTATTGCTTGGGTCCGACAGCGCTGATGACGAACTCGGCAGAAGTGATTTTCATGCGGTTTCACCTGCTGTCGGCTGTTTGGTCAGGGCGTGGCGCAAGACCTCATCCAGATGCTCGACCGGATAGAAGGTCAGCTCTTTTCGCACGCTCTCTGGTATATCTTCGATGTCTTTCTCGTTGTCTTTTGGCAAAATAATCGTCGTAAGTCCGGCGCGATGCGCGGACATGCACTTTTCCTTCAGGCCGCCAATCGGCAACACTCTTCCCCGCAGCGTAATTTCGCCTGTCATCCCCACTTCTTTTTTCACAGGGATGTGCGTGAGCGCCGATACAAGCGCCGTCGCCATCGTAATCCCTGCGGACGGTCCGTCTTTTGGAATCGCGCCCTCCGGAACGTGGATGTGAATGTCGTTTTTCTCGTGGAAAAGCGGGTCAATCCCCCACTGCTCGGCACGGGAGCGGATGTAGCTGAAGGCCGCCTGCGCGGATTCCTTCATGACATCGCCCAGCTTTCCGGTCAAGGTGAGCTTTCCTTTTCCTGGAAGGATACTGACCTCTACGTTCAGCGTATCGCCGCCTGCCTGTGTCCAGGCCAGCCCCGTTACGGAACCGATCTGGTCTTTTTTCTCGGCCAGGCCGTAGCGGAAGCGCGGTTTGCCGAGTAGCGACTCCAGCGTCTTCGCGGTGACAACGACGCGTTTTTTCTCTCCGCTGACGATCAGCTTGGCGGCTTTTCGGCAGACGTTGGCCGCTTCCCGGTTCAGGTTGCGCACGCCGGCTTCGCGCGTGTACAGACGGATGAGCTTCAGCATCGCGTCTTCGTGTACTTGCAGCTTATCCTTGCCCAGCCCGTGCTCCTCCATCTGCTTCGGCAGCAGGTAGCCGCGCATGATGTTGAGCTTCTCCAGCTCGGTGTAGCCCGAAATCGAAATGACCTCCATCCGGTCCAAAAGCGGGCGCGGAATCGTGTCGAGGCTGTTCGCCGTCGTGATGAACATGACGTTCGTCAAGTCGTACGTCTCTTCAATGTAGTGGTCGCTGAACTTGTCGTTTTGATTCGGGTCCAGCACTTCCAATAGCGCCGAGGCCGGGTCGCCCCGGAAATCGGACGCCAGCTTGTCGATTTCATCCAGCAAAAACACCGGATTGATCGTGCCCGCCTGCTTCATCCCCTGGATGATGCGACCTGGCAGAGCGCCCACGTACGTGCGGCGATGCCCGCGAATTTCTGCTTCGTCACGCACGCCCCCGAGCGAAATGCGCACGAATTTGCGATCCAGCGCGCGGGCGATCGAGCGGGCGAGGGAGGTTTTCCCGACGCCGGGAGGCCCAACCAGACAGAGAATCGGCCCGCGCATGGAGTTGACGAGCTTTTGTACCGCCAAATACTCCAGCACGCGCTCCTTCGGCTTTTCCAGTCCGTAGTGATCCTCGTCCAGCACTTCTTGCGCATGGTGAATGTCCAGATTGTCCTTCGTCGTTTTCGTCCACGGCAGAGCAAGCAGCGTGTCGATATACGTACGGATGACAGCCCCTTCCGCAGAAGTGACCGGCATCTTCTCCAGACGTTCCAGCTCTTTTTCGATTTTGGCCTTGATTCTTTCGGGAGCGTCGGATTTCTCCAGCTGAGCGCGCAGCTCATCTACTTCTCCCTGACGGCCGTCCTTGTCGCCGAGCTCTTTTTGAATGGCCTTCATCTGCTCGCGCAAGTAGTATTCCTTCTGCGTGCGCTCCATCTGCTTTTTCACGCGGTTGGCGATCTTGCGCTCCAGCTCCAGCACCTCGCGCTCGTTGTTCAGGATATCCAACAGAATTTCGAGTCGCTCCTTGATGTTGACCGTCTCCAAAATCTCCTGTTTGTCCTTCATCTTCAGCGGCAGATGGGAGGCAATCACGTCAGCCAGTCGCCCCGGCTCTTCAATGTCCGTCACGGATGTCAGCGTCTCCGGGGAAACTTTTTTCGACAGCTTGATGTATTGCTCGAAGTGGTTGAGCAGCGAACGCATCAAGGCTTCCACTTCATTTTCCTCTGCTTTTTCTTCTTCCAAATATGTAACGGACACAACGAAATAATCTTCCTGTTGAAGATATTCCTCGATCTTGGCCCGTTGCAGTCCCTCGACCAGCACACGGATTGTGCCGTTTGGCAGCTTCAGCATTTGTTTCACACGCGCAACGGTACCGATGCTGTAAATTTGCTCTGCCTCTGGCTCTTCTATATGAACTTCTTCCTGTGTCGCAAGCAAAATCTTGTTATCGTCCACCATGGCTTGCTCCAATGCGCGGATGGACTTTTCCCGTCCAACGTCCAGGTGGAGTACCATGGTCGGATACACAAGCAATCCTCGCAACGGGAGAAGCGGTAATTCTCGTTTACCGGAACGTTCGCCCAAGCGGATGCACCTCTCCTTGTTGATCTATCCCTTCTTGCCAAGAGCCTGATAACAGACAAAAACGGCTCCCAAAGCCGTTTTTTGCCCACCCGGCATATCCGAATCACCCCAAACGACACGCAGAAAAGACACTCGGTCCGACGCGTCCATCCCCACCAATTCGGGGAGCCCGTTACAGGCCGGGTAGGGCCCCGGGCTCTTTGCAAGCAGAAGCTTTTTACCATTGTAGCGCAAACACCATCCGATGTCTAATCCGCGGGCGCTTGCGACTGTTAAAGGGTCATCGGCGAGGAGGCGAGATCCTCCGCTGGAATCTGCAGGGTGAACCCTGGCGCTTCCTCCTCCTGCACGGCGACCTTCGGCACAGCCAGTTCTAAGACTTGCGAGACGGTCGAAACAGGAATGACCTCGATTCCCCTCATATCGGCGAAAATGCTCTGCCAGTTTTCCTCGGGAATCAGCACGCGCGTCGCCCCTGCCTGCCGGGCCGCCTCGACTTTGGCGACGACGCCCCCTACCGGCTTCACTTTGCCATGAATGCTCACTTCGCCCGTCATGGCGAGCAAATTGTCTACCGGCACTTCCATGATCGCCGAGTAGATCGCAGTCGCAATCGCGATCCCCGCCGAAGGTCCATCGACAGGAACCCCGCCCGGGAAGTTCACATGGAGATCGTAGTCGTACGGGCGAACTCCCATCCGGTTCAACACGGTCAGGACGTTTTCGATCGAGCCTCTGGCCATCGACTTGCGGCGAATCGTGCGGCTGCGGCTGCCCATCTCCTCTTCTTCTGCCATGCCCGTCATCGTCATTCTGCCCTGGCCGGGCACAGCGGCAGGCGTTGCCGTCACTTCCAGCTCCATGACGCTGCCCATATTCGGCCCGTAGACCGCAAGTCCATTCACCAGCCCGACCTGCGGCGTATCGTGTACCTGTTTTTCAGGACGCGGCGATTTCTGGCTGCTGTGCACCACCCACTCTACATCCTGCGCCATGATCGTACGGCGCTCCTCGGTGAGCGCAATTCCCGCTGCGATCTGCAACGTGTTGATCGCCTCCCGACCGTTGGTGGCGTAACGCTCGATGACTGCCACTGCACTGTCCTCGATGGTCATCTGCATCTTGGGAACGGCTGTGCGCACGATGCTGCCGATTTCCCCGCCTTTCAACGGCCGGAAGAAAATCTCCAGACAACGAGAGCGCAGGGCGGCAGGAAGCTCTTCAGGCAGCCTTGTCGTCGCGCCGACCAGACGAAAATCGGCAGGCAGCCCGTATTTGAACACATCGTGAATATGCGACGGAATCTGATTGTTTTCCTCGCTGTAATAGGCGCTCTCCAGCATGACTTTCCGGTCTTCCAGAACTTTTAGCAGCTTGTTCATTTGCACAGGGTGAAGCTCCCCGATTTCATCGAGAAAAAGCATCCCGCCGTGCGCTTTGGTGACCGCACCCGGCTTCGGCTGGGGAATGCCCGCCTGACCGAGCGAGCCCGCCCCTTGATAGATCGGATCGTGAACAGAGCCAATCAACGGGTCCGCGATCCCCCGCTCGTCAAACCGGGCAATCGTGGCGTCAATCTCCACAAATTTGGCGTCAGCCGTAAACGGCGACAGCTGATTTTTCTTCGCTTCTTCCAGCACGACCCTGGCAGCAGCGGTCTTGCCCACTCCCGGCGGCCCGTAGATGATGACGTGTTGCGGGTTCGGTCCGCACAGCGCGGCACGCAGCGCCCGCAGCCCATCCTCCTGCCCCACGATTTCCTCCAGGGTCGCGGGACGCGTTTTTTCCGACAGCGGTTCTGTCAAGGCGATCATTCTCATTCTGCGAATCGAATCCAGATCTTTTCGCGATTCTTTTTCCGTGGAAGTCTTCGTGTTTCTCTGCGCTCGCAGCAAATTCCAGAAGTAGGTGCCGATCACAATCCCAACCACCACTTCAATGACAGCAATGACCAACGTGGTATAGTCCATATGCAGTCCCTCCCATGCGTCCTTGCAGCTTTTTTACGCATATGCAAAAGCGCTCTTCAACGATATCAAGTAGTATTGCCCCGCAAGCGTATGCGTAAACCATCAATCCGCAAGCAAACTGGATGAATATGGAAGGAAAAAGACATCCTTTCGCGAAAAAACCAAAAACCACCCCGTGCAAACGGGATGGTTGGGTCCAACAAAGCTTATGCTGTTTCGCCGTGCAGCTCGCGGCCTTCTTTGGTCATCAGGCGCGGCTTCACTTTGTCGCGTACGGTCTCTTCCGTGATGACGCATTTGGTCACGTCCTCGCGGGAAGGCAGCTCATACATCATGTCGAGCATGATTTGCTCGATGATGGCACGCAGACCGCGCGCTCCCGTATTGCGCTTGATCGCCTCTTTGGCAATTTGCAGGAGAGCGCCCTCATCGAATTCCAGCTCGACGCCGTCCAGGCTAAGCAGCTTTTGATACTGCTTCACCAGCGAGTTTTTCGGTTCGGTCAAGATGCGCACGAGCGTCTCCTCGTCCAGCGGCTCCAAGGTAGCTAGAACAGGCAGACGGCCGACAAACTCCGGAATCAGACCGAATTTCAGCAGGTCTTCCGGCAGGATGTACTTGAGGTACTCGCCTGGTTTCAGATCGCCTTTGACCCCATCGGCAAAATCAGCGCCAAAGCCGATTACCTTTTTCCCCAGACGGCGCTTGATGATTTGCTCTACGCCATCGAAAGCACCGCCACAAATGAACAGAATGTTCGAGGTGTCGATCTGGATGAATTCCTGGTGCGGATGCTTGCGTCCACCTTGAGGCGGAACGCTGGCAACCGTGCCCTCCAAAATTTTCAGGAGCGCCTGCTGCACGCCTTCCCCGGAAACATCGCGTGTAATCGAAGGATTTTCCGACTTACGCGCAACTTTATCGATTTCATCGATGTAGATAATGCCTTTTTCCGCCTTTTCCACATCGTAGTCAGCAGCCTGAATCAGCTTGAGCAAAATGTTTTCCACGTCTTCGCCCACATAGCCGGCCTCGGTCAGAGAGGTGGCATCCGCAATCGCAAACGGCACGTTCAAGATACGCGCCAGCGTTTGGGCGAGCAACGTTTTCCCGCTACCTGTCGGACCGATCAGCAGGATGTTGGATTTTTGCAGTTCCACATCCTCGATCTTCGCCCCGGAGTTAATCCGTTTGTAGTGGTTGTACACCGCTACCGACAGCGATTTTTTCGCCAGATCCTGACCGATGACATAGTCGTCCAGGATTTTGCGGATCTCCACAGGCTTCGGAATTTCTTTCATGTCGATTTCTTCTTCCGTGCCCAGCTCTTCCTGCACAATCTCGTTGCACAGTTCGATACACTCGTCACAAATGTAGACACCAGGACCGGCTACCAGCTTGCGCACCTGTTCCTGGGACTTGCCGCAGAAGGAGCACTTCAGTTGGCCTTTGTCGTCGTTAAACTTAAACATGCGCTTCACCTCACAACGGGTCAGTTTTTGCGTTCGATAATCTGGTCAATCAATCCATAGGCCTTGGCTTCTTCTGCACTCATGAAGTTGTCGCGATCCGTATCCAGCTCGACCCGCTCATAAGGTTGACCTGTACGCTCGGACAAAATCTGGTTCAGCTGGCGCTTCGTTTTCAAAATCCATTCCGCATGAATGCGGATGTCCTCTGCCTGTCCACGCACGCCGCCGAGTGGCTGATGAATCATCACTTCGCTGTTTGGCAAAGCAAACCGCTTGCCTTTGGCGCCAGCAGCGAGAAGGAATGCGCCCATGCTGGCAGCCATGCCCACGCAAATCGTGGACACATCCGGCTTGATGTACTGCATGGTGTCATAGATAGCCATGCCTGCCGTGACAGAACCGCCTGGAGAGTTTATGTATAGCGAAATGTCTTTTTCCGGATCTTCCGCCTGCAAAAAGAGCAGCTGGGCCACCACCAGGTTGGCTACTTCGTCGTCAATCTCGGTGCCCAACAGAATAATCCGGTCTTTCAGGAGGCGCGAGTAAATATCGTAGGAGCGCTCGCCTCTGCTCGTTTGCTCAATGACCATAGGAATTAGCATTATGTATCTTTCCTCCTTTGCGGTAAAAGGGATTCCCCTTTCGATTGAGAAGGATTTTACCAAAAAGTCGATGGTGGAAAAACAAGGCACGAGTGCATCGTGCCTTGTAGTTGGTACAGCCAGTGTCCAAGAGAGCCAGACCACTGGCCAATCATGCGTTCTTCCTAAGCTTATGCGCTTACTTTGCTTTGTGCAACCAGGAAATCAACCGTTTTGCGAATTTGCACATCGCGGTACAGAGCCAACATGTTGTCTTGGGCCGTGAAGATTTTGCGCAGCTCGTCAGCAGGACGGCCGTATACGCCAGCCAGCTTGTTCAGCTCTTCGTTTACATCTTCTTCTGTCGCTTCGATGTTTTCCGCTTTGCCGATTGCTTCCAGTGTCAAGGATGTGCGCACGCGGGAGGTCGCATCTGCACGCAGTTGGTCACGCAGCTGGCTTTCATCCATACCGGAGAACTGGTAGTACAGCTCCAGTGTCATGCCTTGGTATTGGAGACGTTGGCCGAACTCGTTCACCATTTGGTCCAACTCATGCTCAACCATCACGGCTGGCAGATCGATTTCCGCGTTTTCCGCTGCTTTCAGAACCAGTTGTTCACGAACATACTGTTCTTTTTCTTGTGCAGCTTTTTCTTCGAGTTTTTTCTTGGTGTCCGCTTTCAGTTCCTCCAGCGTGTCGAACTCGCTCACGTCTTTGGCGAACTCGTCGTCCAAAGCCGGCAGGTTTTTACGCTTCAGGCTGTTCAATTTCACTTTGAATACCGCTTCTTTTCCGGCGAGGTTAGGAGAATGGTACTCTTCCGGGAAGGTTACCTTGATTTCTTTTTCTTCGCCGATCGCAAGACCTACGAGTTGCTCTTCGAAACCAGCGATGAATGTACCGGAACCCAGTTCCAGAGAGTAGTCTTCTGCTTTTCCGCCTTCGAAGGCGACACCGTCTTGGAAACCTTCGAAGTCAATGACGGCGATGTCGCCTTCTTGAGCCGTGCCTTCTTCAACGGCAACCAGTTCAGCATGACGCTCTTGCATGCGCTTCAGTTCAGCTTCCACGCTCTCGTCTGTCACGGTGAAGTCTTTGTGTTCGATCGCCAGACCTTTGTAGTCGCCGAGCTTCACTTCAGGCTTCACGGTTACAGTCGCTTTGAAGATCAGGTTTTTCCCTTTTTCCATTTGCTCTACGTCCACCTCTGGACGATCTACCGGCTCGATGCCCGTTTCACGAACAGCTTGTCCGTAAGCGGTTGGAAGCAGAATATCGAGCGCGTCTTGGTACAGAGATTCTACACCAAAACGGGATTCGAACAATTTGCGAGGTACTTTTCCTTTGCGGAATCCTGGAACTTGAACCTTTTGCACCACTTTTTTAAACGCCTGATCCAATGCTGCGTCTACTTGCGAAGCATCTACTTCAACCGTCAGGACTCCCTGGTTATTCTCTACCTTTTCCCATTTTGCTGCCACGTAAACTTCCCCTCCTAAATCGAATCAACAGAACATCGCCAGCCGCGCCATGGTATCTTCGCAGGCTCGGATGATAATATTCTAGCCATTATAACCATTCTAGTATAGCATAAATTGTTGATTTGACAAGAAGCCACTCGCACTCGCATCGGCATTCAGCGTCGAATCGAATAACTTCCGCCCAATTCTCGCACCAGGTTGCCCTGGCAGTCGTAAAAGGTGACGGCCACCTGAACCGTTGTTGGCGTGACGCCCGTCTCCTCGATGATCGCATAGGTCGGCACGTCAAAGCCTCTCGGCAGTTGCAGGCTCCCCGGATTCACAAACAGGATGTCCCGCTCCACGCCGCAGACAGGGACGTGCGAGTGACCGAAGACAACCACGTTCGCTCCGACCTCCTCTGCCCGGTAATGCAGGCGAAGAAGCGAGCTTTTGACCCCGTAGAGGTGCCCGTGCGTTTGCAGGATGTGAAGATCCCGCCAGTTGGTCTGCTGCTCGACGGGAACCTCAGAAGGAGCATCGCAGTTTCCTCTCACCAGCGTCATCCGGGAAAACGGCTCGCGCCTGTGATCGACGCAAAAATCGCCGCAGTGCAAAATGTTGTCGACAGCATGCCTGCCTGCCACCTGCGCTACTTCTCGGACAAGACCGTGGCTGTCGCTTACGACGAGAATGCCCATCGCGCCTCACTCTCCCGTGTTCTCTTCTGTCGGGCTGTTCGCCCCGCTATTTCAGGGCCTCCAGCAGCTTCTGCATCGCTTTGGCCCGGTGGCTGATCCGGTTCTTTTCCTCCGGCAAAAGCTCCGCCATCCTTTTATCCAGCTCGGGAATGTAGAAGACGGGATCGTAGCCGAAGCCGTTCGTTCCCTTCGGCTCGCGTGCGATCAGCCCTTCACAGGCACCCGTCGCGAGAATCGGCTCCTCGCCAGGAACAACGAACGCCAGCGTGCAGCGAAAACGCGCCGTGCGCTGCTCCATCGGCACGTCAGCCAGCTCGTTTAGCAGCTTGCGCCAGTTCTCTTCGTCCGTCGCTTCCTCCCCGGCGTATCGGGCGGAGTAGACGCCCGGGCGTCCGTCCAGCGCATCTACCTCCAGTCCGGAGTCGTCGCCAAGAGCCGGCAGCTGCAAGTATGTAGAGATTTCGATTGCCTTTTTCAGCGCGTTGGCTTCAAACGTGTCCCCGTCCTCCACCACTTCCGGCACGCCCTCGTACTGCGCGAGGCTGATGCCTTCCCAGCCGTAATCGGCAAACAGTCGGTTAAACTCTTTGACTTTTCCTTGGTTGCGTGTCGCCAAAACGACTTTTTTTCGATCAGACATGACTTTCCTCCGCTACGTTTTCGGCAAACGTCAGGGGAACATCCGAGAGCGCCTGCTTTTGGCTTTGAATCAGATTGCCGATCCCGATTTTCGCGAGTGCGATCATCTCCTGGAGTTGCTCCGGAGAAAACGGCGCGTCCTCGCCGGTGCCCTGCAGCTCGACGAACTTGCCTTTGCCCGTCATGACGACGTTCATGTCAACGGTCGCTGTCGAGTCTTCCTGGTAGTTCAAATCGAGTACGGTCTCTTCACCGATCACCCCTACGGATGTCGCCGCCAGAAAATCGTTCAGCGGCAGTTGCTTCCAGACGCCGCTCTCCACGAGCTTTTGCATGGCGTCCACCATCGCCACGTACGCTCCTGTAATGGAGGCCGTACGCGTACCGCCATCCGCCTGGATCACGTCGCAATCCAGCCAGATTGTGCGTTCTCCCATCGCCTCCAGATGCACCACCGAACGCAGCGCGCGTCCGATCAGGCGTTGGATTTCCATTGTGCGTCCTCCGACTTTTCCTTTGGAAGACTCGCGCGCGTTGCGGGTCGCTGTCGCGCGGGGAAGCATGGAATACTCGGCTGTGATCCAGCCCTTCCCGCCGCCACGCATGAAAGGCGGTACCCGATCCTCCAGAGTTGCCGTACAGATTACCTTGGTGTCTCCAATTTCGATCAGGCACGATCCTTCTGCATGTTTAATGTAATTGCGCGTAATTGTTACCGGGCGCAACTGGTCATGGGCACGGCCATCCACTCTCATTCCAAGTTCCTCCTAAATCGCTTTGTTACACTCCGCTCATTATACCAGAGGCAGGAAACGATCTGCTACTGCCCAAACGACTCTCTCTTATTTACACCAATTGCAAATATTCGCATGACGAAAAGAAAAACCACGCGCGCAACATCCGGGCGTGGGTAGACAGGCTTGGCTTGATTAAAACGCGAGCGGGTTGACCTGTAGCGGACGGCTCACCGGCTTCGTAAATTCGCCGTTGGCAAGCGGCTTGCCTTCGACGAGAAGCTGCACCTGCTTGGCTCCTGTCGAATCCGTCAAGGAGAGGACGAGGGATTGCAGCGCGTCCGGGCTTGCTTCCTTGCCGTCATCGTACTTGAGAATGTCACTGCTCAGATTGACCGTAATCAGATCGTTCTCCTGTTTCACGTCCAGCACGCGGGTCGTCCGCAGCAGGGAGCTGAACAGCTGCGAGCCTTGCTTCGGCCCTTTGATGAGCTCCTCCACGGTCGCCTTGGCGATGTCCGCCGTTTCCGGAACGAGACGGGTGACCGGAACGTAGTACGTGCGCTGGTCATCGAGCTGTCCCTGGAAATACACCGTAACCGCTGACGTATTGCCCGGTATCGCTCCGTCCGCCAGCTCCAGATTGATGCCGTGGTTGCGGTCCAGCTGCGTGATCGGCGTGCTGGCGGCCGGCATCTCGGTTAGCGGGGTTCCGTTCACCCAAATTTGCACCGTCTTCACGTTGGAAAACTCGGTCAGCGCCCGTGTCACAGCGTCGAGAATTTTTTTCTCGTCTTTTTCCTCATACGTTTTGAACTCTTTGGAAAAGTCCACCGTCGCCACGCCGTCTTTGATAACCAACCCTTTCACTTCCGTCCCTGCCGGTAGCACAGCGGAAAAGCCTCCCTGCAGCATGCTCTCAACAGGCCCGCCCTTGACCATGTAGCTCAACACTTGCTTGGCAGGACCTTCCGACTTCGGAAGCGTCAGCGACACCGGTACGACGTAGCCGTTTGCGTCGAGCAGATAGACGGTCTTTTCGCTTGTCTGTTGGACCGCTTGCTCGCTGCCTTGCACGGCGACATCCGGTGACACGGTGCCGTTTGGCTGATCGGCTGAAACCTGTGACTGTGGCGGTGCATCGATGCTGCTCGTTTCCGTCTCCGGGCCAAACAGACCGCAGCCCGACAAAAGCACGGCACTTACCCCCAGAACGGCCGTCATTTTGCCTATGTGTCCCATCTTCATTTCCCCAGCCTCCTCCAGACACTTTGTACTACCATGTATACGAGCAGGGCTTGGGTTTATGCGTGGAATGTTTGTCTGGCAAAAAGGACAGCCGGCCGCGCTTTTACGACTGTATCGATGTTTCCAGGGAGTGATGCAGGACGTTCACCTTGCGCGCAAGCCACTCTTCGGCAATCGTCCGGAAGCGCGCAGCGTCTCCGCTCGTGACAAACAGATGCCGGGGCGGCTCCTGCTGTCCGTGATCCGTCAGCGGCGCAATCTGTGCGGACAGTTCACGCGCCGTTTCCTCGGCAGAGCTGATTAACCGGACGCGGTCCCCCATAACCTCCTGGATGACTGGCGCCAAGAGCGGATAGTGGGTACAGCCGAGAATCAAGGTGTCCAGGTCTTCGGCTAGCAACGGGGCCAGCGCTTCTTCCACAATCATTCGTGCCTGGTCCGAGTTTGCCAGATGATTCTCTACCAGCGGCACAAACGCCGGACAAGCCTTTCCCACCACATATAAATCCGGCTCGGCACGCAAGAGGGCACGCTCGTACGCTTTCGTGCGAATCGTCATCTCTGTCCCGATCACGCCGACCCGTCCATTTTGCGTCACCGAAACGGCCGCGCGCGCCCCCGGCTCAATCACCCCGATTACCGGCAGCGGCAAATACGCCATTGCTTCCTCCAGAACGACCGCTGTTGCTGTATTGCAGGCAATCACCAGCGCCTTGAGCGGCGTATTCATGACGTAATCAATCATTTGAAAGCTGTATGTCCGAATCTCTTCCGGGGACTTGGAGCCGTACGGGCACCGCGCGTTGTCTCCTACGTAGATGATTGTTTCGTCGGGTAGCTGACGCATGATTTCTTTGGCTACGGTCAATCCTCCCACTCCTGAATCAATGACGGCAATCGCTCCATCTCTACTCATGCAAATGTGTCTCCCCTGTTGTAATGAATATAGTACAGCATACCACTCAAACATGTGTGCTACTACCATATGCGGAGTTTAATTTTCTTGTACTCCGCGAAAGTCGCACCTTCTCTGGGCTGCGCTCATAATCTGAGGATGAGATGCGCCCAAGTGAGGAGGGATTTTTTTGGAAGAGAAAGCCAAGCAATTGCTGGATTGGAGTCAGTGGGGCTGCCAATGGATCGATCAGTTGCGAAAACAAAAAACACTGAACCGGGAGCTGGAGCGGCATCTGCACAAATTTGAGGAATCATTTACCAAAATAGGAAGGCAGGCTACACGGATGGGCAAGGCAGAAGCGAAAGAGATCCTTCCGGCACTCATCGCGCAGGCGGAGCAGGTGCAGGAGCAATTCCACCATTTTTTGCGACTGGCCCAACTGACGGAGGATGAGCGCTTCGAAGAGCCGATCGCCGCCCACGAGGAGCCTGGGGAAAGAGAAGCGGCGCAGGGAGCCACGGAGGCACACGAAGCAACACCCGCCCAGATGAACCAGGCCGCCCTTCCTCCTGCCGCTCTGTATCAGCCCGTGCGTGAAACCGCACGCGAGCCGGTTCGCGTCGCGCGTCCCGTTCCCCCTGGCCGTCATACGCTCCCCCCGCTGCCCTATGCGCCCAACGCGCTGGAGCCGTATATCGACGAGCAGACGATGCGGATTCATCACGAGAAGCTGCATCAAAAGTACGTAGATGACCTGAATACGGCAGAGAAAAAACTGGTCGAAGCCCGCCAAAGCGGCAACTACGAGTTGATCCGCCACTGGGAGCGCGAGCTGGCTTTTAACGGGGCTGGCCATTATTTGCATACCCTTTTCTGGCCGTCCATGAGCCCGCAGGGAGGCGGTGCGCCAACAGGCGAGCTGGCGGAAGCGATTGAGCGGTACTTCGGGTCTTTTGACGCATTCCGACAGCAGTTTTCCCAAGCAGCGGGAAAAGTGGAAGGCCCCGGCTGGGCGATTCTCGTCTGGTCGCCGCGCGCCCATCATCTGGAAATTTTGACAGCCGAAAAGCATCAAAACCTGGCGCAATGGGATACGGTTCCGCTGCTCGTCCTGGACGTCTGGGAGCACGCCTATTTTCTCAAGTATCAAAACAAGCGGGACCACTACGTGGAAAACTGGTGGAACATCGTCCATTGGTCCTACGTGCAGGAGCGCTTCCAGCAGGCTCGGAAGCTGCGCTGGGAACCGTTTTGAGCGGTTTATTGCGCCAAAAGCCCCCTGTTCTCCCCCAGCATCGGGGTGAAAGGGGGACTCGGTTTCACCGGATTGTTCAGCGGCTTGGCGGTGTCATCCGTTTGTGTGGGGTGTTTTTGGCGACGACTCCCGTTTATCAAGTCGGCGGTCACATAGCGCGTGGCGGTTGTCCAAGCAGACCCGTCCGCTATTTTTTTGTACCTGGCTTCTGCTTCCATGGGAGCGCGGATAGATGGAGCCACTTCGGATCTGCCTTGGGATTTGCGTACGCGTACGATAACGATAGAAAAAAGGCCCTCCGTATTGGGGCCTGCGTTGCCCGTACTGAGCGCCCCGCGGAAATCGAACAGGTCGCGGGGCACGGTTTCTAGCGGTTTCACCGATTTTACAGCCTGGTCCGGGAACTGTTTCTGCTTGGCTTTCTTGTGGTCCCTTGAGTTCGTGATCTTGGTGCTAACGTTTTTCTTTAAGGAGCTTGTACAGCTTTATATTTGTGGGGCAAGGAACGTTTCATGAGAGTTGGCTTCGATTTACGTCCTTGATTCTATTGGTTCGAAAAAGATGTCGGAATCAGGGGGAAGGTAGGTTTTCTAGTAGCTGTGGTAGTTGGATTACTCGGTTCGGGCGGTACTAGCGATCAAGATTCAACACGTCCCAATCGATTCGCAGCTCGTATGACAAAAGGTAGAATCATGAATAGAATACCTGCGAGCATTAGCGTAATTCCTATCGCATCGAAGTAGGGAGGAGTTATCAGGAATCCAAATTCTGAAACTGCAATTCCCGTTCCTGTTACCTCCTCTGTAAATAGCGCAAAACCTCTGTAAGCAACATAAATACCAAGAAAATGAGACAATAATGATAGCCAACGCATTATGTTTATCCCTCCTCCAGTAGCATTATAACGAATATGGAAGAATATTCAAAAGACAAAATGACTATAAATCCCCTTTACTTCTTAAATAACTCAACAACCCCTTCCATAGTGCCATCCTCTATTTTTTTACAGAAAACAGCTTGATAGCCTCTTATCTCCCCCCACCATCCCTCTCAACAAAAAAGACGCCCTGTCCCAGGAACGTCTTTTCTTTCCTCTATCTATTCGCCTTTCCCCTATTTCCCCTACACCCGCAGCTGCCCCGCAATCGTCACATGCGCCGCGCCGGCCACCCGAACAATCGGGTCCTGCCCAGTCATGTCGACCGTCACGTACAACGTCCCCGGACGGTCGATGGCGTGCCCTTGGCCGATCACTAACTGATGCTGCTTCCCGGCAGGAAGCAGCTTTTCCAACGCGAGATAGCCTGCCAACGCGCCGTTCGCGGCTCCTGTCACCGGGTCTTCCATAATGCCGATTGCCGGAGCGAAGTCGCGGGTGTACAAATCGAAGCCGCTGGACGCATCCGTTGTGAACAGATGCGTCGTGGTGATTCCGTGCTGTTTGTTCATGCTGCCCAATTCGGCGTACGCAGGCTCGGCCTGGTCGATCGCCGCGCGGGTGCGGACGGGAACGAGCAGATGCACGCCGCCTGTCGATGCGAGCTTTATTGGATAGCGCTCATCCAGATCGTCAGGAGAGATGCCGACCATTCGCGCTACGGCTTCGCGGTCCAGCGCGATTTCTTTGACCGACGGCTTGATTTGCGTCATCTGCACCCGTTGCAGTTGGCCTTCTACCGTTTCCAGCTCGACTGGAATCAACCCTACATTGGTTTCAAAGACGATGCGATTGCTTGTGGCAAGCCAGCCTAGCTCGGTTGCGAGTACCCAAGAGGAAGCCACTGTGGCATGGCCGCAAAAGTTGATTTCGACTGTTGGTGAAAAATAGCGGATGCGAAAATCTGCCTCCGGGTGTTCGGACGGCAATAAAAAGGCCGACTCAGGAAGATTCAACTCATTGGCAATTTTCTGCATATGCGATACAGTCAAAGTACCTGCATCCGGAATCACCCCTGCCGGGTTTCCCGCAAACGGTTCATGGGTAAATGCGTCCACATGGTAGACACGTATGGTTTTCATTCGCTTCCTCTCCCTTTTCACCAGTAATCGCTGTGCTTGCTTCTCATCTTAGGGGGGAAAGACCGACTTGTAAAATGAAGCTTTGGCATGCCAGACATGATAAAAACCGCATGGAAGGATGACGGCTCCGATGACGCTGTTTCAAATGGAAGTATTGATTGCGGTCATGAACACGGGCAACTTCACCCGCGCCGGGGAGCAAATCGGCTTGAGCCAGCCGGGAGTCAGCCACACCATCCGTTCGCTGGAAAAAGAACTCGGCATCTCCCTGTTCATCCGCGAACGCGGAGGAGTCAGACTGACAGCCACCGGCGAGCAAATCGCCGCCTCTGCCCGGATTATTCTGGACCAGGTCAGCCAGATGAAGCGAGTGGCAGCAGCAGCGAGCGGCGCTCCTCTTTCCGGAACGATTCGCATGGGAGCGTTTCCCAGCGTCTCCACCCAGTTGTTGCCCCGGCTGTTGAAGGCGCTGCACGGCTCCTATCCCGAGCTGGACACGCGACTATTTGAGGGCAGCTATCCGGAGATCAAGGAGTGGCTGCGGACGGGCGTCGTAGACGTTGGCTTTCTCCCCTGGCCAGATGATGAGTGGGAAGGCGTTTTGCTTTTGCAGGACCCTTTGCTCGCCGTCCTGCCAGCCGGGCATCCGCTTGCGGCAGCGAAGGAGCTTGGGCTGTCCCAACTGGCAGCGGAACCGTTCATCATGCCGATGGCGGGCTGCGAAGCTCTGATCGGCTCGGCCTTTGCCGCTGCTAATCTGGCGCCCCATGTCGTCTATGAGGTGGCGGACAACGCTACCATTCTCGCCATGGTCGAAGCCGGCGTAGGAGTGACGGTCGTGCCCGCTCTGACACTGCCCGACCGGCTTCCGTCCGTCGTCGCCCGCGAGCTATCGCCGTCCTTGACCCGGCGAATCGGGCTGGCGGCGCGCTCCTTGCGTGACGCCTCGCCAGCCGTTCACGCTTTGATCCGGCTGGCCCAGCGCTTTTCTGCCCCATCGTAAGTATGATGACAAAACGCAGGAAAGCCGCTGACCCGGGAGCGCGGTCAGCAGCTTTCCTGCGCTTACTTGCACGTCTATTGTTCTGTCTTTCGCGAGCATGCCCGCGTCCATGTCGCCCATCTGCGCAATTGGGCGCCACGACACCTAAGTCGCGTGCGATAATTCGCCTCGCTACGCTTTTGCCACGCGCTGCAGATCGGCCTCGACCATCATGTGAATCAGCTCGGTCAGCTTTGTCTTCGGGGCCCAGCCCAGCTCCCGCTTCGCTTTTGCCGGATTGCCCAACAGGACATCGACTTCTGCCGGGCGGTACAGGTCCGGATCGATCACCAAATAATCCTGATAGTTCAGGCCTACGTAGTCAAAGGCGATTTTGCACATGTCCTCGACCGTTGACGTTTTTCCGGTCGCAATGACGTAGTCGTCCGGCTTTTCCTGTTGCAGCATGAGCCACATCGCCTCTACGAAGTCGCCTGCGAACCCCCAGTCGCGCTTCGCCTGGATATTGCCCAGCCGCAGCTCCTTTTGCTTGTTCGCGGCAATGCGGGCGACAGCGTGCGTCACTTTTCGGGTGACAAATTCAAGCCCGCGCAAAGGGGACTCATGGTTGAACAAAATGCCGTTGCAGCAGTACATGTGGAAGCTTTCGCGATAATTTTTCGTCATCCAGTACCCGAACAGCTTGGATACGGCGTACGGACTGCGCGGATAAAAAGGCGTTTGCTCGGATTGCTGCGGCTCCTGAATCAGCCCGTACAGCTCGCTGGAGGAGGCCTGGTACATCTTGATCGCCGGATTCGTCTCGCGAATCGCCTCCAGGACGTGCAAAACCCCCATCCCGGTCGACTGCGCCGTCAAAATCGGCTGCTCCCACGAGGAGCCGACAAAGCTTTGCGCCGCCAAGTGATAGACTTCATCGGGCTTCGCCGTCTTGAGCGCCCTCGTCAGAGACGCCAGGTCCAAAATGTCGCCGTCCTTGTACTCCACCTCGTCGGCGATCCCCAAATACTCCAGCCGCCAACGGTCCACGGTGCTGCGACGCGGCACCAGTCCGACCACGCGATAGCCTTTCTCCAGCAAAAATTTTGCCAAATACGCGCCATCCTGCCCGGTGACTCCTGTAAGGAAAGCGGTTTTCATCAGCCACATCTCCCCTCGTTGCCCTAGCAGCGAGCCGACTGCCCTCCCGCCATCGAAAAGCGCACGGCGTCGGCCTTGCTGGCTCCTGTGCTGTCCAGCACGGCTATTTCGCACTGTATTATGTATATGCAATCCGACCGGCAAATGTTTTGCGCCTCTTCCCATGACCAGCTTCGGGCAAGCCCCTGCCGGCCGCAGCCAAAAGCAATTTTCCCCGGAGCCTTCACTCCCCTCCCCTCCGGGAATATCTTAAAGCATCGACCAGCATTTATCGGGGGAGTGAAGACAACCATGACAAACGAGTGGCGAAACCACTACACAAGATGGAAGGAATACCCGGACCTGGAGCCGGAGCTTCGCCGCCAGCTCGAACAACTGGAAGGCGACGAAAAAAAGCTGGAGGACTGCTTTTACAAGCCGATTGCCTTTGGGACGGGCGGCATGCGCGGGGTCATGGGGCCGGGGATCAACCGGATCAACGTATACACGATCCGCAAAGCTACCGCTGGCCTGGCGCTGCACCTGCTTGAACAGGGGACAGACCCCGCTGCGCAAAAGGTGGCGATTGCCTACGATTCGCGCGCCGATTCGTACACATTCGCCCTGGAGACGGCCAAAGTGCTCGGCCACTACGGCTTGACAGCCTGCCTGTTCGAGCAGCTGTGCCCGACGCCGCTGCTCTCGTTCGCCGTCCGCCATCTGGGAGCGCGGGCGGGAGTCGTCATTACGGCGAGCCACAATCCGCCCGCATACAACGGCTACAAGATTTACGGCCCAGACGGAGGGCAAATCACGCCGGAAGCGGCCGCGCGGATTTTTGCCAAAATCGAGCAGGCCGGAGACGAACTGCACATCGGCACGAGCGAAGTGAGCGCGCTCATCGCCAACGGCCTCTTGCAGATGATCGGAGACGATGTGTTTGCCGCCTACATGGCCTGTCAAAAGCAACTGCGCTTCCCCGCAGCCGAGCTTGCTCTCCGCACGCATCAACCGCGAATCGTTTTCTCCCCCTTACACGGCACGACCCTCGGGCCGATCACGCAAGGGCTACAGGAGCTGGGCTTTACGCAGGTCAAAATCGTCTCCGAGCAGGCGGAGCCTGATCCGCAGTTTCCCACGGTTGCCACCCCCAATCCGGAAGAGCCGGAAAGCTTCCGGATGGCCCTGAAGCAAGCGCGCAAAAAAGGCGCAGACCTCATCATCTGCACCGATCCGGATGGAGACAGGCTCGGGGTGGCGATCCGGACAGGGCCGAACCAGCACCTCATCCTGAACGGAAATCAGACAGGCGTCTTGCTGCTCGACTATATTTTGTCGCAAGAAAAGCAGGCAGGAACGCTTCCGGCTCAGGCAGCTGTCGTAAAAACCGTCGTCACCTCGGAAATGGTGCGGGCGATCGCCTCCGACTATGGCGTCACCACCATTGATACGCTGACGGGATTCAAATACATCGGGGAAAAAATTCAAGAGTTCGTCCAAAGCGGCGCGTATGCCTTTTTGTTTGGCCTGGAGGAAAGCTGCGGCTATTTGCGGGGGGATTTTGTCCGGGACAAAGACGCGGTGCAGGCAGCCTTTCTGCTGGCTGACGCCTGTGCCTGCCAGCTCGCGCAAGGCTCCAGCCTGCACCAGCGTTTGCAGGAGCTGTATGCCACGTACGGTTACTACCGGGAGGATCTCGTCTCGATTACGTATCCGGGCAAGGACGGGATGGAAACCATGGCTGCCCTCCTCGCCGCTTTGCGCAGCAAGCCGCTGACCTCTGTCGCAGGACGCCCTGTGACGTCGCTGGAGGACTATTTGCTCGGCATGCGCTGGCTGTCGGCCACGAACGCGTCGGAACGCTTGTCGCTGCCCACAAGCGATGGTTTGAAGTACAGCTTGGGCGAGCAGGGCTGGTTTTGCATCCGTCCATCCGGTACGGAGCCCAAAATCAAGCTGTATTTTGGCGTGAAGGACACTTCGGAGGAGACGGCCCTGCAAGCTCTCGCAGATGTAAAAAAAGCGGTGCTTGCCTATCTGGAGCAGCTTTTGCCCGCCTAGATTTCCAGCCAGGGGCCATCGCCGGGCGGGTGGCCCCCTCCGGCAGCGCCGTAGTTGGGCGGATGGTAGGCTGCTTCAGGCGTAAGCTCGGCAAACCCGGCTTGCGCCAGCCAATCCTGGCGAACAAAAAACGCATTCACCCCCCGCGAATCCGTCCCGATGAGCGCATAGCCGAGCTTTTTCCCCAATCCGGCCAACGACGTCAGGCTCGCGCCAAAATAGGTCGTGCCTTTCCACGTGAACGCCGGATCATAGGCAACCACCCTTTTTAGCGGCGGAGGAAACGAAGCGTTGTATTCGATAATGACCACCCGCGGCTTGTAGGCGAACAGCGCCTCCCACACCCAGTAATCAATCCCGTCCAGATCAATCGTCAGCAAATCAAACTCGGTCGGGACTCGCAAACGGGCAAACAGGCTCGCGATGTTTTCCCTGGTGATGAAAGCCTGATGAGTGACGACCTGGGGATAGGCGGCATACTGTTGCTGCAAGAGCCGATGCTTCAGCGGATGCCCCTCCAGCAAGATCCCGGACCAGTTGTGCACGCACGCCAGATTTCGCGACATGCATTCTTCGCCCGTTTCGACGCCAAATTCAACAAAAAACCGATTCGTCGTCCCGATCCTGGAAAACAGCTCCTCCACGATGCCGTCTTCGCCGTTTTGTGAAAACACCCGTTTTTCATATAGATTGATGGAGTCCATCTGGTCGGTACCCCTCCCTTTCGGCGCTCTTTTCTTCATCGTATTTGGTGTGCGGCCAAAAGGCGTAGTCATTTGCTCCCCTTGCGCGATAAAAAGGCGTAAAGCACCTGCCGCCCCTTCCTTTTTCGCGGTTCCTGCCAATTGTCGATGATCCTTGCGCACCCAAAAGACATTCGCCGTGCCAGCATGTGCATGTTTTTACTATATATAAAGCATCTGCTTTCTTGCTTTTTTGTCGGTACGCCGGCTTTCGCCATCCCATCACGAACAAGGGGGGACGCCTCTTGAAAGCTTTGATTACAGGCATTACCGGTTTTGCCGGCAGCCATTTGGCAGAGTACCTGCTCTCGCGCGGCGACGTCGAAATCTACGGTACCTATCGGGCACGCAGCCGAATGGATCATATCGCGCCGATTCGGGATCGCATCCATCTCGTGGAGTGCGAACTGCAAGACCGCGAAGCTGTCGAACAGATGATTGCCCGGATCAGGCCGGAACATATTTACCACCTCGCTGCCCAAAGCTTCGTCCCCGCCTCCTGGAGCTTTCCTGCCGAAACCATGATGAACAACATCGTCAGCCAGTTGCATATTTTTGAAGCGGTCAGAGCGGCGGATATTCCTTGCAAAATCCAGGTGGCATGCTCCAGCGAGGAATACGGGCTGGTCTATCCGGAAGAGTTGCCCGTGCAAGAAACGAATCCGCTGCGCCCGCAGAGTCCGTACGCCGTCAGCAAAATCGCGCAGGATTTTCTTGGCTACCAATACTATCAGAGCTACGGGCTGTCCATTGTTCGCACGCGCACCTTCAACCATACGGGGCCGCGACGGGGAGAGCGATTTGCCACTTCGAACTTCGCCAAACAAATTGCCCAGATCGAGCTGGGCTTGCAGCCCCCGCAGGTGCACGTAGGAAATTTGCAAGCCAGGCGGGATTTTACCGATGTGCGCGATGTCGTCAAAGCGTATTGGCTGGCACTGGAACGAGGCGTGCCCGGGAGCGTCTACAATATCTCCTCGGGAAGCACGCGAACCATCGAAGAGGTGTTGGATACGCTCCTCTCCTTCACCACCGCCCCTATTCAGGTTCTGGTTGATCCCGACCGACTGCGCCCCTCGGATGTAGAGGTCTTGCTCGGCGATGCCACCGCTTTTTGCAAACAAACGGGCTGGAAGCCGGAAATTCCCTTCCACCAGACGATGCGCGATCTGCTGCAATACTGGCGGGACACGCTGCACACACAAGCGCGAAAAAAGGGGGAAGGCTGATGGGACATCAGGACTTGCCGCTGGTCAGTATCATTACCCCTTCGTTCAACCAGTCCGCTTTTATCCGCAAAACCATCGAGAGCGTCTTGAGCCAGGACTATCCGAACATCGAGCATATCGTCGTCGATGGCGGCTCTACCGATGGCACGCTGGGCATTTTGCAGGAGTACGCGCATCTGGGGAACCGCTTCCGCTACATTTCCGAGCCGGATCGCGGCCAGTCGCACGCGATTAACAAGGGCCTCGCGATGGCAAACGGCCAGATCGTCGGCTGGCTGAACTCCGATGACAAATACTGGCCGGGCGCCGTCGCCAAAGCGATCAACGCCCTGACAGCCAATCCCCACTGGGCCATGGTGTACGGCAACGCCCTGCACATCAATGCCGATGACAAGATCACCAGCGTCTACCCGACGAAGCCTTTTTCCCGCGAGGCGCTGTTCCTGTTTTGCATCATCTGCCAGCCGTCTGCTTTTATTCGCAAAGAGGTGTTCCAGGCGGTCGGAGGCGTCGACGAAAACTTGCACTATTGCATGGATTACGATTTATGGATGCGCATCTCCAAAACGTATACGGTCGGACACATCCAAGACTTTCTCGCCGCCTCCCGCCTGCATCCTGCCTGTAAATCCATCGCCTTGGAGGTCGATCTGGGCCTGCCGGAAATTTTGCTGGCCAGCGTCCGCCACTTTGGCACGGTCGCGAACCATTGGCTGTACCATTTTCTTACCCACTATCCTGGAAAAGGAGTGTTCTGGTACCTCGATCTGTTCAAAAGCCACCGGATTTTCGGCAACACACCGATTCTCGTAGACAGCAACCGCCATCCTTCTCACTGGGTTCCGCCGCGCTATCGGCTGCACCTGCACGTCGATCCGGCCCAGCCGATGCACGCCCTGGTCATCAAAGGCGCCAACCTGTTGTTCCACCAGCCGGTTCATGTGCACGTCTTGGTCAACCAGACGCCCGTTGGCTATCACGTCATTCCCGCCGGTCCGTTTGAAACCAGCATCCCGGTTCCCGTCAACGAACCCAACTCGATCGTCGAGCTGGTTTGCAGCCGTCAGCAAGTGCTGCCGGATAGCGAAGCGGCAGCCGGCATCGGTACCGTCAGCTTTCAGGTGCAAAACGTATTTCCCCTCTCCGCGCAGGAATACCAGTTTTATTTGCAATACAAAAAAAACCCCCGGGATGTCGCTGGCTGGCTGTTGAAAAACAGGAATCCAGTCCCTTCGTTGTGACCACAACCGCGAAAAGGAAGGTGTTGCTTTCATGAATCTGTCGGACAAACGAATCGTCGTTACCGGCGGAGCAGGCTTTCTCGGAAAGCATGTGCGAAGCCAGCTGCAAGCCCGGCACTGCCAGCATGTGTTCGTGCCGCGAAGCCGCGACTTTGATTTGCGCAAAGAAGACGACATCGTCCACATGCTCCAGACGTTTACACCGGACATCATCATCCACCTCGCTGCTGTCGTAGGAGGCATCGGCGCCAATCAAAAAAACCCCGGCAAATTTTTTTACGACAACCTGATGATGGGCACGCAGCTCATGGAGCAAGCGAGACTGTTTGGCGTGAAGAAGTTTGTCGCCATCGGAACGATCTGCTCCTATCCCAAGTTTGCCCCCGTCCCTTTTCGGGAGGAAGACTTGTGGAACGGCTACCCGGAGGAGACGAATGCCCCGTACGGCCTGGCGAAAAAGATGATGCTGGTGCAATCGCAGGCATATCGCGAGCAGTACGGCTTCAACTCCATTTACTTGCTGCCCGTCAACCTGTACGGTCCCTACGACAATTTCGATCTGGACACGTCCCATGTCATTCCGGCCATCATCCGCAAATGTCTGGAAGCCAAGGAACAGAACCGAGACGAGATCGTGCTCTGGGGCACAGGCAACGTCACCCGCGAGTTCATCTATGTAGAGGATGCCGCCCGTGCGATCGTGCTCGCCACGCAGCACTACGACTCCGCTGATCCGGTCAACATCGGCTCTGGCGAGGAAATGACGATCCGCGATCTGGCGGAGACGATCCAACAGCTGTGCGGGTACGAGGGACGGATCGTGTGGGATGCCAGCAAGCCCGACGGTCAGCCGCGGCGAAAGCTCGCGACGGATAAAGCGAAAGCGGCGTTCGGTTTTACCGCCTCCACTCCGCTGCTCACAGGCTTGCAGCAAACGATCGACTGGTATCGCCAGCACATGCGCGACGAAGAGGTGAAGGCACCGTGAAAATCGGAGTGAATCTGCTTGCCTGCATCCCCGGCAAAATCGGCGGCATGGAGCAGTATGTGCGAAACCTGCTGGCGTACTCCATCCAAAGCGGCGATCAAAACCAGTGGTTCCTGTTTTTGACCAGCACGAACTACCGCACCTTTCCCAGCCATCCGAAAATCCAGAAGGTCATGGTGCACGAGCACCTCGATACGCACAAGCAGTTCCACAGCTGGATTCGCGGCCTCCGCCTCGACCTGTGGTTTTGCCCGCTCTTGGTGCTGAACCCGTATGATGTCACGATTCCGAGCGTCATCAACATTCCCGACATCCAGCACGAGTTCTATCCGCAGTTTTTCGATGAGCGCTCCTTGCAGTGGCGCAAGACGACGTACCAATCCTCGGCGCTGAAAGCCCATGCGGTCCTGACTTTGTCGGAGTACTCGCGGCAGAGCATCATCGCCAAATTCGGGGTGCCCCCGCATCGCGTCCATGCCATCCATCTCGACGCGGCCCATGAGTTCTCTCTGCCGTTCCACGAGACGAAAAATCAGCTTGTCCGGCACAAATACAAGCTGCCTGGGCATTACGGCTTTTATCCGGCCAATACGTGGTGGCACAAAAACCACGTCTCGCTTCTGCAAGCACTCGCCTATTTGCGTGACGAGCACCAGCTCAAAATCCACATGGTCTTCACCGGGGCGCCCCAGGAAGCGCACGGACAGGTCATGGCGACGATCAACCAGCACAAGCTGTCCGACCAGATCACCTGGCTGGATTACATTCCGCAGGAGGAAATGCCGTATCTGTTCCGCAACGCCAACTTCCTCTGCTTCCCTTCCCTGTTTGAAGGCTTCGGAATCCCGCTGGTGGAGGCGATGCGCACCGAACTGCCGATCATCTGCTCCAATAGCGGCAGCATTCCCGAGATCGTCGGAGACGCCGCCTTGACATTCGATCCGGTGTCTCCGGAAGATATCGCCAGAAAAATGGTCGAAGTACAAAACCAGGCTGTGCGGTCTGACCTCATCGCCAAAGGATTGCAGCAAGCCAGCAAGTTTTCCTGGTCTCAATGCGCGCAGCAGACCCTCGCTGTCCTGCATCAGGTGGCTGGAAAATAACCGAATCACGAAAGGAGTATGCTCATGTCACGCATGGACGAAATCCGGCGGGTTTGGAAACAGGAGTTGCGCATTCCGTTTCCCCTCACCGCTCAGGAGACGTGGGATTTCTGGTTGCTGGAATCCCCGCCGTACGAGGTCAAAACCGCAGCCGTCGCCGAGTACGGCAAACGTTATCAGATTCGCACCTTCATTGAAACAGGCACCTATCGCGGTTACATGGTGGATGCGCAAAAGGCGGTATTTTCGCGCATTTATTCCATTGAGCTGGATCCGGCCCTTTACCTCGCCGCCAAAACCCATTTTGCCGCCGACGGGCACGTATCCATCCTGCACGGAGACAGCGGCAAGGTGCTGCCCGAGCTTCTTTCTTCCATCACCGAGCCGTGTCTGTTCTGGCTGGACGGACATTATATCCCGCTGTCGGCCGAATCCGCCAAAGGCAGCCTGGATACGCCGATCCTGGAGGAACTGGCTGCCATCCTGTCCCACCCCGTTCCGAATCACGTCGTACTCATTGATGACGCCCGTTGCTTCATCGGTTCGAACCCGCTCCTGAAGGATTATCCGACCATCGCCGAGCTGAAGCAATACGTTGCCGACCTGCGCCCCGATCTGCACTTCGAGGTCAAGGACGACATCATCCGCATCTACGCTCCGATCCCGCAGGATGGAAAAAAAACGGTCACCTTCCGTTTGCCCTTTGACGACAAATCGTTTCTCGTCCACGGCAGTGTGACCGACCAGAGCGTTTTGTACTACATCGAAATGGCAGGCGGGCTGTACGAGGAATATGTGCTCAACGTCCTGAAGCGGGTCGTGCAGCCCGATTACACGTGCCTGGACATTGGCGCCAATCTCGGCACGATCTCGCTCGCGCTCAGCCATCTGGCACCGCAAGGCAAGGTGTACGCCTTCGAGCCGTCTGCCGTCAACCTCGCCTTTTTGCACCAGACCTTGCGCGATAATGGCGTAAGCAATGTCGAGCCTGTGCCGCTCGGCGTCTTTGACAGAAACGGCGTCATCGAGTTTTGCGAAGTGGATCGCGGGGGCGGCTGGTCGTTTATCGCCAGCGAGGCGACTTCTGTCGCGACGAACACCATCTCGTGTACACGCCTGGACGACTGGGTCGCCGACCGCGGCTTGTCGCGGATCGATCTGATTAAGCTCGATGTGGAAGGCTCTGAAATCCAGGTATTGCAAGGGGGCATCGACACATTCAAAACGTTCGACCCCGACCTCGTCATCGAGTTCAATCCCGACAACCTGCGCGGGTATTTTGGCAAGGACCCGAATGAGCTGTTCCTGCGGCTGTTCGCGCTCTACTCGCATCTGTACCTGATCAAACGGGATGGCGGGCTGATGAAAATCACCTCGTACACCCAACTGCTGGATGCCATCAAGCCGTTTCACGGCGACCTGTTTTGCACGAACAAGACGATCCTGCTCTGATCCCCGGCGAAAGAACACCCAACAAAAAACACCCGGCTGCCTCCCCCGAAACGAAAGGGCGCAGCCGGGTTGTTTTCAATTTTTCGCTGTTTGTTGCAAGGTCAGCGCCAATCCTTCCGCAAGCGACACACGCCCCTGCCAGCCAAGCGCCTGAAGCATGCGCGTGTCGGCCTGCGAGCACATCAGCTCCCCTGACCGCTGCGCCAGCGCTCCGAATTGCAGCTTTGCCGTCGAGCGGGTCAGCGAATGAATGGTTTCCACCAGTTCGCGAACCGTGGTCGCTTTCCCCGTACCCACCTGATAGTCCAGGTACCCCATGGGCAGCGCGTCTTTGTGCCGCAGCACGAGCAAATACGCCTCCACCACGTCGTCCACGTACACAAAATCGCGCTTCTGCTCGCCGGAAGTAAGGGCAAGCCTGGCTCCGTCCTGCAAACAGTGGCGGATGACGTACGGGATGAATTTGTCGGGCTGGTCGCCTGGCCCGTACACATGCTCCAGCCGCATATTGGCAAACGTCAGCCCGTGCCGAGCGGCTGTGAGCGCTCCCCACTCCGCAAACTGTTTTTTCGTCAGATGATAGCCCGCCAAATGCGTCGCGCCCAAGGCGAGCGAAGCACGAGAAAACGTATCGGTATTCACGAACAGCCGGGTGCCCTGCTCGCAGCACGCATGAAGCAGGCGCAGTGGGAACAGCACGTTGGCCTCCACCAGCGCCGCGTCCGACTCGCCCTTGCGTCCGTAAGCGGTTGCGGCATGAATGACGGCGTCAAAAGGGCCATGCCGGGAAAAAGCAGAAAGCGGGGCCGCCGCATCCGCATCGCAGGCGGCAAGCTCACTGGCGATATCGGCCAGCCGGGAGCAGTCTGACGTGCTCCGTTTCAGGATCGTCACCTGATGGCCGGCCACCAGCAGCGCTCGTGCCAGATGGCTTCCCAGAAAGCCCGTAGCTCCCGTGAGCAATACGTTCATGAGCTGACCCCCTCGCTTGTTTCCTGCTGCGCTACCGCCACTCCGCTTTTCCGCTTTTCCATAATGACTCCAGGTAATTCTTATCGCGCAGCGTGTCCATCGGATGCCAAAAGCCCGTGTGCCGATAGGCTGCCAGCTCCCCTGCCTGCGCCAGCTGTTCGAGTGGCCCCTGCTCAAAAACCGTCGCGTCGTCGGCCAAATAGGAGAAGACCTCTGGCTGCAACACGAAAAATCCGGCGTTGACCCAGCCTCCGTCGCCACTCGGCTTTTCCTGGAAGCCCTTGACCTGTCCCGTGGCAGCAAGGTCGAGCGCGCCAAATCTTCCCGGAGGCTGCACAGCGGTGATCGTCGCCAGCTTGCCGTGCGACTGATGGTAGGCAACGAGCGCGGCGATATCCATATTTCCTACGCCATCGCCGTACGTGAGCATAAACGGCTCGTCGCCAATGAACGGCTGAATGCGCTTGATCCGGCCACCCGTCATCGTATCCTTGCCCGTATCGATCAAGGTCACCCTCCATGGATCGCGGCAGCGATTGTGCAAAATGACTTCGTTGCCCTGGCGAAAATCGAACGTCACATCCGACTGGTGCAAAAAGTAATGGGCGAAATACTCTTTAATCATGTAGCCTTTGTAGCCGAGGCAAATGACAAAGTCGTTGTACCCGTACTTCGAGTAGATGGACATGATGTGGCAAATAATCGGCTTTTCCCCGATTTCAATCAGGGGCTTCGGCCGAAGCTGCGATTCTTCGCCGATGCGCGTGCCGTAGCCGCCAGCCAAAATGACGACCTTCATGAAGCCCCCTCCTTTCTGTATTGCTCGATGTGCGCAAGGCACACCTGCCGCATGTCTTCTTTTCGCTGGTAGGCTCTTGTCCATTCGACGATGCGATCCAGCGCCTGCTCGACCGTCCAGTGCGACCGCCAGTGCAAAAGCGCTCGCGCCTTGGAGCTGTCCAGCTTCAAGGACGTCGTCTCATGGTAGGCGGCTTGTTCGGGGATGTGATAGCTCGCCTGCGCCCCCCATTTTTCGCACAGCCGCGCCGCCAGCCACTCGACGGTTTTGGCATCGTCGGCATCCGGCCCGAAGTTCCAACTCCCCGAGTAGCGCTGGCTGTCTTCGCACAGCTTTTGCACGAGCAGCAAATATCCGTGCAGCGATTCGAGAACATGCTGCCAGGGACGGATCGCCTGCGGTTGGCGAAGCTGCATCGGCTCGCCGGCGAGCAGACTGCGGAGCAGATCGGGAACCAGGCGGCCAGGCGTAAAGTCGCCGCCGCCGATGACATTGCCTGCGCGTGCGGTCGCAATGCCGATCGGCGGCAAATCTGTTCGCGCGTTTCCCCTCTGAAAAAAGGAGTCCCGGTAGCAGGCGGTCACGAACTCCGCGCACGCCTTGCTGTTGGAGTACGGGTCGTGCCCGCCCAGCGTGTCCACCTCCCGATACCCCCACGTCCACTCCTTGTTTTCGTAGCATTTGTCGGTGGTGACATTGACGAGCGCCCTGACCGGAATCCCGGCCTCTCGCGCAGAACGAACCGCTTCCAGCAAGTAAACCGTCCCCATCACATTCGTCTCATACGTGCTGACTGGCTCGGCGTACGACAGCCCGACCAGCGGCTGGGCAGCCATGTGAATGACGATGTCGGGCCGGGCCGCCAGCAGCGTCTCGGCCAGCTTTTGGCGATCGCGAATATCCCCTGTCACGGAATGAAGCAAGGAGTCGATGCGGCACAGTTCAAACAAGCCGGGCTTTGTCGGCGCTGCCAGCGCGTACCCGGTCACCTGTGCCCCGAGCGCATGCAGCAAAAGGCACATCCACGAGCCTTTGAAGCCCGTGTGCCCCGTCAGAAACACTCTTTTCCCCTGCCAAAAGGCCCTGTCTTGCCCCATCATGCTTCCCTGACCATTTCCAAAATGTCATGCCAGCTCATGCCCAGCCGAACGATATCATCCTCGACCAGCTTGCTGCCCATCTGCACCTCGATAATATCCAGGTCGCTTATGGCTTTGATCGCATGCTTGGCTCCTATCGGAATTTCGACCACATCGCCTGGCTTTACCCGGATCAAGCGATCATTCAGGACAAAATCTCCTTCGCCCTCCACGATCATCCAGACCTCGCTGCGAAAATGATGATATTGGTAGCTCAAATTTTTTCCGGCATGCAAGTGAAGCTGTTTGGTCAACACCTCGACCTTGTCGTTCATTTTCTGAAACTGCAACACATGGTACCAGCCCCAGCGCCGCTCTTCGAACATCGGCCGTCGGGACCAGTCGTTGGCGATATCTTTGACGATATGGCTTTTGTCTTTCGCCGAGACGAGAATCCCGTCCGGACTCGCGGCCACGACGACGTCGGATACGCCAATCGTGACAATCGGCACGTCCAATTCATTGATGACGTGCGTGTTGGCACTCTCCTTCAAGTGCACATGCCCAACCGAGCTATCGCTCATCTCTTCCGTCAGTGTGTTCCAGGTCCCGAGGTCTTTCCAGGCTCCTTCGTATGGCACCACCACGACATGCTTGGCTTTCTCGACAATCTCGTAATCAAAGCTGATTTTCGGCAGTTCCCCGTAGCGCGCAACCAGCTCTTCGTAGTTCGGAGACAGCTTTCGCTTGCGCAATTCGTCCAGCAGATAGCCCAAGCGAAAAGCAAAAACGCCGCAATTCCACAGGGCACCCTGCGCAAGCAGCCGATTGGCCTCCTCCACAGAAGGCTTTTCTGTAAAACGCTCGACCTGCAGGCAGCTTTTCGGCCCTTTGTGGAGGGGAGCCGGAATGATATAGCCGTACTTCGTAGAGGGGTATGTCGGGGCAACGCCCATCAGCACGAGTTCTGCTCCCGTTTCCTTGATGACAGGCTCCAGCCCCTTGAGCTTTTGAAAAAAATCGTCCTCCACAAACGAGTCTACGGGCATGACCGTGACAACCTCGTCTGGTCCCAAGCCTTCGACGCTGTGCAAATAGCTGGCAATCAAGGCGATCGCGGGAAACGTATCCCTTTTTTGCGGCTCCAAAATCAAGGGGACGTTCGGCCCCAGTTGGTTGTATAAGAGATCTACCTGCGCTTGACTCGTCGAGATAAAGGCCTTCCCCAGGCATTGATGGGAAGCAAGCTGTCGCCACACTCGCTGAACCATGGACTCCGGCTCGCCTTCCCGATTGCGAATCAGCTTCAAAAACTGCTTGGAGCGAACATCGTTGGAGAGCGGCCACAGTCTTTTGCCCGAACCGCCCGATAGCAACACCAGTTTCATCCAGGCCACCTCTGTCCGTTAAACTTCATGCATGAATCATCATATGAAGCGATGGTAGAGGGTGACTGTTTTGCGAGTGAAAATGGTCTGTTCACCCGCTTTTTCCATCCCTTTTCCAGCATGCTGTGCCTACCAGACAAAAGCCCCGACGTGTTAGTCGGGGCATCAGGGCATGGGGTTCTATGGAAGGGGGGCGCCTTCCGTTTGCAAAGTCCACCGGCTCGCGGCGTAGTCGTAAAAGTAGATTCCCGGCTGCTGCGGAATGTGCGGGAACCAGAAGTCTTTCATGTAGCTTTTGGCCGTCAGCCCTTGAAAATGCAGCGAGTACAGCTGTTTGAAGGCACCGCTGACCGGGTCCTTACAGAAAAGCTTTCCGTCGATCGCATATACTTTTTTCTTGCCTGCCAAACTCTCGGCCCATAGCGGCCGGTTAATATTTTCATCGAAAAAGGCGTCGCCAAACGTCCCGTGCGTATGCGAGCGCCCGGAGTAGGAACGGAAATACAGCAGGCAGAGCACCATATCCGACACCAGCGGCACTCCGTCGATCACCTGATCGAATTCGAGCGTCTTCTGCACGAGCAACCGAAACATGTGCGGGTTCACAAAATATTGCATCGTCATGTTGCAGAAGCGATCCAGCGTGTCCAAGCCTATGAAACTTGTCCATGCGAACTCCATGGAAAACGACTGAAATTCGGGCTGACTGACATTGGTGTAGAGCATCACGTCCGAGTCCAGGTAAAAGCAGCTCTGCATTCTGTTTTTACGCATGAAGTCGCGGAGGATAAACCAGCGCTGAAAACAGAACAGATTATATTCGTAGCTCATGACATGCATGTGCCGGTACACCTTCGCAAACATCTGGGCCGTCTGCTGATACGCATCCATCGGGACATAGATGATACCCGGAGCGGCAAATGGGCGATTCCCCTCCTTGCCAAGCAGGTAGACGGGAGATTGGGGGTTGCTGAGCTTTGCTTGCCGCAAGCTGTAGGCTAGATACTGGTCGTTGCCTCTGTGCATGAAAATGATAGGCAAGGCCATCGGGGCACCCCTCCTGTACATTCCTTTTCCTTCACCTTATGCGATTTTGGTCGGGGCGGAAACGGCCACTGCTTGTACCTGCTGCCTAAATCCGCCGCCCTGCGCCAGAGAATGGGGGATTACACCCGTTTCCCGACCTCTGCGGCATTCATATCGTAATGTAGTACGATCGCATTCTCGCCGAAGACAGCCGATTTTCTCGAGGGAGGGATAGGAGTGGGAGGAACATGGACAGACAGTGAAATCCTGGCCGAGATCGGAAAACGTACATGGTACCACAAGATTCAACTGCGGCCTGGAATCGCCACCCCCGGTCTGAAAATTTTGGAACCGCTCTGGGAGAGCACGCGCAAGTCCCGGGCGCATATCGACTACACAGGCAAAAGAGTTCTGGACATCGCCAGCTTTGACGGGATGTGGGCCTTCGAGGCGGAGAAGCTCGGCGCCTCGCTGGTCGTCGCTACCGATTGCATGCAGCCTTTGTACTCCAATTTTGAGTTGTGCAAAGACATTCTCGGCAGCAAGGTACTCCCGCTGTACAACATTTCTCCGTACAATCTGTGGGAGGGCCTGAAAGTGCTGCTCATGGACGATTTTTCCGTGCCGCTGCCATTCCCGCAGCAAATCCGCCACAACTTGTTCGATATCGTGCAGCATACCGGTCTCCTCTATCACGTGCGCGATCCGCTGTGGACCTTGTCGCAAGCGCGCAGTGTCATCAAAACAGGAGGACATCTGCTTCTGGAGACCGCCTGTATCCTGGACGACCGTGAATCCAAAATGATCTACAACGGCCCTCCCGGCAACATGAACCGTATTTATCATGACATCACCACCTACTGGGTGCCTTCCATCAAATGCTTGCGGGAAATGCTCGCCAGCACGCTCTTTGAAGTATTGCCGCAAAGCATCACGACGATCAGCTCCGGCACCAAAAACAACTACCCGATCGGTCGCGTCACCATGGTGGCAAGAGCGATCAGCGGAAGCGAAACCGCCGCCGATTCGTACGCGGAGCTGCTGCGCATTTACCGCAACCCGGGATTGGTGCCTGACTACCTGTAACGCCCGCATTCACAGCGGACGAACAACGAGGTGTGCGCTCCCTCTCCATCGCGAGGGCGCCACGCCTTTTTGCTTTTTCCGCCCACAAAAATAAGAAAGGTATCCCGATGCCAAAGGCTATTCTTGTACATATTCTATTGCAGGCGTGCTGTTTCTTGCCGCGCTGACTCTTGGAAAGGAGTGACAGAAGTGTCCAGTGGGCAACTGCCTCTCGTCAGTATCGTAACCCCTTCCTTCAACCAGGCAAAATTTATTCGCGAGACGATCAACAGCGTGCTTCTTCAGGACTATCCCCATCTGGAGATGATCGTGGTCGACGGCGGGTCGACAGACGGTACACTCGCGATTTTGCAGGAATACGCCAGTGCGGACAGCCGCTTCCGATATATTTCCGAGCCGGACAACGGGCAATCCCATGCGCTCAACAAAGGCTTTACCATGTCGCAAGGTACCATTATCGGCTGGCTCAACTCGGACGACACCTATCTTCCCGGAGCGATTCGCAAGGCTGTCACCGCGCTTCTGCAACACCCCGCTTGGGGAATGGTTCATGGGAAATGCCAGGTCATCAATGAACACAGCCAGGCCGTCAATACCTTCCCCTCCTCGCACGCCGACGCCAAGCAGCTGTACTACTCCTGCTGTATCTGCCAGCCCGCTGCTTTTATTCGCCGCCATGTCATCGCGCAGATGGGAGGCGTGGACGAAAAACTCCATTTCTGCATGGACTACGAGCTTTGGATGCGGATTGCCAAATTTCATCAGATCGGCTATGTTCCGGAGTTTTTCGCCAACGCACGCATCCACGCCACCTGCAAGTCGACAACCCAGTGGCACTCGGTCGGGATTCCGGAAGTGTTCAAGTCGCTTGCCAAGCATTATTTAAGCATTCCCAGCGGCTGGGTGTCGCACGTCTCGCAATATCGCGGGATGGGCGTCATTGACCTGTTGAAAAGATACAAGTCGTTCCCTTCCAATTCCGCACAGGTCACGAGCATGAACCGTTTTCCCGGCGCATGGGCTCCCCCTGTCCTGCGCGTTGTCGTCCAATCAGATCCCGCCAATCCCGCCTACATCCTGCTCATCAAAGGCAAGGTGCCCGCTGTTCGCACAAAGCTGGAAAAACCTTTCCAGCTCACTACGCTCGTAAATGGCGTGCGAGCCAAAACGTTTACCGTGGAAAAATCGCAGTTCGCCCTGGAAATTCCGCTCGATCCGCGCACCAACATTCATCGCGTAGACATTGCTTCTTCGCTCATTTCCCCATCGCCTGTTCCGTACTTGCAAAACAAGCTGGTCGGAGGCTATCAGGCCGAAGAAGTAATCCCGCTTTCTCACGATGAATTTGTCGTGTACCAAACGTTTTCCAGAGCGTGACAGACTTCACATGTACAGCCTGGTTTCGATAACGGCCGCCGCTCCCGCGATTGCCAGCAGGAGCAGAATCGGATAGGCGGCTGGTACATACGCATACACGGCAACCGTCAATACGGCCACCCATATGCCCACGCACCAGTGGCAGCTAAGCAGCTCGCCGATCACGCGGCGCACTTTTCCCCCTTTGAATCGGTACTGACGGTTCATTTGCCCGGTGGCGTCCGCTTCATAGACGACGGTAAAAAATGGTTTGCGCAGAAAAGATGTGATTTCGTCATACACGATCAAATGAGTGAGACGAAAGCTGGCCAACACGAGAATGACCAGGTCAATCCACGAGATGCCTATCATCCACTTTTCCCTCTTTTCCATATTTTGTGGTTTTCCTTGCTGCACAATCTCTAGTACCATGGGAGGCGACAAACCAGAGAAAGGCGTGATGACATGAATCGCACAATTTCGAAGATGGCAGCTATCCTTTCCCTGTCCGTCACCTTCACCATGATCGGACAACCAGCCTTTGCCAAAACGACTTTTTCCCCGCTGAAAAAAGGGATGAATCACACGCGTGTACTCGAAGTGGAAAAAATGCTCGATGCCCTGCACTTCGACCATAACCTGAAAGTAGACAAGCTTTATACCTCCGATACGGCGTACAACGTCAAACAATTCCAAAAAAAATACAAGCTCAAGCAAACGGGAATCGTCAACAAGGCTACCTACGACAAGCTGAAACAGACGTACCAGGCGCTTGCTAAAAAGCCCGCACCGAAGCCCCAAACACCAGCCAAGCCTTCCCAGCCAGCCGAACAGGCGGCGACGCTCAAGCTCGGTTCCACCGGTGAGCGCGTCAAAGAACTGCAACAAATGCTCGCCGCCCTGGGCTACAAGGTAACAGCGACAGGCCATTTCGACGACTCGACCCGTTTTGCCGTCATGCTGTTCCAATCTCGCAACCAGCAAACGCTGACAGGTGAAGCAGATGTCAAGACGTACAAAGCGATCGAAGCCCAGTACAAGAACAACCCACCTCAACCTAAGCCAGCCCCGGCTCCGGCTCCAGCTCCAACGCCGAAGCCGCCAGTAACGCCAGCGCCGACGCCAGCCCAGCCGGAAACTCCGCAACAGCCAGGCCCAGGCACACAAGTGCCGTTGCCTGCCGAGCTTACGGCCGACGAAAAGGAAATGGTGCAACTGGTGAACCAGGAGCGCACAAGCCGCGGACTCGCTCCGTATCAGGTAGACATGCAGCTGGTCAAAGTAGCGCGCGTCAAAGCGCAGGAAATGGTCGCCAAGGGCTACTTCAGCCACACCTCTCCGACGTACGGCTCTCCTTTCCAGATGATGGACACCTTTGGTATTCATTATATTGCGGCCGCGGAAAACATTGCCCAAAATCCGACCGTCAGCGGCGCTCATCAAATGTTCATGAACTCTTCGGGTCACAAGGCGAACATCGTCAGCCCTACCTACGACCACGTCGGGATTGCGGTCGTGAATGGCGGTCCATATGGAAAAACGTTCGTGCAAATGTTTTTGAAAAAGTAAGCGCATCGAATGGAAAAGCCATCATTTCGCTTTGGAAATGGTGGCTTTTTTGCTCAGAACGATACAGCGATGCGGTTATTGGCGGAAAAATGCACCGATTGATCGTTGCAAAGGACGATTCCTTCCACGACAATCGCTTTACCCGACTCTTGCTTCAGGAAGGAAACCTGGAAATTTTGAAACGCTTCTGCCGACTGCGGAGGAATCACCACCGGCTGGATGGGAGCGATCCAATATTCGCCTCTCTCCATCGCCTGCGAGAACCAGTCGTCATCGAGATACCTCCAGCCCTTCAACCCGTTGCTTCCTTGCACAGCCAACGTCTCCACCAGTTTGGGCGGCAAGATTTGTCCGCCCATCTTGATCGAATCGACAGGCGTCACCCGCAGACAGACGACCGGATTGTACAACGTCTCTGTCCCTGTGTTTTTGACCTGTAGCGTGCCGATTAACAGGTACGGTTTCTCGGCTGAGTCCGAATGAATCAACGTATAGTCGAAAAACACTTCGGCCGCTGCCCTGGGTTCCGCAGACTGCTCCTGTTCATGCTCCTGCACAGTTGCTTCTATGGGAACGGGAGGTTGGCTGTGCGCTACTTCTCCCTGTCCCGCTACTGCCTGCGCCGCCGGTTGTGCGCTACCTTCCGCTTCAGCAGCGCTCTCTCCCGGCGTAGCGGCTTCCTGCTGCCGGCTTTCCATGATGGCCTCGCGTTCATCGGTAGGCGCCGCTTCTGCATAATCAGGCTGCTCTGTCTCATCGGGGAGTTGCGCCTCCTCCTCTGCGAACGGCGTCCTATCGGCACGACCTGCCTCCGTTGTCCATACGCTGGAATAAAACAGCTTCAAAATGTTCGGGGGGAGATAGGCCAGCGGATGAATGCGCAAGCCGCTCTGCACATACTCCAAAATTCCCGAAGCGAGGTAGAAGGCAATTTTTTCTCCGTACGCCTTGCGCCGATGCTCGGCGGTACGCAGCGGCATTTGCAGCTGAATATGCACGATTCCGTTCGGTTGTTTGGCCCCCTTGCTTTCCTTGTGATGGCAAGGGATTCCGGTCTGCTTCAACTCTGCCTGCAGACACCTGATGAGCTCTCTTTGCCGCTCGTTCTCATGTGGGTACAGCACCAGCCGCGGTTTTTCCAGCAGACGCAGCTCCTTCATGCTGAACCGGATCGCGACATCGGTATTTTTGGCAAGGGCGAGGTTGTTTTTGGTCAGCACGACTTCCATGCCAGAATCGGAAACGAACCGCTGGACCTTGCCCAGCACCTCCCACTCATAAGCTGTTTCCGTGGCAGAGTTTCCCGTGAACAGAACACAAACCTTTCCTTTCAACCCCGAATCCAGATCGATTCGTTTTTGTTTCGGGTCCCACTTCAATTGAAATCCATTTTGCTTGCAAAATAAGCGAAAAGCAGGCAGAGCCGCATATGGCATCGTTCCGCCACGCTGCCCGCTGTAATAGACCTCGACATCCATCTCCATTCACTCCCTTACGACACTTCCTTCACTCGCTCCGCCATATTGTATGAATGCCCAGTGGCAAAAGTGAGCAATTTTGGCACTGGGCGTTCCTTCCCAGGCTGTACGGCATACCATGGCAACTAGAAAGGAGTGGTCATATGTCCGTCGAGCAACCGCCGCTGATCTCTATTATCATTCCTGTAAAAAACGAAGGCGACAATGTGCGCTCCACGATTACTTCCCTCGTCAACACCAGAACGAATATGAGCTATGAAGTCATCGTGGTCGATGATGCTTCTACCGATCATGGCTGTCATTTTTTGCGCCAGCAGGAAAACGCTCCAAACATCAAGCTAATTACGACAGAAGGAATCGGGGCCGCTGCCGCCAGGAATCTGGGCGTGGAGCAGTCGCGCGGAAAATATTTGATCTTCTGCGATGCTCACCTCACTTTTGAAAACTTTTGGATCGACCGCATGCTGGAGCTGGTCCTCACGAAAAAAGCGGACGGTGTCGCCCCCGGAATCGCCTCCATGACCGAGCCGCACAAGATCGGCTACGGCCAAAAGCTCGATCAGAAGCTCGGCGTCGTCTGGTATCCGAACCCGCATCGTCCCTCTCCGGTCGCGATCCTGCCAGGCGGCTGCTTTCTCGTCACGCGGGAGGCTTTTTTGAAGGTGGGAGGTTTTGATCGCGGCTTTCGCGTCTGGGGTTTTGAAGACATCGAGTTTTCCATCAAAATGTGGCTGTTCGGATTTACCTGTCTGGTGCATCCTTCCGTGAAAATTTTGCATCTGTTCCGGCAAACCCATCCTTATACAGTGGTGCACGAGCACATCTACTACAACATGCTGCGGATGGCGTACAGCCATTTTAACGAACAGCGGATCGAGGCCACGAAAAAACTCATCGTGTACGCGAATGCAAACGAGATCGAAGACGACGTCCTGACCAGCGGTGCGGCGGCCCAGCGCATCCGCTACCTCGCCCAGAGAAAGCGCGATGACAACTGGTTTTTTCAGCAGTTCCAGATTCCGTTCTGATCCGCCATTCACCTAAAAAATGGGCATTCGTTGACAAGCAAATTTCCCGTTGCCCACATAGTATGTAACTGCAAAGCAAATCCACCTAGGAAAGGAAGGATTCAAACGGTGAAACATCCTGTGAAGCCCATTATGGGTCGCCAGCTCCCTACACCGACTCCGACAGCTACTCCTCCGATCCCGAATAACCTTCAGGAAGAGTGCATTCGCGTCCAAAAGGTGTACGACTGGGTCGTTCTTGCTAACAGCTACCGAAACAAGATTGCCCTTCCCGACGATTGTCGAGCGCTTGTGGACGCAGCTATTCGCGCCGGGCAAGATATCACCATTTCGTGCGTGGAGCCTGTATCTCCCGGACCTTCTTGCAATGTCGTCAGCATTCGCCGCGAAACCATCACCGTCGGCGGAACCACCGTTCGCGTAGGTATCGTCCGCTTCGTGTTCAGCGCAACTGTTGTGGTGCGTATCTTCGCAGACGGAACGCCGCTCTGCGAATTTACGACAACCGTCCAGTTCGATCAGGAGGTCGTACTCTGCCTGCCTGAACCACTTGACGAGGACAACATCGTTTGCCGCATCACCGCGCTGGAGTGCAATCCAACCGGAAACGTCCTCCTCGGCGGCATGGTTCAACTGGATGTCATTATCTGCGTGGAAATCCAGGTCGAAGCGGAAGTCAAACTGGAAGTGCTGGCCAAATTCTGCTCGCCACGTCCTAACACGATCCCTGTTCCTTCGCCAACGCCTTCCTTCCGTTGCCCGCCGATCACGTTCCCGCCACAATGCCCGCCAATCTTCCCAGTTCGCAACTGCGATTGCCAGGCGTCCGTAAACGCACTGATTCCGAACGTCTCGATCAGCATCGGTATCCCGCTCGAACTCGCCGTCGGTACCATCCAGCTGATCGCCGATATCTGCCCAAGCTGCGATCCATCCAGCAGCTCGTTTACCTTTAACTTCTTTGACTCTGTCTTGACTGACCTGTTGGGCGACCAAAGCTTCAGCTTCTCGCCGACCTCGATCAGTTCGCCGACATGCATTACCGTCCTGCCTGGCATCGAGCTGTTGACGGGTCTCGTCGTGACAGGTACCGGGGTAAGAACCTTTACTGCCACCGGCGCCCAAGAGATCCTGACCTACTCGCTCACTCTCGCCGAAACAGGACTGGGTCTGCCAGACGTCATCCTCCTGACCCTGACCGATACAAGCGGCGTGATCGTCTTTACCGCCAGCATCACCATCGTTCCAGACGAACAACTGCTGGTGCGCGATTGCGTCACCTTCGGAGATATCGTCATCACCACACCGTAAAGCCTCTGCAAACAAGAGACGTTTTCCTACCGGGAGAAGGCCATGGCTTCTCCCTTTTTTTCGTTTCCTTGGCCGTTTCGATTGCTCCCCCTGGATACAGGCACCATTTCGGATACGTTACATATGTCTATAGAGGATCATCTTACGGAAAAAGGAGGACAACACCGTGCTTAAAAAGAGAACCTCCAGCACGAGCAAGCCCAAAGCAGGGAGCGAGAAGCTCCTTTTGCTGAAAAAGCAGGCGTACTACTACGAAGACAAAGCCAATCAGCTTGGTTTGCGCGTCGTGGAGCTTGAAGAACAAATAGAAGCGATCAGCCAGGAAAACCAGGAGTACCGAACCCAACTGGAAGAACTGCACCAAACGCTTTCGACGCTGGACCAAAAAGCAAATGAATGGCAGCAGTACACGGATCAGTCGCAAAACCTGCTCGCCGAACTGGAAACGAAGCTCGACCACTACCAGAACCTTCTGCAGCAGCGTGAAAAGGCCATTTCCGCCTATCAAGACCGGGAAGGCAAGCTGAAGCAAACGATAGAAGAACTGAAAGAAGAACTGAAAGAAGAAAAGCACAACCAGGAAAAGTCCCCTCTCCTGGCAGAGGCGATTTCCAGGCAGGAGGCCCGGGAAGCCCACTTGCAGGAGCATATTGAACTGCTCCAGCGCAGGGTGGAAAGCTTCGAGAAAAAGGAAGCGCAATGGAATGAGCAACTGGCGAAGCTGAAGGCAATCGAGTCTGCAAACGAGCAGGCCCACAGGGAGTTGGAGCTTGCGCGGCAAAAAGAAGCGGAGTGGAGCCAGCTGCTCGCCTCGCAGGAGCAAATCCATGCCAAATTGCAGGAGCAGCAGCAACAGCAGCACAGCAGTATCGAAGGACTGCTTGCGGAACGCCAGCAATTGCTGGAGACGATCACCCGGTTGGAGCAGCAAGAGCAATCATGGAAAAAAGCGTTTGACCATATGCACGACGAATACGAGAGCGCCCAGCATATCGAGCAGGAACAGCTTACCCAGCTGGAGCATTTGCAAGGACAGCTGGAACAAAAAGACGCCGAGCTGCAAGCCGCTCACCTGGCCTATCAGGAACTGAGCGACAGGCACGACCAGACGCTTCAGCAGCTGGACACCGCTTCGCAGCAGCTCGAGGATGCTTCCCGACAACTCGAAGCCGCTACCCAACAACTCGAAGCCGCCCGCGATCACGAGATCACGCTTTTGGCGAAGCAGCAACAGCTCGAAGCGAGCATCACGCACTGGGAACAGCAGGAACTGGTCTGGACAGAGAAGCTGGAACAAACGGGCGCCGAGCTGCAAGCCGCTCGCCTGGCCTATCAGGAACTGAGCGACAAGCACAACCAGACGCTTCAACAGCTGGACACCGCTTCGCAGCAGCTCGCTGAAAAAAGCAAGCAACTGGAAGAGGCGAGCTTGCAACTGCACAGCACCTCTTCGCAGCTCGATGCCACGACCCGCCAACTGGAGACGGCAACCCAGCAGCTCGAAGCCGCCCGCGATCACGAGACCACGCTTTTGGCGAAGCAGCAACAGCTTGAAGCGAGCATCACGCATTGGGAACAGCAGGAGCTGGTCTGGACAGAGAAGCTGGAACAAACAGACGCCGAGCTGCAAGCCGCTCGCCTCGCCTATCAAGAGCTGAGCGACAAGCACGGCCAGACGCTTCAACAGCTGGACACCACTTCGCAGCAGCTCGCTGAAAACAGCAAGCAACTGGAAGACGCGAGCTTGCAGCTGCAAAGCACCTCTTCGCAACTCGATGCCACGACCCGCCAACTGGAGACGGCAACCCAGCAGCTCGAAGCCGCCCGCGATCACGAGACCACGCTTTT